>JAWXCE010000044.1:0-28387 GCA_034440495.1 Hyphomicrobiales bacterium | reverse complement strand
GTCGCTGACCTCGTGATACATATGGATCAACAGCGCCAGATCGGCGGAGTCGGCAGGCAGTCGCGGATCGTGCGGCTCGCCAAGGCTGATGGTGACATTCTTGAGCTTGAGCGCCTTTAAGTTCATGGCTTTAAAACCGCCAGTTCGGCGTCCAGCCTGCCGCCGCGACCAGCCTTCGCCAGCACCTGGGAAACGAAGCGTTTCGATTTGCCCGGCGTGCGCTCGCGAATCTTGCCGAGTTTCGGCGTGATAGTGTTGTCGAGGATCATGGCTTGAGGTCTCCGTTATGATTCAACGGACAAGCCTAGCGTTGAGCATTCAATCGCACACTCGGCAAAGGCGTGAAATGGCAGGCACTAAGCGCTTCCCGCTTTTGAGGAACCGGGGCAAACCTAAACTGATGCAACCAGCACCCCGTTCGAGACGCGTTAGGTGGCCAAGCCGGAAGGCCGAGACGCAAGCATTTCCGAGCGACTCGGGGGCTCGTCCATGGACGCCGGCGCGGCGAGCTTCAGCGTCACCGCGCAACGCCCGCGCCAGACAGGAGCGGAGCCTTCGACAGGGCGTACCTCAACGGCGACAGGTCCCGATTTCAGGGGCGTTTCCGGTCTGATGGAATGTCGGTCGGATGGATACATTTCCGAGACGCGGTTGCGGTCCACAATAACCAAGGGCACTGGTAAGATAGCTCGGATGTCAAACTATCCAAGACAGATAAAAGCCGCGCCGACTTAGCTTCTCTACACGACAGGTCCTCGGACGGAGCTGCGTTAAGTGACGCTCAAACTTGCAACCGATCTTATGGCCAATAGCGACACGAACGGCTATCTGCGACGCCCTTAGATCACGCCTACAAAATCACGCTTGCCCAGATCGACGCCCGCATGACGCAAAATGTTGTCGGCGGTCGCGGCATGAAATGGAAGTTCGGCAGTACAAAGCAGAAACGCATAATCGCGACCTTTGAAACGCAGCTCGTTCGGTCCAATTTGAAAGCAATGTCCCGGTCTTCGCCGCCGTTAATCCGATCTGGAGTGAAACGTGCTGCCGCGCTTGATTCGTTTCCGAGACGCCCCGTTTTACCTTTGCATGTACCGAAATCGTTTTAACCGGGAGGTGAGACCCTTGCTCACAGAGCTTCGCATTGGAAAACAGGGCGTTGCGTTTGACCGCCTTGAACTCGACGCATGGGTGGATCACTACGCGTCCCGCAACGGGCGTCCCAACCCGACACATGGAGAACGGACATGGGACGCAAAAAACTCCCCGGCCTCGTCAAACGCGAAGGGGTCTGGCACATCGATAAACGCATCGGCGGACGGCGTGTTTGCCGAAGCACTGAAACAGATCAACTCGATAGAGCTGAGCAAGTCTTAGCTCGGCTAATGGATGAAACCAAACAGGCCTAGATTTTGGCGTGCGCCCGTCTCGAACATTTGGCCAATTTGGAGCAAAGTTTATACTCGAAAATCAGCATAAGGGCAGTTTAAACGATGATATAGGAAGGCTAAAGGGACTTATGCCGAGCATTGGTGAGGCGCCAATTGACAGGTTGCATATGGGCACACTTAAACCAATGGGTCGATACATGGCGCGAACTTAGGATCTCGCCTGATACCATAAACCACGGGTTACAAATTGTACGCCGCATTTTACGCCTTGCCTCCGGAGAATAGATGGACGAACACGGGCTTACCTGGCTGCAAACGCCGACTCTAATAAAACTTCTACCGCATTCGCAAAAGCGAAAGCCTTATCCTCTCTCTTAGGATGAGCAAATGCAGCTTTTTGAAGAACTTCCCGAACACCTTCAGGATATGGCGATGTTCGCTGTCAATACAGGCTGCCGGGATCAGGAGGTGTGCAATCTGGAATGGGAGTGG
Organism: Hyphomicrobiales bacterium; assembly: GCA_034440495.1. Lineage (GTDB taxonomy): Bacteria > Pseudomonadota > Alphaproteobacteria > Rhizobiales > Rhodomicrobiaceae > JAWXCE01. The sequence continues at coordinate 26,504 of JAWXCE010000044.1, read as the reverse complement.
GAAGTCAAAGTGCAGTGCCTGAACACAAGCGTTTTTATTACTCCAGGAAGCAGAGTCAAAAACGGCTCGTTGTTCTGAACTTGATGGCACAGTCGGTAATCGACCAACGCCAATCTTTACATTCAACCCATGTCTTCACCTTTCGCGACAAGCCAATGGCGAGAACTCTGAACTGGGCCTGGATTAAAGCTAGGAAGCGAGCAGAACTCCCTATCGTCCGTGTCCACGACCGTAAGCACACATTTGGCCGTCGACTTGGAGCCGCCGACGTGAGTTTTGAGGACCGGCAAGATCTGCTCGGGCATCGTTCCGGAAGGATCACAACACACTAATCTGCCGCGGAGCTTTCGAGGCTTCTTGAAGCAGCCAACAACATCTACGATCAGCAGCGAGATCAACATCAACTTGTCGTTTTGCGAAGTTCAATCCAGGGTGTGTCCCGCAAAACTCACGCAAAGACCTTAAGTGCATCGCTGCAAAAGCGGCTAAGTTTTTGAAATGAATGGTGCCCAGAGACGGATTTGAACCGCCGACACGCGGATTTTCAATCCGCTGCTCTACCAACTGAGCTATCTGGGCTTCAAGGCGCGGCGTCCGAAAGACGATAACCACCCTGTCGCATTTTTAATGAGTATCGCTCTTAGCGAGTATCATTTCGATTGCGAGGGTGGACATATACGGAAATCTGGCCAGGGTGTCCAGCCTGCCTTTATCCGTGACGCGTTTTTCCATCCGCGCCGCCGAGAATTTGTTTGACTTGAGCGCATGCGGGAAAGTCCTATGTCGGAACACTCATCGTTGGATGACGCCAATGAAGCCCGCGCCTCCCTTCAATCGCGAAGTCGATTTCCATTACGGCGTGCTGGAAACCGTCTCTTCTGGTCTGCGCCGCATTGTGGCGGACAATGGCGGGCCGTTTACCTTCAAGGGCACGAACACCTATGTCATCGGGCATGGCGAGGTGGCGGTGGTCGATCCCGGCCCGGATGACGAGCGGCACCGTAAAGCGTTGTTAACCGCGCTGGCCGAAAAGGGCGAGCGCGTCACATACATTCTGCTTACCCATGCGCATCCCGACCACAGCGCGGGGATACCAGCGCTCAAGGCGCTAACCGGCGCATTGACGCTGGGCTGCGGGCGGGACAATACCGGAACTGTGTCGCCACAAACGCCATCCGGTAAGGATCTGATCGACGTGCATTTCAAACCCGATAGACGGCTTGCGGACGACGAACGATTTCGAGTTGGCGACACAAATGTTGTCGCGCTGCATACACCTGGACACGCACCAGATCATCTCTGCTTCGCGCTGCCCGACGCTAAAGTGATGTTATCGGGCGACCACGTTATGGGCTGGAACACGAGCGTGGTGGCTCCGCCTGAGGGCAACATGGGCCACTACTTCAAGTCGCTGGAAAAACTGCTGCCACGCGATGAAACCGTGTATTTCCCGGGACATGGCGGGCGCGTAGAAGAGCCGCAGCGGCTCGTCAAAGCGTTCATCGTGCATCGGCGCTGGCGCGAGGCGGAAATCATCCAGTGTCTGCGTGATGGCCTCAGTACGGTCCACCGTATTGTTCCCAGAATTTACGCGCAGCTCGATTCCGCTCTGCACGGCGCTGCCGCCTTATCCGTCTACGCTCATATCGAGCGTCTTCACGAGATAGGCCGCGTTCAAAGCCCGGGTCGGCTTGGGATGGAGTCTGAGTTCTATCTGATCGGGGATTGACGTTGGATGCGCCGGGCTGCGGCCTCGCCGGTTCTAGCGCGGACGTTTGCGGCGCCGTCGTATCGCGAGGCGTGGCTGGGCGTTGCCCCGTATCCCGATCAAGCTCGTCGCGCCAGGCGCGGCTTTTTTTGCTGTTCTCCTGCTTCTTGAGCGCCTTTTTGGCCTGCTCCTCCCGGAGGAGGACGGCCTTCTGCATTTGCTCGCTGGTTTCAATCGCCGCCAGCCGGGTTTTCACCTCGGTGAAAAACTCGCGCACGCGCTCGGCGTTGCGCCCCAGGTCATGTTCGCCGTAACGGGATGATGAGCGGGCGTCGACGCGCGCGCGACCGTCGTCGCCGCTGACACGAACGACAACATCGTCCGTAAACCCGAAAATCATGGATTTATCGACTGCCTCGATAGCGCCCGGGCGCCCGCCCTGCGGCGGCTCTTCGGCGACAATACGCCATTTGAGCGTTGTTACAGCTTCTCGAACCGCCGAAAAGGCTTCTGTCGTCGAACGGCTTACCGTCACCGGCTGCAGATCTGGGTAAGCTTCGCGCTGCATCTCGGCGGCCTCCCGCTGGTAATCCACCGGGTTGGCCGCACCTTGTCGCGCGCTTACAATCTTTTCAAATTTCGGAGGTGATTTGGTGTCTGTCGTCACATCGTTAAGGCGCGGCAACGCCATCAAATTTGGCAAGGACCATAATGGCAGCGCAAGCAGCAATGCGCTCACCAAAGCGCCTGTAATAGCCCGGCCAGCGCCTTTGTACCCCTCGCGCCATATCCCGACGAAAGCGGAAAGGCCAAGAAGCAGCCCAATGACAGCGCCTGACACAGCCAGTCCGAACAATTGCATGGCGACCGGGGTGTTGATCTGCGAAAAGCGGTGCAAGCCGAATGTAATCAGAAACAGCGTGAGAAAAAACAGCGCTATCCGCTGGCTCCAGATTGCCTTTCGCGATTCATGTTGAAAATACCGCATCCCGCCTCGAATTCCTGTCTGAGCAGCTTCGACAATCTAACGCATTTAACTCTAAACTCAACCACGGTCGCGTGGCGGGAGTGTGATGAGCCGCATTTCCAGACAATCGAACATATCCGCCATCTCAATCCGGACGTGCGTCATGTGGATAAAACGCGCCGCATATTTTTTCGTTGTTACGACCAGGGGTTTTAGATAATCTGCGAATCACAACCTTTTGTACCCATAGATTCTTTCTTCGTTCTGAATGATGTTAAAGTTTTATCATTAGTTCACTCTCTGTTTACTTTGCTGCGAAACGACAGAATTTATCAATTTTTGCGTCGTTACTTTTACACCCTGCGATGAAAACGCGAATGGCGTTCGTCGAATTGCCGCTCACTCTCGGCTTATTCTGGTGAGCTCCACAAATTGGAGGTTGGTTTTAATTTCATGCAACGGACTATACCCACATGCGGCGGGCGCTAATCGGCGGGCCCGCCGCCATTGTTTCGCAACTGCAAGCAAACGGCGGATATTCCGACATACTCGGCTGGAATCGGCTGGCGGACTATGGAAGGCGGCGGTTCGATGAAATCGTTCTGCTCAGTGCGGGGTCACATTGCCCTCAGCCACCGTATCGCCGCGGAGCCGATAAAACAGATCATCCCTCAACCCTGATAGACACCCTGAAACTGTTTCAGGCCAAGCGCGTCACGCTGATTTCGACGATGGACGTGTATCCGAACCCAAGTTTGCCGCTGGATGAGGACGTCGCCATCGACGGATGGCCAAACAGCGCTTTCGGCCGACGGCAATTGGCGCTGGAGCAATGGGTTTTGAGGCATTTTGCGTCCGCTTTCATCGTCCGGATACCGATGCTGTACGGCCCCGGCGTGGAAAGCAGCACGCTAAATGCGCTAACGCAGCCCCAGCATGCAAACCCAATCAACCCTGTCGCAATCCATCAATGGTATCCCCTGTTGCGGCTACAGCGCGATCTGGTGATCGCGCGGCACCGACGGCTGCCTGTGGTCAACCTCGCGACGGAGCCGCTCTCCACATCGCGCATCATCTCGCGGCTATTTCCCCGCGCGACTGTTGCTGCGCCCTCTACGCCTGCGCCCTACTCGCGTCTGGTTACAAAATACGCGCACCATTTTGGCGGCGAGGGAAGTTACATCCTGCGTGCTGAAGAGGTCCTCAACGACATGGATATTTTTCTGAAAACGTCGGCCATCTGCAAACGCCGCCTGCAAATTGCGGGTTAAAAGCTTAAGCACTCAAGGATGGGCTTGCACGATTTAACTGTATCTCCACAACAGCTTTTGCGGCCTGTTTGGCGGCGCGCGCTATCAGTGGATCGCGCGTGATGAGCGCCGCGACTATGGCGCCGTCAATGATGACCGCGATTTGATGAGCCGCGCCAATCGGATCACTAATGCCAGCGTCGGTCGCCAGCATGATAACTTTGCTTAAAACCAGCTTTTTGTGGGTGAGCGCAATATTGCGTATGGCGTCATCGAATTTATCATGCTCGCCAACAGCGTTGATGAACGGACAGCCGAAATAGTCCGGGTCGGCAAACCATTCTTCCAGACGGTCAAAAATCGCCAAAAGTTTAGCCTGCGCTGACCCTGACTGCGCGTCGATCGTAGCGAACAGATCGTCGCGCCAATCCTCCCCGACTTTTGTCAAAACATCATGGATAAGGGCTTCTTTCGACCCAAACGTATTATACAGGGTGGTCTTCGAAATACCCGTAGCTTCCACGATACTGTCAATACCAATGGCGTTGATGCCATAGCGGCAGAATAGCGCCGTTGCAGATTCGAGTATTTGGTCACGCGCTGACGGCTCGGCATCGCTGATGCGGGGCCTCCCCGGTCGACGCTTAAGCCGAGCTTTCTTGGCCGTTGCCTGCGTCAGGGTTTTGTCTATAGGGTCGGACATTCAGGGATCAATCGTGTTGAATATTATAATAGTATTATCGCCACGATGTGCCCCGCCGCAAGAGTCTTGGTATCAAGACTAAATCGTCGCTGATGAAACATTTTGTACTTCTTGATCTGAATATTTTCTAGGCTTTCGATGCTGAATTTGTTCCTTAAAACGCCATTTTAACTTTTGGCGATCCATAGCTTCTAACGTGCACCCTTCTTTTATTGTGCATTTCCCAGATGAACCGATCTGGCGCCCTTCTTGCCCTAACATTACCGAACGGTACATTTATTTGCGGCTGCATGGGGCTATGAATATTAAAGCAAGTGGAGGAAACATGACATCGCTCGCAACCGCATTGACCGGATGCCTGGCACCGGAACTGGGGCAACTCGCGCCTATTGATAAGGACGGCCTTGCTGCACTAATCGAAAAAGGCAAGGCGAACCCCAAAGCTATCAAAACCCTGAAATGTAAAACCGTCGCCGAAGGCCGTTTCCGTCACGGCAATTATATACGTGATTTGCCAGCTTACATTGTCGATGAACCGCCCGGCCTGCTTGGCGACGACACCGCGCCGAACCCATCAGAGGCGTCGCTCGCCGCGCTCGGCTCCTGCCTTGCGGTTGGTATCCACGCCAACGCTATTCATCGCGGCATTATCAATCCGCAAGCTTGAACTGGAGTTGGAAGGCGATCTAAACATTAGTGCCGTCTGGGGCACTGGCGACGTTAGCGAAAAGCCGGTTGGCTTTACCGATGTGCGCGTGAAAGTCACCCTGGAAAGCGATGCATCCGACGCAGGCGCGGCGGCGCTCGTTGCGCATGTCAAAAACTGGTCTCCCGTCGCCAACACTTTCACGCGACCCGTTAACTTGGAGCTTGGGCTCGCCTGATTTCATCGCTTGTACCGGGTCTGTTTCGGCCCGGCGTTCATCATTATGGAGTGATCGATGACGACGGCATTAGATTATGAAGCTTCTGCATTACCCGCGAGTAGCATGAGCGCGGACGCGATATTGCGAAGCGTGCGTGAAATTTCAAATGGCAAACTCGCTAAAATGGTGGGCGAGATCGACCGCGACGGAGTATATCCCGAGGATGTGCTGCGCACTCTCGGCGCGGCGGGCGCATATCGCTCGCATTGTGGGGATGCAGGCATTGGCGATGGCCTGAAGACATCGATCCAGGCGATGCAGATCGCTGGCGAGCATTCGCGATCCGCACGAGCGCATCATCTACCTGTCGCTCGCCAGCGGCGACGCGCTGGAGCGCGCCTATGAGGAGATTGGCCACGCGCTGCGCCGCATCATGCCGGAGGACGATTACGCCACCATCGCGGCTGCGGCGGATGCGGCGGTCGCCATGCAGCGCTTCGACATCGAGAGCCGTTATGGGGAAATTTACGCCAAGCGCTTTGGGAAGGGCACGGATAAATTCAACGACGCCATGCGCGAGGAGGGCGTCATGCAGACGTTCGCCGCCTACATGCGCGGCGAGCGCTTCGGCAAAGCCGCCGACACCATTTTTGCCCAGCTGAAAAAGCTCGTCGACGCGGTGCGCGCGGCATTGGGATCGCGCGGTTTGCGCACCTACGAGGACGTGTTTGAGGATATGGCGACCGGCAGGCTCTCTGCTCTTGACAGCCGTGGTAAGCTCAATTTTTATGAAGGCTATGGAGAAAACGATGGATCGCCAGCCTGGAGCAGAACGACTGCCGCACAGCCTGGAGGCGTATCGCAAGCTGCTCGTGGAACAGGGGATAGATCCGGAGGCGGACGAGGCGTTCCGGAGAACGAAAGCCGTGGTGGACGAGCACCTCGCGTGGCTGCAGCAAAGCCAGACTGGGGACCGCTCGAAGGCGAGCTTGCCGAACGGCTAGGACTGAAGCTTGCCGAGGTTGCCAGAACGAAACCCGGCGGAAAAATGGCCACCGCAGCGCTGGAGCAGGCCACGGCCATGATGGACGCTCTGGGGTTGCCACGTCAGGCGCTCGGTTTGCCTAAAAACTGAGCATAAGCGTCAAGCCTCTTCGCGTGGCCCGCGGCATGTATTTCCCTTCAATCAAGCAGCTGATCGTATCGACGTCCAGCGCGTCAGAGACAACGCTGGCGCACGATGGTGGCACGCCCTCGACAATCATTTTGCGCATCACGGGTTTTTGACGGAAAGAGTGAGCGCGGGTGCCCCCCCCCGTGATTTTTCCAAGCCGCCGCCTCCAAGACAACGCCGCCCTTCAAACAGGCCGAAGCGCGCCTCGCTTACCGTGAGAGCGACATGGCGCGCTGGGCGAAACGCTACGGGCTGCAGGTTAACTTGAAGCCGAAGCACTGGCCTGCGCCGGATAGCCTCGCAATCTCGGTTATCATTGCAACCGACGTGTCCGAGCGTGATGCGGGCGCGGCAGCGTTTGCGCTGCTCACCGGCGTATGGGCGCAGGATCGTAATGTTGCAGATGAAGCCCACGTAAAAGTAATGCTGGATGAGGCGGGCCTGCCATCCGCCGACATCATGAAACTTGCCGCAAGCCCTGAGATCGCAAATCTCCGCTCGGCATATACGCAGGAAGCTATCGCCAGAGGCGTTTTTGGCTCGCCAACCTACCTGGTCGGCGATCAGCTTTTCTGGGGGCAGGATCGGCTGGATTTCGTCGCCGAAGCGCTTGCGTAAGCAAGTTAACCACTCAGGCGCCCTTGCTCAGATAATTTCTACAGCCTGCGCAATAATCCTGTTACTTGCTGGCGCCAGACAATAACAGCGCCCACGATACAATTTTCATGACCAAGCCACATAAAACCACGCTCGGAAAAGCCTGTTTCCTCGCACGCTCGGCAACCGCTCCGTTGCGCGCGCTGCCAGACTTTCTCATCATTGGCGCGCAAAAATCAGCAACGAGTTCGCTGTTTCACTACCTGATGCAAAATCCGCAAATGCGGGAGCCGATGCGAAAGGAAATTCACTACTTTGCGGACAAGCATAAACGCGGACTGAACTGGTATCGCGCTCACTTTCCGTTTGCCGCGTCAATGGGCGAGGCACTGACCGGCGAGGGTAGTACGTCCTATCTGTTTCTGCCTGGCGTTGCGGAGCGCGTGAAAGCCGCTATTCCCGGCATCAAGTTTATCGCCATCCTCCGCAACCCCATCGACCGGGCGCTATCGCAGTACCAGCACAACAAGCACCAGGGCCGAGCGCCTTACTCATTTCACGATTATATCATGCAGGAGGCGGCGCATGACTGGGCGGCTGAAAGAAGTCTGACAAAAATGCGGCAATTGCAGCCTATGGCGCGCGGTTTTTATGTAGAACAGATCGAGCGATGGCTGGCCCATTTCGATCAAAGCCAATTTTTGTTCATCAAGTATGAAAATTTTGTCGCTAGTCCGCAAAGTGAAATCGATCGCGCGTGCGATTTCCTCGGGGTGGCGAAGCACACTGCAGACACATCACGACGGTATAAAGCGAGAGGGGTTCTCGAAGTTATCGAGGATAAAACCAGGGCTTTTATGAAAGAGCGGTTCGATGCGGCGAACGCGCGTTTGCCGTCGCTGATCAGCGATGAGTTTCAGTGGCTATGAAGACGGAAAGGCCCTACTAAACAGGAATGCCGAAAAGTTTTCATTACACGCCGCCATGCTTCCGCCGGATTTAAGCCGGGATTTAGGCTTAGTCTCAGGCTAATTTCATAGGGCCGAGAGTAGTGGAGCTTCCCCATGCGCCTGACACTTAAAAAACTCGCCGCCGCGGCTATTTTAGCCGTCGCCGCTTACTCGCCCGTATCCGCTGAACCAGCTGAACGCATTATCGAAATGATTGACGCTTGCCGCGACGATTATCGTAACTTCTGCCCCGGCGTAATGCCCGGCGGCGGGCGCATCCTGTCATGCCTCGCCGAGAACAGAGACGATCTAACCCCCGTTTGTTACAAAGCCTTTACAGTGGCTACTGCAATCCGTTCATGCACGCCGGATTATCATGCGCTTTGCTCGCATGTGCCGCCGGGCGAAGACCGCGCTGTGCAGTGCCTTGGCGATCATGCGGACGAGGTATCTGAAATATGCAGCCGTGCGCTTACCGCCGCGCTCTCGCTTCATCGCAATGAGCATACCAGCGCTCGCGGATATCGCAAACCGCCCCGCGAACATGAATATGAGAGCCGTGACGAGAAGCGTTATTCATCCGAGGAATATCGCCGTGAAAGCTATCGTCGCTACGAAGCACCTGCGCAGCGCGACGATAATTACGCCGATGAAGAAGAAGAGCCAAGAATACTTAAATAATGAACTAAAAAAGGCCCGCAAAAACGGGCCTTTTTCTTGAGCATTAACTTCTGTCGTCAACGATTTTCAGTTTCAAAGAAGCTACAGCGAGAGCAGCGTTTAAGCCGGTTTGAGCTTGTGCGCTCAACGGTTGCAGCGAAATCGTATCGTTCGAGCCACCAATCAGCAAGTTAGCGCCGCCACCGACACCTACCGATGCATCGGCCGAAACGCCTACATATTCTCCGGACAGTGCGCCTGAAGATAAATTATCTGTAGGAGCCAGAACAGTCCAGACAAGAACAGATTTGCCCGTGATGCCAATGTCTACGCCGAACTTGTCAATACGGCCAACGTAACGTTCTTTCCGCCCGTCTGCATCAAAGACGCAGCGCATGTCTTTGGTAGAACCAAAAACAAAGGAAGCGCCGCCTTCAACGGAACAGGCAAGCACACCCACTCTAACAGTGCTTTCAGGTTTCGCGTCAACGTTTGCCGCAAACCCGAGACAAACCGCCGCCATAGCGGCCATGGCGTATCGTGCAGATGGTTTCATTGTATTGTTTTCCCTTCATTTCGATGTGCGAAATAGTAAATGCTCCAGGAGCAGCCAAGTTCCATTTTTACCATTCCTGGCTAAAAGCCGCGCAACCATTGCTTGACATTAAAGTGGTTGCGTGAAGCATCGCCCCGCCAGAGAGGGAGTGTCATGGTCGCAACCATCAAGCCTATCGCCGCACTGCTTCTGTCCGCCGCCATTGTGCTGGCGGGCAATGCGCTTGAGGGCGTGCTGCTCCCCTTACGCGCCGATCTCGAAGGCTTCAGCCGGTTGCAGATCGGCCTGATCGGCTCGGCGTATTACACCGGGTTGATGATTGGTTGCTTATTGTGCCCGTGGGCGATTGCGCGGGTGGGGCATATCCGGGCATTTGCCGTGTTCACTGCCGTCGCCACCATCTCGCCGCTGGCTGAGGCGATCTGGACGGCGCCGCCAGTGTGGTGGGCAATTCGTGGCCTTACCGGCGTGTGTTTCGCCGGCATTCTGATGGTGTTCGAGAGCTGGCTCAACGGCGTCGCCACCAACGACACGCGCGGGCGGGTGCTATCGATCTACACAATTGTAAACCTTTCCGCCGTGATGATTGGCCAGCAGTTCATCAACTTTGGCGATCCGGCAGGTTTCGAGCTTTTTTCCCTCGCCGCCATCATGTTTTCCATCGCCGCCGCGCCTGTCGCGCTCACCCTTGCTCCTGCGCCATCCTTGCCGCGCCCGCCATCGGTGCGACTTTTGTGGTTGACCAAGCTTTCACCCGCCGCCGTGATCGGCGCGGCTGGAGCAGGCTTTGCCAACGGCGCATTTTATTCGCTCGGCCCGGTTTACGCTAAAAGCAGCGGGCTACCTGTTTCGCTCATCGCCGTATTCATGACCTTCGCGATTCTAGGCGGCGCGCTGGCGCAGTTCCCGATCGGAAGGCTCTCGGACCGTTATGACCGGCGCAAGGTGCTAGCCGCACTTACCATTCTAGCCTGTGCTCTGGGCGTCGGGCTGTTCTTCGCCAGCGGGGCGGCGGCGGAGATAAAACTTGCGCTGATTTTCACGTTCGGACTGTGCGCGCTGCCGGTCTACTGGATATCGCTCGCGCACGCCAACGACTATTCTGAACGCGAGGACACAGTGGATGTCAGTAGTAATCTGTTGCTGGTTTTTTCTGTCACGGCTATCGGCGGCCCCATCTTTGCGTCCATGATGATGGACACGATAGGGCCTGGGGGCTTGTTTCTGTGGACGGCGGGCATTCATGCCGTGGTGGCGGCTCTCGTTATTCTCCGCACTTTGGTGCGCAGTCCAATGCCGCCGTCGGAGCGCGATGCGTATGTGTCGATGCCCAAAACGTCATCGCCTGCGGTTTATGAGCTTGACCCGCGAACGACCGATGCCGCCAAACCTGCGCAAAAGCCTTATGCCGCTCCACAAGGCGTCGCGGCTCTAGCGGAAATACCGCATCAACCCAAGCCGCCAGAATAGCCACAGTTCGACAACGCCGATGGCGACCAGGATGCCGATAACCCAGAAGAATGCATTGGGGTTTTCGTTTTGGGGAATTCCTGAAACATTCGAGCCGAGAGCGCCCACAAACAAATGCATCGGCATAAACGCGGCGGTGATAACCGACAAAATGACGATGACCTTATTGGTCGTCTCCGCGATGCGCGAATTGAGCGTATCCTGAACGATGTTGGCGCTCTCCCGCAGCGAATCCATCACCTGGATGTGGCGGCTGACCTCATCCGCGATTTCCCGTAAATAGCTTTCCCACCAGTCGTCCATCCAGGCAATGTTTCCGGCCATCAAGTGCGTGAATGCATCGCGTTGTGGCGCGACATACCGGCGGAGGGGCACAATGTCATGACGAAGTTTGGTGAGCCGTTTTCTTAGCGCTCCAATCGGTGCGGTCAAACTGACGTCTTCCAGCGCGTCCATTTCCTTCTGGAAACCTTCAATCATGAGACGAAGTCGATCAATCATACCCTCAGCCAGCGCCACGATCAATTCAGCCGAACTTTTCGGCCCCGCGCCTTTTTCATAACCGGCGCGAAGCGAATCGACTGTGGCGAGTTTGCGGTGCTGGATGGTAATAATGCGGTCGTCTTCAATCCATACGCGGATAGAGGCGAGATCTGTTGGATCGGAATATGGCTCGGCATTAACACCGCGCAAGATGAGCAGCGCCCCTTGAGGTGAAACCAGACAGCGCGGGCGCGTATCCATGGCCAGCAGCACATCGCACGTGCGCTCGTTCAGCCCGGCTTCCTTAATAAGCCAGGAACGGGTGTCTTTGCCCGCCGGGTCAACCCCAATCCAGACCCAATATCCATCAGCTTTTGAGCCGTCAGAGATGTTTGAGGGAAGAGGTTGCGTACGCCCTTTTTCGTCAATCCCAAAGCCAAACAAGTAACCTTCGAAGCGGCTTTCCTGCGTCATCGCCTTCAATCCCCGTTTGCGCCCGGGGCAATATAGCAGCGAAACAGGCGGATAAAAGTGTGTTTGTTTTTCGCAAATGAAAAGGAATTCTGCGCGGGAACGCCGCGCAGAATTTTGTTAAATTAGCGCTGCGGATTAGTTTTCGCGGCATTGGATGGATTAACGCTCTCTTTTTCGCCAACAGTCCCGCTTGTGCCTGGGACACTAGGTTGACCGGGAGCATTACGGCTGCCCTCAACTTTTGAACCAATGGAACCTGTGGTTCCGGACGGCGCTGGGTTTAGAGCCTCTTTTTCACCAATAGTGCCGCTAGAGCCTGATACGCTTGGCTGGCCGGGGGCGTTACGAGTTCCGTCAACTTTTGGAGCTGTTGTGCCACCACTTGGTGCTGGATTTAGATTTTCCTTGTCACCGACCGGACCATTATTTCCGGGTTTTTGGCCAAGGGCGTCTCCCGCGCCTTGCGTCATGGCGGAACTTACTGACAGACAGAAAGTCAAAACGGCTAATGGTAAAATTTTCAACATGTTAATGTCTCTCTAGTGGTTTCGATGCACAAGAAACGTTCCGGCAAACCTATAGTTCGATCACAGCACCGTGAGCAATCCAAGTGAAATGATTAGTGCCCGACACTTAGTTTCACGCCGCTGGCAAAACCGCAGCAGCCATCCGATACGGACTGAGTCATTTTTAGATGAATAAAGGAACTGTAATCACTTCTCTCAGTTGGACAGTTATAACATAGGAAAAGTTATGACCAACTCTGATGCATACTCTGGCGACGCCCCAGTCAGCACGCTCAAGTCGAGGGCTGGCTCTGCGGCAAATAAAGAAGCGGCTCAAGACCGGGATTGGAGCATTGCCAGCATTGTCGGGCGGACAATTACCGTTAACCGCCCCAGGCAGGATGTTTACAAGGTCTGGCGCGACTTTAGCGCATTTCCAAGCTTCATGGAAAACATAGAGCAAGTTACGCAACTGGACGATAAACGTCTGCATTGGGTGGTCGCAGCGCCGGGTGGTACGACTGTTGAGTGGGATGTCGTTATCACCGAGGATACGCCGGGCGAAGTTATTGTGTGGGAGTCTGTAAAAGGCTCCGGGATCAACAACACGGGCCGTGTTGAGTTTAAGGATGCCCCCGCTGGACGCGGCACCGAAGTTACCGCCACCATCGTTTACGAGCCGCCCGGCGGCGACATCGGCCGGTTGATCGCCAAGCTTTTCCGCCGCGAGCCAAAGATACAAGTGCGACAGGATATGCGGCGGTTCAAACAGCTCATGGAGGCTGGCGAAGTGTCAACCGCCCGGCGTTACAGAATAAGCCCGCAAGCAAATTAGGTATCCAGCATAAGAAAGTCTTCTCCATGCGCGCACTTACATGGCACGGCAAGCACGACGTACGAGTTGATACGGTGCCCGATCCTGAACTCATCAATTCCCGCGACGCAATTATTAAAATTACATCCACGGCGATCTGCGGCTCAGATTTGCATCTTTACGATGGTTATATCCCATCAATGCAGTCCGGAGATATTATCGGTCACGAGTTTATGGGCGAAGTTGTCGAGGTGGGCAAGGGCGCGGCGCACAAATTAAAAAAAGGCGACCGCGTTGTGGTTCCGTTCGTCATTTCCTGCGGCAAATGCTTTTTTTGCGAGAAAAACCAGCCGGCGGCTTGCGATAACTCCAACCCGGCGGACACCGCCCAAATGTCGGAGATCGCTTATGGTTATCCAATGCCCGGCGCTTTTGGCTACGCGCATCTCACCGGCGGATATTCTGGCGGACAGGCGGAGTACGCCCGCATCCCTTATGCAGACTACGGCCCCATCGTGATCCCGAACGGGTTGGACGATGAAAAAGTGCTGTTTCTGTCCGATATCCTGCCAACTGGCTGGATGGCTGCTGAAAATTGCGACATCGAAGAAGGCGATACGGTCGCCGTGTTTGGTTGCGGGCCGGTTGGATTGTTCTCCATCCAATGCGCGTTTTTAATGGGCGCGCGCCGCGTGATTGCCATTGACCATTATCCCCGCCGTATGGCGATGGCGAAGGGACTGGGCGCGGACGTGCTTAACTACCACGATGTGAATGTGAACGAGGCGCTGGTCGAGATGACCGGCGGTATCGGGCCGGACGCTGTCATCGACGCAGTGGGCATGGAAAGTCACGGCTACGCTATCGACAACATTCTTGATGCGGTAAAAGCTAGCATGTTTCTCGCGACTGAACGTCCGCACGTACTGCGTCAGGTGATTATCGCATGCCGCAAGGGCGGGCGAGTTTCCGTGCCGGGGGTTTACGGCGGTTTCGCGGACAAATTCCCCATAGGCGCCTTTATGGAAAAAGGTCTGACCATGAAAACCGGGCAGACTCACGTTCACAGGTATTTGCCGAAACTTCTCAAAATGATTGAAGAAGGCAAGATCGACACGACCTTCATGATCACACACCGCATGCCGCTGGAAGATGCGCCCAAAGGCTACAAGCTGTTCAAGGATGAACAGAACGACACGGTTAAGGTTGTCCTAAAAGTTCAATAAGGGTGATGCTTAAGGCGTATTAGTGCGCCTACTACTTTATTAAAGGGAAGTCCGCATGTCCGAGTACCGTCCGCTTGCAATCATTACCGGCGCTTCAACCGGCATAGGTTACGAACTTGCCAAGCTTTGCGCACGAGAGGGCTATGATCTTATTGTTGCTGCCGATGAGGCCAAAATCGAGAGTGCGGCCCAGGATTTGCGGGGTATGGGCGTAACGGTGACGGCAGTTGAGGTAAACCTCGCGACAACGGAAGGCGTGGATAAACTGCTGGCGGCGGCGAACGGCCGAAACGTTGACTATCTGCTAGCCAATGCGGGCGTTGGCCTTGGTGGCGGCTTTATGGAGCAGGATTTTGACCGCGTGCGCCATGTTATCGATACCAACATAACGGGCACGCTTTACCTTTTGCATCACGTGGCTCGTCAGATGCGGGAACGCGGCACGGGACGCATTCTGATCACAGGTTCGATCGCGGGCTTTATTCCTGGCACTTATCAGGCGGTCTATAATGGCACCAAAGCGTTCATCGATTCCTTCTCTTATGCACTGCGTCACGAAATCAAAGACAGCGGCGTTACCGTCACCTGCCTTATGCCCGGTGCGACCGAAACCGAGTTTTTCGAGCGCGCGGATATGACGGACACCAGCGTTGGACAGGCCGAGAAAGACGATGCGGCAGATGTTGCCAAAACCGGCTTTGACGCCATGATGAATGGCGAGGGCAGCAAAGTGCATGGATTGATGAACAAAATTTCGACCGCCGCAGCCGGCATTTTGCCACAAGGGATCATGGCCGAACAGCACCGCAAGATAGCCGAGCCCGGTTCCGGCAAAAATTAACCCGGGTGACTCGCATCGGTGACTTCGAGTCGGCGTCATTGCGAGCATAGCGAAGCAATCCATTGTAACCGTTTAATTTGCTCAAGGATCGCCACGACGGCAAAAGCCGTCTCGCAATAACGAACGGCTGCAATTTGCAGGAAAGCGCTATTTCGGCACTTGGTAGCTTAATAGTCCACGCGGAGCAGGTACAGGCCGCATGAGGGCGCCACCATGCCACACGCCGCGCGATCGCGCGCTTCAAGCGCAGCGCGCGTCGTGGCTGCCGTCCACTTACCCTCCCCTACCAGCTTGATGCTACCGGTCATGGAACGCACCTGATGGTGCAGAAACGAACGGGCCGATGCGCGGATGCGGATTTCGTCGCCCTCGCGCTCGACGGTAAACAGATCGAGTGTTTTCTCCGGCGATTTGGACTGGCATTGCGCGGCCCGGAAGGTCGTGAAGTCATGATGCCCGATAAGTACCTGCGCCGCTTCCTGCATCGCCGGTAAGTCGAGTATATGTTTGATATGCCACGCCCGGTCGCGATCTATGGCGAGAGGACCAGGCCGTGTTACAATACGGTAAAGGTAATGCCGGGCCGTAGCGGAAAAGCGCGCGTCAAAGCTGGAATCGACACGCTCGCAAGACAGCACCGATATCGGCTGCGGCCTTAAATGATGGTTGAGCGCCCGCATGACGATTTGCGCCGTCCACTCCGTGTTAAGATCGACATGCGCGATTTGCGCGAGCGCATGCACGCCCGCATCTGTACGCCCCGCCCCGCGCGGCATCACGTCCTCCCGGGCAAACGCCCGGATCGCGTCGCGCAACGCGCCTTGCACCGATGGCCCGTTCTTTTGAACCTGCCAGCCAGAAAACGGCGTCCCGTCATACTCGATAGTGAGCTTATACCGCGGCATTAGCTGAATACGGAGCCTTTGCCTAATGGAAACCCGCGCAAGAATTCGGGAACCGTCATTGGTTTTTTGCCCGCGCGCTGTACGAGTGTGAGGCGCACGGCATTCTGTCCGCACGCAACGGTGAGTTTGTTGTCGATGAGCGTGCCGGGGTCGCCTTTGCCGGGCACGGAAACAGAGCGCAGTATTTTAAGCCGCTCCTGCTTACCGCCAAGCAGCGCGTTGAACCATGCTCCCGGGATGGGCGACATGGCGCGGATATGGTTGTGCACATCCGCTGAACTCTTATTCCAGTCGATGCGCGTTTCCTCATTGGTAATTTTTACGGCGTAAGTGACGCCTTTCGAGGGCTGCGGATCGAACGAAAGTCCGTCGGTTTCGAGCCGTGCAAGTGTGCGGGCGCACAGCTTGGCGCCCATCTGGCACAACTCGTCATGCAATTCGCCCGCCGTCATATCCTGACCGATGGAAACACGCTCGGCCGCGCATACAGGGCCAGTATCCAGCCCCTCCTCCATCCGCATTATCATTACGCCGCTCTCTATGTCGCCCGCCATGATCGCGCGCTGGATCGGCGCCGCCCCCCGCCATCGCGGCAGCAGCGAGGCGTGAACATTGATGCAGCCAAACTGCGGCATATCCAGAACGGCCTTTGGCAAGATAAGGCCGTAAGCGACGACCACCGCCAATTCGGCCTCATGCGCGGCGAACTGCTCCTGCGCTTTCGGCTTTCTCAGGCTTTTAGGGGTAAAAACCGGGATACCCGCCTCATCTGCGAAGGCATGCACGGGAGATTTTTTCTCGCCCATGCCACGCCCGGCCTTGCGCGGTGGCTGGGTATATACAGCCGCGATGTCGTAGCCCTCGACGAGCAGTTCGCTCAGAACGGACACGGCGAAATCGGGCGTGCCCATGAAAATCAATCGCAAGGATGGCATATGCCTCTCTGGCGTACAGTTTGAATGAGTGGGGTGGGGCTTGCCAGACCCGCGTATCCGAAGTCAGCGCCTTAGACAGGATTTGAGCAGTACCATGGTTTCATTTTGAACCCAAGCTGCGGATTGTCCTTAGAAGGCAGCGGAATCACGCCGCGATTTATAAAACTTCTTAATGAGCAGTTCGCGCCGCAGCCGGGAGATGTGGTCGATGAACAGCACGCCGTTCAGGTGATCGACCTCGTGCTGCACGATGGTGGCAAGCAGTCCCTCGCACGTCCTCTCCTGCAGAACGCCGTCGCGGTCGATGAAGCGCACGACGATGTCGTTCGGTCGCGCCACATCTGCGTACATTTCGGGGATGGAGAGGCAGCCCTCCTCGTGCGTGCGCATGACGTCGCCGCTCGACAGGATTTCCGGGTTTATCATGGCGAGCGGGCGCTTGTCTTCCTCGCTGCGCGAATCGTCTAGCACGAGAATGCGGCGCGAGACGCCTACCTGCGGCGCGGCGAGGCCGATGCCCGGCGCCGCGTACATGGTCTCGAACATATCGGCGATCAGGTGGCGCGCATCGTCGTCCACCCACTCCACGGCGGCGGCTGGTTTCCGCAGGATCGGGTCGGGCAGGGTGATGATTGGGAGCGTGGTCATGTAAGGAAAATATTCACGATCTCGTTGAACGTCAACATTATGGCTAAAATTACAGCCGCTTACGCCTAGCGACTTACGATTTTTGCTCAACTTTTTTGCAGTAACTATCAAATGCTATTTGCCCCATAACCGTTCTAGGTACTTCCTTAAATTTTGCTTTTCTCTCTTCGCTAACAAAACTGTGACTTTAAATAAGATGGCAGTTAAATATCTCAATTGCTATACACGGCATAATTGATTTGTCGTTATTAATCTGAAAATTGCTTACATGAACGTGATTAACTAATTCTTTATATACTGACTTTAATGTTCTTAGGTTGTTACAAGAGATTGATATATCGTCGAAAAATACAGAAACTTGTATTTTTTCCAAATTACGCAAAAATATCCTAATGACGAATAGTGCAATACAAGAGATGCGATTATGGGTGATTGCACAAAACCGTACGGTAGAGAATAGTAGGGGGTTCCGTATGGGTTCTTTACGCATGACCATTTAGAATAATACTCGGCGCGATTTAATTCTATGCGACGCAATGCGTTTATTACACGATTTCGTCCGAAGCTATAAAAGTAATTTTCTAAATCGATTTTAGCAAAATATTTATTAGGACGATGTCGGTGGATTGACGATATATGACCACCCTGTTTTAGGTGATCGTAAAAGGAATCGACTTTGAATCTTCTCTCAACTATTTTTTTCAGCTTTAAGCCAATTTTCCTGCCTTTTTCTGAAGGAACGAAAACGGATTTACCTTTGTTATTTCGATACTTGTAATCGTAGTTTTGGAAATGCGACGTCATAATTGACGACCTTGCTCAAGAGTTCCACTACTTCATTGACTATCCGTAAAACGGCTGCAATGAGCAGAAGACGCTCAAGAGCAAGGTTAGTTTTGCCCGAATTTTTCATGGCAAATCCTCCTATGCTATCACCGGCAACCTGCAGCCCCACACACAGGAGCCGTCAACTAAGAGCGCATGGCGTATAATCATGTCATCTCAAAACGGCATATCGTGAAATTCGCGATATACCGTAGCGGAACTGCATCCTTTCGCCGGTATCGAAAAATAGCAGATTCGCGTTTGATAAGAAAAGTCTCTACTTGAATGTTCTTGTTTCATTCTCATCTATTGCGAATCGCATTATTCTTTGAGACGGGAGGAAATGGCATGGATTTTCGGGCGTTGCGGGCGGGCGAGATCACGATTGATCCGCTGCTGGTGTTTCTCGGGCTGGGCGCGTTCGCAACGCTGTTGCTGCTCGTGATGCTCCTCCTCATGTGGCGCGGCGGGGCGGCGCGGGCGCGCGAGGCGGCAGAGCGGCGGGAGGAAGCGCGCGCGTTCGAGAGCGAAATTGCGGAGATGAAGGGGCGGCTCGCCAGCATGGCGGAAACGTCGATTACGCGGCAATCCGAGCTTGGCCGCGCCATCGACGAGCGGCTCGACCGCGTCAGCCAGCATCTCGGCCACAACCTCGACGAAACCCAGCGCAAGACGGGCGAAAACCTCTCGCGCCTGTATGAGCGTCTCGCCGTGATCGACAGCGCGCAGGCCAACATCACCGAGCTTTCCACCCGCGTGGTCAGCCTGCAGGACATCCTCGCCAACAAGCAGGCGCGCGGCGCGTTCGGGCAAATGCGCATGGAGACCATCATCAAGGACGCGCTGCCGAAGGACGCTTTCACGTTTCAGGCGACGCTGTCGAACGGCCGCCGCCCGGATTGCCTCATCCGCCTGCCGGGCACGGATGCGGGCATCGTGATCGACGCGAAATTCCCGCTGGAGGCGTTCGAGGCGCTGCGGCTGTTGCAAGGTGAGGCCGCGCGGCGCGAGGCGGGCAAGCGCGTGCGCACGGATGTGGGTCGCCACATCGACGATATCGCCGCCAAATACGCGCTGCCCGGCGAGACGCAGGACACGATGCTGATGTTCGTGCCGTCCGAGTCTATCTATGCCGAACTGCACGAAAATTTCTCCGACACCCTGCAAAAGGCGCACCGGGCGCGCGTCGTGATCGTGTCGCCGAACATGCTGATGCTGGCGGTGCAGACCATGCAGGCGATCCTGAAGGATGCGCGCATGCGTGACGAGGCGGGCCTCATCCAGCGCGAGGTCGCTTTGCTCACGGCGGACGTGACCCGCCTGCGTGAGCGCGTGCTGGACATGCAGCGCCACTACGGCCAGCTCGGCGAGGACGTGGAGAAAATCCTCACCAGCAGCGACAAAATCGCCAGCCGCGGCCGCAAGATCGAGAGCCTGGAATTTGACACGCCTCCGCCGCCGCTTGTCGAGGCCGCCGAGTAATTAATAAAAATCGATTTCACTAGATTTTATCGACTTATTAGAACCACCGCTCTATCCTCTAAAAAAGTTTATTGCGGTGTTAGGAAAAGATGGCTGCATCTTTCGAAACTAACTTAATTTCGCTCGAAAATTTACTCTCTGGGCGTGCAACCTTCACCGTTCCCGCGTTTCAGCGACCCTATTCCTGGGAAAATGAGATTGCCGCACAATTGTTTGATGATCTCCAAACACGCTTCAAAGGCGCTGAGGATGGAAAAGAAGTTTCAGAGTTTTTTCTCGGGTCAATAATATTATGTCAAACTGGCAGTGAATCTTACCAGATCATTGATGGGCAACAGCGGCTTTTGACTATTGCAATGATACTAGCCGTAGCACGAGACTTAATAGTCGATTCGAGTAAGCAGGATGCGCTTCAAAAACACTTGTGGGTAGGTAACGTTCTTAGAGGAGGGAACGGGAAATCCCGCATATCAATTCGCAAGACAGAAGATGAAATATTTCAGCAACATATCATTAAAATAGGAGGTACAACACAACTGCCCCGTAAAGGCGATACGGATGCCGCAAATCGAATAATTTCCGTAGTAAAGAAAATAAGAAGTGAAGTGGAAGACCCAAGAGAGCGTTATATATCAAGTTTTGTCGATTTTATCTTAAGTCGTTGTCAATTTATACGCATAACGGCATCAAGCATAGAGGCTGGATATACAATTTTTAGAAGCGTTAATTCACCTGGACAAAAACTAACCGAATTTGATATCGTTAGGGCAGAGTTGATAGGACCTAAGTCTGCTGATCCCGACGCTGCAAATAATCTTAGTGCAGCTTGGAGTAAAATGGAGATTATGTATGGTTCAAAGGAGTTGGCTCGATACATAAAAGCGGTTGGATCAACAGTGATAACTGATGGTTACAAGACAGATTTAATTCATTTAGTTAAAGTTGTGCACTCGGATATTTGTTACAAAAATGACTTCTATAATCGATTAGACGGTTTTTTTAGAAATTATCAAGGGTTAACAAACGCTTCCGTAGATTTTGGATATGATAGTACAGTTATAAATCGTACAATTAAATGCTTACTCTTTAGGAAAGACGATGATTGGCGAGCGTTAGCTTTACTTTGGCTAACTCAGGGCAATGGATCGAATGACACTTATCGATTTTTTCGAGGGCTCGACGCATTATTTCTCGGCTTGAGTATTCTTGGCCCCAATAAGACCGTTCGGGCAAAACGGATAGTCACAATACAAAACGGGATTTCCGAGCAAACCATTCTTGGCGCGGCTAGCCCGCTTTTTTTGACCCCAGAGGAAAAGCAAAAAATTCGACAGGGTGCTAATGGTGAACTTAGATCAACAATGAATTTTATAAAGCCACTTTTGCTTCGTTTGAGTGCCGAAATGACAGATACTCAGGCGGATATATATTTTCCTAAAAATTTAACTCTTGAGCACATTTTGCCGCGCAAGCCTGCTCAGGCAAGCCAGTGGATTAAGGATTTCACATTTGACGATCGTGTTCAACTTACAAACTCTCTAGGAAATTTTGCACTCCTTACTGAAAAAATAAATCCAGCAGCTAGTAATTCAGACTGGTCGAATAAGAAAAAGATTATCTTCGGAAACAGATCAAATCAATCGTTCCCCATAACCAATAGTCTTGTAAAATATGAAGTGTGGACGCCAGAAACGATCAAACGTCGTCAACGGGACTTGTTAAGTTTGTTGGATCAGATAATTTCGGTTTGAGTTTAACCCCCTGTAACCGGGGGGAAGAAGGCGATTTCGCGGGCGTCGGCCAGAGATGCGTCGTGCTTGACGTGGCGCTGGTTGATAGCGGCGCGGATGACTTCGGCGCGCTCGAACGCCGCCTCGAACTCCGGCCCCCGCGCGCGCAGCCAGCCGATCAGCGCGGCGACGGTCTCGATGCTCTCGGGCAGATCAACCATTTCCTCCGCGCGGCCAGCCTTCTCCCGCACCCAGGCGAAATACAGTAATTTCACGCGCATTCCCGTTACCGCCCATCATGTTGCATGGCGTATTTAAGCCCGGCGCGGAAATAGTCAAAGCCCGTGTAAAGCGTGAACAGCGCGGCGACCCAAAGCAGCACGAGGCCGATATCCGTCGCACAACCGCATTGCGCGTCCCCCGCGCCGCCCGCCAGTAGGAAGCACAGCGCCACCATCTGCATCGTGGTTTTCCACTTGGCGAGGCGGCTGACGGCGACGGTGGCGTTAAGTTCGGCTAAAAATTCGCGCAGGCCGGAGACGAGGATTTCGCGGCTGAGGATGATCAGCGCCGCCCAGATCGACCATCCGGAAATCGTCTGGTTGGCGACGAGCATCAGCAGCGCCGCGCCAACGATCAGCTTGTCGGCGATGGGGTCGAGCATGCGGCCAAGCGAGGATTGCTGCTCCCACGCCCGCGCCACATAGCCGTCAAGAAAATCCGTGACGCCCGCCACCGCAAAAATGCCGAGCGCCGCCCAGTTCGCCGCCTCGCCGCGCATGAAAAACATCACCGCCGCTAGCGCCGGTACGGCGAGTAGCCGCGCATAGGTAAGCAGGTTCGGCAAAGCGAGAGCGTGCGCGGACTTGGACTGGCTGGCGATACGTTGCTCCATGGCCGGAACGAAAGCACGCAAGGCCCGCGCCCGTCAATGAGGCATGCCCACGTTTCAATAGATACAGATGCGGCGGGAGTATCTCCAATCGCCGCACTGGCAATTGCCTGCGTTGTGCGCTAATAAGCAGGAAGAAAAAACAAGGAATACGGCGATGACGGATTTGCGGGCGGCGCGCCATCAGACGGTCGGCGTGCGGGTTGGCAGTATGATCGTGGGGGGCGGTGCGCCTATTGTCGTGCAGTCGATGACGAACACGGACACGGCAGATATTGACGGCACGGTGCGGCAGGTTGCGCAACTCGCCAACGCGGGCTCCGAGCTGGTGCGCATCACCGTTGACCGCGACGAGGCCGCCGCCGCGGTGCCGCACATCCGCGATCGGCTGGCGCGCATCGGCGTGCATGTGCCGCTCATCGGCGATTTTCATTACATCGGCCACAAACTTCTCAGCGATCATCCGGCCTGCGCCGAGGCGCTCGCCAAATACCGCATTAACCCTGGCAATGTCGGCTTTAAGGACAAGCGCGACAAGCAGTTCTCCGACATCATCGAGATCGCGCTGAAATACGGCAAGCCGGTGCGTATCGGAGTGAACTGGGGCAGCCTCGATCAGGAACTGCTGACCCGCCTGATGGATGAAAACGCCGCCTTGCCGCAGCCGCGCGAGACGCGCGCCGTGATGCATGAGGCCATCGTGCAGTCCGCTACGCTCTCCGCGCAGCTCGCCGAGAGCCTCGGCATGCCCCGCGAGCGCATCATCCTGTCCGCCAAGGTCTCCGCCGTGCAGGACTTGATTTCGTGTTACACGCTGCTCGCCAGCCGCTCGGACTATACCCTGCATCTCGGCCTCACCGAGGCGGGCATGGGGTCGAAAGGCATCGTCGCCTCCGCCGCCGCCATCGGCATTCTGCTTCAGCAGGGCATCGGCGACACCATCCGCGTGAGCCTGACGCCCGCGCCGGGTGGCGCACGCACTACCGAGGTGGAGGTCGCGCAGCAAATCCTGCAAACCATGGGTTTCCGCACGTTTGTACCCATCGTGGCTGCATGCCCGGGTTGCGGGCGCACCACATCCACGACATTTCAGGAGCTTGCGCAGGACATTCAGGCGCACCTCATCTCCAGCATGCCAGAGTGGCGTAAAACTTACCCTGGCGTCGAGACGCTGAACGTGGCGGTCATGGGCTGCATCGTGAACGGCCCGGGCGAGAGCAAGCACGCCGACATCGGCATCAGCCTGCCGGGCACCGGCGAAACCCCCGCCGCGCCCGTGTTCATCGACGGCCAGAAAGCGATGACCCTGCGCGGCCCCAACATCGCCAATGAATTCAAACAACTCGTCGCCGATTACATCGAGCGCCGCTTCGGCCAAGTCGCGTGAACGCGCACCGCGGCGGAGTAACGCGATGTCCGATTACCGCATTGAGTTTAAGGAGCCGCATTACTCAAAATGCTCATGCCACGGCGCCGCTATGGCGCGCCTCGCCCGAATTATTTACAAAAACGGCGATGGATACGGCTTCTATTATGCTGTTTTCACCGAAGAGCATCACGATAAATACGCCGACATCTTAGTTT
This sequence comes from Hyphomicrobiales bacterium, assembly GCA_034440495.1. Lineage (GTDB taxonomy): Bacteria > Pseudomonadota > Alphaproteobacteria > Rhizobiales > Rhodomicrobiaceae > JAWXCE01. The sequence goes on along the minus strand of JAWXCE010000044.1, from coordinate 2,258 downwards.
GCCTCGATCCTGAGTGGGACAAGCCAAAGCGCCTATCCTTTACCTATCGCTTGTGGCGCAAGGACGGCAATTTCGTCGTACATGTGATCGACGGCGACGATAGTATTTGGAGTGACGGCAAACCGCATCTAGGTCGCTTACACTCCAGGGATGAAACTTTTGCACACCCGCTGATCGCCGAAGTTTGGGCGATCAGCAGTCAAATCTGGGCGGAGGACGAGGAGTTGCGCGCATTCTTTGAGTGCAACCCGACGCGGCATTAAATCACCGCTTCACGGGAAGGCGGGCGTTGCGTGAGGCCTCCACCATCATCAACTCGCCGAGGTTTTCGGAGTTGATGTAGCCGACAAGACGGCCGTCGCCCGAGTCGAGCACGCCGATGCAAGGCGCGCGGGTCTCCTGCAGGCGCTGCATCGCGGCCTCCAGCGGCTCGTAGGTGAACACGGTGGGAATATCGCCGGTCATGATCTCCAGCGCGGGCGCGGCGCCGCCCTTCTCGCGCAGGCCGTCGATAATGGATTTGCGCGTCACCACGCCGCGAAAGCGTGAGGCGTCGTCGAGCACGGGGAACTCCTGCTGCGTCGTCTGCAAAAGCAGCGCCGCCGCGTCGTCGATGCTCGACATTGGCCCGAGCGGCTCGAATGTCGTCACGGCCGCGTCGATGGCTCTGCGGTTGCGAGTGATGTCGCGGGTCTGCACGTAGCTTGCCTCGCCCGCCGCCGCGAGGAAAATGAACGCCGCCACGAGGATCAGAAGCGGATTGCCAAACAAACCGATAAAGCCAAGCGCGACCGCAAACACCTGCCCAATTCTGGCCGCGATGCGTGTCGCGCGCACAAAATCCAGACGCATGGCCAGCAAAGCGCGCAGCACCCGCCCGCCGTCCATGGGGAACGCGGGGATGAGGTTGAACACGAGGAGCGAGATGTTAGCCGCCGCCACCTGCGCGAGAAGGGTTGACTGTACTTCACGGAGTTGCGCCTGCTGGCTTTGCGCGTCCTGCATGCGCGCGATTTCAGAAAAATCGAACTGACCTTGCAGCACGATAGCCAGCACAATAGCGATCACAAGGTTAACCGCCGGGCCAGCCAGCGCCACCACGATTTCCTGGCTCGGTTTCTCGGGCATCCGTTCGAGCGCCGCTACGCCGCCAATGGGAAGCAGGGTAACGTCGCGCGTCTTGATGCCGTACATGCGCGCGGCGTAAACATGCCCAAATTCGTGCAGCAGAACGCTGAGAAACAGGAGCAGAATAAACGATACGCCTGAAATCGCGCCCGCCGTTCCACCCTGATAGTAATAAACGATACCGAGCCATGCGAGCAGAAGAAAGAATGTGAGATGAATGCGCACCTCGGCGCCCGCCAAATTAAACAGCTTAATCGACCAGCCCATAGCCTGCCCCCAAACCACCGTTGTTTATACCATTCCCAGCCGGATAAGTGAATGTCTGTAACGCCAACGCGTTCCGTATGCGGTTAAATATCGCTATCAATGGGGCCAGGACTGACTAGATTGCGCTTCCCGCGATATTCACCGTCAAGGCGATGACAACGGTGTTGACGATGAACGCAATGAGCGCGTGCGCGGTTGCGGTGCGGCGGGGATGCGGGATTTTATGGCGACGCGGGGGCTTGTATGACGGAAGGTTTTTCGAAGCCGCCGTGGGGCTGGCTTAGGTTATTGAGTGGTCTGCGAGCGACATGTCATGATTTGCGAGCGGCGACAAAATCGGCGGCATGAGATAAAATTGAAGCGCGCCCACCGAACGGCTCCAGCGCCTGCTTGGACTCCGCCACGAGCGCGTCCAAGCGAAGACGGGCAGCTTCGATGCCCATGAGCGACACCAGAGTCGCTTTGCCCGCCTGCTGATCTTTGGCGGTGGCCTTACCGACCACGGCGGCGTCGCCCTCCAGATCGAGGATATCGTCAGAAAGTTGAAACGCGCGGCCGAGAAAATCGCCATACCGCTTCAAAGCCGCCCTGTGCGGTGGCCTGGCGCCCCCAAGCACCGCCCCCGCCTCACACGCAAATGTGATGAGCGCGCCGGTTTTCATCGCCTGCAGACGCCGGATATCGCTTTCGGCAAGCGGCGCGTGCGCAGTTTCTGCATCGAGATCGAGCTGTTGCCCACCTGTCATACCGCACCAGCCTGAGGCGCGCGCCAGGCACAGAACAAGCTCGGCACGCACCGATGCGTCGGGATGCGTATCGGGTGCAGCCATGATTTCAAATGCGAGTGTAAGCAGGCTATCCCC
>JAWXCE010000043.1:0-37591 GCA_034440495.1 Hyphomicrobiales bacterium | reverse complement strand
GGCCGCGCGGCCCCCGGCACTGTTCAACTGCAAAGCAGCCAACGCCGTCTGCACGGCGTCATCAGAAATCTTGTCACGAGTATCGGGCGATACAGCCACAGCGAAACGTTTCGCATCCGACAAGGGGGTGCGGGCATCAGATTGCATGACCTGCGCCTCAAGATTGACATTGCCAGATGCATTTCCCGGCAGGCTGATCTGCAAACCCGCCAAGCGTTGAGGCGGCAACAGCCAGGTACCGCCACCCACGTCGATGCCCGCCGAGAGGCGACCATCGTCTGGGACGCCCTTGATACTAACCAGCACGTTTTCCGAGCGGAACCTTCCATTAACGCTCACATTTAACGCAATCGGCCCGGGCGCTGCGCCGGAAGTGTTTAACGCTTCCAAAAGGCCAGCGCTACCCGCGTTTCCAGGATTGTATATTACCGTGCCGTTGTCGCTGCGTACTGGCTCAAGACGATCAGAGGATTTCTCAACCGATGCTTTCTCCGGGAGAGCTATGACTTGTTGTATCGGTGCGGCTGGAGCGATACGGCTTTCAGCAACCTCGGAATTGGAGACTACGGAATTGAATAGAAAAACCGAAAGAATGCCAGCCAGTGCGATGCCGCCAATCAGACCAAGCCCAGCCGCGCCGAGCATACGGCTGCTTTCCTGTTCCTGACGGCTTGGCGGTGGGGTTTTGGCGACCACTTGGTTACGCCCTGAAGTTTCAACGCTCCATGGCGCTTGATTGGGCGACGGCCCGGCTTCACCCGCGAAAAGCTCAGAGGACCTGGCTGGCTTAACGTCACCGGTTTGCGGCCTATGTAAAGGGGACCGGAGCGAGCCGCCCCGATAGTAAGCAGGCTCGTCGTTCGTGCTCGAATAAGCTGTGGCTGAGAGCGGCGCGGCTTCATGGTCGGCACGATCGAATTCCTCTGGTGCAACTGCGGCAGAGGCGTCGCGGCGATTGCGCTCGACGGCGTCCAGCAGATCATCCAGGGCGTGCACAGACGGTGGTCGCTGACGTGCGACAACTTCATCGTTCTGGCTGTAAAGATAACTCAGAACCGCTTCGGTTGTTGTTTCATCGAGCTCTGCGGCTGACACCGGACTTGTATCGTCATCTATGTCTTCGACGCGGGCGTTCCATATCTCCGATCGCGCCTGTTGGACATCCTGATCCCACAATCCGCGCGGCGGTGCGAGCGTAAGCGCAGGAACTTCATACCGGGCTGTCTCAGGGGCGTCGGCTTCCGCGCCATAAACGTTTCGTAGCGCATTTTGCACGGCGTCCGCCAAAGACCCAATGTCCTCATTGGGTAGCGGCGCACCATCTGCCGGTGCGTCGTTTGGGGCAATGTCGCCCAAGCTGTAGCGCTGATCGTCAAACTTGAAAGGATTTAAGCTTTGTTCGCCGAATGGTGCGTCAAGGCTTTCAAGGCGCTGATCCGGATCGGGCGAAATGGCCGGTTCAGGCAGATCTAGAGGGCCAAAATCGCCCGTTCCAGAGAAAATACCAACGCTGGTTTCGGATTCGTCATTCGCTGGCTTTTCTTCCTGCTCAAAACTAGAATCTTCATTCGCGGAATCTAAAGCAAATGGATCGGTGTAGGCGCCGCTATTTTTATCATCTTCGCCAAGATACTCGGCAAGCGTGAGCAAAGGCTCATTTTTCGTTTCCGCAGTGGCCTTAATTGCCTCATCCCATTCATGTGCGACTTCATCGTCAAAAGCTTCGTGCTCGGGCGCCTCGGCATTTTTCACCGGCGCATCATCGAGTGGCGTTACGGAGAAATCCGGGATTCGGGGCCGGCCATACAATTCATCGAGACTATCCGTCTTGCCTTTTTCTTCGGGCATCGCTTCCTGCTCGGACTGTTCGTCGATTTTATCGTCCGGCAAAATTTCTTCATCCTGATCAATTTTTGGAATGTCAAATATGGAAGCCATCTAGCGTTCCCTAAAAATACTGAGCGGAAGCTCAATCTGTTACTGTATTTTACTCAGTTCCCGCCTGCCGAGGTAGATGCCTGCTTGTTTTGCTCTTGATAGACGCGATAAGCGATAACGGCAATGAAAAACCATAAGCGGCTGTTTATTCCCATACTTTAACGGCTTTGTTTTTCATACCATCGAACAAACTGATTAAACAGCTCCTCCCGATTTGCCGGGTTACCGGAACCTTGCGTCTGCAGGAACTTGTTTAACATGGCCCGAACCTGCTCGGCGTTTTGACCATCTGCGGACAGCGTGGTCTGCGCGCCGCTAGTGACGGTTTTTCCAGCCAGGGCTTCGGCTTTAGCGAGCTTGGCGGCGTTTTGATCAAGCCAATTCTGAGCGGCTGGAAACCGCGTCCACCCTACAATTGGAGAAACAAGATTCACTTCCTGCCACTTCTCGTGATAGTCACGTGTTTTGAAATTATTAATATTCTCAAACAGTTTATCCGAGAAAGACGTCAACCTCCTGAACTGCTCAGACTGACTTTTATGCCCGGCCATAACGAGCACAGAGCTCACAGAAACTGTACTGACAGTTTCGTCAGAAGATACGAGATCAGGATAATCATCGTGAGTGATAATGCCTGGCAAATAATCCTGCTGCAACTGATCGATATAATCTATATCTAAAAAATGCACTCGGTCTGTATGTTTTATAGTCTTGAAAGCTGAAGACGGTTTGCCACCAACATAAAATGAGGCATCAATCTCGCCAGTTTTCAATTTTTCAAGGGCTTCGATTTGATCAATATAGATGGGTTGCACTTTAATATTGTGCGCGCTAAATATTATTTCCGCCGTTAATGCGGCCCCACTGTTTCTAGGGCCGAAATTTACTTTTCTGCCATTCAAATCCGCCAGACATGTAAATTGCATTTTTGAAAGTAAATGAATTTCTTGGCTGTAAAGTTTTGTGATGTATTGAAGCTTGTTTTCAATAAGATTTATCTTCTGAGTTTTTCTAAATTGTGACAAAATATCATACTGTATAACGGCCACATCCAATGTTTTTATAGTCAACAAGTCACTGATATTCTGTATTGAACCTTGCCCGATCATAGGAATAACGCGCAGGCTCACGCCATCGTTTAAAGAACGCGCCATTTCTGAGATAACACGCGCCTCGGTACTGTCGATATCCCCTGTCGCTATCATGATCGTTGAGGGGGATGGAGCTTTAACACCCGGTTGAAGACGTGGGCGGATGGATTGCGGCCCCTGCGCTTGCGCGAATGACGCTGTGTTAGCCTCAAGAATAAAAATTGCCAGAAACAGCCAATACTTCGACACTATAATTTGCTCCTATATCGTCTGTAGATCACCGTACAGCGCCGCAAACTCGCGCTCCTCAGAATTTAGCTCATGAAGCCAATCATAAACAAGACTGGGCCACTAACTTGTTACAATGCGATCTTGACTAAATAGTGGGGCTTCAGTCACAGAAAGTTTTAATACAAATGCAACAGCCACGCATTCCGGTTATCTCAAGGACTTCCACCACCCCGGACGGCGAGCGCATTTACGCCATCGGCGATATCCACGGCTGCGCAAATCTGCTTGCGCTTCTTTTCGAAAAAATACTGCTCGACGACGCCAAAGCAGATGCCGCGCGCAAAGCGAGGCTTGTCTTTCTTGGCGATTACATCGACCGCGGCCACGCCAGCAAAAACGTGATCGATCTGCTGTTGACCATCGCGGGGATGATGCCAGACACCCTCTTTTTGATGGGCAACCATGAAGTCCTGCTCACCCGTTTTTTACACAACAGTGACTATTTTTGGGATTGGGCCTCGAATGGAGGAATCGAGACACTGGTTTCGTATGGTGCTCTAAGGCCGGACGCGCGGCTAGAACGATCTGGCGGCGCAGCTACCCGGGTTGAGTTATTGCGGAAAATGTCGATACGCCATCAGGAATTTTTCGATGGCTTGAAAACAAGCGCGATCATGGGTGACTATTTTTTCGTGCATGCGGGCGTCAGGCCGGGCCGGGCGCTGGATCAGCAGGACGAGGATGATCTGCTTTGGATTCGCAGTGCATTTCTGGACTATAAGGGCGACTTCGGCAAAATCATCGTGCATGGACATACACCGGTGGAAGAGCCTGAAAACCGGCCCAACCGCATCGGGGTGGATACGGGAGCGGTTTTCACCGGGCGGTTGACAGCCGTTGTGCTGGAGGGGCCAGTCAGGCGTTTCTTGCACACATAAAGTTGCTCGGCGCTAAAGGAAGTCTACAGGGTCGTGCACAAAATTAGACACTAACCCCGCGAGGCGATTGCCGCAGCTGAGATACATCGCCGCTCGCAAGGCCGAACTCCCTCGCTTCTCTTGCAGGACAATAATTGCAATTTGCGCTAGCTGCTCTAGCCCACCCGTTCGTCCACGCCGCGCAGGCGCTCAAGAAGGGTGCGCTTTGCGGAAGCGGGATCGTGGTCTTCCGTGGAGTTTTTCTTCCCGCCTTGCAAATCCGCTGCGCGTTTTTCCTCTTTTAAAACAACGGTTTCGGAGGCAGCAGGCAACCCTGCTGCGTCAGTCACGGCAGAGGCCCCGCTTGCCGCATTAGCGCTTTCGGCAAAAGCGTGCTTAATCACATTCGTTTCTTTTGCCACATCGTTTGCGTCGGCGCTGGTGTCTGTTACCGGCGCCACAAAAGTGGTTTCGGTTGGAGCCGCATTGTCTAGGTCTTCAGCGGCCAGTGTCTCCGATGAGACAAGTTTGTCGTCTTCTAAGGCCAGCCGCGATTTTGCCTCTCTATCAGCGCTTTGGAGGACAAAGGCTTCATTATCGACATTAGCATCATCCACAATAGCGGCTGGTTGATTTGACGCGGCGTCTACGTTAGGGGGCGTTGACGTAACTTCCATTTCTGCCGCCGTTAGCTTTTCCAAGGTCAAAATAGGGGCGATCAGGGATGAAGGCATTTTTTGGAGAGGTTCGGAGGGGCGCTCTTCGCGCACAATGACGGCTTCCCCGGACATAGGTAAAGCGGCCTCAAGAACTTCCTGCAAAGACTTGTTTTCGAAGTCATCAACTCTGACATCCTGCAACCGGTCTCGCCCAAGCCAGGATTCAGTTTCTGTTTTAACCTCCAGGTCATCGGTCATCGCTTCGCGGCGCTCGGGCTTCTTTAGCCACGGCTGCGGTCGGGCGAGACTGCGTTCAACGTTTGGGCGGCGAACCTGAGCACGAGGCGGCGCGATCTCGGCATTTTTCGCGGCGGAAGCGTCAATTTCACCGGCTGAAATAGCGCGGGATTGCACCCGAGGCTCGGCAGGCGAGGCCGCGATGATCTGCTCCGCAAGCTGCTGCAACTCCGCTTTTAAATACGTGATTTGATGTGCTTCACGGTCATAGGCGCCGGACAGTTGCTCGCGCAGCTTTGACAGTTCAACGTTAAGCCTGTCATATTCGGAGCGATACTCATCCAGGCTCCACTGCGATGGCCGCTTTTTGAAGCGCGTCGACCGTTCGGCGCCGCTCTTCTCCATCGCCTCACGCAGGCGCGCGATTTCAGCCTGCTGCAAACCGGCTGAACGTTGCGCAAGCGCCAGAGCTTCCTCGCGGCGGCGTATTTTGTTGATAAGATCGCTGACCTCATAGGCGCGTTGCGCAAGACTTGATTGGGATGCCGCGAGCGCGTTTTCCAGCTCGGGAAAGCGCTTTTTGATTGTCATCTCGAACACGGACGCAGCGTTGCGGCGTTCATCAAGATTGCGCTCTAGCGCCTCTATCTCGTCCTTGAGCGTTGTCGCGCCCATTTGCATCCGGCTGATATCGACAAGCTGTTGCGAGGATTTCGCCTTAGCTTTGCCAAGCGCAGCCTCAAGGCGGCGGATTTTCACGGCGAATGACGCTCGAAGCTGATCCTTCTCGGCTTCAATCTCGGAAATCGTGAGCGGCATGGTGCTTTCCATGCGGCGGCGCGTCAGCCGGACGGCGCGGCTCCAGAAAGAAGGCGCGATAAGCACGAAAAGAAAGCACGCTAGGAAGAACCCCAGGGCGACCAGCATGAGGTACAGAATCATTACGTTCGGTTCCCTCCCGCCCGGCTCCTTGTGCGAAACCAGTTTGCCACATTTGCCGGATCCGGCCAGAGATTACGCGACACTTATATACCCGCGCAAAGTGCATGTCTAACCGTGCAATCCTGATCTCCATACCCTTGAGACACGCATTCGAATGCATAGCACCGACCTAAAACGGATTCCACGTCGGATTGCGAGTGTATTTAAGATAACCTATGTTTGCGCCGAAGCGGACACCAACCCCCGAACGGATTGGCGCCAAAATCACATCGCCCTGCTTTTGAAACGTCAAACCGATGCCGCCGACCAGATAGGCCGAGCCGTCAACACCTGCGTATCTCTGAAAAAGCTCATCGGCGTATGTCAGGTTATACACCAAAATCAGCGTTTTGGAGCCTTCACCACCGACATCGTAGCCAATCGACGGGCCTTGCCAGAAAACTTTGTGCTCGCCGTCGAACTTTGTAAACAATCGCCCTTCCCCATAACGCAATCCCGCGATCAGCGCGCCGCCTGCTTCCTCACCCAGGATATAGCCGTTTGGACGCCCCTGCTTGGAAAACGCATATTCCACGACTTTCGCAAGATTTTTCGAGACAGCGCCAAAGAAGCGGTGGCCAGCGTCCATGATCTCGTCAGACGAATATCCGCTGTCTTCTCTATATGCGGCTGTAGGAGGAGGCCCGCGGTCATAAGGCGGCGGGGAGCCGTTGTAGCCGCGGTCCGATCCGTAACTGGATTGCGGCGGTGGGGCTGAGTAGTCGTCCCGTCGCGGTGCAATTTGGCGAGGCGGCTCCTGCTCGCTCTGACCTCGCTCATACTGCCCCTGACCTGGCGGAAGATACCCGCCGCCCGAACTCTGGGCAAGTCGAACAATCGATGGCGTCTGTGAAGCGCGGAGATAACCAGCGCCATCTGCGGCTTGTGCGCCGTCAGAAATATTCGCAACGAAAAACGCGCCAGCGGCAAGACCGCCGAGAATATGTCTCATCATCATAGCACCCCGAAAATTCTGCCGTGTCAGAAGGCTTAAGCGGCAGAAAACGCGCCGCACGTGGTCGAAATACTATCCACACTTGCATGGCGGTAGCACCCAACTGCGGCGAGAGACTGACAAGTTTAAGGTTAAAACAGGTTCGTTACCAATTGTTCACCACGACCGCACAATGTCCTTCCGCGCGCAAAATCTTAGCGCTCGGACGCAGGGGAACGGCCCCAAACGATGAAATTTGGATTGAGATAGTTTGCATCGCGCTTCCCATACGTCAGCGGCTCACCACTGGGGAGCAGCACACATCCCCCCGCCGCATTGACCACGGCGTGCCCCGCAGCCGTATCCCATTCCTTGGTCGGGCCGAAGCGCGGATAGACGTCCGCCTCGCCCGCCGCGACCAGACAGAACTTGAGCGAAGAGCCGACGTTTTTAGTGTCCTGTACATTATGTGCGGCGAGAAAGCTTTGCGTCTCCGGCGTCATATGCGAGCGGCTGGCAACGCCCGTCAGAGCGCCCGGGTTTGCCGTGCGCGTGCGCATCGGCTTGAGATCGAGCGCGTCGAGCCGCAGCGCAGCTACGCCGCGTTCAATGTGCGCCGAGACCGCCTCACCGCGAGACAGAGTTACATAGAACTGGCCCAGCGCCGGGGCGTAAACGAGGCCAAATATTGGAACTCCATGCTCGATAAGCGCAATGTTGACCGTGAAATCGCCACGCTTGTTTAAAAATTCTTTTGTCCCATCCAGTGGATCGACAAGGAAAAAAAGCGCGTCCGTTTCAGGAATATTACCTGCTGCGGATTTTTCCTCCGCGATAACGGGGACGGATGGGGCAAGTCTGGCGAGGTCTTCCAGAATGATCGCCTCCGCCAGCACGTCTGCCGCTGTCACCGGCGATTTGTCGGCTTTGGTGAAAACCTCAAAGTCGGTTTCGTAAACATTCATCGCCGCTTCGCCCGCGCGGTATGCGGTGTCCGTCAGCGCCGCAACGAAAGCCCTGTCATACGTATATGCGCCGTTCGCCATGAACCTGTCCCCTTTTGTCAACGGCGAAAACTTGCCCTATTTGCAGGGAAATGCGCAAGCTGCATAGCCATGTTGCCAACGGCCGATTCGGCTTTTGCGACGCGGGCAAAATAAGGTGCCGCGCTACTTTCCACAATTTAACCGCGAATTTACCCGTTTTTACAATGGTTTGCCAAAATGGCCTTTCCGGGCTGGCATGGTTGCAGAATGACATGTAGTGAGACACTAGATCCGACCCCGATTTAATTGAGTCAATTAAATCGGGTGAATCGGCTCTAGAGTTATAAGTAGAGCCGTTCTCGTCCGAAAACCGCCTAACACTTTTCGGGAACGGCTCTATTCGATTTGAGGGAAGACGATGCCGCCAGAACTGACTTTGGATGAACTGAATATCTCTGCGTTTATGTCGAGCAAACTTTGTCACGATCTGGTTGGGCCAGTGGGCGCAATCAACAACGGCCTGGAGTTGCTCGAAGATGACGATGACGACGACACGCGAGCGTATGCCTTCGAGATCATTCAGAACAGCGCGCGCATCGCGGCGCTTCGGCTGGAATTCGCGCGTCTGGCATTTGGCTCATCGTCTGGCCTGGGCGGCGAGATCGAGTTGGGGCACGCCGAAAAAATTGCCCGTCACTTCGTCGAGGAGGGCAAACACCGGCTAAACTGGCCACGGCCCGAAGGCGCGCTGCCCAAGGATCATGTGCGGCTGCTGCTGATTGCGTTGTGCATTTCGTTGCAGGCGACCCCCGGCGGTGGTGAAATAGCCGTTAGCGTGCGCAAAGGCCTCAAGACGCCGTCGTTTTTTATACGTTGCAAAGGAAAGACCGCGCGGATGCCTGAAAATTTTGAGGCGCTGTTGAATGGCATGGCGGCGAAGGAAGTCGATCCCCGCAATATCATGCCCTACTACGCGGGCAGGCTAGCCATCGCTTTGGGCGCTGCCCTGACCGCGCGCAAAGATGGCGCGGACATGGTTTTTGAGTGCGCGCCGTCACGCAAAGCCTGATTTTCAAGTCAGGCCTTTACGCCGCCTGGCTTTTGTCTTTGTCCTTATCGCGCGGATCGCGAAGCACATAGCCACGTCCCCAGACGGTTTCGATATAGTTCTCGCCGCCCGTCGCCAGCGCCACCTTCTTGCGCAGCTTGCAGATGAACACGTCGATGATCTTCAGTTCCGGCTCATCAATGCCTCCATAGAGATGGTTCAGAAACATTTCCTTCGTAAGCGTCGTGCCTTTGCGAAGCGAGAGCAGTTCGATCATCTGGTATTCTTTGCCGGTAAGGTGAACGCGCTCACCCTCTACATCGACAGTTTTGGTGTCCAGATTGACCGTCAGGCCGCCAGTGTGAATGACCGACTGCGCGTGCCCCTTCGAGCGCCGCACGATAGCGTGGATGCGCGCGACAAGCTCATCCTTGTGAAACGGCTTGGTCATATAGTCGTCGGCGCCAAAGCCGAGACCGCGCACTTTATCGTCAATGCCGCCCATGCCGGAGAGGATCAGGATTGGCGTCTTAATTTTGTTTACCCGCAACTGGCGCAGCACTTCATAGCCACTGATGTCCGGCAGGCCCAAATCGAGTAAAATAATATCGTAATCATAAATTTTGCCGAGATCGACGCCTTCTTCGCCCATATCGGTCGCGAAAACGTTAAATCCCTCCGAGAGGAGCATCAACTCGATGCTTTGAGCGGTTGCGCTGTCGTCTTCGATCAGGAGGACTCTCATCCTATTCCCCTCAAACTGGAAATTTCTCTAAGGCGTAAAGCTTGGCGCTAACGTCTGGCGGGACGTGAGCATTGTTCAAATCTCAAACAAAACATAAATGAAACTGGTTAACCATTAGCTAAAACAACACTTCAAATCCTTAACTTCGGCCACAAACGAATATAAAAATATATGGCGTGCCGTAAGCAAGGCGCCGGAGACGCTGAAGTGCTGATTGGGGAAACGCTTGGGACTAAACGCAAAACGTTGTGCTGAGACAAACCTCGCGCACAAGAAACACGGCGCTAACACCTGCTTTTAACGGAATCAAAGCATTTTGTGGACGTTTCCTGTGGCAGCACGAATCAACTTGACTTTAGGAGTAACAGAATTTTTCGCCCCTCAACAGGTTGGGTTCTCCGCCTGGAATCGATGCTTTCGTAACTGTGTCGTCCGTGACACGGAGCAAGTTTACCCTCGATTAATTCTTAACATGTAAACTTAGACTTATAAGCGAAATCGACCTCTGCACCTCGATGGTAAAGGCTATGAGCAGCGAGTGTCGCTTTAAGGCAAAAGCGCAATAGTTTTGAGTTGAGGGGCGCATTATGAGAGCGAAAGACACGAACATCCGGCTACGCCGGTTTGAACTGAACAAGAAAAGACAGACTGTCGCCGATCTGGAGACGATGATCGCGGACTTCCGCCGTATGGCCGACGATCTCAACCGCCAGATCGAAATTGAGGAAAAGCGCAGCGGCATTCGCGACGTCAACCACTTCGCCTACCCGACATTCGCCAAATCCGCCGTGCGCCGCCGCGAGAATTTATTCACCTCGATTGCAAATCTTGAGGGGCAGCTTGAAACCGCTCACACCGAGCTCGCAGACACCCTTCTGGATGTCAGCAAATTCGACACAAGTGAGCGCGTTATCCCCGGACTTGCGCTGGTTGGCGCGTAAAGATTAATTCACGCTTTGAGGAAGCGCAGGTTTTATCTTTGCGGAAAACAAGTAGTACCGTTAGCCCTCAAGTGGTGCCGGCTGCAGGAATCGAACCCGCGACCTACTGATTACAAATCAGCCGCTCTACCGACTGAGCTAAGCCGGCCGACGCCTCGTCCACAAATCACGAGCAATACTTATCCATATAGCCATCAGCCTGACAACTCCAGCGCATTTTCCAGAAACGGCACGCCATTCGATGCAATGCAGCCTCTCTAGCTATCTAATAGCTATCAAATTGGACGAGACCTGCCGAAATCTCCTTGCCAGCTAATGTGACTCAACTTTTGATTGCGTAATTACGGCAACTAAAATCAAACTTTACATACTCTCCCTTGCTGGCACTGCGGCATGTTGTTTCGCGCATGCCGCCTTTGCGCAAGACAAGTGGGTGGCGTCGGCGACAACGGGGGCTGGCTTTGATGGAAATCCGCAGCTTGAGCCCGATGGCGAGGACGCGACGTTTTATGACCTCGACGTTTTGGCCGGCATCGCCACAGAGCGTGGTGGATGGCGGCTCGCGGCGGCAGGCCAGGCAAAACGCCGCGATTATGTAGACAGCGGTCTTGACGCCGACGAGACTTACAAGCTTGCAGTGGCTGCGGCCAATGCGGCCAGAGCGGATATTGCATTTAGCGCATCCTCTAAAGCCGAATTCACCAGCGACGCGGATTTTCGGGCGTTCGACGTTTTCGAGCGTATAAGCCTTAAGTGGGAAAAGGGCGTCTTCCGGCCGTTTCTCGGCGCGGAGCTGCGTTACGCAACCCTCAACGAGCAGACCAATGTCACTTCCGGAGGGTTTCTTGAGGAAAGCCTCAAGTCGACCGGCATATCGGCCACTCCAGGTTTTGCGATCAAGCGTGAAATCCCCGAGCGGAAAGGGGCGCTGCAAGTTGGTGTAGCGGCCACATTATCCACCACGCGGTACGAAGCACCCGGCCCCTTTGAAATCGAGCGCGACAATGATCGTATCAGGCCGACGCTTTTCGCAACCTATGCGGAGGAGGGGCTTACCTTTTACGCTGGCGTCTCGCAGCTTTACGGCGCCTGGAGCGATAGCTTTTTCAAAGACGTAGACCGCACATTGTTTGAGTTTACCGCATCTTTTAAAAGCGGGCCTGCAACCATAGAGTTATCCGCCTGCAGGCGCCGCAGGAAACGACATTCGTGCTATCCCCGCTTATCATCGTGACATTTTTCGAAGCGAGTTTGAACGTGTCATTTGATGAGCGTCGGAGCCTTCGTTTCTTTTCCCGCGATGTAAACGGCGCTTATCTTGGTACAGGGCTTGAAACGCACGCGCAGAGCTTTGGCGCCGCCGTGTCGCAAACCCTCGACACGGCTACAAGTCTGACCCTAGAGGTTACCCAATCCTATGGCGAAACCATAGCCGGAGACCACTCGGACGGGGCTCGGGTGCTTTTATCGCTGACCAAGAAAGTCGAGAGCGGAGGAGACGCTGCGTCCGTTCTACCGTCCGAAAGTAAAATCAGCGCGAATGAATTGCGTCGTAGAAGCGGTTCTTGAGGATAAATAGGATCGCATGGGTACGCCATGCGATCCTGCCCCATCATAGCGTTAGACCAGCCCTTTAACTACAGCTGTTAGGAGAGCTTAACTTCAGGATACCGAGAACATTAAGTTGCGCAGAACTGGTGGCCGAGCTTTGAGTCTGCGTTTTACCTTTATTTTTACCTGCCAAGGCAGGTGTTGCTGGGGCTATTGCGGCCAGAGTAAACGCAGCGGCGGTTGCGTATGCGGTGATCGTATGTTTTATAAATTCCTCCTAGAGTAAATCATAAGCATGCGGGTGTAACCACTACTGAATTCTACTATAAGTTGTAAATTATCACAAATATATTTATCAATCGCGGATAATTTTTGGTTAAAATGCACTGCATTTAGCGCCTCAAAAAAGCTCCGCTGAATGTGAATACTTCATTTTCGAGCGTGATCCGGATTTCAAAAAATGGAAGCTGAGAAGCCTTGGCGTGGTCAAATTCACAAAAAATTATCAGTTGTCAAGCAAATCCCGAACAACGAGGGAATATTCATCAATTCGCAATTTTCATTATAGACTATCATTCTCACTGCACCCCAATCGAAAGGAGAATTAAAATGAGTTTTCTGAAAGTGACATTTTCAACCTTCGCACTGGCTGCTGTTCTGACGCAGGCGCCAATGCAAAGCGCTAAAGCTGATGGCGGCGCGACAGCCGTAGCCGTTGGCGCTTATCTCGTGGTGGATTATGCAGTGGGCCGCAAATGCCATATGCACAAATGGCCGCTTAACATCATCAAAAAGGTCGCTTACGGCATCCACGGCAAACGTATCTGCAAATACAAACACCGCTGAGATGACGCATGATTAACGCCGCGCTTTACAAGGCGCGGCTTTTTTGCGCCTGCCGTATGGTATGCAACGCAACGGCGGCGGCATTGGAGACATTCAGGCTGCGCAATGTGCTTGCCGTTTCGAGGGCACAGATGAAATCGCAGTTTTCCCGCGTAAGGCGTCTTAAGCCTTTATCCTCCGCGCCCAGAACCAACGCGACTTTCTCTCCCAGGTGCTGAACTTCCATAAAACCATCGGCTTCCGAATCAAGTCCGACGCGGATAAACCCGATTTGCCCAAGCTCTTCCAGAGCGCGCGCCAGGTTCGCGGCAAGCACGACTGGGATTGTATCCAGAGCGCCGCTGGCGGCCTTCGCCAGCGCGCCAGACAGCGGCGGCGCATGATGCGCGGTCATCACCACGCCTCCAGCGCCAAAGGCCGCCGCGGAACGCAGGATTGCGCCCACATTATGCGGGTCGGTAATCTGATCGAGCACCAGCACGATACTGGCCTCGTGGAGGTCTTCCACGTCGAGCGGCGGCAATGGCCCTACCTCCACCGTAACACCCTGATGCACCGCGCCTTCCCCCAGCATGCGATCCAGATCTCGCGGAGACACAATGACGGGTTCAGCATTACGGCGCGCGAGCAAATCTGCGATGCGGTTGGCCGCGTTCGCCGTCGCCGTCACCCGCAATATCGGGCGCGCCATGTTGCCCAGCGCCGCCTCCGCCGCGTGCGAGCCGTAAATATGGATTTGGGCGTCGGCGCGCCGTTCACGGCCGTATGAATTTTTAGGGTTGCGCTGGGAGGGCATCGTGGCTGCTTTCATGAATAAGTGCGATACGCCCACAACGTAACATGCCCTGCGGCAATACGAAAAAGCGGGCTAAAACCAGTTGACAACCATAGCCCGGGTTCGGATAACTCAACGCTTCCAATCGCGCCGTACCGCGCGTTGTCTGCTGCGAGGCCTAACATCGCGCTTAGACTGTGGAATCCCGGACAGGTGCCCGAGTGGCTAAAGGGGGCGGACTGTAAATCCGCTGACTTACGTCTACGCTGGTTCGAATCCAGCCCTGTCCACCACCACTCTCTGTATTCTTACGGCTGGGCGAAATAAAATCGGTCGATGGCCCACAGGCTGATAGCGACCATCAGCGCGATAACAGCGACTGTGTACCGGAAGCTGATTGAGTAGATCGACCAGACAATTGTAATTAAACTTAGAACGATAAGCGTCAGCCAGATGACGAGTTCAGTATGATTATTGAGATAATAACTAAATTTCTCCGCCAGTTCTGCGTAACTCATTCTTTATCCATTCTTCCTCTGCATCGGGCACTACCTTGATTTAACCCCGTGGCGACGTTTGTGGCGTGTCTGGATTTACTGCTGGCGGAGCGTTGTCGCGAGGGTTTGCGTCGGTGTCAGGCCGGTCAACGCCCGGCGCTCCAGCAGGTGACTTTGGTTTCACCGCAGCGGTGCGGCGAGCTTCCGCTTCGTCTTTCAGAGCTTTCTCCGACTTCGCTATCTCGTCGAGCGAAAATTCGGCCAAGTTGCAGGAGCAGCCTTTCACGTATTGCTTTCTGTTGCGGAAGGCGTAGGGCATGTCCGCGTAAGACGCGCCTCCCAAAGACACCATTTGCTCTACCTCCTCGCCTGGGTTGCGATAGACGAAAAGCTCGGCCGGCGCGGCGCATTGCGACCGGCATTTATCCTCGTCCTCGCGAAATCTGCTTTGGAGGGTGGAATAGCTGATAGGGAAATAGTACCCATCACAGGTGCGCACGCACATCGTGCGATATGCGCCATAGGGCATGTTTTCCGGCCGATAGTTTGAATATTGGCCACCGCCGCCGGGCGCGCTATCCTCATCGTCCCACAGTGAAAAGAACGAATTATCCCGCTGGCGAGCAGCGTACTGGCGCTGGTAACTTTCGCCGCAACGGTTTTTCGCAAGCTCGGCGACGAGCCCCTCCTGCTGCTGGCGACGCGAACCTGAACGGCCCAGATTGTCGCGCTGCTGGCGCAGGTCGGCGATGCGGCGCTTGGAGTCCTCGATCTGGCGGTTCAGGTCGAGGCAGCGCGGCGTGCGGCGCAGCGACCGGCCGAAAATGAACATGTCCTCATAACAGTTGCCGCGCTCCGCGTCGCTTTCGGCACGCTGTAGCAGCCGGTCGAAATTGCGGATTTCCTCATCCAGCCGGGGCAACTGATCCTGCGCACTGGAGCCGCGCGTCCAGTCGCTCGCAAGTTGCTGCTCCAGTTCGCGGCACCTTATCTCGCGCGGCGAATACCCCTGCGCTTGCTGCCCGCCGCCCTGTTGACCGTAACCCTGCTCATAACCTTGCTGGCCGCGCGGCGGATATTGGTCATAATAACCGCCTTGGGTATTGCCCGCGTTGGGCGCAACAATCGTCACAAAGGCGATGGCCGCCGTTTTTGCGACAAAACGCGCGACGCTCAAGGCTTTAGGGGCGCGATGTCGAACCATGTCAAATTTCCCGATGAGTTCAACCCGATTACTGCATGGTAAACTGGCGGAATTATGAGCCGCGCCGCGCATCAGGTCAACCGCTGACGGGATATGTCCACGCCGCCCTTGAGTTCCGCGAAATCACGGCCCTATACTTCAGTTTAAACAACTCCGGGGACACGCATGAGCAGCCTCACTCATATTCTCGAACGCAACACCCAGTGGTCGCGCGAACGCACCGAGGCCGACCCGGAGTTTTTCTCCCGCCTCGCCGGGTTGCAGTCGCCGGAAATGTTGTGGATTGGATGTTCTGACAGCCGGGTGCCCGCCAACCAGGTCGCCGGATTGCAGCCGGGCGAGGTGTTCGTACACCGCAACGTCGCCAATCTTGTTTACCCGACCGACATAAACTGCATGGCGGTGGTGCAGTACGCCGTTGAGTCGCTGAAGGTGAAGCACATCATTGTTTGCGGCCATTACGGTTGCGGTGGCGTGCGCGCGGCGCTGAAGGGCGAGGGCTACGGCCTCATCGACCACTGGCTGGAGCCGGTAAAAGACTTGGCGCGCATGCACAAGACTCAAATCGAAGCGCACGCCGAATCCAAGGATCGCATTAATCATCTGTGCGAGTTAAATGTGCGGCAACAGGTGCAAAACCTGACGCACTCGCCCATCGTGCAGCGGGCATGGGAAGCGGGCCAAGACCTCAACCTGCACGGCTGGATTTACGGCCTGGACAACGGCCACATCCACGACCTGAACTGCGAATGCGGCAACCCAAACGCAAAAACCCCCGCTCCGCAAATCTAAGTGAAATGGCTCGGGAGGAGTGCGTTCTCGCCGTTTTCAGCGCTACGGACCCGGTATGTTGTGAGAACCATCTGTCGCTGAGGTTCTACAAATGCGTGGAGCTTTTCCGGACTTGTATCAGGGTCGACTGCGGCCGACGCTGAAATCAATTTTGCAAATTCCTGCGGATGCTGAAGTCTCACCGCCTCACGAGTTTCTGCAGGAAGCTCAACACGGTCAACTCTCACGCTGCTACCGTTTGTAATGTGAAAACGTATCAGACCTAACTCATGCAACGCGAGCGGTTTAAACTTGAATGAAGCATAGCTGTGCTTGAAACTAATAGACGCAAGATGAGTTTCCTGCTTCCCTACCGTGTTAATATACTCCGAATTGCTGCAGCTTACCTGCGTAATATGATATTCACCTGGGCCAAAGTTCATTACATCGGCTTCCGAAGGCTTGTGCCGGGTCCTTTCACCATCATATGACGTAAACCCACGTATCCGGCTCCATCTTTTCGGCCGAGCCTAATCATAATCATATCACAAGACGTATTCACCACATCCACGGCGAGTATAACCTTTGCCGTGTCCGAGTCGAAGCCCATGCTCGGACCATCCTGCGATACACCGCACGCGCTTAGCCACAAAGTGATCGCCAGCGCTGTTAGATTTCTTACATTCGACATGTTTGGCTTGTCCGCGAAGTGCATAGACTTTCATAAATATTTTACGTCTCAGCACCAGCATTTAGTCTTTTCTTCAGGCAGCTAGACACATGGCAACTGGAATTCACTCGGCGTGCGTGACATTTTTTCCGTTCAACGACAACGGCTGAGCACGGTACGAATTACTACCTGTTGGCAGAATGCTTGTAGTAGATCGTATCTCACAACTTAAACAAACGAATTCATTAAAATCGAAACCTTATCCGGATCTCAACGGACCCAAAACTCCGTTATTATTTTTATGTTGGCATGTTAGTTTGTGGCCTACTGTTGGCTGCAAAATGGCAACGCTATGGCGTAAAATCGGCTATTTGCGCGAGAAACTGTATACGAAGGGGAAACAGCGTTTTATTAAATGTTCGTAAACATTTTGGGGATTTTATGCGCATCTTACTGATTTCCACGTTGGCTGCTTAGTGGGTGTTCAACCATTGTCAAAGGCACATCGCAGGCGGTTTCCGTCGCGACGCCAAATGTCAATGGCGCCAAATGCGAGCTTTCATCCCCGGCCATCGGCACGGTGTCCGTCGTAACGCCAGCAACGATCACGCTAGAAAAAAGCCAGCATAATGTCGAAGTGCGCTGCAAGAAGGGCTGCAAGAAGGAATGTTACTCGGATGGCGTCGGCGTGATTAACTCCAATACGGAGTTGATGGCGGCAGGCAACGTTATCCTGGGTGGCCCGATTGGCCTCGCCATTGACGCCGGATCAGGCGCGATGAACAACTATACGCCCACCGTACAAATTGCAATGACGCCGCTGCGCGGATGCCGCGGTGGGGTTTCCTAAGCCGACTTAAGCGCCGTTATTAATGACGAGCCGGTAGCGGACGAAGTCGTCTGCTACCGTGAAATGGTCGTAGAGGCGACGTGCGGCGGCGTTAGTTGCGTGCGTATGCCAGTAAAGCCGCGACCAGCCGCGCTGTTTGCCTTGCGCTATCACATCCTCGATAAGCATACGGCCAAGCCCTGCACCGCGCGCCGCCTCTGCCACGAACAAATCCTCCAAATAGCAGATCGGCCGCGTCACCCACGTGCCTTCGTGCAGGATGCATATGGAGAAACCCAGCGCAACGCCGTCTCGTGTCGCGAGGCGCGCGAACATCAGCGTGGCCGGGTTAAGGATACGCGCCCACGTGGCGTCCGTTACATACAGCGCCACGTCCGCCTTGTAAAACGCCAGATACCCAGCCCAAAGCGCGCGCCAGGCAGCTTCATCGGCTGACGTCGCATCCCGGATCGTGATCTTTGCAAGTTCGCTCATGCGTGGCCAATAACGGAAGAGACGCCGGCGCACAAGCTTTGTGCAAGGTTGCAGGCATCATGTTTCGGAGTTATGTATAGTGCATGAAAGCGAGGCGTGATGAGCGGCGAAGCTGAAAATCTAACATTGCAGCTTTTGCGCGAAATCCGCTCCGAGGTTGCGGAAATCAAGTCCGGAGTGGCCGCGATCAAAACAGTGTAAGCGGAGCATGGTGTGATTTTGGGCGAGCACAGCGCCGCGATGACTGGCGTCTTGAATATCATGCACGCCATCCATAGCCGGGTTTCACGCATTGAGAAGCACGTCGATTTGCAGCCTGTTTGAACCGCCATTTCGCTTGACCGCGCGCGTTAAACGCAACATGATGCGCCTATGAACACGCAAATTCCTTACACGGGCTTCGCCCGCATTTGTATTATTATCGCAAGCTAATTGTCGCTGGCGCGCGGTCGTTCATACGCTTTTCAAAATAGCAAACCGGACGCCCCTGCCATAACCCAAGGCGAGGATGAGCGTAATGGCGCTGAAGCTTTACAACACGCGCACGAAGACGAAGGAAGAGTTCCAGCCGATCGCCCCTACGAAAAACGTGCGAATGTATGTGTGCGGCCCGACGGTTTACGACAACGCGCATATCGGCAATGCCCGCCCCGTTATTGTGTTCGACGTGTTGTTCCGGCTGCTGCGCCATCTCTATGGCGAGAACCACGTAACCTATGTGCGCAACATCACGGATGTGGACGACAAGATCAACGCCCGCGCCGCGCAAGCGTATCCCGATCTGCCGCCGCTCGACGGCATCGCCAAGCTGACCAAGGATACCACCGCGCAGTTTCACGCCGATGTGGCGGCGCTCGGATGCCTTCCCCCGACGCACGAGCCGCGCGCGACGGACTACGTGGCAAAGCCCGACGCCGCGTCGGACATGATCCGCATCGTGCAGCGGCTCATCGAGCGCGGCCACGCCTATGAGGCGGAAGGGCATGTGCTTTTCGCGGTCGCGACCGATCCGAATTATGGCAAGCTCGCCCGCCGGTCGCTGGACGAGATGCAGGCGGGCGCGCGGGTGGAGGTCGCGCCTTACAAGCGCGATGCGATGGATTTCGTGCTGTGGAAGCCGTCCGTTTCGGTAGGCGAAGCCGTCGGAGATAAAAGAACCGAACCCGGTTGGAACAGCCCGTGGGGTTACGGGCGCCCCGGCTGGCATCTGGAATGCTCGGCAATGTCGGCGGCGCTGCTGGGTGAGACCTTCGACATTCACGGCGGCGGCATCGACCTCGTCTTCCCGCACCACGAAAACGAGGTCGCACAATCCACCTGCGCCCACGGCACGCCGCTCATGGCCAACATCTGGATGCACAACGGCTTCCTGCAGGTCGAGGGCGAAAAGATGAGCAAGAGCCTCGGCAATTTCGTGACGATTAACGAAGTCTTGTCAGGGTGGCGAGATTTTCCTTGGCCAGGAGAAGCAATTAGACTTGCAATGCTTTCTACTCATTATCGTCAGCCAATCGACTGGACATCGGAAAAGTTGGAGCAAGCATGTATGCTTCTTTCCGAGGCGAAGCAATTTGGATTTGAGGACAGCGAGACAGAACCAAGCGCAGATTTCGTTTCAGCTTTGAAGGATGATCTGAACACGCCGAAAGCAATTGCAGTTTTGCATGAACTCTCAAAAGTTGCGCGTTACGCAGGATTAGTGCCAATTAAACGCGTAGGTGAGCCAGTTTCAGTTATGAACCCAGACTCTTTTTTGCCCCGGAAACAGCTTCTTGCGAATTTACGCTTGCTCGGCATCGAGGTTGAAAAGTTTGAGATGCCCCGGTTTGCGCGCGAAGTGAAGATCAACGAACCAAAGATTAGAAGCGCAATAAGCGCAAGGGCCGAGGCGCGAGCGGCGAAGAACTTCGCGGAGGCTGACCGGATTCGCGACGAACTGGCGGCGATGGGCATCGCGCTGAAGGATACGAAAGACCCGGCGACGGGGGAAATCGTCACCACATGGGAAATCGCGCGCTAGAGCGCTGAGGGGAAATCGCGCGGTGAGTGAGCGGCTATATTTGTACGACACGACCCTGCGCGATGGCGCGCAGGCGCTGGGCGTGGATTTCTCTCTTGAGGACAAGCGGCTGATCGCGGCGACTCTGGATGCGCTCGGCCTCGATTACATTGAGGGCGGCTACCCCGGCGCAAACCCGGTCGACACCGCGTTTTTCGCCGATCCGCCCGAACTGAAATCGGCCACGTTCACCGCATTCGGCATGACGAAGCGCGCCGGGCGTTCGGCCTCGAACGATCCCGGTTTCGGCGCGGTGGTGGAGGCGAACGCCGACGCCGTCTGCCTCGTGGCCAAGGCGTGGGATTATCACGTCGAGGTCGCGCTTGGCGTGCCGCTGGAGGATAATATCGAGGCCATTACCCAGTCCGTCGAGGCAGTCGTCGCATCCGGGCGCGAGGCGCTGATCGATTGCGAGCACTTTTTCGACGGCTACAAGGCCAATCCGGATTATGCGCTCGCCTGCGCCAAAGCGGCCTATAAAGCGGGCGCGCGCTGGGTGGTGCTGTGCGACACCAACGGCGGCGCACTGCCCGATGAGGTGAGCGCAATCGTTGCGGAAGTCGCAAAAGTCGTGCCCGGCGCCAATCTGGGCATTCACACCCACAATGACGCGGAGCACGCCGTCGCCAACAGCCTGGCTGCGGTGCGGGCGGGCGCGCGGCAAATTCAAGGCACGCTGAACGGCGTCGGCGAGCGCTGCGGCAACGCAAATCTTACCTCACTCATCCCCACGCTCGTGCTGAAAGAGCCCTACGCCAGCCAGTTTGCAACCGGCGTCACGCGCGAGCGGCTTAAAAACCTCACTCACGCCTCGCGGCTGCTGGACGAAGTGCTGAACCGCGCGCCTAACCGCGCCGCGCCCTATGTCGGCGAAAGCGCCTTCGCGCACAAGGGCGGCATCCACGTCTCTGCCGTGCAGAAAGACCCGCGCACCTATGAGCACGTGCCGCCGGAAAGCGTCGGCAACGCGCGGCGGCTGCTGGTTTCCGCGCAGTCAGGCCGCTCAAATATCTTGGCTGAACTGGAGCGGGCTGGCATCGCCATCGCCAAAGACGATCCGCGCGTTGGCGAATTGCTAGAGGCCGTGAAGCAGCGCGAGGCGGTCGGTTATACCTACGAGGGCGCGGAAGCTTCATTCGAGCTGCTGGCGCGGCGCGCGCTTGGCCATGTGCCGCATTACTTCGAGGTGGAGAGCTTCCGAGTGCTGGTAGAGCGGCGCCACAATGCGCTCGGCGCGCTTATCACGGTGTCCGAGGCGGCGGTGAAAGTGCGCGTGAACGGCGAAACCATGATGAGCGTCGGCGAGGGCAACGGCCCGATAAACGCGCTCGATCAGGCGCTGCGCCGCGACCTGGGCGTTTATCAGGAGTACATCCGCGACATCGAACTCGTGGATTATAAAGTCCGCATCCTCAACGGCGGCACGGACGCGACCACCCGCGTGCTGATCGAAACGCGCGATGCGGCGACGCAAAAGCGCTGGTTCACGGTTGGCGTATCGCCGAATATCGTGGACGCCTCGTTCGAGGCGTTGCTCGACTCCATCACCTACAAACTGCTAAAGGATGGCGCGCCCGCGCCTCATGCGGACTGACTGGAGACGCCACTAATGTCTTATCGCTTCTGGCTTTTCCTAACTGGCATTCTCGGTTTGCTTGCCATCGCAGCCGGTTCTTACGGCGCGCATGTGCTGCGCTCCGATGGTTTTTCCGCCAGTGTAAAGAATTTCGAAACCGGCGTGATATATCACGGGCTACATGTTATGGCGCTGTTTGGAGTGACGGCGATGCTGGCGATCACGGATGGAAAACGCGCGGCCTTGGCGACATGGGCGTTGCAGATCGCGGCGTTCGCATTCGTGGCGGGCATAATTCTGTTCTCCGGCGGGCTTTACGCGCAGACGACAGGCGTCATCGCGGTGAGCCCGCGCATCGTTCCCTATGGCGGGCTGCTGTTAATGATCGGCTGGGCCGCGCTGGCGTCAAGCGCTTTTGGACTGCGGCGGAGTTCGTGACAGCATGGGAAACCGCTCGTTTTCGTTCCAGATTTCTGTCCTCCTGGCCACCCCTCTAGCGATCATCGCAGGTCTGATAGCGGGCGGCAAAGTCGATGACCGCTGGTTCGATCTCTATGGCGGCGCGGCGACCCTGCTCGCGGCTCTCCCGTTTCTGCAATTCCTGTTGTGGCGGGGATTAGCCCGTCGCGACCGGTCGCGCTGGCTTTCGCTGCTCGTCACCGCGCCGCTCGGCATAGTCGCGCTTGCACAGATCGGCTTCTGGGCGGCGTTTTTTAGCGATCCGGCGATGGCTGTCAATCTGGGCGTGGTGCGTGGGGCACTGTGGGACAAAATCGGGCCATTTGCGGGATGGATCGTGGCAGTGTATGCCGCGTTGAGCGCATGGGTTATTAGCCGCGCTTTCCGCTAGACGCAGTTTTTGATTTCCGCCGCTACCAAGTGAACGTATGGCGCTTGTAGTATTAAAAATGCTTGGGAGAGCGTTGCAAAACAACGACTCACGCAAACTCCTTGATGCAGATTATTTATACATCTTCTTGATGTTGTCCAGACCGCCTTTGAGCACGCCTTTCATGATCTTGGCGGCTTCATCATCCTTTACGCCCTTGGCGTCGAACTTTGCGAACCACAGGATGTTGATTTCGTTCTTGTCGTCGTCATCAGGAACAGCAGAAAACGTTGCGCTGTAGTTGGCGACCGGGAACGGACTTTCGTCGATGACATAGCTGTAGCTATTTTTGCCGGTTGTGGTCATCGTCTCTTTAACGACGCCGCCGTCTTTCAGCGTCAGCGTCCGTTTGGTTTTATCGCCATCTTTAGCCTCGTCGCATTTGGCGACCGCTGGATGCCAGGTAGAAATCGCACACCAACCGCCGACTTTCTCCCAAACCTTCATCATTTCGCCTTCAATTTCAACGCGTTGCTTGACTTCGACGGCGAAAGCGGTTGATGGAACGAACGAGGCGCTGGCAAGGATCAGTGCGGATGCAAGACCTAAACGCATGAAAATCTCCCTAATGTTCTGTCTTATTATTCCCGGACACCTGTCCGTTATTTCTTGTTAAGGCCTTACCGCGCTTTTGCGCAATTTGGAAATTTCTTATAAATCATGCTGCGGCAGCTTTGGCGTCCTTCGCGCTCTTTTACAGGGCGCTATAAAAGACTAGCCGTGTCCATACTTTGCGCGGCTGGGTTCCAAAATTTTGTGACAACGGGAACGATATCCTCTGCTTTTTCAACGAGTAGGTAGCGCGCTTCCAGACCTGGACGAATGAATGTTTCGGACTCCATAGCGCTAAAAAGCGCCAGCAAAGGATTCCAGTAGCCACCCATATTGGCGATAATCACCGGCTTTTCGTGATGCCGAAGCTGCGCCCAAGTGAGCTGTTCGACCAGTTCCTCCAGCGTGCCAAGACCGCCGGGTAGCGCGACAAACGCATCCGAGCGCTCGAACATCATCATTTTCCGCTCATGCAGGCTTTTGGTGAAAATCAGCTCCTGCACGTCACGCAATGGCGGCTCGATCAATGCGAGGTTTTCAGGCATAATTCCAATAACGTGGCCTCCGTGGCCGAACGTGGCGCGGGCGACTTCACCCATCAGCCCGTTGCTACTGCCGCCGTAAACCAGCGCAATGCCAGCCTGCGCCATGGATCGCCCCAAAATGCGCGCGCTCTCGGCGTATGCGGGCTTTAGGCCTTTGCCCGAGCCGCAGTAAACGCAGATAGCACGCGGCGCTACTGCTGCGAGGGAAAGCGCTGAAGGGTTGTGGGGGAGTAAGTCTTTCATTCTGAGGCGTCTTTGCTGCTTCTGGAGTGTTGCTAACAGGGTCGTTGCGAGAAGTCTACACGGGCGACGACACAACGCTTCACAATTGCGGTTGTGAAACTATTGCCTTGAACGGCTTGCCGCCCGGGCGCTAATAGGCGGCAAAGTAAGGAGTGAAGGGTTTTAGCGATGAGCAAGACTGGAAATGCACCCCAATCAGATCGCAAACGCAGTGTGATGCGCCCGCTTATCCTTTTGGTATTGTTTTTGTTCGGCGCCGCATTTTACCTACGTGCGAGCGGCACCCTCGATACAGCCATACAATATGTATGGTTGCCAGAGGGTTTGAGGACGCTAGCTCCAGCGCCAGCGGATAAAAAGCCTGTGGAAGTGGTAGCACTTGCGCCAACATTTGACATTGTCCGGGCGGAGACAAGCGGAGATCTGGTTCTTGCGGGCCGCGCCGAGCCGGGCTGGAAAGTGCGCGTCGAAAGTGGTGGTTCGGTAATTGGCGAAACCGCAGCTGATGCCAACGGCGAGTGGGTGCTAATGCCGGACAAGCCGCTGGCTCCTGGCGATCATTCCCTCTCAGTTCGGGCAACGCAGCCTGGCGCGGGCAAATCGCTGGAAAGCGGTGAGCGCGTCGCTCTTTCTATCTCTCCCAAAGACAAACAGGCGGCGGTGGTGGCGTTAACCGAGCAAGGCAAACCCACGCGGGTCTTGCAAGCCCCGGCTGAGGATAGCGATGCGCAGAACAAGCTGGATTCTTCCGCTAAAGCCGCCAAGAGGGCCTCTGAAGCTGCGGTGACGGCCGTGAATGGCAAGTCGTTTATCCAGCCCCTCCAGCCTGCGGCCGCGAAAATGGATGAACCGCGCCAAAACGCTGCTGTCCCGTTAATCACGGACGTTGCGCCACCGCGGGTTGAGTTCGAGGCGCTAGATTACGAAAAGAATGGTCAAGGCGGTAAGATTTTTATGAGCGGCAAAGCGGCGGCGAATAGCCGGGTGATGTTGTACATTAATGATGCTTTTGCAGGTTTTGCAACTGCTGGGCCGAACGGCGCGTGGACATTTGCCGGCGGGAACGACCTGCCTTCGGGCACTCACCGGATGCGGGCGGATCAGGTCGATATCGCGACCGGCAAGGTTTTGGCGCGCGCTGAGGTATCTTTCGAGCGCGAGAAGATCGAATACGCCGCGTCCGAAGCGCAAAAGCTGGATGCGTCTCCAACGCCAAAAGCCGCGCAATTAGACTCGGCGTTACAGCAGTTACCCAAAGCTCCTTTCGAGGCTGCTGTCGCCGACATGTCAAAAAAACAATCCCCTGCTGCGGCACAACTTGAGCCGCCGAAAAACGCGGTTGCGACCTTACTCCCATCGAATGGAGCAGCGCGGCTGCCGTCAATTTCTGGCAGGAGAAAAAAGCTTGCGGCCAGACGTAAATGTAAGGGAGTGACAGTGCAGCGTGGCGATACGCTCTGGCATATCGCGCGGCGTTGTTATGGTGTGGGCGATCGCTATTCGAAAATCTTCCGCTCCAACCAGGGACAAATCCGCGATCCCGACAGGATTTATCCAAGTCAGCGGTTTGTGGTTCCGCGCTAATCAACTATATAGCTAATAAGCATTCAATTATTTTTAAACGGGCGCTCGCAGAAGCGCCCGTTGTGCATGGCGGCGCGATTTGAGATCACTATCAAGACAAAATGCCAGCGTGGGAACGTCGTCTTCGGCGGAGGGGCCGCCGGATAAGACCAAGGGGCAGCTTGCCGTTCTGTGGAATTTAGCCCCGTTTGCATGGCCTGAAGGGCGGCCAGACTTACGAACGCGGGTAGCGCTGGCATTTGTAGCGTTGCTGGCGGCGAAAATCGTCACCGTGCTGATGCCGCTTATTTATAAAGAGGCCGTTGACCGCTTGACGGGTGCAGATGGCGCGCAGGCCGCGACATCTCTGGCGGTTGTCACAATCATGCTGGTTGTGGCCTATGGTGCCGCGCGCATATCCATGGTGCTGTTCACTCAGCTTCGCGATGTGCTGTTCACCAAGGTCGGTCAGCATGCAACCAGGCTAACGGCAACCCGCACCTTCGAGCATTTGCACGCCCTGTCACTGCGCTTTCACCTCGACCGTAAAACGGGCGGCTTGAGCCGCGTTCTAGAGCGCGGCAAGCATTCCATCGATCTCATTGTGCGCAACGGCGTGCTTTACCTTGTGCCCACGATTATTGAACTGGTGTTCGTACTGGGCATGATGGCGGCATTTTTTGGCTGGGAGTATTCCCTGATCGTCGCCCTAACCGTCGCCGCTTACCTCGGGTTTACCTTCGTTGCCAGCGAATGGCGGATGGCGATCCGGCGCGAACTGAACGATAGCGACACGGAAGCCAATACCAAGTCCGTCGATAGCCTGCTGAATTTCGAGACGGTCAAATACTTTAGCGCGGAAGCCTGGGAGTCGCGGCGTTTTGATAGCTCGATGGCGCGTTACGAGCAGGCGGCGATCCGCACCTATACGTCGCTCGGGCTGTTGAACTCGGGACAGGCTATTATATTCACCATCGGCCTCACTACGAGCATGCTGCTGTCCGCCCGCGCTGTAGCGGTTGGAACGCAAACTCTTGGCGATTTCGTCATGATTAACGCCATGCTGATCCAGCTTTACGTGCCACTAAATTTCATGGGCATGATTTACCGCGAGCTTAAGCAAGGCTTGATCGATATTGAGGACATGTTCTCCCTCATCAAACAAAAGCCGGAAGTGGTCGATCGTCCGGGCGCCGCTTCGCTTGGAGTGGAGAGCGGCGAGATACGGTTTGAGAATGTTCGCTTTGCCTACGATCCAGACAGACAAATTCTGAAGGGCGTCGATTTCATTGTGCCCGCCGGGCGCATGGTCGCCATTGTCGGGCCTTCCGGTGCAGGGAAATCGACCATTTCGCGATTGCTTTTTCGCTTTTACGATGTCACCGGCGGGCGCATCCTGATTGATGGCCAGGATATCCGGGACGTGACGCAAACATCGCTTCGGGCGGCCATCGGCATTGTCCCGCAGGATACGGTGCTATTCAACGACACGATTGAATACAACATCCGTTATGGGTCGCCTGATGCAACGGACGCGCAAATGCGCCGCGCCGCGTCGCTGGCGCAGATCGACCATTTCATTGGAACGCTCACGAACGGTTATAAAACGATGGTGGGCGAACGTGGGCTGAAGCTGTCTGGGGGAGAAAAGCAGCGTGTCGCAATCGCGCGCACAATCCTTAAAGGCCCTCCTATTTTGATGCTGGACGAGGCGACTTCGGCGCTGGATACAAATACCGAGAAAGATATTCAGCAGGCGTTGGATACAATCGCCATAGATCGCACGACCCTGGTTATCGCGCACCGGCTATCGACCATCATCCATGCCGATACGATCATTGTTCTGGATCAGGGCGTTATTGCCGAGCGCGGAAGCCACGCGGAGCTGCTACAGGCCAAGGGCTTGTACGCAGCTCTGTGGGCGCGACAGCAGGAAGCGGATGAAGCGCGTCAGCGCCTTGCCGATGCGGTGAAAGCCGACGTCGTTCGTCCGGAAAGCGTGACCGCCGCAGAACCCCTTGCGCTCGCGGGTGAATGATAAACCCGCGCGCTTTTGCAGAAGGTGCAGATTTTGCGCCGCAGCAACATGCAATTCTTGGAATTGAAGCTAGTGGCGGCTATACGTTGCCTTCGTGACGGAATAAAAGGATCGCTATGCGCGAATATGAAAACCAGACTCTTATCGACACCATTCTTTCAACTTTTGTGCCCGTGCACCGCGATGGCCACAAATTTATTGGCGTGGGCGCGCTAGCGACGTTGCTGCTGTTTCTGCTCTGGCCGCCGCTCGGCTGGCTCGCCGCAATTGTAACCGCATTCGTCGCTTATTTTTTTCGCGATCCAGACCGCGCGACACCCTTGCGGGCCGGACTGGTAGTGGCGCCCGCAGATGGCAAGATCGTTTCTGTCGGCCCGCGCGTTCCGTTGAAGGAACTGGAGCTTGGCGACCAGCCGATGACGTGCATCTCGATTTTTCTGTCCGTCCTTGACGTGCATATCAACCGCACCCCAATTGCAGGAAAACTAGAGCGCAAGGTCTACACGCCCGGCTTGTTCACCAACGCGGCGTCCGAGACGGCCAGCCAGGATAATGAGCGTATGGCCCTCAAGATCGTGGCAGATAGCGGCGGTGCGGTAGGCGTAGTGCAGATTGCAGGGCTGATCGCGCGCCGGATCGTTACTTTCCAAGGCGAAGGCGATGCCTTGCAGCCCGGCCAGCGTATTGGCCTCATTCGTTTTGGCAGCCGTGTGGATATCTATTTGCCGCTAAACAAAGGCATACTGGCGAGCGTGGGGCAGCGCGCAATCGGCGGGGAAACAGTGTTGGCGGACTTTGCGTCACCCGAGACCGGACGCGAGGTTCGTGTCAGTTAGGAAGGCTTGGCATGCGAGACAATCGTCTGCTGGCGAATGGCAAAGCCGTCCCACTCAGGAAGCTAATTCCCAACTTGATAACGCTGCTCGGACTGTGCGCAGGTCTAACCGCCATCCGCATGGCGATTGAAGGACGCTTCGAGTTCGCTATCGCCGCCATCGTCATCGCTGCATTGTTTGACGCGCTGGATGGACGGATGGCGCGGCTGCTGAAGGCCAATTCGCGGTTTGGTGCCGAACTGGATTCGCTGGCCGATTT
This sequence comes from Hyphomicrobiales bacterium, assembly GCA_034440495.1. Lineage (GTDB taxonomy): Bacteria > Pseudomonadota > Alphaproteobacteria > Rhizobiales > Rhodomicrobiaceae > JAWXCE01. The sequence goes on along the minus strand of JAWXCE010000043.1, from coordinate 8,685 downwards.
TGTCAATTTCGGCGTTGCGCCCGCCATCACGTTGTATCTCTGGGGACTGTCCACCGCGCCGAATGTTGGATGGATCGCAGCGATGCTATTCGCCATTTCCGCCGCGCTGAGACTTGCGCGCTTCAACGTCGCGGCGGCGGAAGCCACAGCTTCCGAGCCGTCATGGCAGCGGTTGTTCTTTACCGGGGCGCCAACTCCAGCCGGAGCGATTTTGCTGCTTTTGCCGCTATATCTTGAGGGACTTGGAGCGCCAAAAGCGATATTCCCGGCCCCTGTACTGGTGGTTTACAACCTGTCACTAGCCGCTCTGATGATAAGTCGTGTGGCGACATATTCAGGCAAGTTTGACAATTTCAAAATTGAGAGAAGCCATGCAGGCCCTGTTATTGTTGCGGGCGTAGGGTGCCTTATGCTGCTTGCGACCTATCCGTATCTCACTCTGGCTATGGCAACCATCGCATATATTGCCTCCGTGCCATTTGCCATCCGCGCAAAGCACGCCTTGCAGCAAGCAGTGCAGAAGTCGGAGACTAGCAAGCCAGCATCGCTTGCTGTCCGATTGAGTATTATCGAAGAAAAGGGAGCGCAAAGCCTAGTTAGGACGCCCCCGGCGGGAAACGAAGATTAAGGCTCATAGCGCAAACCATCCATCACGCGCTCGCTGAACGAGCGGTTGTCGAAGCGTGGATAGTTGCCATAGTCATTCTCATAAACATACGGAGTATACTCGTCCCCGTTACGATAACCGCCGCGCAGACGGTAGCCGGCCACCTGAGGCGCGCGCTTATATTTACGAACGGATTTTTTGGATTTCTTGGCGGAAACGCCCGGTCTGTAGTCAGCGGCGGCTGGCGCTAGAGCTGATAAAGCTGCAAAACTAATTGCAATTATGAATGCAACAAATTTCATAATAAACCTCCCTTGGTTGCAAATTCACGATAAACCATAGCTCCACAACCCTATATGACAGTTCTCGTTCCATAGAAGTGCTGTTTTAGCTTTGCATCCATATTAAGATGATGAAATCTTGCGTCAATGCTTTCAAGCGTCACGACCGGATAAAAGAAAGCCTCCCCGCGTCTTAGCCTCATTCAGCGCTATCCGTTCCGGTAAGGAAATACCGCGAAATCTCTGCCGCAGCACTTCAAGCTGGCCGAGTTGCGTAGGCCTCATTAGCAGAACGTCACGTCGGGCGAGACGGTAGTTTAGAAACTTTGCTGTATGATCGTCGGGGATTTCAGTAATTGAGCGGGGGCGTTCCACAATTTTCTTTAGAGAGATAAACTCGTCGCGGCTCAACATGATTGGCGGCACTCACTATCTCCTTATGAACTCAACGCACTGCGGACATAGCTTTGGATACCGGCTCGATTGTGACTGCATTGTTACGCAAAAATGATTAATGCGGCCTTACGTGGATCCGATTTTAGAGGAAGCTAATATGACAGAATGTTCGCCAACCGAGTTGCGTCTTTCCGCTGACAAATCCGAATTGCGCGTTACGTTCAACCCTGGCGAGGATTACACTCTGTCGGCCGAGATGCTCCGTGTGATGAGCCCGAGCGCCGAAGTGCAGGGTCACGGCCCGTCGCAACGCAAGCTGGTTGGCGGAAAGCGCTTGGTGAAAATCTCCAAGATCGAACCGATTGGCCACTACGCCGTCCGCATCGTGTTTGACGATTTGCATGATAGCGGCATCTTTACGTGGCAATACTTGCACGAGTTGGGATCAGGACGAGCGGCGAAATGGGCGACCTACTTAAGCGAGACAGCGGAGAAAGGCGTATCACGCGGTTAGCCGACAACGTGCAAAGTCGCGCCGCATGTGAATATGCTCCCAACGTTAACGTTTTACTGCGAAATCCGTCAGTAGCCTGTCCCAGTCAGCCGTTGCGCCTTTCCACCGGTCGTCGGGGTTGGGCCAGTCCGCTTCATTTGCATAGGGTACCGTCGCGTGGTAAAGACGGGCGGACTCAGTCGGGCTTGATCCCGCCGTCACGAAAAGAATATCGAAGTCGAGACGTGGAAAACGGCGCGACAGCGTAGCTTGTAAAATGTGCATATCGTCCTCAACGAGAGGACTCAAATACTTGAAATCTGCGTCCAGATGGCCCTGATGGCGGACAAATAAAACTTTATCTTCATATTCGGACAAGCTTCGCCACCGGTTCGCCAGATATTCGTACTTGCTCGCCACCTCGACCGCAGACGATTTCCAGCCAGGGTCAATTTTTCCTGAAATCCGCTGAAAATCGTGGTGATGGAGCAAATTATATCTGGTGTTCAAAACGGTGCCGCCGTCACGGATGACCTGCAAGTCGTCACAATCAACAAACTTTTCAAAGTCGCTTTCTATAACCTCGATAAGCGAACCGAAAGACGTAACAAGCCAATCAAAAGGATATGCCTTTGCCAGATGACAGTAGTTGCGGATTTGCCAGGCAGGTGTGCAGGTAGCGCCTAGAGAAATACATTTTTCGTACATGAGTATGATTGTCCTACCCGTACAGCAGCTTGTGACGCTGGATAAGGCTTCAGCATTCAAAGAACGCATTAGGAGATGCGTGAATAAACTGTCGCACTGTAGTGTTAGTCTGATTCAAAGCTAACCAAGTCGCAAGAGACGAGCGGCGCATGCCCGTCAACTGGAATGCCATGGAACACGAGAGTGGCGGGCCTGCATCAGCCCACCTGAAGAAACATAGCCTCCATATGATATCGGATGCAGACGCCAGTGACGAAGCGCAAGGCTCGCTCAACCGCCTTACCGTTTGGCTGCGACGCATATACGCGCGCCGCTGGGTTTTGGCAGTCGTCTTTGCAACACTCATCGTTATGGAAATTACTTTCGCGCTGCCCTTCTCCGCCATTGTCACCGGAATAGCCGTTGTCACTGCAGCGGCCGCGATAGTCCCGCGCGAGGGCGTCGTTCGCATCACCCACTTGCCGCCAGAGCCGATAAATGGCCTTTTCCCCCCTGCGCAGATCATCGCGGCGCTGCTGCGAGGATTTCCAGACCCTGCCATTGTGTTGACCGTGAGTGGCAATGTGCTTCTCCTAAACGAGAAGGCGGAGGAGATTTTCCTCGATATCAAACCGGGTCGCCATGTCTCGGGCGTTATCCGCAATCCGCAAATGCTGGACGCCGTCAACCGGGCCAAGGCCGGTGAACAGGCGCAGACAGTCGTTTACACCGAGCGTGTGCCGGTCGAGCGCCATATGGCGGCGACAATTTCCTGGGTCGGCATCGAAGACCGCGAGGCGCAAAACGATCCGGCCGTGCTGATTTCGCTGCGCGATCTGACCGAGCAGGAGCGGCTCGACCAGATGCGCGCCGACTTTGTCGCCTACGCCAGCCACGAACTCAAAACGCCGCTGGCGTCCGTGATCGGCTTCATTGAAACTCTGCAGGGGCGCGCCAAGGACGATCCGGAAGCGCGGGAGCGGTTTCTGGACATCATGCTGCGGCAGGCGGAGCGTATGTCGCGGCTGATTGAAAATCTCCTCTCCCTCAGCCGGGTTGAGATGCGCGCGCATTTGAAACCCGACACGGCTCTCGATCTGGGCGAGGTCATACACCACGCCGTGCAAACCCTGGAGCCGCTGGCTTCAGCGTCAGGCATTTCCTTACAGGTGCTCGATTTTCAAGGCGATGTTTTCGTTCTGGGCGACCGGGACGAAATGACCCAAGTATTTCAAAATCTGATCCACAACGCGCTGAAATATGGGCGCCATGGCGGCGCGGTGCGCGTGCGTTTGGCGAGGCTAAGTGGCGACAACCGCTCCTCAGCGCGCATCGCCATCACGGTTGAAGACGATGGGGTGGGCATCGCGGCGCAACATCTGCCAAGGCTGACAGAGCGGTTTTACAGGGTGAGCCAAGGGGCGGCGGCTGAACGAAACGGCACCGGACTTGGCCTTGCCATCGCGAGCCAAGTGATCGCCCGCCATCGCGGGGAAATGAAAATTTCATCGAAAATTGGCGACGGCTCTGCGTTTACCGTCATTTTAGCGGAACATCGCGCCCAAGATTCAGGCAACACGCGCAAGATATACGTCTCAAACTTGCGCTAAATCTCTATTTTTCAAAAAGTCATTTAATAGCAATGACTTAAAGTGTCATATAATCTTCAGGTTTTTGTCATAAAACGATTACTGCCAAGGGTTAGCTTGGCCCAAGCAGGCGGGGGTGTTTCACCTCCCCTTGCTGTTATGTCCATACAATGGGAGAGTTTTAAGTGAACAACAAATTCGTCGCCTTGACCGCCGCTATGGCTGTCGCTGGCGCGTTCGTGTCGAGCGCCGCCGTCGCACGTGATCAGATCCGCATCGTCGGTTCTTCGACTGTTTACCCATATTCGCAAGCTGTATCTGAAGAGTTTGCAAAAAAGACTGGCGGCAAAGCGCCCGTCGTTGAGTCGCTTGGCACAGGCGGCGGCTTCAAAGAATTCTGCAAAGGCATTGGCGAAGATAAAGCCGACATCGCAAACGCATCGCGCGCGATCAAGAAGTCAGAATACGAAGATTGTACGAAAAACGGCGTGACGAACATCACTGAAGTTCTGATCGGATATGACGGCCTTTCGATCGCCTCTTCCAAAAAAGGCGTCGATTTCGACCTGACCAAAGATCAGATTTTCCTCGGTCTCTCTAAAGAAGTTCTCGACAAAGACGGCAAGCTGGTTGCGAACCCTTACAAAAAATGGTCGGACATCGACAAGAAGTTGCCAGACCAAGCCATTCTGGTTTATGGCCCGCCACCAACATCCGGCACGCGCGACGCTTTCGTCGAACTCGCCATGCATGAAGGCTGTAAAGTCGCCGCTGGCTACAAAGAGAAACTTGCCGGCCTGAAGGGTCAGGAAGTCGAAGTTAAAGGCAAAAAAGTTAAAGCTGACGAGCAATTCATCAAAGATAACTGCTCACCAATGCGCGCTGATGGCGCTTTCGTAGAAGCAGGCGAGAACGACAACCTGATCGTTCAGCGTCTTGAATCCGACCCAAAAGCTCTCGGCATTTTCGGCTATTCGTTCTTGTACGAAAACGCTGACAAGCTGAAAGGCACCAAAGTCAGTGGCGTTTCGCCATCTTTCGAAGCGATTGGCGACAGCTCTTATGGCATTTCGCGTCCGCTGTTTTTCTACGTAAAAAACGATCACCGCAAAGTCATCAAAGGTCTTGATGAATTTGTCGCTGAGTTCGTAAGCGAAGGCGCTTTCGGCAAAGAAGGCTACCTTGCAGAGCGCGGCCTGGTTCCTCTGGCTGATGCAAAACGCAAAGAAGTAAACGCCGCCGCCAAAAAGGGCGAAAACATGGGCGCGCCTAAGTCCTAATCAATGAACTGGGCGGCTGTGCTTAGTGCATAGCCGCCTGTTTGTAGTTTTTCGCTTCTCCGGGCTACACTAACGTCAGGATCGTCGCGTCATGTTGTCTTATGTTTTATTTAGTCTCTTACTGCTTTCCATTGCTGGCTACTATATTGGCCGCACTCGCTCAATTAAACTGGTAAGCGGCGATGAGCACAAGCTCCACTCCCGCGCAGGCTATCACGGAGCCTTTATTGCCGCCTGGATTGGCGTTCCGACACTTATTCTCGTTCTTCTCTGGCTCATGTTTCAGGGAACTGTTGTCGATCAACTTTTACTAGCAAGTCTGCCAGCCGACAAAACTGCAAATCTGTCACCTTCCCAGATCGACCTTCTGATCAGCCAGATAAAATCGCATGCAGGGGGCATCACATTTGGTGAAATCGACGCGGTCGTCGAAGAGGCTGCCGCGCGGTACACGACATGGCAGGCCATTGCCAAGTGGGCGATGTTCGCCGCCGCTTTATCGCTAGGAATTATTGGACTTACGGCGGCGCGTTCGCGCATATCTCCAGAGTTTCGCGCGCGGCACGGCGTTGAGCGAATCCTCACCGGTTTCATGATTTTCTGCTCGACGGTCGCTATTCTAACGACTCTCGGCATCGTGTTATCGTTGTTGTTCGAAGCGGCGCGTTTCTTTGCAATCATACCAGTTACCGACTTCCTATTTGGCTTAAACTGGGAGCCGCAGATCGCTCTTCGTGCAGATCAGGGCATCTCGCAGGGCGCTTTCGGCATGATCCCCGTATTCGCGGGCACGCTTCTAATCGCGTTTATTGCGATGGCTGTTGCAGTTCCAATCGGGCTTCTCTCAGCCGTGTACCTCACCGAATATGCAGGCAAACGCTTCCGCGCCGTTGTGAAGCCTATTCTCGAGATTCTTGCCGGCGTTCCAACGGTCGTTTACGGCTTCTTCGCCATTCTGGTCGTTGCGCCTGCCCTGCGCGAATGGGCGGCGATGGTCGGTATTGAGATGGCGCCGAACAGCGCTTTAGCGGCGGGCTTTGTCATGGGGATTATGATTATCCCATTCGTGTCATCGCTATCGGACGATGCAATCAACGCAGTGCCTGGGGCCATGCGCGATGGCTCGTATGCCATGGGAGCCACAAAGGGCGAGACAATAACAAAGGTCTTGCTGCCAGCCGCCCTTCCAGGCATCGCAGGCGGCATACTTCTGGCCATTAGCCGAGCTATTGGCGAAACCATGATTGTTGTCATGGCGGCGGGTATCATCGCGAAGCTTACGGCCAACCCCCTGGAGCCTGTCACGACCGTCACCGTGCAGATTGTCACCCTGCTGATCGGCGACAGTGAATTCGATAACCCGAAAACACTGGCCGCCTTTGCCTTAGGTCTTGTCCTGTTCTTCGTCACGCTGATGCTGAACATCATCGCATTGCGGATCGTTCAAAAATATCGGGAGCAATATGACTGATATCACCGCAGCCTCAGATAAACTCCATAACTGGGCGTCCAAGGAAAACACGAACCGTGTGCGCGCCCGGTATGCCGCCGACCGTCGGCTGCAGATTTATGGTATCGCCGCGATATCGTTCGCGATCCTGGTATTGGCGATATTGGTAGGCTCGTTAATCGCCTCCGGAGCCAGCGCCTTCTTTCAGAGTAAAGCGACGCTTACATTTTTCCTCGATCCGAACGCGATCGATAAAAATGATATAAGCAACGCTAACTTCCGCAAAATTGTCAACGACACCTTCTCCAAGCTATTTCCGGATGTGACAGCGCCGAAGCAAAAGTCCGACTTGCAGAAAATCCTGAGCACGGAAGTGCGCTTCACGCTGCGAGATTACGTTGTCGCCAACCCGGATAAAATTGGACAGTCCGTCACGCTGACTGTTCCGCTCTCAGATCCGTTTGACCAGCTCTACAAGGGCGTTGTGCCGCCACGTCTCAATGCGCTTTCCGATCAGGAAAAAGCGCGATTTGAAAATCGGTTAAAAAATCGTGGCTTGATTGACGTTGTAGATGGCAGAAGCTTTGCCAAGATTAACGTCTACATCGACCCAGCCAAAGTAGTGCCCGAGGACATTGCGGCAGGCGGGTTTCAAGCCATCCTGCTGGAAGGCATAGACGCCTTGTTCCCCAACCAGCGAGTTGCGGGCATATACGCGATTTTCGACGATGCCGCCGCCGAAGCCATAAAACAGCACGTCATGGCGAACCCGGGAGTCATCGGCCAAACGGTTGAAAACCTGCTTGTGCCTGTATCGCCCTTTTACGACACCCTGAACAAAGGTCAGAACCCTCAAATTCCCAATCCGCGCATTGGCGGCGAAAATGAAATCAAATGGTTTGAGCAACTCAAAGGCCTGAATGTGCTGTCAAGCCCGTTCAGTACAGAACTATTCCTGAACTCCAACAGCCGCTTCCCCGAGCAGGCTGGTCTGTCTGGCGCCATCGTAGGTTCGTTTTACGCGTTGATGGTGTGCTTCCTTATCAGCTTTCCGACAGGTATCGCCGCCGCAGTTTATCTGGAAGAGTTCGCGCCCAAAAACCGCTGGACTGATCTTATCGAAGTTAATATCAACAATCTGGCGGCTGTCCCCTCAATCGTGTTTGGTTTGCTGGGCCTTGCTGTATTCCTGAACTTGTTTGGACTGCCCCGCTCGGCTCCGCTGGTCGGCGGCATGGTGCTCTCGCTTCTCACACTGCCAACAATCATCATCGCGACCCGCGCTGCGTTAAAGTCGGTGCCGCCTTCAATTCGTCAAGCGGCGCTTGGCATCGGCGCCTCAAAGCACCAAGTGGTTATGCATCACGTATTGCCGCTCGCCATGCCTGGCATCCTGACCGGAACCATCATCGGCATGGCGCACGCGCTTGGAGAAACGGCTCCATTGCTCTTGATCGGCATGAACGCTTTTATTACCAGCGCCCCCGGCGATATCTTAGAAGCGGCCACTGCGCTTCCCGCCCAGATTTACAGTTGGTCAGATAGTCCTGAGCGCGGCTTTGTGGCTCGCACATCGGCCGCCATTCTCATTCTTCTAGGCTTCCTCGTATTTATGAACGGTATTGCTATCTTCCTCCGCCAGAAATTCGAGCGGAAGTGGTAAATTGTAGCCAATGGCTTAATATTTGAGATCGGACCTGTGATGCAAATACAAACACAATCCCAGTTGGCAGAAGCTACCGCGAAGTCGGCGGACATGACCCCCGTGCAAACCACGGTAGGCGACAAGTCCGGCGCGTCGTCAACCGATCATGCGGCCATGATGCGCGCGCGCCAGGTCTCGGTGTTTTACGGGGCCAAGCAGGCCTTGTTCGACGTCAACCTCGATATGCCCGCTCGGGC
>JAWXCE010000042.1:0-182566 GCA_034440495.1 Hyphomicrobiales bacterium | reverse complement strand
CGGCCTTAAGAGAAACCGGCCTTAGCGAGTCTCCGCTGCAATGTCCGGAACGATGACTGGCATTGCCAGATGTGCTGCTTCGCCGCACGCATCAAAGTAAGGCGGGTCTATAGAAATAAAGTCCAGAGCTTTGTGATAGTTCTCGGGAAGATTAGCGCCGCCGCCGTGCCGGAAGTGCTTTCCACGGTGGTCGAGCACAAGAATGCCGCAACGAGCGTCTTTCTCCTGATCCTCAACAAATAGTGTAAGCTCATCCAGCGATTTTTGTAACGGCGCGCCCCTGCGATCATTTCCAGCAGACGGCTTTGCCGATGCAACTGGTTTGCATTTGCTTCCAATGTGTGGCCCGTCGTTTTTTGTAAGGGGGCGGCACGCAACGTTCAGTTCAGGTTCATAAATCACTGTATAGGCGACATTCTGGAAAGTAACTCGCTAACTTTATCTTTTACTAAATTTTTCTCATAAACTGTCGTTAATGCATAATGCAGCGCTTTTTGATGATTTGAGCTTGTGTTATAGGCTTTTTGAAGGACTGGAATTGCAGGTGCGCATATTATTTTGTGTGTTTTTTGAAGGAAACCCATGGTCAGATTTTCAACCCTTTGGGCCAATCACCCGACGAACGCGGGTAATCAGTTGCCCTGCCGCACTTTAGGATTGCCGACCCACGAGAACCAGTGCGCCATCCGCATGGGCATCTGTCTGCAAAAATCCGGCGTTCTGCCCGATCAGGTGCGCCGTATCGTAACGTGCGGCACGCATCCGCCCGAAGAGATGCACTATTTGCGTGCGCAGGAAATGGCGGACGCGCTCACCAGCATAAAAGTCGAGGGTATTGGCCCGACGACGCGCTTCACGGTGCCCGATCAAACCTCGGACTTCCCCAGCGCCATCGGCGGCCGCAAGGGCATCATTTATTTCAAGGACTACTGGGCCCGCTCTGGCGAGGCGCGCGCCAAGGCCACGGGCGATCATATAGACTTGTGGAACGGCTGGCGCACCTCGGCGAAAATCCTGCTTCCGTGGTTTTTCTGGCTTGGCGGCTACGACCGCTCGCGCGAAATCTGGTTCTGGGAGGTGCAGTGACATGAAAGCAATTTTTGGCGTGCTTGGCTTCATGCTGTTCGGCTTCATCGGCATGTTCATGGGCGGGCTGGTCGAGCCGTACATCGTCGACCAGTTCACCTTCACCAATCCTGATGACCACGGCACGTTTACGCTCGCCGTCAACGTCGGCACCGCGCTCGCCATGGCGATTATCGGCGCGTTCGTGGGCCGCGTCGTCGGCAAGTCATTAAAGCCGCATGTCATCAAAATGGATGCGTAGGCGCAACGGAGATGAAACTGATAGCGTTAGCGGCGCTTGGCGGCGGTATCGGCTCGGCGTTACGTTATGCACTGGCGATTGGCATCACTAAAATCGCGCCCGCATCTTTTCCATGGGCGATTTTGACGATTAATGTCGTAGGCTGCTTTGCCATGGGAGTGCTGTTCGCAGCGCTTGCCTTTAAGCTGAACGAATCGAGCGAGGCAAGAGTGTTCCTCGCAACCGGCGTGCTCGGCGGCTTCACCACCTTCTCCGCGTTCTCGCTGGATTTCATGACGCTGATGCAACGCAAAGACTTCGATCTCGCTATTTTCTATGTCGCCGCTTCCGTGGGCGTGTCGCTGCTGGCGATTTACGCTGGCGCCGCGCTTGGCCGGGCGCTGTGGGCATGAGCGCCATGAAGCCGCAATTGGTGAGCGCGGATGAAGACGGCGTGCGGCTCGACCGTTGGCTGAAAACGCGGTTTCCTGCGTTGCCGCATAGTGTGTTGCAAAAGCTATTGCGCACGGGGCAGGTGCGCGTCGATGGCAAGCGCGTAAAGCCGAACGCTCGCGTCGAGGCTGGTCAGGAAGTGCGCGTGCCCAATCTGGCGGATTTCGAGCCCCAGCCACCCGAAAGAGGGGGCCTGTCGCTGCGCGCTCCCATGGGCCTCTCCAAGGCCGACCGCAACTATATCGAGCGCATGATTATCCTTGAAGACGATGACATCGTCATCCTCAACAAGCCGCCCGGCGTCGCGGTTCAGGGCGGCACGAAAACCACGCGGCATATCGACGGACTGCTGGCGGGTATGGAAGACCGCTTCGGAGGCGACCGTCCGCGCCTCGTGCACCGGCTCGACCGCGACACATCAGGCGTATTGCTCGTCGCGAAAAGCCGCGATATGGCGTCGCGGCTTGGCAAGATGTTTCAGACGCGATCGATGCAGAAAATCTACTGGGCGGTGGTGCAAGGCGCGCCCAAGCCCGCGCAAGGCAAGGTCGAGGCGGCGCTGATAAAGGCGACAGGTCCGGACGGCGACCGCGTCCGCAAGGCCGAGGAGGGCGAGGCGGATGCGCAGAACGCGGTCACCCACTATTCGATCATCGAGCGGGCACAGGAGCACTCATGGGTGTCGCTAAAGCCGGTCACGGGGCGCCAACATCAGCTGCGCGCGCACATGCATCTGATTGGAACGCCGATACTGGGGGATAACAAATACGGCGGCGACCAGGACATCGCCGAAGGCGTGGAGAACAAGCTGCATCTGCATGCGCGCCGCCTCGCGTTCATCCATCCGCGCGGGCAGGCTGTGGACATCACCGCGCCGCTGCCGGAGCACATGCGCAAAACATTCACGGCGTTTGGCTTCGACGATCAGAAATACGGCAAGGCGGCGGAGCGCGAATGACGCCGTGCCTCATCATCTTCGATTGCGACGGCACGCTGGCGGACGGTCAGCACATGATCGTGCAAGCGATGGAGCGCGCGTTTGGCGAGTTGAATTTGCCTGCGCCGAGTCACGAGGCGGTTCTCTACACGGTCGGCCTGTCGCCGCTTCAATGCATGCAGCATCTCGCGCAGACGAGCGACGCGCTGGTGCACGATGCGCTGGAGGCGGCCTACCGGAACCATTTCCACGCGTTGCGCCGCATGCCGGGCTTTGAGGAGCCGCTGTTTCCCGGCGCCAAATATGCGGTTCAGCATCTGGCCGCGCTGCCGAGCGTTTCGCTCGCCATCGCCACGGGGAAATCTCAACGCGGCGTGCGCTCGCTGCTGGAGCGCGAAGGGCTGACCGCCGCCTTCGCCACGATCCAGACGGCCGACGACGCGCCATCCAAGCCGCACCCGGGCATGATATGGAACGCCTTGTCGGAGACCGGGTTTACGCCAGCGGATGCGGTCATGATTGGCGACACCACGCATGACATTCTGATGGCGCGCAGCGCGGGCGTGAGGAGCATCGGCGTCGCCTGGGGGTATCACCGTCCGGCCGAACTTCTGGACGCGGGCGCGAGCGGTGTCGCGGACGATTTTGCGGGTTTGCTCGAATTGCTCGGCGTTGACCGGGAGATGTTTGGGCGGGAGGGGCTCGAATGAACGAAACGGACGCGAGGGCAGGGCGGCCCGAGGGCAAGACCATCAAGCGTTTTTATCGCGAGGCCACGGTTGGCGAGGAAGGCGGCCTCTGGCGCGTCCTTCTCGACGGCAAGCCGATGCGGACGCCCGCCAAGGCTGTGCTTGCCGTGACGTCGGGGCTGCTCGCCGAGGCGATTGCAGGCGAATGGGCCATGCAGGCCGAGACCATTGCGCCCGCCACCATGCATCTGACGCGCTTTGCGAACACGGCGATCGACCGCGTGCAGGGGCGCGAAGCCAACGTGCTCGACGACATTCTCGCCTATGCGGCAAGCGATCTCGTGCTTTACCGCGCCAATGCGCCGGAAGGTTTGCGGGCGCGGCAGGATGCGGCTTGGAAGCCGCCGCTGAACTGGGCGCGATCCGCGCTGCAGGCGGAGTTTTCTCCCGTAGAGGGCGTTATGCATGCTCAGCAGCCTGCGGCATCCATTGCGCGGCTGGGCGAATTTCTCGCACCCTTCGACACGTTCGCGCTGACGGCGCTGCATGTGATGACGACGATGACCGGATCGGCGCTGCTCACTGCGGCATACGCTGGCGGGGCGATGGATTTGCCCGCCGTTTGGGTCGCCGCGCATGTGGACGAGGACTGGCAGATCGGCAAATGGGGCGAGGACGATGAGGCCGTCGCCCGCCGCGCTCGCCGCTGGCGCGAGATGCAAGCCGCCGCGCAGCTTCTGCGCCTCACCGCGCCTTAAGCTCGTTTGTCATCCTCGGGCGAAGCGAAGCGCAGACCCGGGGATCCACTTCTTCCCTCCACCGCAATCGCGTAGCGCTGGATTGCCGGGTCAAGCCCGGCAATGACGCGGTATGGCGCTTGTAGACGTTTAGGCGTAGGACACGCGCAGTTTGCCGTGCTATGCCGTTGGCAAGACTGGCGTTAAGCGTTTGGGGGAGACGATGGGGGGATTGACGGAGGGCGCCTTTTTGGCGCCGCTTCTGGCTGCTGGCGTGTTCGCGGCCTATTTCGTGAAGCATCTGATTGAATCGCTAGCGCGCCGGGCGGCGTCCGGGCTGAAGGCCGAGCGGCTGATTTGCGCGCTCTACGCCGAGATCAAGGCGAACGCCGATGATCTGGCCGAGTTTATGGCCGCATCTCCGCCGCTTGAGCGCGTTCGCCAGGCCGTGCGCGACAACCCCGCCTTCCGCCCGCATTTCACCAACGCCCCGCACCGCACGGTGTACGGCGCGCACGTAACGGAGCTGGCCAGCCTGCCGCGTTCGGTGATTTTGGGCGTCGTCGCGTTTTACTGTCAGCTCGACCGGCTGTCGGAGCTGACCTACGGATTGGAGCGCCCGTCCTTCGACGCGATCTCGCCTGAGGGCAGGGAGGCGGTGATGTCCGAGCTGTGGCGCGCCGTCGAACGCGGCGTTGCGCTCGGCCGCGAGGTACAGCACAGCCTCGAAATCCACGCCCCGCTGGAGCTGACGCGCGCGGCGCTCAAATCGTCATAAATGTTGGCAACCTCACCTCAGCTCAAACCCGGAAAGTATTGTCTTAAGTTTTTCTGTTAAGCTCGTGGGTGCCTTGCGACCAGATAACCATAGACTTCCAGCTATTGCCTTGCCAAGTTCGATGCTAAACGACGACGCCACAAAGACTCAACTAGCACTATTAAATTAGATCAAATAAAGATAATAGCGCCGGTTTAACGCATGATTATATGTGAAATCAACTTCTTTCCAACTGCGCTTGCTTTCTTAGGTGTATCTCTTTTTATAATTAATATTCTTTATATTAAGTGGTGCGTTGATTGTCTCCACAAACAGATGTCACCAATTTTATATTCACGTGTCTTATTAGCATTTGCATTTCAAAGGATGGATGTTGATCTTTCAGGAAAGTTCCACGATCATGGCCTAGTAGAAGAATTTTCGAAGAAGCTGCGGGCAGAACGGGAAAAATATAATGATTTTCAGCTTTTTTTCTTTTTCGCTTTTTATTAGGAGTAATTTTAATTGCTATTGTGGATGTATTTCTGTCCCTGTTAAATATTTGTACAATTTAGTGGAGTTAAGTAACAACTGTAGGATCGACGCGCTGCTCGCGCTCAGCCACGAACTCACGACCGAGTAGGAAAAGCGTGGGCCATGGAAGCCGAGCGCAAAACCGCTACTCTTAATGTGCTCAACAATCCTTTGCAGCTCTCTTGAGCCGGATGTCGATTTCGCGGGTCACGTAGCGCCACTCCTCCGCCGCGCGCAGGCCTAGCAGCAGATCGTCGAATGCGGGCTCGTTAGCGCAGGCGAACTCGAACCAGGTCAGGAAATCGAAAGGCTCGCCCAAATCGCGGCAATGATAAAGCTGACGGGCGATGGCGGGCAGATATTTCAGGCTGGCGGCGATGTGCTTCGACTTACCCTCGAAAATCTCTCGGCGCTTGTCCTGGGTCATGTCCCACCAGACTTGCGACTTCGCAATCGGGATCAGCGCCGCGCACATTGCCTCGGCTCGCCCCAATCCCGCCTGCCGCGAAACAAGCTGCTGCTTTTCCGCTCGCTCGACATAGCGCACATAGCTTGCGACGCCTTTGAGCTTCCAAGCCGCGTCTGCGGCTGGCAGATGTGGCGCATGAACGTCCTGAAGAAAATCAACGGCTGGCAGGGGGTCGCCGTGTAGTGTCGTTATTGAGGTTACGCGCCATCGGCCTGAAGCGCCACCCGTGAAAGTTGTAGGACTCATAGTTTGAATGATGTTGATTTTTGCATATTCTGCCCGCAGCAAGTTTCAAGCCATGACCGCATAATAAACCGCAAGTCGCGTCCAGCCAAATAGTGAGAAGGTATTGAAGCTGTTGCGAAACTAGGGTAATGTGCGCCGGGATACGATGGGGGCGGCGCATGTTTTTAGTCGGGTCAATCGTTGTACTACTGAGTTTGGGGGCCGCGTGCCTATCTGCGCAAGCGCAACCATCTGCGAGGAAGGCCGAGTGGCGGCTTGACAATCACTTCAGGTTTTTTAAACGCGCGGACGACACGGCTCTGCACGCAAGGCCTATCTTGCCCTGAATGACGAAGAACGGCTCCGCCCGATCCTGGCCATTGAGCGGCGCCTCGCCAAAGAGACCGGCGGCCTTGGCTGGGCGCGCACCTTTCACGAGGGGCGTGGCGTGAGCGAGAGCCTCAACCTGGAAAGCTGCTGATACACGGCGGCGGCGTGCGAGGGTTATGTCCACCCAAAAAGCCACAAGGTCCAAGTCTGGGCGCTGGATATCGCCGAGCCTTGCGTGTGGCGGTGGAGCGGCGGCGAGATCGAGGCGCCTGTTTGCAGCGCGGAGACGGCGATTAGCGTCCCTTACCCAGACGGCGCTCGTATCGCAGCCATCGTCAATGGTCGCAGCGTAGCAGACGCGGACATCAAAGTTCGCGATCTGCTCATTCTAAGCATGGGCGACTCTTTCTCGTCAGGTGAGGGCAATCCAGATAAAGCCGTCGTTTTCGACAAGTCGAAAGTGCTGAATTACGATACCAGAGACGTGGATTTGCGCGGTTTTCCCACCCGCGATTGCTTGCGCTTCAACACCGGCGGCGCCTCGACGCTGTTTGTGTTCAACGCGCAGTTCCAGCAACGCCGCGCGCGCTGGCTGCATCAGTCCTGCCGCCGTTCCCTGTACTCAAATCACCTCCGCGCCGGGCTGCAAATCGCCATTGAGGATGACCATCAGCAGACATCCGTCACATTCCTCAGCATGGCCTGCACGGGCGCCGACATTATGGAAGGGTTTTTTGCGCCCTGGAATGGCAACACGGAACTCGCCCCGAACGACGCGGTGACGGTTTCACAACTGAGCGGCGCAGCTAACGCCATATGCAAGAAGCGGACGGCCCCGCAAACGTTCGATTTCAGTCAGGGTGGCGCGCTGCCCGCGTTGCGGTCGATCAACTTGCGCCACTGCCCGGAGAACAACGCTCGTCCTATCGACCTCCTCATGCTCTCCGTCGGCGGCAATGACGTCGGCTTCACTAGCCTTGTCGCGAACGCGACGGTCAAGCTCGACGCCGCGCTTGAGAGGCTGGCCCCGCTGTTTGGCGCGGAAGTGAAAATCAACGTCGAGAAGGCAGAGGCTAAAGCTCGTGGCCTCCAGGCTCGTTATGCAGCCCTCGCGGACGCCATCAAACGACACCTTCATATCGAGGATTCGCGCCGCGTGCTGCTGACTGCCTATCCTCAACTTTCCTACGATGAAAATGGCGAGATGTGCCGCGCAGGCTCCGATGGAATGGACATCTCCAAATATTACGAGGTACAGCCCGGCAAAGCGATGAGGGCGGAGGCTTTCGTTGAAAATACGCTGACCCGGATCATGCGCGCTTCAGGTAAAACCCATGGCTGGACATTCGTGGACAAGCACCGCACGGAAAACTGGTTCAGAACGCACGGCGTGTGCGCGGCGAGCGACGCTGACCGGCGTAGCGCGGCGCTGGGAGTCATCAAGTTTCCCAAGCGCCCAACCGAACCCGACTCGAGCGATATCAACTATGCTGAGGCCTATCGAAGCACGCAACGCCCGAAAGGTTTGGCCATGGCCTCAACGAAACCGCGCGGGTCGGCGTCAAATGGGACCCCTTTGAGCCGCAGCTTTTCCGTCCCTACGCCTTGCCAGCGCTGGTTCCGCACCCCGAATGACGCCTATCTTGCGGCCCACTATCACGATGACGTGTTGATGGGCGATATGATCGCCGTCACTCGCTTTTCCGCCTACAGCGGCGCGTTTCATATGACGGCGGAGGGTCACGCTGCCATCGCCGACGCGGTGCACGAAAAAGCACGTGAGGTTCTGGGCCAGTAAAGGTTGACCCGGCGCCGCAGCATGACCTAATCCAAAGGCAACTCCCAGTTTTGAAAGCAGTCATGGCCGCACCACCCTTACTCACGCTCACCGACATCTTGCTGACCTATGGCGGCGCGCCCGTGCTGGACGGGGCCGAGATTTCCGTGCTGCCCGGTGACCGGGTGACGGTTGTCGGACGCAACGGCTCCGGCAAATCGACGATGCTGAGGATTGCCGCCGGGCTGATGGAGCCGGATCGCGGCAAGCGTTTCGTGAAACCGGGCGCGACCATGCGCTATCTGGCGCAAGAGCCAGATTTTGGCTCGCATAAGACGACGCTGAGTTTTGTCGAGGCGGGGCTTGGGCCGAATGACGATGAGTATCGCGCGCGTTATTTGCTGGAGCAGTTAGGGCTGACGGGCGAGGAAGACCCTTCCAAGCTTTCGGGCGGGGAAGGGCGGCGGGCCGCGTTGGCGCAGGCTTTGGCGCCCGAGCCGGATATTTTGCTGCTCGATGAGCCGACGAACCATCTGGATGTCAACGTCATCGAGTGGCTGGAGGCGGAGCTTGCCTCGCTGAAATCTGCGCTCGTTCTCATCAGCCACGACCGCCGCTTCCTCACGAACCTGTCGCGCGCCTGCGTGTGGATCGACCGAGGCCGCGCGCGCCGTATTGATATCGGCTTCGGCAAATTTGAGGCGTGGCGCGACGAGACGCTGGCGCAGGAGGAGCTTGAGCGGCACAAGCTTGACCGGCGCATCGTCGCCGAGGAGCACTGGGTGCGCTACGGCGTTTCCGGGCGGCGCAAGCGCAACGTCAGCCGCCTTGCCAAGTTGCAGGACATGCGAATCGAGCGGCGGACGGAGCGGCGCGGCGTGGGCCAGGCGAATTTACAGGCCGCCGAGGCGAGCGCGTCCGGCAAGATGGTCATCGAGGCCAAGCGCATCGCCAAAACGTTTGGCGAACGCACGGTGATTAACGACTTTTCCACGCGCATCAACCGCGGCGACCGGCTGGGCGTGATCGGCCCGAATGGTGCGGGCAAAACTACGCTCATCAGCATGCTAACCGGCAAGCTGGAGCCGGACGCGGGCACGGTGCGGCTCGGCGCTAACATTGAAATGGCGGCGCTTGAGCAGAACCGCGACAGCCTCAACCCGAACTGGACGGTAGCGGAGGCGCTCACCAACGGCTCTGGCGACCGTGTGATGGTGGGCGGCGAGAACAAGCACGTCATCGGCTACATGGCCGATTTTCTGTTCGCGCCGGAGCAGGCCCGCACGCCCTTGCGCGTGCTCTCTGGCGGCGAGCGGGCGCGGCTGATGCTGGCGCGGGCGCTCGCCAAGCCCTCGAACCTGCTTGTGCTGGACGAGCCGACCAACGACCTCGATCTGGAGACGCTCGACGTGCTGGAGGAGATGCTGGGCGATTATGCGGGCACCGTGATCCTCATCAGCCACGACCGCGATTTCCTCGACCGGCTGGTAAGTTCCACCATCGCGCCCGAGGGCGACGGCGAGTGGGTGGAATATGCGGGCGGCTACACCGACATGCTGGCCCAGCGCGGGGCCGATCTGGCGGCGCGAGGAGCGGCTGGCGGTAGCGGTGGCGGCAGGGCGGCGCGCGCAGATGCGGCAAATGGCGCAACGCACGGAAGCAATTCTGCGGAGAACGCGGGGTTTGCGCTTGCTAACGCGCAAGCAAACATCGCGCCAGCGGCGGAGTCAGCCCCCAAACGCCGTCTCAGCTTCAAGGACAAGCACGCCCTCGAAACCCTCCCCAAAACCATCGCTAACCTGGAGGCGAAAATCGCCAAGCTCCAGACCCAACTCGCCGACCCCGGCCTCTACGCCCGCGACCGCAAAACCTTCGACACCGCCACCGCCGCCCTCACGCAGGCGCAGGCGGAGCTTGAGGCTTCTGAAGTAAGGTGGCTAGAACTTGAAATGTAGGGCGTTTTAGAGGTCCGCGTTCTCAAGGTTGACTAGCCACTCCATCACGGAAGAGTTCGAATGAAATTTATCAAACATCGAAAATTTGTAAATCATAGCGCGGATTTCGTTAGAAACTGCCTCGCTATAGGATAGTAGGGTTTCTGCACTTTCATTATCCTTCGGTGTTCCTTGCATGCCATTCAAATGAAAATGCTCGGGGTTTCCTCCGTATAAATCCATGATCTCTGGGTAGCGCGAATGAACGTAATTTGAGAAGGTTAGGTACGTGTTTGAAAGTAGAGTTTCGGTTACAATCTCTGAAAACTTTTCTCCGCCCTCTAATGCTCGAATTTCTTCATCAATGGCTTTACCAATGGTTTCGTGAAGCTTTTTTTGGTTGAAATGAGGACCTTTAAAATCAGAAACTTCGTTTCTTCGAAAATCGTTAAAAAACTTTTCGACAAGCTTTTTTGGGTCTGGGCGTAACTCGTTTTGTTCGTTCAGCCCTGTTAACACAAACGCTATTTGTGTATTACACTCAATTATTGTCCTAATAATAACGCATAGCTCTTGGTTATAGCCATACTTGCTTAAGACAAGCCCCGCATTTAAGCCACTAACTGCGCGCACAGCCTTTAATATACAAAAATGCTTTGCTGTTGGATTTAAAAATCTAAATCCTTGATGAGCCGAGTCTGATTTGTATAAAATTGGTGGGCTTATGCACTTTACAAATTTCTCTAAGACAGTTGTAGACATTGATACATTGTATAAGACTTTATTATAAGAATTTATCATTTTTCAGCCTCCTGTATCGCTGAACTTGGAATTACCATTGAGGCCGTAATTTTCCATTGCTTTAAGAAATTTATCCAACAACAAAATCGATCTTTAGCTTTGTCCCGGTAGCTTTAGCATAGCGCCGTAGTGTGGCGAGCGATGGGTTGGCTTTGCCGCTCTCAAGGCGTGCGACGGCGGGCTGCGAGGTGCCCATGCGCTCGGCGATTTCCTCCTGCGAAAGTTCGCTGCGGGCGCGCGCGTCGATCAGCGCGGCGGCGAGGCTGAATTCTTCCTCCAGCGCGTCATAAGCCTCGACAAACCCTGGCTCCTCCTTGCGCCAGCGTTCGACGGCCTCCCGCGCGGGGATCATTTTACGGCTCATTCGATTTCTCCTGCGCGCTTGCGCGCCAAATCCAGTTCGCGACGCGGTGTTTTCTGAGTTTTCTTCACAAATGTCCGAAGCACCACAACACGCCGCCCGGAGGCGGTGACATAAATGCTTCGTGCAATGCCATCCCGGCCTGTCATCCGCATCTCCCAAAGCCTGTCTTCGAGGTGCTTGACGTAAGGCTCGCGAACCTGCTCCAGTCCTTTCACTTCAATCAAGTTCAGGATGCGTGCGAACTTCGCCCGCATGTCGGCGGGCAGTTCGTTGACTTCGCTTTCGGCTTGGTCATTGACAAAAACAACTGTCCAGCCAGGCATTTTTTATAACATATATGATATAAGAGGAATTTGCAAGATTGAGCCGCAAAGGGCTTTAGCCCCGCTCCCGGGTCGCCATGAACTTCACGTCCGGCCATTGCTCCATGGCGCGGTTTAGCGTCCACTGGCTCTCGGGCAGGTAGGCGAGGGCGCCGTCGCGGTCTTTCGCCATCGCGCCGCGATATTTGGCGCTGAACTCTTCCAGCTTCTCCGCGCTCGCCGAGCTAACCCACCGCACCGCGTCGCACGGCGCGCCCTCGAACCGCACCGGCAGCCCATACTCCGCCTTCAGCCGTGACGCGATCACCTCGAACTGCAGCGCGCCCACGACGCCCAGAATCGGGCGCGAGCCAATCAGCGGGTGAAACACCTGCACCACGCCCTCCTCGGCCAGATCGTCCAGCGCCTTGCCAAGCTGCTTGGCCTTGATCGCGTCTTCGATAATCACGCGGCGCAGCAGCTCCGGCGCGAAATTGGGGATGCCCTCGAAGCGCAGCGTCTCGCCTTCCGTCAGCCCATCGCCGACGCGCAAAGCGCCATGGTTCGGCACACCGATGATGTCGCCGGCAAACGCTTCATCAGCCGTCTCGCGCTGCTGGGCAAAGAACATCAGCGGCGAGGCGATGGTGAGCATCCGCTTGTCGCGCACGTGGAACATCTTCATGCCGCGTTTGAACCGCCCTGAACACAGGCGCACGAACGCCACGCGGTCGCGGTGATTCGGGTCCATGTTCGCCTGGATTTTGAACACGAAGCCGGAGCAGGCGGCCTCCTCGGGGTCGATAGTGCGTTCGGCGGCCTTGCGCGGCAACGGCGAAGGGGCGTGTGCGCCTAGGAAATCGAGCAGTTCCTCCACGCCGAAGTTTCGCAGAGCGCTGCCGAACAGCACGGGCGACAAGTGCCCCTCGCGATAGTGATGCGCATTGAACGGCGGCAGCGCGGCGCTCGCCAGCTCCAGCCCTTCCAGCGCGGCGTTCGCGATGCGCGCCTCGATACCAGTCGCCTCCGCCAGCCGCGCTATGTCGCCCAGTTCAACCACCCGCCCGAACGGGGATGTGCGCTCGGCGCCCGGCAACAGCGCCCGCGCGACCGCGATGTCGAGCACGCCGCGAAAATCCGACCCCATGCCGATTGGCCAAGACACGGGCGTCAAATCCAGCGCAAGGCCCGACGCGATCTCGTCCATCAGCTCCAGCGGATCGAGACCCTCGCGGTCGATCTTGTTGATGAACGTGACGATGGGAATGTCGCGCAGGCGACACACCTCGAACAGCTTGCGCGTCTGCGCCTCGATGCCCTTGGCCGCGTCGATCACCATCACGGCGGCGTCGACGGCGGAGAGCGTGCGGTAGGTGTCCTCCGAAAAATCCGAGTGGCCCGGCGTGTCGAGCAGGTTGTAGACGATGTTGCCCCGCTCGAACGTCATCACCGATGAGGTGACGGAAATGCCGCGCGACTGCTCGATCTCCATCCAGTCCGAGCGCGTGCGCCGCCGGTCGCCGCGCGCCTTCACGGCCCCCGCCATCTGGATGGCGCCACCGAAATACAGCAGCTTCTCCGTCAGCGTGGTTTTGCCCGCGTCCGGGTGCGAGATGATGGCGAACGTCCGCCTGCGCCCCACCTCGGAGGTTTGCAGTTGCTCGGCTTTTGTGGGTGATGGTTTCAACATGGCTGCTTTATTGGGCGTTTCCGCCCGCGATGCAAGAACAGCTCACGCTTCTTATCGTTCGGCGTTAGCAAAAGTGCTAATGTACGGGCAAACTAAGAAAGGCCATCCCATGACCGCCGACACTTTTGCATTGGACTACAGCGCGCTTGATCCCTCGTTCTGGCTTGGGGAACCGGGCAAGAAACCCAAAATCGACAATATTTCTGGGGCGGCCCGGACGCTTACACATTTGTGGACGGCGTCGGACGAGGGGTCTACGATTGAACGCCTTAGCCCTACGCCGGGCGGCTTTGGCGAGGCCAGGCAGTTTGAACTCGCCGATTATTTCGACTGGCTGGAAGCGGGCAAGGAAGTCGATATCGAGGCGCTGGCGTGGGATGGCGAGCGTTTATGGATTAGCGGCTCGCATGCGATCAAGCGCACACAACTAGGCGGCGCGCCCGACGAGGTGAAAGCGCCGCGCACCCTTCTCGGCTATCTCGTGATGGAGGATGGCGAACCGCAAACGGGCGTATGTTTGCCGCGAAAAGAGAAGAAAGGCAGCCTGCTTTGGGCCATCGAAAAAGAGGGCGGAGAGTTGAACGACGCCATTTTCGAGAAGGGCAACGGGCTGGACATCGAAGGCTTTGCCGTGAACGGCGGCGATACGCTGGTTGGCCTGCGCCGCCCGCTGCTCGGCGATCATGCAGCGCTTGTCCGCTTGAGCTTCACCCTGGACGCAGATGAGTTCGCCATCAAGAAAGCTGGCGGTGCATGGGGACGGCTGCATAAGCTCGATCTCGGCGGCCTTGCCGTGCGCGATCTGCTCCGCACGGGCGGCGACGCGTTCATTTCAGCCGGACCGCAGGAGAGCGTCGACGGCCCTTATGCGCTTTACGTATGGCGCAGCGCCTTTGCGGGCGGCAAGGACACCGACGTTCGCAAGCTCATGGACTTGCCCGTGCGGCCAAACGTGAAGCCTGAGGCAATGGCGTTGCTTGAGGATGGCCGCATTCTCGTCATCAACGATGGGCCGCAGCAAATCGCGGGCCGCCCCGGCGTCATCGAAGCGGACGCATACGAAATCGCGCTTTGAAACCGGCGCTTTACGACGCGATCATTATCGGCGCTGGCGCGGCGGGGCTTATGTGCGCCATAACCGCCGGGCAGCGCGGGCGGCGTGTGCTGGTGCTCGACCATGCCGATCAGGCAGGCAAGAAAATCCTCATCTCCGGTGGCGGGCGCTGCAACTTCACCAATCTTGAGGCACCGCCGGAGCGGTTCATCTCGGCTAATCCGCACTTCGCCAAGTCGGCGCTGAGTCGTTACATGCCCCAGGATTTCATTGCGCTGGTCGAGAAGCATCGCATTGTCTATCACGAAAAAACCCTCGGACAGCTTTTCTGCGACGGATCGGCCCGCGAAATCGTCGCCATGCTCCTTGCCGAATGCGTTGCAGCGAAAGTTGACATTCAACTTGGCCACCGTATCACGAGCCTTAGCAAGGCGGAGCGTTTCCGTGTCGAGACGGATGCCGGAGTGTTTGAAGCGGGCGCGCTGGTGCTGGCGACTGGCGGGCCATCCATCCCGAAAATGGGCGCGACCGGTTTCGCTTACGATGTTGCGCGCCAGTTCGGCCTCGCTATCACCGAGGTGCGCCCGGCGCTGGCGCCGCTTACGTTTTCCGGAGCGATGCTGGAGTTTTGCAAGCCGCTGGCGGGAGTCGCGGTGGAAGCTGCGGTGCAGTGCGGCGCGCAGGCGTTCCGGGAGGGCCTGCTGTTCACCCATCGCGGCCTCTCCGGCCCCTCGATTTTGCAAATTTCTTCCTACTGGCGGCGTGGACAAACTTTACAGATTGACCTCGCGCCGGGCCATGACCCCGCCGCGCAACTGAAACTCCAGCGTCGTGATCGCCCGCGTGCGGAAGCCAAGACCGCGCTTGCCGCGTTTCTGCCCGTGCGGCTGGCGGACAGCATCGCCGCCCTAAACGGCCTTAAGGGCCAGATCGCGAATATGGGCGATGCGAAGCTAGAGGTTTTAGCCGGAATGCTTAAACGTTGGGAGGTCGAGCCATCCGGCGACGAGGGTTTTGCCAAAGCCGAGGTGACGCTGGGCGGCGTGGACACGACCGGGCTGTCGTCTAAGACCATGGAGTCGAAGGCCGTGCCGGGGCTTTACGTGATAGGGGAAGCCGTTGACGTGACGGGGTGGCTAGGGGGATATAATTTCCAGTGGGCATGGTCGAGCGGCTGGGCGGCCGGACAGTCAATCTAAACAGCCAATAGCCCGTCATTGCGAGCGCACGCGAAGCATTCCATGGTTAGAATGGTTTGGCATGGATTGCCGCAATGGCAATGCAGCCTTGTCATGACGCACCTTCGATGAGCCGCACACGATGCCACTAATTCAAGTCACGCCGCGCCTCTCCATCAACGAGGACGAGATCGAAGAGCGCTTCATTCAGGCGTCAGGGCCGGGCGGGCAAAACGTCAATAAGGTCGCGACCGCCGTGCAGTTGCGCTTCAACGCGGCCCTATCGCCATCTCTGCCAACATCGGTGCGTGAGCGGCTGATGCGGCTCGCAGGGCGACGCTTAACGCTGGACGGCGTTATCGTACTTGTTGCTCGCGAACACCGGACACAGGAACGAAACAGGGCTGCGGCTCGCGCCCGCCTTGTCGATTTGATTGTCCGCGCCGCCGAGCCGCCCAAACCCCGGCTCGCAACTCGGCCGACATTGGCGAGCAAGCGCCGACGGATGCAATCGAAGACTGCCCGTTCTGTAATTAAGCGTGATAGGGCAAAGCCGGATGAAGACTAGAAAGCGCCAGCCGCGATGACTAGCGCTTTCCTTGATATCTAAACTAAAGCTATTTCTTCTCGCAGGATTTATCGAGGTCTTCAAAGCCAGCATAAAACTCCTGGCCTTCTTTTGACTCAGGGTCGATGTCGGCGCCGGCGTTCATAATTTTTTCATAGTCGCCGCCGAGGCCTTTGCCGAGATCATCGGCTTTATTCGCCAGCTCTTCGGCTTTCTTCTCGTCCTTTTTCTCGCCCGCTTCGTACGACTGGTTATAAAGGTCCTGCATTTCGCAGTATGATTTCAGCTTGGCCGCATCGCCTTTAATGTCAGCGGCGAGTTTCGCCACTTCGGCAGGTTTAACGGTTTCTGCGGGTTTGGCGGCTTGCGCAAAACTCGTGCTTGAAAATGCAAACAGCGCCGCAGCGCCTAACAATAAAGCTCTCATGCCAGTCTCCCTTATTTGGTGTCTACCGTTCACCCAGTTACGCCGGTATTCAAAATCTAATGCACGCTTTGCCTGAGCTGTCATCGGATGCGTCAGAGCTTGAGCGCTTTTCCATCCGTTGAGAGCAATCATTTAAGACGAACCAAAAATGACTTTTTTCTGAACGAATTGTTCATACATACAGTTCCGCTGCTTACAATTGCTTTCGTGTAAGGAAGCGCTTGAACCGCGCGTCAAAAAGGCTGACATTGGGCTCGCATGGAATGCTTGCAGACGTGTGAGACTTCGCATAGCGCCAGCCTGGCGCCGATTGGAAATTTATCCTTTGTTTTTGCGGTTTAAAGCATCCGACCTCAGCGCCCGACCATTCGCCAGCCGATCGGTCGTGCCTGGAAGGCGAAAGGCCGCCGCGACAATCGCCGTTGAAGTGGCCATGCGAAACGTTTCGCGGCACTACGGCGATGTTGCGGCCGTTGACAACCTGACACTGGCTGTTGCAACGGGCGAGATCGTTTGCCTGCTGGGTCCTTCCGGATGCGGTAAATCCACCCTGTTGAGGCTGATCGCCGGAATTGAAAAGCCCACGTCTGGGCGGATCGACATTGCTGGCCTCGAAGTGTCTGGCGCGCGGCACGTGCCGCCGGACAAGCGCGGCGTCGGGCTGATGTTTCAGGATTTCGCGTTGTTTCCACATCTTTGCATTATCGATAACGTCGCCTTTGGGCTCAAGCGGCTGGGGCGCGAGGCCGCCCTTCGCGAGGCTCGTGTGGCGCTGGATCGCGTCGGTCTTGGCGATTACGAGCAACATTACTCTCACGCGCTTTCAGGCGGTCAGCAACAGCGGGTCGCTTTGGCGAGAGCGATTGCGCCGCGTCCATCGGTTCTGCTCATGGACGAGCCGTTCTCCGGTTTGGACGGTCAACTGCGCCAGACTGTACGGGAGGATGCAATGTCCGTGCTGCGCGAGGCCCGGGCGACGGCCATTATCGTTACCCACGACGCGGAGGAGGCAATGCGCCTTAGCGACCGGATTGCTGTCATGCGCGGCGGCCGGCTGGTGCAGGATGGCAAAGCCAAAGATCTTTATAACCGGCCCGCCGACCTTTATGTCGCGCAGGCGTTTTCGCACGTGAACGTGGTTCCTTGTGAAGCGCTTCGCGGCATCGCGATTTCGCCGCTCGGCGCGTTTCCCGCGCCAGGCGTAGAGGATGGTCATGCGCAACTTTGTTTGCGCCCAAACGATATAGTGATGACGGCGTCAGGACAGGGTGTGCCAGGCAGGGTCATAGCGCGGCGTTTTTTAGGAAACGACATCCTGTTTGAAATTGCCGTGGAAGGGCTGGATGCGCCTTTAAACGTGCGCCGCGGGAGCAACGGGATTGATCCTGGTGAAGAGATTGGATTGACGATTGCCCCAGAAACCGCGCTCGTGTTCGACGCTGGCGGCGCTCGCAGGCTTGATGCTTAACGAAATGACCTCGCGCTATGCCTTCCGTAGTTGCGTCAGGCGACCTTTCTGCTTATGTTCACAGCAGGCAAATGAGGATTTTGGATATGAGTGAAACAAATATGCAACTGATGTATCTGGCCCCAAGCTGGTTCCAGATGCTGATCGTAGTCGGATTGATTGTCCTGCTGTTCGGGCGTGGGAAAATCTCCGATCTGATGGGCGATGTCGCAAAGGGCATCAAAAGCTTTAAAAAAGGACTATCGGACGAGGAAGAGGTGCGCGCGGATATTGCCAAATCGCTGGAAAACAGCGCTCAGGGCAAACCTGCGTCCACCGTGCATACCGGCACGGAAACAAAGGCTGGTTGATGCTTGTGCTCGTGCGCGCGACGCATTCGCTGTGGAAACCTTAAGCCATGTTTGAAATTGGCTGGTCGGAACTACTGCTGATTGCCGTGGTGGCTATTGTAGTTATCGGCCCGAAAGAGCTGCCTGGCGTGCTGCGCGGTCTGGGTAAAACGCTGAATAAATTCAGGCGCTCCGCCGACGATTTTCGCCGTCAGTTCGAGGACTCGGTACGGGATAGCGGCTTTGAAGATATCCAGCGCGACATCCGAGCGGTAAGCGACATGAATCCGGCGACCCAGATACGTAACAGCATCAACGAGACATTGCGCGCGCCTGCTCCGCCAAGCGATACGCCACTCAGCCCTTCAGCCTATGAAGCCAGCCTGGAGCAAAAGCCTTCACAGCTGCCCAGTTCAGAGCTTGAGAAAGGCGCTGGTAATATGGCGGCTAACGCTGACGCGCCCCGAGAAGAGAAGCCAGAATTGCCTCGCGCCCACACCGCGTCAGCTTGATATTGGAAGCGTAAATGACTGCGGAGAATTTCGAACACAGCAAGGCGCCGCTTCTCGATCACCTGATCGAGTTGCGCCAACGGCTGATCTGGGCAATCATTTCTATCGTCCTCTGCTTTGCAATCTGCTTCTTCTTCGCGCGCGATATCTACAACATTCTTGTGTTGCCGTATCAGTGGGCGGCGGGCGAGAACGTTCCCGTCGAGATGATTTACACGGCGCCGCAAGAGTTCTTTTTCACCCAGATGCGGCTGGCCCTTTTTGGCGCGCTATTTCTGGCGTTTCCGGTTATTGCGACGCAGATTTATATGTTTGTAGCGCCTGGACTTTATAAGAACGAAAAGGGCGCATTTCTGCCGTTTCTCATCGCGACACCAGTGCTGTTTAGCTTGGGCGCGGCGCTGGTTTATTTCGTTATCACGCCGCTAACGATGAAATTCTTCCTGTCGATGCAGCAACCCGCTGGCGATGGGCAGGTTGGGATCCAACTTACGGCTCGTGTCAGCGAATATCTCAGCTTTATTATGGCGCTGATATTGGGTTTTGGAATCTGCTTCCAGTTGCCGGTGCTGCTGACGCTGCTGGCGAAGGCCGGGCTTGTTACCTCGGAGTGGCTTCGATCCAAGCGGCGCTATGCAATCGTGCTTGTGTTCATCGCCGCCGCGCTGCTGACGCCGCCCGATCCGATCAGCCAGACGTGCCTCGCCGTGCCGACGCTGCTGTTATATGAGCTGTCGATCATTTCGGCGCGCATGGTCGAGAAAAAACGCGACGCAAAAGAGGCCGAGCATGCCGCCGAAGCATAGTATTGCATTAGCGGAACAGTTAAGGCCGTTCGCCGTTTCTCCATGAGCAAACCTGGAGGAAATCATGGCGCAGTTATCCGGCAAAACAATTGCAATTCTATCGACCAACGGTTTCGAGCAATCGGAGCTTGAAAAGCCGCTCGCATGGCTGCGCAAGGAGGGCGCGACCGTGCACGTCATCGCGCCTGAGGCGGGCGAGATCAAAGGGTGGGATGACAAGGATTGGGGCGCCAGTGTGCCTGTCGACAAGGTGTTGTCGGATGCTGTCGTCACCGATTACGATGCGCTGGTGCTGCCCGGCGGCCAGATGAACCCCGACATCCTGCGCGCCAACCCGGACGCCGTCGCCTTCGTCCGCGATTTTTATAATGACGGGAAAACCATCGCCGCCATCTGCCACGCGCCGTGGCTGCTGATCGAGGCGGGCGTGCTGAAGGGCAAGAACGCAACCTCGTACAAATCCATCAAGACCGACGTGATCAACGCGGGCGCGGAATGGCGCGACGAGGCGGTTGTGACCGATGAGGGCGTCATCACCAGCCGCCAGCCCGATGATATCCCCGCGTTCTGCGAAAAAATCGCCGAGGAAATCCTCGAAGGCGAGCACAGCCGCACGCCCATCGCGTAACATCCGGGTATTACCGGCGATGTGCGCTGGACGCGGTTCTCCCATGGTTTTATAGCTGGCGCTTGCCGCATAGAGCCTTGAGGAGACCGCCGTGCACGACTTGAAATGGATTCGCGAGAACGCGGAAGGCTTCGACGCCGGGCTGGCGCGGCGCGGGCTTGAGCCTCAGTCGGCGGCGATTCTGGCGCTGGACGAGGAGCGTCGCGCGGCTGTCACGCGGGTGCAGGAAGTCCAGGCGCGGCGCAACGCGGCCTCCAAGGAGATCGGCAAGGCGAGGGGTAAGGGCGGCGATCCGGCGCTGGCGGACAAGCTCATAGCCGAGGTGGCGAGCCTCAAGGATGCGCTCAGCGCGGGCGAGGCGGAGGAAAAGCGGCTCGACGAGGACTTGCGCAACGCGCTTTCGCATATCCCGAATTTGCCCGCCGATGACGTGCCACAGGGCGCGGACGAAAAGGCGAACGTAGTGCTGCGCACGGTGGGTAAGCCGCGCAAGTTCGACTTCGAGCCAAAGCAGCATTTCGAGATCGGCGAGGCGCTCGGCCTGATGGATTTCGAGGCGGCGGCGAAAATGTCGGGCGCGCGCTTCGTGGTGCTAAAAGGCGCTCTCGCCCGGCTGGAGCGCGCGCTCGGCGCCTTCATGCTCGACCTGCATACGGGACGGGCGGAGGGTCAGCTCGGCGGCTATACCGAGGTCAACCCGCCGCTGCTCGTCAAGGACGACGCCATGTTCGGCACCGGGCAACTGCCGAAATTCAAGGACGATTTGTTTAATGTGGCTCGAGTCCTAGACGTAGAAGTTTGGGATCGGGGCGCAGAAATCACCGAAGCTGTTGATGCGAGTTCTTCCATCACGGCGTTGGCTGGAATACTCGAACAGCTCCGAAATCGAGATCATTATTGGCTCATCCCCACCGCAGAAGTTCCCCTTACCAACCTTGTGCGGGAATCCATCCTCGCGGAGGCCGAGTTACCGATGCGGCTGACCGCGCATACGCCGTGTTTCCGCGCCGAGGCCGGGGCGGCGGGGCGCGACACGCGCGGCATGATCCGACAGCATCAGTTTTCCAAGGTCGAACTCGTCTCTATCGCCACACCCGAGCAATCCGAGGCCGAGCACGAACGCATGACCGCCTCCGCCGAGGAAGTGCTGCGCCGCCTCGAACTGCCGTTCCGCACCATGCTGCTCTGCACCGGCGACATGGGCTTCTCCGCGCGCAAAACCTACGACATCGAGGTTTGGCTGCCCGGCCAGGACGCCTATCGCGAAATCTCAAGCTGCTCGAACTGCGGCGACTTCCAGGCCCGGCGGATGAACGCCCGCTACCGTGACGCGGACGGCAAGCCGCAATTCATCCACACGCTGAACGGCTCCGGTCTCGCGGTCGGGCGCACCCTCGTCGCCGTGCTCGAAAACTACCAGCAGCCTGACGGCTCTGTGTCCATCCCCGCCGCCCTCATCCCCTACATGGGCGGGCTGGAGGCCATCTCACCTCCGACATGAAAGTTAGGGATATCATCAAGCTGCTCGAAACTGATGGCTGGTTTCTTGTCACGACACGAGGTAGCCACCGGCAATTTAAGCATCCATCTAAGCCTGGACGGGCAACTGTTTCTGGAAAGTTATCTGATGACTTGCCGCTGGGCACGTTGAACAGCATATTGAATCAGTCTGGTCTTGAGGAGAAACGCTGATGTGCTATGCTGTTGTCATTGAGCGTGCCGAAAATAATTATGCTGCTTATGTGCCGGACTTGCCAGGTTGCATCGCTACCGGCGCAACTGTTGAAGAGACAGAAAAACTGATTGCGGAAGCGATTGCGTTCCATCTCGAGGGCATGAAGGAAGACGGATTGCCCATTCCTGAACCCAGCGCACTGTCAGTCTACGTCGACGCCTGATGCGCATTCTGGTCACCAACGACGACGGGATCGAGGCGGCAGGGCTTGACGCGCTGGTGCATATCGCGTCCGAACTCAGCGACGACGTATGGGTGGTCGCGCCCGAGACGGACCAGTCCGGCGCCGCGCATTCGCTCACGCTGAAGGAGCCGCTGCGCCTGCGCCGCCTGAAGGATCGCGTGTTTGCGGTGAAGGGCACGCCCACCGATTGCGTCATCATGGCCGTGCGGCAGGTGCTGGCCGACAAGGCGCCCGATCTGGTGCTCTCTGGCGTCAATCGCGGCGCGAACCTGTCGGACGACGTGACCTATTCGGGCACCATCGCGGGCGCCATCGAGGGCACCCTGCTGGGCGTCCGCTCCATCGCGCTCAGCCTTGCCATCAACTGGGACGTGCCGCACGAGCCGCGCTGGCGGACGCCGATGCAGCTTGGCGCCGACCTCATCCGCCGGTTGCTCGCAACCGAATGGGACGAGCACATCCTGCTCAACGTCAATTTCCCCGACTGCGACGCAGGCGATGTGAAGGGGGTGGAGGTAACGAGCCAGGGCCGCCGCGACCAGGATTTCGTCCGCATCGAGGATCGGCTCGACACGCGCGGCAACCCGTATTACTGGCTCGGCTTCAACGCGCGCGCCGCCCGTTTCGACGAGGGCACCGATTTGTGGGCGGTGAAAAATGGCTCGATCTCGGTTACGCCGCTTAATCTGAATCTGACACATCATGAGACATGCAAGAAACTGCGTCTCAGTCTTCGCGGTTAACTGCGCAGATACGAGTATCCCGGCCAGCGCTTCCATGTCCCTCACAAAAAGTGAACTGGAAGGGTTAAAATTATCCCTTTACGGCCAGTTCTTAAGCAATTGTTTACTGTCCGCGCCCATAAATGACCGTAGTTGAGTAGAGGGTGCGGGAAAATGCGTTCGGTTGCGTTAAGTGTAAAGGCGTGCGCCATGAAGCGCGCCGCAAGTTTCATCGGTAGCCTGGCCCTTGTTGGCCTGGCGGGTTGCAGTTCTCAAAATGCGCGTTTCGACGGCTACGGTTTCGATGGCGGCTACGCCAACGCCTCGACAGGCTCCGTGCCGCGTGACGCCGGATATTCCAATTATAACAATGATGGCGGGTCGCCTTCGTCAAGCTACGGGAGCTATTCGCGCGGCCACGGCTCGCCTGCGGATGTAACGCGCAAAACGCTGCCGCCGCTCAGCGGCGCTTATGATGCGCCAGCATCCAGCGGCTACAAACAGCCCGGCGGCTTTCAAACCGCTGACGGTTACAGCAACCTTAATCGCGGCTACGGTGGCCGGAGCGGCGCTTACGACCGCGGAGAGGAGCCAGCCTATCGCGAGGAGCGGGCGGAGGGCGCCTATCCGCATCGCGGCTCCAGCGCCGGCAAGGAAATAACCGTTGCCCCTGGGGACACGCTTTACGGCCTGGCGCTGCGGTACGATGTCCCCGTGCGTGATCTCGAACGCGCTAACGGTCTTGCTGGCCAAAGCCTGCGCGCTGGTCAAAGCTTAATCATCCCATCTCCCAGCGGCGGTTATGAGCGCAAGTTTGGCTACCAGGGTGGCGGCTATGGAGGCGGCGCCCGCAAAAGCAATGGATATGACGGCGAGGGCTACGATGCAGGCGGCGCGTACAGTGCATCACGCGCGCCAGCGGGGAGTCTTGCGCCAAAAAGCGACGAGCGTTGCCCGAATTGCTATACGGTGAAATCCGGAGACAGCCTCTTCATCATTGGCGAACGTTACGGCGTAGGGCCAGCCCCTCTCGCGCATCACAATAAGCTATCGGCAGGCGCGACGTTACGTCCGGGTCAGGTCATCATGATCCCGGGCGATGACGCCGCAGGGCCGAGATCGTCCTTGTCTGGCGAGCGGCCAGCGCCTCAGCGCGAACGTTACGCCGCCAATCGCCCCGCAGGCGCTGGAAGCGAAGGCGATGAGCGTTACCAAGGCGCGCCTTCGCAGCAGTCTGAAGCACGCGGCCAGTATGACCGGGCGCCACGTGAGCGGGATCCCGAAGGCGTCTGGCAGCGCGGACGTGAGCCAGCGCTGGCGGCATCGCCAGTGCCTGAGGCGGATCGCAAACGTCAGGGTGAACGCGCGCCTGCTCAAAGCGAAAAGGTAGCTGCGAAAGAGCCGGAAAAGCTCGCGGCGCTAGCGCCGGAGAAAGATGCATCAGATTGCGAAGACTTGCTCGCAAACCCGCAGCCGCGCAGTTCAGACACCTTCCGGCAGCCCGTGGAAGGTCTCGTCATCTCCAAGTTCGGTAATAAGGATGACGGCACCATCAACGACGGCGTGAACTATGCGGTGCCAAAGGGCACGCCGGTGAAAGCGGCCGAGAATGGCGTGGTGACGTACGTCGGCACGGAAATCGCAGGGTTCGGCAACCTGATCCTGATCCGTCACGCCGGCGACTTTGTCAGCGCCTACGCCCACAACGACGAAGTGCTGGTCAAGCGTTGCGACATTGTCAAGCGCGGCCAGGTTGTCGCCAAGGCGGGCGCGACGGGCACGGTGTCCAAGCCGCAACTGCATTTCGAGCTGCGCAAGGCCTCCAAGCCGGTCAACCCGGAAGAGTTCTTCACCGCCGCGAAGGAGCCTTGATTTTCTACTCCCCGTCCGTGTTTTAAGGCATGGCCACACAAGCCGGGCGCACCCCTATGCGCCCGGCTTGAGCTACGAAAACGGGCAAGGCATAGATAAGTCAATCAGCGAGGCACGGAGGTGGTAAAAAAGAGCAGCGAATGCCGGTAAAAACGGTGCGAAGGCCGCGCTGAAGCAGCTAGGCAATTAGTCAGTCAAGCAGCGGAACCAGCTTTGCGCGGACTTCGGCCACCGTCTCCGCCGGGACCGTGCAGGCAAATTCGGCAAGTCGGGAGCGCCAGTCGAGGCTTTTCAGGTGATCTGCTAGCACAACGCCCGAAACGCCCAGCCTCGGCGGTATGGCGCACTCGAACGGATATCCCTTAATCCGGCTGGTGACTGGCGCCACCAGGGCAAGCCCGGTTTTCTCATTGTACGAGCGTGGCGAGATGACCAGCGCAGGGCGGCGTCCGGCTTGCTCGCGACCGGGTTGCGGATCGAAATCGATCCACACGAGGTCGCCGCAGTCCGGGACGTAAGGCCCCGCGTTCACCATTCCTCACGGCCAACGGGCGCGCCCCAGCCAGTTTCGCCATGCAAGTTTTCTGGCGTAATTGCATTCAGCATAGCGCCAAGATCATACTTGGTTTTGGTAATTGTGATTGCGTCTCCCGCCGCTTCAAGCTCAACGGTCATTCCATCTAGTAGGCCAAGCTGCTCCGCGTGAGCCTTCGGAATTCGCACGGCAAGGCTATTGCCCCATTTTGAAATTTGCGTTTGCATATACTCTCCACCGTGTAAACAATGGATATACGTAAACTATGTTCACGTCAAGCAACCCGCACGCCTTCGCGCCCCGCCGCATCCTGGATAAACTGCCATGCCACGCGGCCGGAGCGGGCGCCGCGGCCCATCGACCAGGCGAGCGCTTCGGCCTCTAGCTGCGCGGACGGCGTTTGCAGTCCGAAATGTGCCGCATAGCCGCGCACCATCTCCAGATAACCGGCCTGGCTGCAGTTGTGGAAGCCGATCCACAGCCCGAACCGGTCGGAGAGCGAGACCTTCTCCTCTACCGCCTCGCCCGGGTTGATGGCGGTCGAGCGTTCGTTGTCCATCATGTCGCGCGGCAGCAGGTGGCGGCGGTTCGAGGTGGCGTAAAACAGCACGTTTTCCGACCGCCCCTCGATGCCGCCGTCGAGCACGGTTTTCAGCGATTTGTACGTCGAGTCGCCCGCGTCGAACGAGAGGTCGTCGCACAGCAGGATGAAGCGAAAGCCGCTCGCCGCGCGCAGGTGTGCGAGGCACGCAGGCAGCGTGGCGATGTCTTCGCGGTGAATCTCGACGAGTTTTAAGCTGCCAGGCGACGCAGGCGCCGCCTTCACCTTTGTCGTCCTCACCGGACTTGACCCGGCGATCCAGTTTGGCGACGGGAATTCTTGGGTCTGCGCTTCGCTCCGCCCGGGGATGACGGTTTGGGAAACGGCGGCGTGGACGGCCTTCACCAGCGAGGATTTGCCCATGCCGCGCGCGCCCCACAGCAGCGCATTGTTGGCGGGTAGTCCGCGTGCGAACCGCTCCGTGTTCTCGACAAGCGCGTCACGCATGTGGTCGACGCCTTTCAGCAGCGCTAGTGGCACGCGGCTGATGTCCGGCACTGGCTGAAACGCGCATGCCTCCGCTATCCAGATGAAACCCTCGGCGGCGGTGAAGTCCGGCGCGGGCGGCGGCGGTGGCGCGAGGCGTTCAAGGGCATTGGCGATGCGTTCCAGCACCGAGGCGTTTGGATGGTCCGTCATGGTCGTCCTTCGCGATATTCGCCGCATGGATAGCAAATGGGCGCAACTCTGAACAGTCTCGCGCATGCGTTTAGCCATTAGCGCTTGCATGAGCGTGCGGCGGTAACCATTTACGCCACAATCGCAGTTGCATCGCGCGCATGTCCCGTTATAGTTCGGCTGAAATTAAAGCCATATATGCCGACTGTAGCGCGTGTTCGCGTCCGGTGGCTTCCCTTAAGAGGAACGTTCGATGTTTATCTCCCCAGCCTACGCGCAAGCGGTTGACGCCGTGCCGGGCGGCAGTGCGCTTGTGCAATTCCTGCCGTTCGTCGTCATTATCGCCATCATGTATTTTCTCATCATCCGGCCTCAGCAGAACCGGATGAAGCAACATCGCTCCATGATCGCCGCTGTTCGTCGTGGCGACACGGTAGTGACGGCTGGCGGCGTAATCGGCAAGGTGGTGAAAGTTCTCAGCGACACCGAGATGCAGGTAGAGATCGCCGAGGGCGTGCGTGTCCGGCTCGTGAAAGGCACTATCACAGATGTGCGCAGCAAGACCGAGCCGGTTCGCGAGACGACGCGCCGCGGTCGCGACGAGGAAGACGAACCAAAGGACGAGGGTGACGCGGACGTCATGGATGCGGACATCGACGCGGATATGGACGATCAGCCCCGCAAACCTGACAAGGCGGAGCCGTTGCGTGCGGTGAGCCAGTCTGCGGCAAGGCCCGCGCCGTCGCGCAGTTCAACGCAGCGCCGGGGTAAAACGGGCGCATCTATCGTTAAAAAGCCTAACCGTCCGGGAATAGCTTCACCGGTTGCGAACGCGGGTAGTTCTTCCGACAAGCCGACTCAAAAATCCGACAATGACGACGGGGATGAGAAGGACGTTTAGTATCCTTTGTTGCAAGGCGCCGGGGTGGAACGCACAGCGACAAGCGCCCTCTGACGATTTAATCGAGTTTATGAACCCATGATGTATTTCGCGCCCTGGAAGATTGTTATGATCTTCCTTGTTACATTTTTATCTTTTCTGCTGACCGCTCCGAATTTCATCTCGAAACCGGCGTTAGAAAGTTTGCCGGGGTGGTCGCCTCAACGCACAATTCCGCTGGGGCTCGATCTCCAGGGCGGCAGCCATTTGCTGATGCAGATGGACGTGAATGAGTTGCGGCAGGAATGGCTAAAAACCATCGAAGGCGACGCTCGTCGCGAAATGCGTGGTGAAACGCAAGGCGCAGTGAAGCCGGAGCGCATCGCGTATACCAGTTTAGGCATTGCGGGCGATGCGGTGAAAGTGACTTTGCGCGATCCCGCCGATCTGGATAAAGCCCTCGTCAAACTTAAAAGGCTCGCTCAACCGATATCCAGTTCATTGTTCACCGGCAGCTCTAATCTTGATCTAAACGTAGCTGCGGAGGGCTCCAACGCAATCGTTTTGCGGCCAACGGACGTTGCCTTTCAGGAACGTTTGACAGCGGCGCTGGCGGCTTCGATTGAAGTTATCCGCAAGCGTATCGATTTTTTAGGCACCACAGAGCCGGTTATTCAGCGTCAGGGCCGCGAGCGCATTCTGGTTCAGGTACCGGGTTTCAACGATCCGCAAAAACTGAAAGAGATCATTGGCAAACCAGCGCGTCTCACGTTCCAGCTAGTCGATCAGCGAATGTCGGCGGAGGAAGCTGCACGCACCCGGCCACCAGAAGGAACCAAACTTTTCCCAACTGAGGATAACCCGGACGTCAAGGAACTGCTGCGGGAGGAAGTGATCGTTGGCGGGGAAAATCTCGTCGATGCGAGCGCGTCGTTTGACTCTCGCGACGGACAACCCGTTGTCGCCTTCCGCTTCGACACTAAAGGCGCGCGCAGTTTTGCGCAGGTGACGCAGGCAAACGTAGGCCGTCCGTTCGCTATCGTGCTGGATGGCAAGGTGATTTCCGCGCCCAACATCAACGAGCCGATCCTCGGCGGTAGCGGGCAGATTTCCGGCCGCTTTACCGTCGATCAGGTCAAGGCGCTCTCCACACAGCTTAAATCTGGCGCGCTGCCTGCAAGTCTTATCGTAGCGGAAGAACGTTCGGTCGGCCCGAGTCTGGGCGCCGACTCCATCGCAGCAGGAAAGCTCGCAGGCATTATCGGTTTCATTGGCGTGACGGCGTTTCTTATCATAGCCTACGGTCTGTTTGGACTGTTCTCGATTATGGCGCTGACCGTTAACTTGGCGATCATCACCGCTTTCATGTCTTTCATAGGATCGACGCTGACGCTGCCTGGCATCGCGGGCATCGTACTCACCATGGGCATGTCTGTAGATGCCAACGTACTCATTAACGAGCGCATCCGTGAGGAGTTGCGGTCGGGCAAAAGCCCCATCAACGCCATCGACACCGCGTTCACCAAGGCGGTCGGCACGATCACCGATACCAACCTGACCGGGCTGCTGGTCGCTTTCATCATGTTCTGGCTCGGCTCCGGGCCGGTGCGCGGCTTTGCCGTGACGCTTGGCATCGGCATTATCGCCTCGTTTTTCACGGCGACCATGATAACCCGATATCTGGTCGTGCAGTGGGTGCGGACGAACCGGCCAACCACTGTTCCCATTTAACACGACCGAGATATTTCCATGCGGCTCATACCGTTCAAACCTGTCATTATCGTCCAGCCGGGGACAAAACTCCGCTTCGTCTCGCACTACAAACTTGCGGTGGCGGAGACGATCATTCTGGCGCTGCTCACCATCGGCCTCTTCGCAACAGTGGGTCTCAATCTCGGCATCGACTTTCGCGGCGGCACGCTGATCGAACTGCGCACCAAAGGCGCGGCGGACGTTGCAGACATTCGGAATAAAGTTGGCGCTTTAAGTCTAGGCGAAACGCAAATCCAGACCTTTGGCGCCGTTGACGATGTGGCGATCCGCGTTGCAGAGCAGCCGGGCGGCGAACAGGCGCAACAGGCGGCGGTGGCGAAAATCCGCGCGGCATTGGGGGAGGGCGTGGAAGTGCGCCGCGTCGAGGTTGTCGGCGGCACGGTGTCGGAAGAGCTGCTGCAAGGCTCCATCATCGCCATTATCGTAGCCTCCATAGGTATTTTCCTGTTTTTGTGGCTGCGCTTCGAGTGGCAGTTTTCTGTCGCCGCTCTTGCCGCGCTGGCGCATGACATTGCCGCCACCTTGTGCGTCCTGATGATTTTGCAGATCGACTTCGACCTGACGGTGGTCGCAGCGCTGTTGACGCTCATCGGCTATGCGGTGAACGACACGGTCGTCATGTTCGACCGCATCCGCGAGAATCTGCGAAAATTTAAGAAAATGCCGCTCGATCAGTTGATTGACCTGTCGCTCAACGAGACGCTGGCGCGGACCGTTATGACCGCCGGATCGGTGCTGATAACGCTTGTTGCTCTGTATGTATTTGGCGGCGAAGTTATTCACGGTTTCATCCTGGCGCTGCTCGTGGGCACAGCGGTGAGCTGTTACACGTCGCTGTTCGTCGCATCGCCGCTGCTCTATCTTCTTGGCGTGAAGCGCGACTGGGGTGTAACGCAGGTAGCCGGGCGCGGCCCCGGCGCCGTCCGTGAACATGCACCCCGCCCATTTGCGGTTGACGAGCCGGAGCTGATCCCCGGCCTGCCGGACACAGGCGCGCTCGCCGCCGCCGCTCTCGCGCAAACGGCGCCGCCGCGAATCGCCGCTGTAAAACCACCGGTGAAGCCTGCGCCAGCATCGAGCGCGCCGACGAAACGGCCTGCGTCAAAACGGTCTAAATCGCGCGGCAAGCGCTGATCCATGTTGCGGCCCGGAGATTTGACCCGGATTGGCGACCGCGCGCCCATCGCGTCCTACGGCGCCGGTGGTTTTCGTATTGGCTCGGCGCGGCATGAGGGATCGATCCTCATCCTTGCCAATGGCGTTTATGCGTGGGCTTCGCAGGATATCGAAACCGAGGCCACCGCGCTCGCCGAGCTGATCCGCGCGGGAGAACCGGCAGATTTTTTACTGCTCGGCACGGGCGTAAGCCAAATTTTTCCCTCCGCCGCCGTGCGCGAGGCGTTCGAGGCCGCAGGGCTGGGGATTGAGCCGATGGCGACAGGCTCCGCATGCCGCACGTATAACATCCTCCTCGCCGAACAACGCCATTTCGCCGCCAGCTTCATCGCGATATAGCTCTCACGGCATTTCATGAGACGATTCGGGGCACGGGGTGACGGACGAAGCCGCTGATATCATCGTGGCGCGGGAGCTTGTGAAGCGCTACGACCGCGACCGTTACTGGTCGGCGCTGTTCGCGCCAGAGCCTGTGCGCGGCCACCTCATGACGCTTTACGCCTTCAACGTCGAGCTGTCCCGCATACCCGAGCAAGTGAACGAGGCCATGTTCGGCGAGGTGCGCCTGCAATGGTGGCGAGACGCCCTTGAATTCCCTCCCTCCGCCACAAAAACTGGTCATCCCATCGCTGATGCGCTGGCGCAAACGCGCCTCGGCTGCGCCTTGCCAGACGAGCCGCTGAACGATCTCATCGACGCGCGCATGTTTGACCTCGGCCGCGAGTTCATGGCGGATATGCCCGCGTTGCGCGGTTATCTGAACCGCACCGCAGGCGCCGTCTTTCGGTTGGGGTGCTGGATCGCGGGCGCGCGCGAGGATGTGAAGAGGGCATGCGAAGCCGCCGCCATGGCCTATGGGATGACCGGCCTTATGCGCGCGCTGCCCTACCATGCCGCGCGCGGGCTGCTGTTTCTGCCACCCTCGTATTTCGCCGCCCACAACGTCGACCCGCACGCACTGCTGCACGGCGAGGCGCCGCCCCAACTCGACCGCGCGCTGACGTATTTGCGCGCCGAAGTGCGTCAGCATCTGGCGACGTTCCGTAAAGAGGCGGCGAAGCTGCCGCTTGAGACCTGCCCCGTGTTTTTGCCCCTCGCGCTGGTGGAGCCGTATCTCGACGCGCTGGCGCGCCCCGGCCATCGTCCGCTTCTCGACATCGCCGAGCTGAACCCCGCCGTACGGCTTTGGCGCATTGCCCGCGCGCATTATTCCGGAGCCATGTAAAAGTCGGGTTGCGGTCGATAGCCGCTTCATCGCATGGGGATAACATGGCCAGCACCGACACAACAGCGAATTTCAGCCAACCGATCTGGACGCGTTTTTGGCGGACTAACGGAAACGCTGTTCCGCTTCCCCTTGCCCGTGTTGCTTGCGGTGGCCCTCACGCTGTTCAATCTCTATTGGCTGCCGCAATCGACCTACCGCCAGGTCGATCCGATTGTCTGGCCTGTCAACGCGGCAATGACGCTGTCGCTGGCTTGGTGTTTGGCGGCAAGCCTTTGTGCGGAGGCGTCGGGACGACGGTTCGTAGCGCTTGGATTACAGATTGCGGGCGTGATTTTCTTCCTCTGGCTGTGGGACTTGCAAACAGTCGTCTCGCTATCCTACGCCGCGCGGGCGGTTTACATGGAGGCGGAGTTCGCGGCGCGCGAGGGGGCGCTGTGGTTCAATTCGGCGCTCGTACTGGCGGGCCTTGGTCTCGCAATCGGGCTTGCGCCATATCTCGCGCCGCGGGTGGATGGCGAGGCGGTCTGGCAGTTCAACCACAAGGTCTGGGTAGGCTTCCTCGCGGCGTGTTTGGCGGGCTGGTATTTTTCGCGGGCGTAAGCGGATCGCTTGCAACGATCGACGTTCTGTTCAACGCCGTAATCGAAAGGATTAATTACCAGCGCGCCGCTGTCATCGCTTTCACGCTCGTGCCATCGCTGTTATGGTTCACGCTCATCCCACGCGATTTCGCCGAACCAGCCAAAAAAGGCGCGGACATGGAGTTCACCTCCCGCGCCGTCGCGCTGCTGGTGAAGTTCATCTTCGCGCCGCTGACCTATGTGTTCGCAGCGATTTTGCTCGCCTACAGCGTGAAAGTGCTGGCGCAGGGCGGCTTCAACGAGGCGCGGCTTGGCCAGATCGGCGTGATTTACTCGGCCTGTGTAGTCATCACCGCACTACTTAGCATTTCCGACGCGCGACGCCGGATGGTTCATGCGCGCGTTCTGGCGCGTGTGGCCGTACCTGCTCATCGCGCCGGTCGTGCTGCTCATAGCCGCGCTTTACATCCGCTTCGAGAATTACGGCGTGACGCCGCCGCGCTACATGTCCGCGCTCGCCGCCGTATGGCTGGCCGCGCTCATCGCCGCGTTCGTCCTCACCCGCTCGCGCGCGGACATCCGCCTTATCCCCGGCCTCCTCGCCGCGCTTTTACTCGTCGCCGCGTTCGCCCATGGGGCGCGACGGGTCTGACCGTGCGCAATCAGGCGGGGATTTTGGAGGCGCTGCTGATTAAAAACAAACTGCTTTCGGATGGGCGGTTGTCGGAGAACGCATCCAGTGCGGGTGTGTGGATTTGGGAAGATAACCAGCGTGCTGGTTCGGCCTTACACGAGATTCACAATTATTCCGGCATGGATAAAATTCACGGGTGGTTTGAGGGCGACGCGCAAAACCCTGTAGCCCTCTTAAATTACGCTGCCGCTTATGCCGGTACCGCTAAACGTCTAGGCGTTCCCACCACTCGTTTGACCGCGCGAGGTGGCAGACCGTCAGCCGAAAGGACATTCAACGCACATTTTCGCTCGGGCAATGTAGTGGCCACGGACGGAGCAAAATGAGTTGCTGGACATTTTGCTATTTACAATAGTGCTCGTGGTCAGCCTTACCGTTACGAGATAGATACATCTCTGCCGCAAATTAATGTGGAAGCGATTGATGGTTACATAATTGTTCATATAAACGGCGGCAAGAAAGCCCGATTTTATGTAATAAGAGCATTGCAAGATGCTACCCTTGTTAGTGAGGGTGCTAACGTATTGAACGCAGCAATTACTGTTCCGCCTGTTCAGGGCGATTTGAAAGCACGTATCTCACTCTTTAGTATTAACGGCGTGCTCAAGAATAATTCTGGGGCCCTGATTCCCTAATGGCGTTATGCAGTATTCTACGTGTTGCTGGACGAAGACGGTAAGTAGCGTTGCCCGTTATGGTCGGGCTTGACCCGGCCACCCAGACTTTGCGACCAAACTGGATCAACGGGTCAAGCCCGGTGATGACGTAAGAGGGCGAACGTTGCGGTTAAGCCCATGCTGCGACATCGGCTAGGGCGCGGGCGGAGAGGGCACGTTTGCGGTCGAAGCCTTTGACGGGGCGGAGTTTGCCTTTCGCGTTCGGCGTTTGCGCGACGATGGGCGGGAATAGGCCAAAATTCACATTCATTGGCTGGAAGCTGCGCGACGGGCCGTCGTCCGCGCTGAGATGTCCGCCGGTGATGTGGGCAAGCAATGCGCCAAGCGCGGTCGTCAGCGGCGGAGCTTTCAGCGGCTCGCCAAAGCGTTCGGCGGCGGCAAAGCGCCCGGCGATGAGGCCAATTGCGGCGCTCTCCACATAACCCTCAACGCCCGTGATCTGCCCGGCGAAGCGCAGGCGCGGTTGCGCCTTCAGCCGCAGCGCGCCATCCAGCACCTTCGGCGAGTTGAGGAAAGTGTTGCGGTGCAGGCCACCGAGCCGCGCAAATTCGGCGTTCTCCAGCCCCGGGATCATACGGAAAATGCGGCTCTGCTCCCCATATTTCAGCTTGGTCTGGAAGCCGACCATGTTCCAAAGCGTGCCAAGCGCGTTATCCTGCCGGAGTTGCACGACCGCATGGGGGCTGCGGCCATCGCGCGGATCGGTAAGGCCGACCGGCTTCATCGGCCCGAACCGCAGCGTTTCCGGCCCGCGCTCCGCCATCACCTCGATGGGCAGGCAGCCCTCGAAATAGGGCGTGCCCTCCCAGTCCTTGAACTCGGTTTTCTCGGCCAACAGCAGCGCGTCGATAAAGGCGTGATAGTCGTCGCGGCTCATCGGGCAGTTGAGGTAGTCGGCGCCCGTCCCCCCCGGCCCCGGCTTGTCGTAGCGCGATTGCAGCCAGGCGACGTCCGTGTTCACGCTTTCGCGGTGAACGATGGGCGCGATGGCGTCGAAAAACGCCAATTCTGCTTCGCCGGTGAGTTGCTGAATAGCGGCGGAGAGGGCAGGGGAGGTGAGAGGCCCGGTGGCTACGATGACGATATCCCAGTCTTCCGGCGGCAGCCCGGCCACCTCGCCACGCTCGATGCTGATGAGCGGATGCGCCTCAAGCCGCGCCGTCACTTCGGCTGAAAAAGCGTCGCGATCCACCGCTAGCGCGCCGCCCGCAGGCAGTTTGTGTGCATCGCCCGCCGCCAGGATCAGCGAGCCAGCGCGCCGCATCTCCTCATGCAGCAGGCCAACGGCGTTTGTCTCCGCGTCGTCCGAACGGAAGGAGTTAGAGCAAACAAGTTCCGCCAGCCCGTCCGTTTTGTGGGCCTCGGTTGCGCGATACGGGCGCATTTCATGCAGGATAACCGCCGCGCCGCGTTCCGCCGCCTGCCATGCCGCTTCAGAGCCAGCAAGTCCGCCGCCGATGATGTGTACTGGATTGTCTGTTGCCATACGGCGACTCAATAGGCCAAATATCGCGAAAGCTCAATGCGTTGCTTTCCACTGGACGTGCTCCGTCATATAACATCATAACTCAAATTTCTGGGCGGATCACGCATGCACCGCATCTTTCGTTTTGCAGCCTTCGCGTTTCTCGCCCTTGCCGCCTCCGCTTGCACTTTCGAGCGCGAAGGCCCGCCAGAATACCACT
This sequence comes from Hyphomicrobiales bacterium, assembly GCA_034440495.1. GTDB lineage: Bacteria > Pseudomonadota > Alphaproteobacteria > Rhizobiales > Rhodomicrobiaceae > JAWXCE01. The sequence goes on along the minus strand of JAWXCE010000042.1, from coordinate 147,330 downwards.
ATCAGGAATTTAAAACGGACGCGCCGCGGGGCAATACTTATACCATCTGCCACGCCTATGGCTGCAATATGCAGACGCCTGTGGTGATTGGACCTGCGGAAGTAAAGTTAATCGCCGCAGAGATGAAGAGGGTAGCAAAATCAAATACGCCAGGCGAAGAGCGCCGCGCCATCGCCTACGCCGTCAGTTGGATGGAGCGTTATGTGGGTAACAAAATCGGCACGAAAGGCGACCGCCCTGGCATGGAGTTTAACGGCCCTGGCGACCCGACGCAGCAGGATTGCGTGGATGAAGCGACCAATACAACCAGCTATTTGCTAGTTCTGGAGCGAAATGGCCTTCTGAAGCATCATAAGGTTGGCCGTCCGTTTTCGCGTGGTAACATTCTGCTCGGCGTGTCCAATTGGGTGCATTGGACAGCGACAATGCATGAGAATTCCACGGGCGTGAAATGGGCTGTCGATAGTTGGATTTACGAAAATGGCGAGAACCCGGCAATTGTTGAAGCCAACAAGTGGTATCGCAAAGACCTCAAAGAACTGCCAAAGTCCTCTACCTGATATGGGCAGTCTTCACAATAATCATTATAACTACCGTAATGCTTACTGGAGTCGGTAATGCGGGCAACACGACGGCAGACCCGGCTTACAGGCGCGCCTGAACTGAGTTATAAGGCCAAACTAGCCGCAGAAAGTCCTTTGCTACGAAGTAAAACGCGGCGGCGGTTAAAAAAAGGTCGCGATCACCTCGTAATGCTGCTTTTTGCCGATGCGCTGACTGCTGGCGCGAAAAATCAACGGCGTGAGCCATCCGATTTCTGACAGCGCCAATATTGACCATCGGCGCTCGGCAGCGTGTCGGAGTAGGGCACGGTTTCAGGCGCCCGCAACTCGTACCCGCCTCCATTCACTTTTACGCTCTCGGCAGGAACGATGAAGCAGTCATTATCCCCGCGGCACAACTCGCCGTTGACAGGGCTGCGGTAACCGCCGCGCGAAATCCAGCTATCGTGCGCAAAAGCGGGCGCGACGAACATCAGCGCGCACAAGGCGGCGCGCGCCAAACCGTTCAGTTTGGCTGTCATGGGCTATCCTTTGTTTAGCGCGTGCAACCGGCGGGTGTTCACCGCGTTCAGCGTAAATGACTTGTTGCGAGCGTGAAAAGCAGTGCCGGCCGGAGTGAATGTCCTTGGCCCGCGCGGGGCGGCTCAGTTGCGGGTACGCTTCGCCATAAAAGTGTAACAAATTAAACGAAATTTGCAAAAGATTTTGGCGTTGGGCTGCGGCGCCTCACGTTTGAGCGGAGGTTTGATGATCAGGGTTGGGATCGGCGGCTGGACTTATGCGCCGTGGCGGGGCGTCTTTTTTCCGCCAAAGCTGACGCACGCGCGCGAACTGGAGTTCGCCTCCCGCGCTTTGACCTCGATTGAGGTCAACGGCACATACTACCGCACGCAAAAGCCTGAAACGTTCCGCAAATGGGCGGACGAGACGCCGGACGATTTCGTGTTCACGGTGAAGGCGCCGCGTTACGCCACGGCCAAACGCAAGCTGGCGGAGGCGGGTGAAAGCATAGAGCGGTTCGTGGCCAGCGGTCTCGCGGAGTTAGGCGCCAAGCTCGGCCCCATCAACTGGCAGTTTCCGCCGACGAAAAAGTTTGACGTGGAAGATGTGGCCGCGTTCCTGGCTCTGCTGCCGCCCGAGGTGGGCGGCATGCGGCTGCGGCACGCGCTGGAGGTGCGGCATCCGAGCTTCCGCGCGCCGGAGTTTATTGCGATCGCTCGGGAGGCGGGCGCGGCGATCGTGTTTGCTGACTCGGACGAGTATCCGCGCATCGACGAGGCGACGGCCGATTTCACCTACGTCCGGCTCATGCGCAGCCGCGAAGAGGTGGAAACCGGCTATGCTTCGGATGAGATCGCCGCATGGGCCGCTAAAGCGCGCGCCTGGGAGGGCGTGGACAAATCCGGAAAGGCTACCAGGCGCAACGTGTTCGTGTATTTCATCAGCGGCGCCAAGGTGCGCGCGCCCGCCGCCGCGCAGGCCATGATCGCCGCGCTGGGCTAAACCGCGATCAGCCAGGCGGGGTTGAACCAGCGGTCGGCGGGGCCGTCATAGGGCAGGCGGGTAATGTCCCAGTGCTGGATGAGCGGCGCGTAGACGTCCCACACCGCCGGGCCACCGCCAATATAGACGATGCGGCCGGCGAATGGCGCGAGCGCCTGCGCGGGCGGCACGGACGAGCGTAACTCTACCCAGTCGCGGTCGGCGCGCGCGAAATCCGGCACGGAGGCGTAAGTGCGCGGCCCGCACAGGATGACGTGGCCGCGCGTGATGTCGAAAAACCGCTCGACATCCTCGACGAACGGGCGGCGCGCGTCGCCCTCCCACGGCAGGACGCCGTTAAGCCCGAGCTGCCCGCGCTGGCCGATGGCGATGATGGAGCGGATGGTTAGCATTACTCAATACACTCGATGCGGTCGCGATAAACATAGACAAGCTGAAAGCTTGTACTTAGCTGGCAGGTTTCGGGCCAAATAACCGATAGAAACGAATGAAAATCACGCATTCGCATATTCCCGGTTCGAATGTGGATGATGCGCGGCCCACTTTCCGTGGATAGGCGACGATCAGAAAAGTCGGCGTCCTTCGTTACGATGGTTAGACCTTGCGCAACTGCGTAATTCCACACATCGCCGTCGATCCATGCCGGATTTTTGTCGAACACAAACTCGTACTCATCGTCCGACCAAATGTGAAAGTAGCGCGGCAGGTTGGCGTCGATAAGATACTTCGCCATCAGGCGATTTCTTTAACGCTGTATTTGTGGCCCATTAAGCGGCTGGCGAAATCCAGGCACGCGGTGATATCATCCGCTTCAAGCATCGGATATTGCTTGAGAATTTCATCGTGTGTTTCGCCGGCGCTGAGAAACTCCAGCACAGTCTGCGCGGTAATCCTCATGCCTCGGATGACAGGCTTGCCGTTGCAGATCGCGGGATCGACGGTAATGCGGTTCATGATGTCAGTTTACGCAGTTCTTTGAGCACTCGCAACGCTAGAGCATTTGGTTTCGCCATAGGCCAACACGCCCGGCAATTCAGGCGCCTCGGCGATCCAGCGCTCGTCATCTTCGCGGTCGGTTTCGACGGTGAGGTTCATGCGCCACTCTTTGGTACACGACGTCGCTAAACACCTTGACGATTTCGTCGCTTTAACTCCATCCGCTCATCGTCAAGCACGCGGGATAGAAACGCAAGATTTGCATAAAAATTTTTTACATACACAACACTAGGTCGTAAATTGTAATAAACTATTTTTTCGTCAATGGTTGCATTTTTCTTGGACTGCAAATAAGCGCAACATACCTTATAGTTTTCGATATCGTCAAACGTGGCCAACAGTAATTTCACGGTTTGATTGCCGAATTGTTTCCGCCAGTATGTGAGAGATACTTGACTCGTTCCGAGAGTTAGCGCTGGTTCACGGCCATATACGTATATCGAGATTAAAGCGTACGCTACTTCGCAAACCCGCCACAAGAGCCCCCGAAAGCGCATCTCTGTTAGCATGAATGCAATAGGGATAGGGTCAACCGACCCTTGTAGATGAAGTCGCCTAGTCAGCGTTAATATGCGTCTCGTCTTCATAGACCTCACTTGGTTCAAGTATGTTGGATGGATTGGTAAATACCTTCGTTACGCCCCAAGTAACTGCACTAACCACAATTATATTTATGAAAATATCTAGATAGGCATACTCTACCAGAGCCCCGATTAAACCGATAAACCCTTTGGAGTCGAGATTGGTGTACGTCCAGTCAAACGATTTGGTAAGGCCAAGAATGACCAGTATAAAGTAAAATAAATAAAATAATAGAATCAAACCAAATGATTTTCTAGAAACTTCACTGTCATTACGGAGTTCTATAAGAACCCAAGTCAGAAGCGCAAACTTCATTAAAATCCAAAAAATTAAAAACTCAATAAACTGGCTTTTTGTTAAATAAAACGCCGAAAAAAAACCGCAAATCCACGGTGCTAATATGCACGCAAAAATCATAGAGAATATTGCCGTCGCTTGTATTCTATGTCTGAGAGCTATCTTTTGCGCATCAGACATAGATGCTCCTTCTGGATAGAAATGATCTTCATTAAAATACTGTGCATATAGACTGTCAGAATGTCCGGATGGGAAAAAAATGAAATATAGTGGTACGTATGCAATTTTCGTAAGACGTCGAATCAGTGCCGGGGTTTCAAAAATTAAATATGTAACCAGTACAGGAACGAGAGAAAATTGATAACTCCATACTAAAGAAGCAACCTCATAAAATATAGTCATATTTTTGCCTTATTTATTAAATGAAAATTATTCTACTCTGCCGCTGCCTGCCGCTTCATCGGGCGACGCTTGAGCAAGTCCGCCAAGAACTGCCCGGTGTAGCTCTCCTTCACCTTCGCCACCTGCTCGGGCGTGCCTGCGGCCACGATGCGGCCGCCGCCGTCGCCGCCCTCGGGGCCGAGGTCGATCACCCAGTCGGCGGTCTTGATCACCTCCAGATTGTGCTCGATCACCGCCACGGTGTTGCCCGCATCGACCAGCTCGTGCAGCACCTCCAAGAGCTTCGCCACATCGTGGAAATGCAGCCCCGTCGTCGGCTCGTCGAGGATGTACAGCGTCCGCCCGGTCGCGCGCTTGCTCAGCTCCTTCGACAGCTTGATGCGCTGCGCCTCGCCGCCCGACAGCGTCGTCGCCTGCTGCCCTACCTTGATGTATGACAGCCCGACCCGCGCCAGCGTCGCCATCTTTTCGCGCACGGCTGGCACGGCCTTGAAGAAGTCCGCCGCCTCCTCCACCGTCATGTCGAGCACGTCGGCGATGGATTTGTTCTTGAACTTCACCTCCAGCGTCTCGCGGTTGTAGCGGCGGCCCTTGCAGATGTCGCAGGTGACGTAAACATCGGGCAGGAAGTGCATCTCGATTTTGATGACGCCGTCGCCCTGGCACGCCTCGCAGCGCCCGCCCTTCACGTTGAAGCTGAACCGCCCCGGCTGGTAGCCGCGCGCCTTCGCCTCCGGCAGGCCGGCAAACCACTCGCGGATGGGCGTGAACGCGCCGGTATAGGTTGCGGGGTTGGAGCGCGGCGTGCGGCCGATGGGCGACTGGTCGATGTCGATGACCTTGTCGAGATGCTCCAGCCCCTGAATGTCGTCGAAATGCGAGGGCGCCTCGCGCGCGCCGTTCAGCCGCCGGGCGACGGCCTTGTAGACCGTCTCGATCAGCAGCGTGGACTTGCCGCCGCCGGACACGCCCGTCACCGCCGTCATCGCGCCGAGCGGAATATCCGCCGTCACGTTTTTCAGGTTGTTGCCCGTCGCGCCGGTCACGCGCAGATGCTTCTGCTTGGTGGTGATACGCCGGGTGCGCGGCACAGCCACCTCGCGCGCGCCGCTCAGATATTGCCCGGTGAGGCTGTCGGGGTGCGCCAAAATCTGCGCTGGCGTGCCCTCCGCGATGATCCGCCCGCCATGCACGCCCGCGCCGGGGCCGATGTCCACCACGTGGTCGGCCTGCATGATGGCGTCCTCGTCATGCTCGACGACGATCACCGTATTGCCGAGGTCGCGCAAGTGCCGCAGCGTGTCGAGCAGCCGCGCATTATCACGCTGGTGCAGGCCAATAGACGGCTCATCCAACACATAGAGCACACCGGTGAGCCCCGAGCCGATCTGCGACGCCAACCGGATACGCTGGCTCTCGCCGCCCGACAGCGTGCCGGAGTTGCGCGACAACGCCAGATAATCCAACCCCACATCGTTGAGGAATTTCAGCCGGTCGCGGATTTCCTTGAGGATGCGGGTTGCGATCTCGTTCTGCTTGCCCGTCAGCTTGGCGGGCAGCGCGTCGAACCAGGCGCCCGCGCGGCGGATCGAGAGCTGCGACACCTCCGCCACATGCAGCCTGTCGATCTTTACCGCCAGCGCCTGCGGCTTTAAGCGCATCCCGCCGCAAGCCTCGCACGGGTGATCCGACTGAAAGCGCGACAGCTCCTCGCGTACCCACGCCGAATCCGTTTCCTTCCACCGCCGCTCGATATTGGTGACCACGCCCTCGAACGGCTTTTCCGTCTCGTATGAACGCATCCCGTCGTCATAAACGAACTTCACCGGCTCGGCACCCGTGCCAAACAGAATGGCGTTCTGCACCGCCTCCGGCAGCGTACTCCACGGCTTGTTCATCGACACTTTGTAATGCTTGGCGAGCGCCTGCAGCGTCTGCGTGTAATACGGCGAGGTGTTCCCCGTTCTCGCCCACGGAGCAATCGCGCCTTTCTGCATCGCCAGCGAAGGATCGGGCACCACAAGCGCCGCCTCGAACTGCAGCTCGGTGCCAAGGCCATCGCATTTCGGGCAGGCGCCATAGGGGTTGTTGAACGAAAACAGCCGCGGCTCGATCTCTTCGATGGTGAAGCCGCTTACTGGGCAGGCGAATTTTGCGGAAAACGTAATCCGCTCGTGTGTTTCGTTCTTGTTTTTGAGGGTGCCCGCCTTCTCGGCGCGAAGCTTTTCCTCGGCCTTTAGCGCCTTCACTTCCCGCTGATCCCCGTCATGGCCGGTCTTGACCCGGCCATCCAGCTCTTCTCCCTCATCCGCCGCCGTGGATTGCCTAGTCAAGCCCGCCGATGACGATGCGGCGCGGGACAGCGAACGCTTGCCTCGCCCTTTTCCTTCTTCCCCCTCTCCCGTTGGGACAGGGCCGTTGTGAGGGGGCGCTGCGCCCAGCGGCTTGTCGGCGAACTCGGCAATGGCGAGGCCATCCGCCAGCTCCAGCGCCGTCTCGAAGCTATCGGCGAGGCGGGTGGCCAAATCGGCTTTCACCACTACACGATCAACCACCACGTCGATATCGTGCTTTAACTTCTTGTCGAGCGCGGGCGCCTCGGCGATTTCATAAAATTTACCGTCGATCTTCACGCGCTGGAAGCCGCGTTTCATCCACTCGGCCAGCTCCTTCTTATACTCCCCCTTGCGGCCGCGAATAACCGGCGCGAGCAAATACAGCCGCGACCCCTCCGGCAATTCCAACACCCGGTCAACCATCTGGCTCACCGTCTGGCTCTCGATCGGCAGTCCGGTCGCGGGCGAATACGGCACCCCGACGCGCGCCCAGAGCAGCCGCATATAATCGTAAATCTCGGTGACGGTGGCGACAGTCGAGCGCGGGTTGCGGCTCGTAGTCTTCTGCTCGATGGAGATGGCGGGAGACAATCCCTCGATCAGGTCCACGTCGGGCTTCTGCTGCATCTCCAAAAATTGGCGCGCATAGGCCGACAGGCTTTCCACATAGCGTCGCTGCCCCTCGGCGTAGATCGTGTCGAAGGCGAGGCTGGATTTGCCAGAGCCGGACAGGCCGGTGATGACGACAAGCTTCTCGCGCGGAATGTCGAGCGAGATGTTTTTGAGGTTGTGCTCGCGCGCGCCGCGCACGGATATGTATTTGGAGGTCATGATTTTTGTAGGTGATACCCCAGTGACTAGTCGATTTCACTAAGCTTTTTTCTGACTAAAAACGCGACAAATGCGGTGCAGGCGCTAAACATGAACAGTGCTTCCTCGCGGCCAACTTTCTCATTTTCTGAGTCAAACATTGCGTGGCGAATTCCGTGCTCAGAATTTGTGTAGGCATACAGCTTCTCAAATGCGCTTTTCATAGTTGTATGAATTGGCTTGGTTTTTTGAAGGTGCGCCAATCCATCGCTTAAGGTTGCGTCTTCCTTTCCGGTCATGAATTTTAAGACGCTCTCTACGGCGTGAATTGATTCGCGAACGGAATTTTTAAATTGCCCTGCCGATATTTCTACGCTCGCGTTTCGTAAATGAGCATATGCTGCTTCGTAAGCCGAGGCAGCTATGTCGGCCAGATCGTTAGTTACGCAGTTGCGTTCCTCTGGCGAGGCCAACGGGAAAATAGTGTTATCAATCACGCCATATGTTGTGCGTTTATCCGTTAAAATCTCAATTAAGCTGGACTTAAAATCGCTTGGAATGTCTCTGTCACGCAAGTTAACCTGTATCGCTTCTAAAATAACAACAGGGTCTCCACACAGAAAAAGGCTTTTTAAATTCTTCGAGACATTTTCAGGATTTTTGGACTGGTTAATAGCATCATCTATGGGTTGTTTTAGAACACTCTTCATTATATTTAGTGAAAAATTAAATCCGGCCCCATATAACTTGATGGATTCACGAAAGTTTGAATGCGTATATTGCGCCAAAAATACATAAACTACTTCCCACAAAGATAGGCGCATTTCCTCGTCAATTTCAAGGTACATTAGTTGCCGCGGCAGCGGTTCTTTTCCCTCGGCTTGTCGAAAAGTAAGTTTCTTACGTGTTTCGAGATCGATCACTCTGTCGGCCATTTTTTGTTCCAGCTAATATCTTAGTCGTATCAACGTCGAAAGTTGCATTAGTTACCGACTTTAGTTTGTAACGCGAGGCTCGACTTGCCCGAGCCGGACAGCCGGGTAATGACGACTAGCTTCTCGCGCGGGATGTCGAGCGAGATGTTCTTGAGGTTGTGCTCGCGCGCGCCGCGCACGGAAATGAATTTCGAGGTCATGAAAGTGTTGTAAAGCGGTCGCAGCCCACCCGCAAGCCGCGCTACAATTTGGCGAACAACAGTTAGGCAGACTTGTAAGCTTCGACGCGGACATTTTGCGCGCAGGCGCGCGCTTGCGCGAGATCATAAGCGAGTTGCATCCGCATGAGATGCTCCATTTTCGGCCCGAACGCCTTTTCCACGCGAAGCGCCATCTCCGCCGTGAGCGAGGTACGGCCGTTGAGCATGTTCGAGAGTGCCTGTCTCGTGACGCCTAGCGCCTTTGCCGCCTGGCTTACATTGAGGCCAAGCGGGGCCAACACATCCTCCCGGATGATTTCGCCAGGGTGGCAGGGGTTTCTCATCGGCATCGCAAGTGTCCTCAGTGATAGTCAATCAGATCGACATCGAAAGCGTTCTCATCCTCGAAGCTAAAGATGAGCCACCAATTGACGGCTAACATGGCAGTTCAGACTGGCGTGCATAGGCCGACAAGCTTTTCTACTTAGCGGCGCTGCTCCCTCCGCGTAGATCCTGTCGAACGAAGCGACGACTTGCCGGAACCCGAAAGACCGGTGATGACGAAGAGGTTCGCGCGCAGGATGTCGAGCGAGATATTTCTAGATGTGCTCGCGCGCGCCGCGCACGGCGATAAATTTGGAGGTCATGGCGCTGTTGTACGACGGCTGCCGCTCGCCCTCAAGCAGGAAGCAAAATTATGTTTCAGATTGCCCACCCCCTCTGTTGCTATTGACAGGTATGGCGCTCGTTGGCGACATAAGCCCTGTTTCTAGCCGAGGAAGAGCAGTAAATGCCGGGACGGCTTGCCACGGGACGAATTTATACTTGACTATAAGGCATCGCGCCGAGAAGCACGAATGCTGAGGCTCCACAAGGGGAACACGTATGAGATACTGGCTTGCAACTCTGCCAGCGCTGGTTGGCCTGATACTGGTTATGAACGAGGCTGTCGCCCAAGAGACCTGGGGTGGCATTCATCCAACGTTTGAAAGCGACCTTAGACAGAAGACCGACGAGGAAGAAGCCCGGCGCGCGGAGCGACGCAAGTCCTTTAAGCCGGTTGTCTATCCCGCGTTCATGAATGGAGGCGACCGTCCAGATATCAAGCCCGCCGAACCGCCGATCGTGTATTTCGATCGGAACGAAGACGCTGGCTCCATGATCGTCGACACCGAGCGCCGCAAGCTTTATTTCGTTCTCTCCGGCAAACGGGCTTATGAGTATCCGATCTCGGTTGGCCGCGACGGCTTTACCTGGTCTGGAACGGAGCGCATCACACGCATCGCCGCATGGCCATCCTGGACGCCGCCGCCGGAGATGCGTGAGCGTCTGCCGGGTCTGCCCGTCACCGTTACAGGGGGCTTGCGCAACCCGCAAGGCGCGCGGGCGCTTTATCTCGGCAGTACGATCTACCGCATCCACGGAACCAACAACGACCGCACCGTCGGGCGGAACAATTCGTCCGGGTGCTTTCGCCTGACGAACGAACATGTCGTGCATCTGGCCTCCATTGCGAAGGTCGGCGCGAAGGTGACGGTGCTGCCGTCATATGCGGGCGGTGTCAGCCAGAACGCCCCGCTGTCGTCGCTGTTCAGCTTTTGGCCTGCGGACGAGGCGCAAACCCCGGCGAAGGAAAAACGAAAACCGGTCGTCGTGAAGGGTGCCTCGGCGCCGGCTGCGAAAATAAATGCGCCTGCCGCCTCCGCAAAAAAGGCGGCTGAATAAATGACGGGTTTCTCGCGCGGAATGTCGAGCGAGATGTTTTTTCAGGTTGTGCTCGCGCGCCCCTCGCACCGATATGAATTTGGATGTCAACGTGTTAAATTTTCTCTGGCTTTCTGGTTGTATCGAAGCCGCATCTTGCCAATTTGCACTTACATTTTAGAGTAGATGGATCGCCGCATGAAGACTTAAGCTGTTTATGACCTACGCATTTTCCGCTTTGCTTCCGGAAGCCCGGTCCACCCCGGCAGCTACAGCCATAACAACGAACATTTACGGGGGGGTGCGTCTGCCAGGGCATGCCCGAAGGTCGCTGTCCCAGTAGGGTTCAATAAGATCACCAGCGTCACTAGCTACAGTTGTTTTCTCATAGAGAATATTTGCATAAGCCATTCCAGTGATCGGACAATTTCACGGCTGCAAAGGAAGCGTAAGCCTTACGCTTTCCTCTCCACGGTTGGGGAGTGAGTTGATTTTACTACTCGCGGCTGCAATGGATAGCTATCATAAGGCCGCGCGTCAAGTTTGTCGCCGCAATCCCCGACCTGCTTGAGAAAGATATACCTGAAATAGCGAAAGAAATGGTATCTTAATAGTGAAGCTAATTGTGGGGCTGACAATAGTCTCCGCCAAGTCCTAAGCGCGATTCATTTAGCGCAGCGCCCAAAGCGCGGACGCGAAGAGGGATGGCATGTCTTGCAAATTTATAACGCCAACCATACACGGTTATCTCGACTATATTGTCGCAGGCTGTCTTATCGCCTTACCGTTCATTTTAGGGTTATAGCCGCTTGTGACCAATATCTCCGTCGCGGCCGGCATTTCGGCCATAGTGCTAAGCGTGCTGACCGACTATCGTTTTGGCATCATCAAACTCATTCCGTTTCGGGTTCATCTGATCATAGACAGCATTCTCGGCGTAGCATTTTTACTCGTGCCGACCATTTTAGGGCTGAGCGGCATCGACGCCTGGTATTCGTACGCGAACGCCGTAGGGGTACTTTTAGTCGTGTTGTTTGGCCAGACGACCAATAATGACTTATTCACGAACCGCTCCACGGGTTGAGTAAGACTGCGTCGGTTTTAACAAAATCCCGAGTGTTGCGGGTTACGACGGCAAGGCCGTGGACAATGGCGGTCGCGGCGATAATCGTATCGATGACGGGCGAGGAGCGCTTGCCGCTCAACTCTCCCCACAGCCGTCCTACCCGCATGTCGACATTAAGGATATGGTCGGCAAAATTGTGCTGGATAACGATGGCCCAGGCGGCGATCTCGTCCGCCGCGCCCTTGTCGGTCAGCCGCTTCTTGGCGACTCCCTTGTGGATCTCGCCGACGGTCAGCACGCTGATAAACAATTGCGAAGGGTCGGCCTTCTCCAGAAACGCCATCACGCCCGAGTCTGCGCGCTTTTTGCGGCTTTCCGATAGCACGCAGGTATCGAGTAGGAAACCCGGCATTAAAAGTCTGCGTCGCGGCCGGTGTCGGCGTCCCGCTCGATGTCGAAGTCATCCACTTTCGGGCCGCCGAGCAAATGCGCCTTGAAGCCCGCATACCGCGCCGTCAGCCTCCGGTAATCGTCGATGGAAAGCACGACGGCGCGCTCTGCCCCGTGCCGCGTAATGGTTTGCGGCCCTTCGCGGTCTGCACATTCAATAAGCTCGCTAAAGCGAGTTTTTGCGTCCTGAACTTGCCAGTTTGCCATCACATCCTTCCTAGTCTGACTATAATTTAGGGAAGTCTGACCAGAAAGTAAAGACATCAAAGAAGCCGTCCGATGAATATCTTGCGGCCCTGGTAAAAACCTTCGGGCATGATTCTAAACGCTTATTTATCCGGCAGAACACGGTTGCCTGTAATAGCCAACTTATCCGCGTCTTTTGCGAGGAAATCGCTGCCGTTGCCATCAGCTATGCGTACTCCGCACACATCGGGGCACGGCTCGGTAACGGTTGCGCCGGGTGCAACTTTGTGGACGACTTCCACAGCGCCTTTATCGACTGTGACCGCGTGCTCTGCTTTATCGCGGTTTGTGACACTAAGAGCGAGTGCAGAAGAGACAGACAGTATCGTCAAAATGCTCAGGCTAATTAGCGTTTTCATGATGTGGTCCCCAAAAAAGATTCCTCTTATCAGGTGGGAATTATGATTGATAGGCCTCCGTTCAAGGCGCTTACCTAATATTAAGAAGAATATAAAAACCTGCTTTGGGTTTCCACGCGCAACTTCATGTCAGGAACAAAGAGTCTAAAACTCGCAGAGGCTCTGCTGAGGGTGATACAGGCGTTAGTTTGGGCGTCTTTGGGAAACGCGCGTTTAATCAGGGCGCTAAGTTTTAATGATTCGTCTGGTTTTAAGCACGGCGGGTTCTAGCTTGTTTATTCGGGGATAACGATTTCGACCTGCTTGGGCTCGCCCGCGTTGATGGCGAAGTCCATCGCATAGTCGAGGCCTTCATGGTTGGCGGTAACGCGATATGCACCGGGCGCTAGAATATGGGCCGGGAATGCGCCCGCGCTCTCCTTTATTAACTCTCCCGCCGATGTCTGGATCGTCCATTTCGTATCGGCAAGCGCTTCAGCGCCCGCGCGCCTAACAAGCCGGAAGCTCGCTTTGGCCGCGTCATGCTTCACGATCGCTTCCGTCAATTTGCCTGGCTCGATGATAATATCGGACTCGATGCGCGCGTTGCCGTCGCCGTATACGCTGACGATATGATAATAGCCGCTATTCAGGCGCAAAATAACGCCCGTCCGCACGTTCTCAACCACACGCTCGCGGTTGCCGAACTGATCGGTAGCCTCAGACAAAATCTCGAAACGAAGCTGATTGTCGGCAATGGTCTGGCCGTTTAACAACAAAGCGCCAAGTCGCAATCCCCCGGCGTTAAGAATAAAGGCGTCGGCCAACGATTGACCGGGCCATACTGCGAGCTTTTTGGTCAAGTTTGCGCGTCCGTAAGCGGCGCTTACCAGGTACTCGCCGGGCGCCATGACGAAGGCGGGTTGGGCATCTGTCAACGTCTGCATGAGCTTATAAGTGCCGTCTTCGCCGGGCTCTCCGGCAAAGACACGCCACTTGACGCCGCTGTTGATGGGCGGGCTGCCCTGCGCCAGATGTGCGGCGAGCGTTACACGTCCGGGCGCGCCTTCGACCGGAGGTGCGGCGCGAGGCTGCGATGCCCCATCAGCAGGGCTCAGCAAGCTGTTATCCCCGCCGTTCAAAGGCGATATTTGTGACTGCGGCCCTGCTCTTGAGACCGCAAATGGGCGGGGAGACGCGGCAATCGCCTGTGCTAGACCAGCCTCCAGTTCGGCCGCCGTGGCGGCGGGCAAAAACAGCCCGCCCGTTGTTTGCGCAATGCAGGAGAGCCCGGCGAGCGTATCCTTGGCGCGCGCGTCGAACGCCAGCACGCTGATTTTCACGCCCGGCAACTCGGCCTTTAGCGCGGCGGCGGCGGCACAGGGGTCGCCTTTGCAGTTATCGAGGCCGTCCGCGATCAGAATGACGGAGCCGGAAGGTTGGGCGGGTGAAAACAGGCTTTTCGCCCGCTCAATGGCGGCTGCGATAGGGGCGGAGCCTTTGGGCTTTATGCCCCCGACCGCCTGCGCATAGGTTGCATCGACCGGCCCCATGGTTTTGAGTGTTTGAATGTCGTCGCAGCCAGCGGATTTAGCGGCGCCGAATGCGATCACGGCGGATGGCAGCCGACCCTCGTTCTGGGTAAACGTGCGGCCCAGAACATCGCGCATGATGACCGTTTTGTTCACACCGTTGATCTGTCCCCACATGCTGTGAGAGGAGTCGAGGATAAACACGGTCTGCGCGGATGCTGCGTCAGCGAAGAGCTGGAACGCGAGGATAATCAGGGCAATCACTCGTGCGGAGGTGGGCATCGCGGAAACTCTTGAAAGCGTTTTCATGGTGACCGAGTAATCACGCTACTTCGTCGTAATTTCGACGGTTTTGGACTCGTTATCGGCAACCTCGAAATCACCCGTGAAATCTTTGCTGCCATACTGCGCGGTCGCCCGGTATTTGCCCGATTTCAGCACGAGTTGCGGCAAAGCCTGTGTGGTGGTCAGCACAACTGCGCCCGCTTCATCACTTAGCGACCATCGCACGCGGGCAAGAGGCAGTCCGCCTGGTTTAGCAACCAAAGTCAGCTTCACCTCGCCCGCGCGCTGTTCAATGACAAGTTCGCGGTTTTCGCCAGGCGATAGGCTAATTTCGGCGGCCTGCACCGCATTTTGATAGCCGTATTTGCTTTCGATCCGGTAGCGGCCGCTGCGCAGGAATATTTCGCGGTTGAGGCTGGCGTAACGTCCAATCTCTTCCGTCGCTTCGACGCCGTCACGGTTGAGTTTGTATAGCGTGTATTGAATGTCGCGTGTCAGCGGCGCTGTCTGCCCAGCCAGTTTTGAGGAAAGTTTCAGCCCCGCGCCATCCATAACGAAATTAGCCTCGCTTTTCTGGTCGGCTGCGACCGTCACGATCTTTTCCGCCTTCGCCAGATCGTATTGCGCGACGACCCGATATTTGCCGCTGGCGAGTTGAAATAGTGGCTCGGGAGACGCAGAACGGGCGATCTCGCGCCCATCTTTGTCCTCACCACTGTAGATGTAATAAAAAACCTGCTGCATCACGGGCCCGCCAGGCTTTATGCGCGCCTCTACCTTCAGCAGGCCAGAGTTCATGACCAAAGCAGCGCGTGCGGTATTGCCCGCCTCAACCGAAACCGATGTCTGAGCCTCGGCAAGGCCATGCTGGGCGACAATCCGGTAGCGGCCCGCAGGAACGTGGAAGACTGCGTCTGACCGGCTCGACCTGCCAATTTCGCGCGGTTTGCCCGGCTCATCCGCATAGAGGATGTAAAACATTTGATCGAGAGGCGCGCCCCCAGCCTTGGCGACTGCCTGCGCTTCGATGGCTCCCGCATCGAGCGTCACTGTGGCGTCCACAGGCGCGCCCGACGTTACGTCGATATCCAGACCCTTGGACACAAAGCCATATGCGGCGTGAACGTAATATCGGCCTGGGGCGAGTGTTGTGCTTGGTTCTGCGCCCGCGCCAGTCCAGACCGGTTTTGCGCCGTCATAATCTGCAACCGTTTTGGCCCCGGTTTTTGCAGCAAACACGCGCCATGCTACGCCCTGCCGCAGCGGCGACGATCCAGCGGAGAGAATGGCGCGCATCACCACGTTCGGTTCAAGCTTTGGGGCAATCGCGGCGGTTTGCGCGCTCGGATTGCGCTCCGGCAACGGTGGAGTTTCAAATATCGGTGCGTCGGCGGCGTTGGCCTGAGGCGTGGGGAGTGCTGCATCCTCCGGCGCGATAGACGGTTTATCCCGCTGCAGCGCGGCGATCAGTTGGGGGAGGACGCTGGCAGCGTCTGCCGCCTCGGCGTACATGCCCCCGGTCTGGTCGGCGATGCATTGCAAGCGCCCGCGCTCGGTTTTGGCTGGCGATAACGCCACAACATGAACGGGCACGCCGGGATTTGCGATCTGGAACGCCTTCGCCGCCGCGCATGCGTCCTCGGCACAATCATCGGCGCTGCCCGCGACCAGCACGATGGCTTTTTGTCCAGCGCCCGCCTGCGCTTTCAGCAACTCGGCCGCGCGAGCCATGGCGGCGATCTGCGGCGCGCGGCCACCCTTGGGTTGCAACTTTTGCAATGAATTTTTCAGTGCGGGGCGCGCATCTGCAACTCGCGAGAGCGGCGTCAGATCGCTGACATCCTCGCATTTGCGTGGCGGCGCTTCGCCATACGCAATCAAACCGGCCATCTCCTCTGGCGGCAAAACGTCGAGTGCTTTCAAGGCGGCGTCGCGGAAGGCGACAAACTTGCGCCCCCCTTTGATCCGGCCCGTCATGGCGCGTGAGGCGGGCGCGATTATGATTGTGGCTTTATCGCTTGCGGCTGCTGGCTCAGACGTGAGCACGGCGAGGACCGCCGCGCATATTAAAACATTCAGCTTTTTCATTTGCCGAAGCATCGAAACAATCCCATATCGCCAGTGCACCACCGCAGCCGAATCGGCTTGCCGATGTAGCAGACCTGCTTTAAGCGGAAGCCCTCAACGTAATCAAGGACGACGCCATGGTTGCCGGACTTCAAGTTGTAAATACACATGATGACGTTGTGGACGCTAACACCAACCAGGCCGTGTTGAAACATTTGCTTGCGCGGCGGTCGGTCTCCGCTAACAGCTTGCTGGAGCCGGGGCCGAACGCAAGCGAGCTTGACAATATGCTCACGGCAGCAGCGCGCGTGCCTGACCATAAAAAGCTCGCGCCATGGCGTTTCATCGTTTTCGAGGGGGATGCGAGAGCGCGGTTTGGCGAGACGCTTGCGTCAATTTTTACCGCAGATGAACCGGAAGTGTCCCATGCCCGGCTCGAGATGGAGCGCAATCGGTTCACTCGCGCGCCACTGGTCGTGGCGGTCATTGCGCGTCACACGCCGCACCCCGCCGCCCCGGAATGGGAGCAGACACTGTCGGCAGGCGCCGTGTGCCTGAATCTGCTGCACGCCGCCGCGGCGCTGGGATATGCCGGAAACTGGATTACGGAATGGTGCGCCTACAACTCAAATGTTTACTATGCGCTTGGGTTGGCGGAAAATGAGCGCGTCGCGGGTTTCGTTTATATCGGGACGGCCAAGGACAAACCGGCTGAACGCGAGCGTCCAGACCTCGCCGCCATTGTCACCAGGTGGACGGGCGCTTGAACGCGCAATTCAGAAAGGTTTGATTTTGTTTTACAACGCACTCGCCAATGCGCATGGATTGCGGCACGACCCGTTCAAGGCGCTCGTCGCGCCACGCCCAATAGGATGGATCTCCACGTTAAGCCGCACCGGCACGGTTAATCTCGCGCCCTACAGCTTTTTCAACGCTGTCGGAACCGATCCGCACTACGTCATGTTCGCGTCCGGCGGGCGCAAGGACAGCCAGCGCAACGCGGAGGAGACGGGCGAGTTCGTCTGTTCGCTCGCCACTTACGACCTGCGCCGCGAAGTGCACCAAACCGGCGCCGCCGTGCCTCCCGATGTCGATGAGATGCAGCTCGTGGGACTTACGCCCGCCGCATCCGCGTTCGTGAAGCCACCGCGCGTGAAAGAATCGCCGGTGGCGCTGGAATGCCGGTATCATTATACTGTGCAGCTTCCCGGGCGCGATGGGGGGCCGGGAGATTACTCGATGGTCATAGGCCTTGTGGTCGGCGTCTATATCGCGGATGAGGTCATCTCGGGCGGCATCGTCGATATACGCAAGCTACGCCCACTCGCGCGCCTGGGCTATGCCGACTACTCAGTTGTCGACGACGTTTTTGTCATGCAGCGCACCTAACCGCGCGCAGGTTGCTGGCGTCCGTTTTTATGAGGCGCAGCCCGTTTCATGACATTCTGCGCATGCTGCAGATCGGCGCGGTAATACATGCGGCCCTGGAGGGCGATGGCGCCGGGCGAGCCTTCAGCCTCGAACGCTGCAATGATGGCGCTGGCGTTCTGGATTTGCGGGATGGTGGGCGTGAAAGCCTCGTTTATGATCGGGACTTGCGAGGGATGCACCGCAAATTTGGCGGTGAAGCCATCGCGGGTGGCCTCAAGGCATTCGCGCGCCAGACCGCCTGAATTGCGAAAATCTCCGTAAATGCAGTCAATCGCCTGCACCTCCGCTGCATGCGCGGTGATGATGCACAAGCTACGCGCTAGCGCGTAAGGCGCCGTGATATGCCCGTGGCTGTCGCGGCTAGAGGCGGCGCCCAGCGCGGTGCGCAACGTGCTTTTCCCCCATCCGAGGCCCATAAGACGCGACGTCGCCGTGGTGAACGACTGCATGGATAATAGCGCGTTCGGCGTATCGGTTGTCATCGCTATAACTCGAACGCCGCCGTTTTTCAGACCTGCATAACGCTCAAGCACGTCGATCTGCTTTGAGAGCCGGATGACATCGGCGCCGCATTTGGGTTTCGGCAAAATAACGGCGTCCGGACGTTCAGGCACGACGCTCGACAAATCCTCGATGCAAAAGCCGCTGTCCAGATCGTTCAGGCGCACGAAGAGGCGGGGCCGCGACGAACTTCTCGAAAATTCGGCAAGAAAAGTAGCGGCCTCCCGGCGGGCTTCGGCTTTCGAGGACGGCGCGATGGAGTTCTCCAGATCGATGACCAGCGCATCTGCGCCGCAGTTCAGCCCGGCTTCTAGCTTGCGGGCGTCAAGCGCCGGAACGATCAATAACGACCTTATGGGAATGTCGTGAATTCAAATCTCCTACCGTCATCACCTCTTCATCCCGTTAGATGAGCAAAATATATGCCACCTTAGAACCGGAATTGCTCAGCTAGGATGCGCTCGTCCAGCGCGTGATGCGGGTCGAACAGCAGTTTGAGGCTGATGTCCGGCGCCTCCGCCACGTCCACACAAACCACGTTGCGGAACTCGGTGTGATCTGCGACGGCGTTGACCGGGCGCTTTGAAGCCTCCAGCGCCTCGAAACGGACGCTGGCATTGTTGGGGATGAGCGCGCCGCGCCAGCGCCGGGGGCGGAAAGGGCTGATCGGCGTCAGCGCCAACAGCGGTGATTTTACAGGTAAGATCGGGCCGCCGACGGATAGGTTATAGGCCGTGCTGCCCGCAGGCGTCGCGACAAGCGCGCCGTCGCAGATCAGCTCCTCCAGTCGCACCTGATCGTCGACAGAGATGCGCAGCCGCGCCGCTTGGAAGGTTTGCCGGAACACCGACACCTCGTTAATCGCCAGCGCCTCCATGATATAGCCGAGGCTATCGCTGGCGCGCATTTTCAGCGGGTGGATAATGCTCAATTTGGCCTGCCGAAGCCTTTCGTGCAGGCCGGCCTCCTGATACTCGTTCATCAAAAAGCCGACGGAGCCGCGATTCATGCCGTAAATCGGAATGTGCCCGCCCATAAATTGGTGCAAGGTTTGCAGCATAAGGCCATCGCCGCCTAGTGCGACGATTACCTCGGCGTCGCCAGCATCGCACGTTCCATAAAGGCGCGTCAGTCGCGCTTTGGCCAGCATCGCTTCGTCCGAGGTGCTGGCGACGAAGCAAATCCGCTGATAGTCTGCCTGCTGTTCCCCGCCGCCAGTCATCATCAATCCGTCTCCTTACAGTCGCCGCGCGGCGTACACCAAAGGCATATCCGAATGAGCCAATCGTCCGAATGTCAGTCGTCCATCATTATGATCTACACAACGTTTGCGTCGAAAGCTGAAGCAAAAAAAGCGGGCGCAGACCTGGTGGAGCGCAGGCTGGCGGCTTGCGTGAACATTTTTCCCCCTATGACATCAATTTACGAGTGGGAGGGAGAGGTGCAAACCACGCGCGAGGCGGCGATGATCGTCAAGACGGTTTTCGGTTTGCAGAATGCGGTTTACACGGCGTTAAAGGCCACTCATCCATACTCGATACCAGCATTTGTTGTTTATCCCGCCTCGGCAAGCTCGGTTGAGTTCGAGGCGTGGGTAAAACAGCAAACGCAGTCACCGCCAAAAGGAGTATGACGCGCCACTCAACCCTTTGAGCGCGTTTTTGCTGTCGCGCCCACTTGGCGTATGTCCGCAATCTGGACTATAGCTTTTGTTGTTCGGGGCAAATTCAGAGAGCGCATGCCTGAAATTATGAAAAAACTGTCTTGGCTGGGGCTGCTGGCTGTCTTTTGTATCGGAATGCCGGGCCTTTTCGCTTACGCTGAAAATGGCGAAGGCGAGCAGAAGGAAACGGTTGTCAACGCTGTCGAGCCGGAAACCGCCGTGCCTCAGGCGCCCGGCCTCACACAGGGGCCTGAGGGCGAAGTCCGCGAAATTTCGCTGCGCCATGTGTGGACGAAGGAAACGCTAACCGCAGTTTATAAAATCAATGGCGAGTTTCGGCCCGAGGCCCTCGGAAAGATCAATTACTTACTGCGCGATTACCGCTGTGAACGGACAATTGATGTCGATTTAAAGCTCATAGACTTGATGTGGGAGCTTAATAACGAACTGGGGCGCACTGGCCCAATTGGAGTCGTGTCCGCTTATCGTTCGGAAGGATATAACGCATCGCTGTTGCGCGCGGGCCGCGTGGTTGACCCCCATAGTCAGCATATGTTTGGGCGTGCGGTAGATGTTGTGTTTCCAGGCGTATCTCTCCAGGCGCTTCGAGACGCGGCGGCGCGGCGTGGCATCGGAGGCGTAGGCCATTACCCGTTCTCCGGCCCGCCCTTTGTGCATCTCGACACTGGCCCGGTGCGGCGTTGGGAGGAAATGCATCCGGCACAGCGGCGCTCGCTGCGGTTGCCGATACGGGCTCGCAGGCGTCTGCAGCTCAACTGTGATCTCAAAATGGCCGACGTGCTGAAATCCGTATCCGAGACCGAGGCGATCGCCGCACTTCCCGAGGGCGCCGCCAGCGTTTTGACGCCGAAGTTGCCCGGAAATGAAGTGGACACGTCCAATGCCGCAGCCGACATTCCCCTGCCGACATTGTCAAATTCGGATATAGCGCAGCGCCTTGCCCTTGCAATGGTTGAGAAATCAGCCTGCAAACCGGGTTCGAATCAGACCGGCCTAGCTCTGTGCGCAAAAGCGCCTCGCCGGGTGGCGGCAGGCGGGGCGACAATTGATAAAACCAGCGAATCATCGCTGCGGCGTTTGATTGGCGGCGCGGAGGCTATCAAAGGTTGCCGTAGCGCCGCATGCAACTCGAAACGCAAGGCAAAACAGAAATCGAAGGTTGCCGCGCGCACAGCCTTGCGCCGCCAGCGCGTCAGAATTGAGAAGAAAGGGAAGATTCGCGCCGTTGTTCGCAAACTGTCAGCGAAACGGTCGAGGCAAAAATCACGCCGTTGATGTGCGCAGGCCATTATCTGTGTGAAAACTGTGTGTAAAAAGCCTCTTTCCTGACCAAAACGCAGCAGCCAGATCGTTTTGGGGCAAAATTGAGGCATTTGCTGCTTAAAGCTGTTGCAAAACCAGCACGCGCTAGTGAGCAGCATGAAAATTCTACACATATTTCAACTGATTAACTCCAAATACAAGAAACTTGCAATCGCTTGCTCCAGCGCTCACTTTAGTTAGTGAGGTAGGAGCGGTTTCATGTTTTGGTCGAGAGCTTCCATTCGGTTTTTGTTATCCGCAACGTTGCTGTTCGCAGCGACGCTGAGCGCGAATGCGTGGACAGAGACTCCGCCAGTGGCACAACCGGGATCACAGCCTTCTGCGCAAATCGAGGGTGTTTCAGGTGTCTCCATTGAGCCTGGCTCGTCTGGCGCCGCTTTGAGCGATGGTCAAACGGAAATCAACATTCCAGGCGTCGGATCTATCGGTGTTTTGCCAAAACTGGATTTCGGGCTGGATTTGCTGTACGGGGCAAATTCTGAAGAAGCGGCTGAAAGCGCGCCCAAAAACGATGACGTTATCATTCGTGGCACGCTGAAACACCGTTTCTGAGATACATATCACGGCAAGCATGTTGAATAAGCGCCGTTTCGCAAGGGGCGGCGTTGTTGTTTCCGGACAGTCCAAGCGCGTGCCGGGACTTACAAAGGACGAAGCTATGCCGGCTGCAGCGATCTGGGCTGGGTTGGTGCATGCCTTTACGGCGTCGGGCGTCATCCCGGCGTTTTTCGCGCTGGTTGCGACGGCGAGGCATGATTATGCGGCGGCCTTTGCATGGCTTGGGCTGGCGTTCGTCATTGACGGCCTGGATGGCCCACTGGCGCGCTACGTCGGCACAAAGAAAAATCTCCCCCGATTTTGTGGCGAACGCCTCGATCTCGTCATCGATTATGTTACCTACGTCGTTGTGCCCGCCTTCATGATTTATGAAGCCGGACTTGTCCCCGCCGGTTGGAACGGCATTGCCGCTGCTTTAGCGCTTATTTCTGCGCTCTATCATTTCTCCGATACTGAAAGCAAAACCGAGGATGGATATTTCGTCGGTTTCCCGGCCATATGGAACCTCATTGTTTTCTACCTATTCGCGACGCCCATTTCCCAACCCGCAGCGCTGGCGGTTATCACGGTGCTAGCGGCGCTGACATTCATTCCTTTAAAATGGGTTCATCCGGTTCGGGTGAGGGAGTTGCGGCTTTTAACCTTTCTGGCGATGGCGGCGTGGACGGCAGCCGCCGTTATGGTCTTGGCGCAAGGCTTTCCGGGTTCCGGCGCCGCGCAAGGCGTCCTTATCGTCACGGGCCTATATTCGCTTGCCATCGGCTTCATCCGGTCGGCCCGAAGGTCTGCCGTATGATGCGAGCCGTGGTTTGCGAGGAAGTGCAGGTCTCACCAAGAAAACTATTGCGGCGCGTTCCTGGGCTGGTCTAATGCGCCCGAATTCAAGATTTTGCGAACAGCACGGGAAACGGCGCTATGATTGAATGGCTTATGGATCCGACGGTCTGGGCGGCTTTGCTCAGCTTGACCGCGCTGGAAATCGTGCTCGGCATCGATAACGTCGTTTTCCTCACCGTCATCACGGGGCACCTGCCGGAGGAGCAGGCTCGGCGCGCGCGTCAAATCGGCCTGTTCCTCGCGCTGCTCTTCCGCATTCTGCTGCTGTTCGCCATCACCTGGATAACCGGCCTTACCGCCGACATTCTGCCGTCGCTTCTGCCGGGCATATCATGGCGCGATGTCATCCTTATCGCCGGTGGCCTGTTCCTGATCGCCAAGGCGACGCAGGAAATGCATGGCGAGATGGAGGGCGATGCGCATGATGAGGAGACCGGAGCGGTAAAGGCGAGCTTTAACGCCGTCATCGGTCAAATTGTGCTAATCGACGCCATTTTCTCCATCGACTCCATTATCACGGCGGTCGGCATGGCCGACGACATCAAGGTGATGATCGCCGCAGTCATTATCGCGATCGCCGTTATGTATTTCGCCGCTGAAACGGTCAGCACATTTATCGAACGCCACCCGACGACCAAGATGCTAGCGCTGGCCTTCCTCTTGCTAATTGGTGTCGCGCTCGTCGCGGACGGCTTCAACTATCATATCGAACGGCAATACATCTATTTTGCCATCGGTTTTGCGCTGCTGGTGGAATTTTTCAATCTCCTGGCGATGCGGCGCAAGAAGGGCATCCTGTTAAGCAAGGGGTTAAAAACCCGTGTCGCCGCCTATCGCCGCCGTCAGAAAGCATCATCTGAAGCTTCGTGAGCGGGCAATCTGCCGGGGGCGCCTTGCTATCGCCGCTTCTCTGGTGGATATCAACGCGAAACGCGTGCAGTCCAGAGGACTATGTGAATGTTGGCTTTAAAAGCATTGATCAGCACGGCGTGCGCTATGCTGATGTTAGGGTTGGGCGTGTTGACGATCAACCAGCCTGCTGGCGCCGCCGAGGTGGCGACAGAGCATCAGGGGCTGGACGTTCTGGGAAATCTGGAGATTGCCGCAGGCAAATCGCTGAAAGCGGACGGAGTTGTCCTGCTTTTACATGACACGCTCGCCCATCACCGTATGGAGGTGATTTCGGCGCAACAGGACATCTTGAAAGAGCAGGGCGTCAATTCGCTCGCCATCACCTTGAGCCTGGGCCTCGACAAACGACGCGGCATGTATAACTGCAGCATCGAGCAGGATCACCGCCACGACGATGCGCTGGAGGAGATCGACACCTGGGTGGCGTGGCTAAAGGAAAAGGGCGCCTCCAGCATCACCTTGGGCGGGCACGGGCGTGGTGCGGCGCAGGCGGCGCTTTACGCCGGACGTAAGAACGACAAAGCTATCAAGCGTCTGGTGCTCATTTCGCCGCTGGCGCAAAGCTTCGACACCGCCGAGGCAGAGTATCAGGCCCGCTACCGGCGCCCATTGCGCGAGGTGCTCGTTCAGGCCGAGAAGTTCGTGTCTCAGGACGCAGCCGATGAGTTGCTGGAGGGCGCTGGCTTTCTGGAATGCCCCGCGCCCAAAGTCACTGCAGGCGCATTTTCTGATTATTACAGCGCAAGCCCGCGCTTTTTCACGCCGAACTTGATGGCTGGAGTAAAAATCCCGGCGCTGATCGTCGTTGGCGATCAGGATCGCTCGGCGGCGGAAATCATGGCGGCAATGCAAAGCCAGCCTTCAAAAAGCGCGACGCTGGCAACCATCCCCGGCGCGGATCACTTCTTCAGCGATCTGTTCGCCGATCAGCTTGCCGACCGCATCCGCGATTTCGTGAAAAAGGCTCCATCCCCGGCTGCCGCGCCAGCCGCGCAAACGCAAGCCCCGCCGGGTTAAAGTAACAGGCGTAGTCACGGGGTTAAAGCGAGGCGGGCGAGCTTTTCGTCGAAGGTTAAAAGGCAGAGACCGTGCACATGCGCAGTTGCAGCGATAATCGCGTCGGGAAGTTTGGCGCGCGTGCTGCGGCGGAACGAGATAGAGGCGGCTTCTACATCGTCGGATATGAGAGGGACGGTGCAATCTGCAAGAAAAGCTAAAATTCTCGTTTCCTCCGAACCTTCAAGGTTTGGAAAACTCAGTAGTTCGATGCGTGTAATGACGCTAACGGTCGTGTTGGCGGAGTTTGAGCCGACGCCATCGAGCAGATCGACAGACGTCTGTTCATCCTTCAACAGCGCAATCACAACATTGGTGTCAACGAGGAAAGCGAGATTACTCACGATCCCATTCCGCCCGCATCGCGCGCTAAATTTCGACAGTTAATGAACCACCGACCGATATTCCCGCCTGTCCTGAATTTTTCCCGGAAAAGTATGGAACTTGAAATGATATGTCAGTAAGAGGGATTGTTATGTCTTGATATGCTAGCCCTGCGCTAAATTGAACGCCGATTCCAAGGGCGACGTCCAAATTTAGCGATTCGCCAGTAAGGTCTAAAATGGAACTCTTGCTTACGCCATAGCCAATATTTGGAGTGTAAGGAAAGTATTTTGTCGATACACCTATACCGCCTCCGCCAGAATCAAATGTGTAAAAAAAACCATCAGTCTGAGCTACACCGAACCCTCTTGTAGCACCCCCTGGACCAAGGGAAACACCAAGGGAAACCGTCGCGTATCGTGTGCGCATAAGATATCTTTCTCTTTACTTTCAGCGGGCAGCAACGGGAAACAAGCAAGTGAATTGCAGTAAAGCGATAGTCAACATTACAAACGAAATTATAGTTCTAGGGAAGTTGCTCCCAAATGCATGATGCAACATAAACAAAAAACTCTTCTTCGTCACTGATTTTAAACTATATCTTTCTCTACTTGACAGAAAAACGTACAAGAATGTCAAAAATATATAAATGACTGGAAATAAAATTATACTTATCGGAAAAACGCGACACACGTACGGCTGTACAGCGATTCTGATGGAATCTACATAAGTATTGTAATTCCCTGAAACAGTAATCCATATAACTACTGCAAGCATTAACCAGTCAAGATATTTGCTTTTCATTCAATGAATCTATGACCTAGTATAATGAAAAACCGTCAGAACAAATTAGTTATGCGTCATTGACAACATTGTCTTCTGGTCTGTGCTTATACGCCTTCATTTTTACGTGTCGTCCCATGAAGACTACGTTCTGCAAATCCCTAACAAATGTAGGCAATACGCGGTTATCGCCTACGATATCGATAAGCCAGACAATATCTCCCGAGCGCCACTCGTCGGGGCGCAATCTGATCGGAATTGTATTGATTTCGAGGAGCTTGCGGTCTACGTCTTCCGATACTGATGCCCAAAACGCGGCAGCCACTGGTGTGGAACGACCGTTTGTATTCGCATCCATAGTCGCAAATTGGCCCAACATTATAGGTGGCACAATCAACCATTCGAGATCGGCCAACATATAGTGCTTATAACGTGGCGAGCGCATCAGGACTGACGTAATGCGCGCAAATGCAACTGCAAACCGTACTTCATCCGCCGAAGGATCAAGAGAACCTGATTTGTTGGTCTCCTGGGCGGATTAGTTACTGGCCGCGTTCGCTATGTCGGTGAGCGCTGCGCTTGAAAACGAATCAATTGGAGCGCCCTCATCTACCTTAAGGGCGCCAAGATTGTCATAAGCTTGGTCATAAAGGATACTTTTTGCAGGGGGTGAGAGAGTGTCCTCATTCTGCGCATGAGAACCAGCTTGTGTTTTGGACCGAAAAATCATTCCATGTATCCCTCGCTTACAATAAAATTATATCGCAATAATTGCGACGATGGCATGTCGATTTGCTTAATTTTTAAATATAAATTTCTCCCGTGTACTAGGTCACTTCTCGCGTATACATAATGCAAAATTTGGGAGTAGTACTTTTTAATACGCGTAACTCTTACGAATGTCCCATTGCTATGTCGGGCACAATTATCTTTCTCGAAACGCCCGCGCAAACTGATCCTGGAGCGGCTTAATGAGGTAGGAAACCACAGTTCGGTCCGTGGTTCTGATGTGGACGTCGGCCGGCATCCCCGGAAGCAGCTTCGCCTCGCGTCGCCCTCGAAAGACGGCGAGCCTTTTTAGAAGCCCGGCGAACTCCGACATTTTTCCAGGCGAGCTGGGCGCGGTTTGCGTTTTTGCTTCCAGGCTCACAACAAAATCCAGCACCTCTTGCGCGATAGTTGGCGGCGCATTTTTCAGCGTTCGTAAACTTGCTCGGCGATGGTCATGCTATGTCTCCTTATCGCTAAAATGGCGCAAGCCATAGTGACGCGCAAGCCTGCAGCATGCCTAAGCCTTCACATAGCTGCCCGGGGCGTCCTCGATGGCGGGGAACGCGCCGCTGCCTGGCTCAAGGGCGGGCACGCTGTCGCCGGAGTGTAGCGCTAACCACGCGCCGTAGTCTGGCCACCACGAGCCTGTGTGCTGGCTTGCTTTCGACATCCAGTCTTCAAGCGTTGCGGCAGCCTCGTTCGCCCCGTCCGCCGTCCAGTACATGTATTTGTTCTTCTCCGGCGGGTTGATGACGCCTGCAATATGCCCCGAACCCGCCAGCACAAACCGCGCCGCCTCGCCGAACAGCTTCGAGCCTGCAAACACGGAGTTCGCGGGGGCGATGTGGTCATCCTTGGTCGCCAGCTCGTAAATTGGCAGCTTGATTTGCGACAGATCGAGTTTAACGCCGCCAAGTGTCATTTCACCTTTGGCCAGCTTGTTCAGATTATAAAACTCGTTGAGGTAAAAGCTGTGATTGGCGGCGGCCATGCGCGTCGAGTCGGAATTCCAGAACAGCAGGTCGAACGGAAATGGCTGCTTGCCGAGCAGGTAATTGTTAACAATGTACGGCCAGATTAAGTCCTTCGGCCGCATCATGTTAAAGGCGGCGGACATGCGCGAGCCGTCGAGATAGCCGCGCTCCGACATCATCTGCGTCAGCGCCTTGATCTGCGTGTCGTTAATGAACACCGAGAGGTCGCCAGCGCGGGCGAAATCCACCTGCGTGGTGAGGAAGGATGCCGCGTTAATCGGATTCATACCTTTTTGCGCCATGTAAGCCAGGCTGCTGGCGAGTAGCGTGCCGCCCACGCAATAACCGAGCGTGTTGATTTTCGGCTGCCCCGTCACCTGGCGCACCACGTCTGTCGCGGCCAGGATACCCTCGAACATGTAGTGCTCGAAACTTTTGGATGCCAAGCGCTCGTCCGGGTTCACCCATGAAATGACGAACACCGTAAATCCCTGATCGACCAGCCATTTAATGAAGGATTTTTGCGGCGTCAGGTCGAGAATATAATACTTGTTGATCCATGGCGGCGCGATCAGCAGCGGCGTCGCGAACACTGTCGGCGTAACCGGCGCGTATTGGATGAGTTGAATGATGTCGTTCTGAAAAATGACCTTACCCGGCGTTGTCGCTAAATTCATCCCCACGGCGAAGGCGCTCATGTCAGTCTGCCGAATTTTCAGCAGGTCGCCCGACGCGCTGAGGTCGTTGACAAGTTGCGACATACCCTTGACGAGGTTGTCCGCGTTCTCCGCCACGGTCATGCGGAGCACTTCCGGATTGGTCATCGGGAAGTTGGAGGGCGAAAGCGCGCTGGTGATGAGGTTGAGGTTAAAGCGGGCGCGTTGCTTGGTGCGCTCGTCTAGGCCCGCCGCGTTTTCGACCATCGCATCGGCCCAGTTTGTTGCGAGCAGATAAGCCTGCTTCATGAAGTCGAACATCGGCTTGTTGTTCCAGTCCGCGTCCTGGAAGCGCGCATCGCCGGCTAAGGGCTTGACCATAGGCTCTACCGTCTCGCCGAGCATGCGCCGGTAGGTACGGCCCCACAGTTCGATAAAATCCTGATTAAATTTATTCTGCGCGGCGGCGAGTTTCTGAGGCTCCGCCATCCAGTGCTGCGCAACGACGGAGAGCACCTTTCCCGCCTCGCCCATCTCGCCCGCCATGCTCATCGGCCCGGCGTTTTTCTTGTCGTCGAACATCTGCGAGAATGCTTTGGCGCCGACCTCGAACAGCTTAAGCATGTTTTGCGACAGCTTTTCCGGATCGTTTATCGTGTAGCCGCCAAGATCGTAACCCGGCTTTGCCCCCTCTTTGTCCGTCATGCCCGCATCCTCCCGCTTTTACGCCGCTTTGAGCCAGCAACTGTTTATATTGTCGTTTGGCCTCATTTATGCCAGACACTTAATCATTGTGGAATCAAACAACATCACGAACTTTATATTGGTACATTTTAACGACTCGCTGTTTGTAATCATATCACAGGGCAGTGTGACTGACGGCGATGGAGACGGCATTATGCAGCAAGCGACAAAGATAGGTTATGCTAAACTTCGCCTTCTGGCTGTAATGGTCTCTGTGGCGGCGCTCGCATCGTGTGCGGAAGGCAACTATCCGAGCCTTGGAAACATAACGAAGATCAGCGACGCATCGATTATGACGCCCGAGCAACGCGAAGCCGCCGTCAAGGAACTCGAAAAAGAGCGCGAGAGTCAAAGCGATCGTGCGGCCAAGAAAGAATAAAAAAGCCACGACAATCCACATGCGCACGTCGCAGCGCCCATTGTTCCACGAAGCAAAACGCCGTAAGACAGTAGGTTAGCTTGGAGGCGTCGCAGCCTTTTGGCATTTTTGCAGTCTATGTCGGAAGGAACGGCTCGGCCATGACCGGCTTAAAAGAAGACTTTCACCGCATCAAGCGGCTGCCGCCTTACGTATTCGAGCAGGTCAACAAGCTCAAGGCGCACGCGCGCAACCGCGGCGACGACATCATCGATTTCGGCATGGGCAACCCTGATTTGCCGACGCCCGAACACATCGTTGAGAAAATGATCGAGACCGCGCGCAAGCCTCGCGCACAGCGTTATTCGGCCTCTCGCGGCATTCCCGGGCTGCGTCGCGCGCAGGCGGCTTACTATGAGCGCCGGTTTGGCGTGAAGCTGAATCCGGATACGCAGGTTGTCGCGACGCTTGGGTCGAAGGAGGGTTTTGCGAACATGGCGCAGGCGATCACCGCGCCGGGCGACGTTGTGCTGGTGCCGAACCCGACCTATCCCATCCATGAGTTCGGTTTCATCATCTCCGGCGGCTCTATCCGGCATGTGCCGGCCACGACCGACAGCAACTTTCTTATCGCGGTTGATCGCGCTGTGCGGCACAGCATTCCCAAGCCGCTGGCGCTTGTGCTGAGCTATCCGTCCAATCCGACCGCCATTCTCGCCGACCTCGATTTTTACACAGAGGTGGTGAACTATGCCCGCAAGCATAACTTGCTGATTCTATCGGATGTCGCATACGCGGAGATTTATTTCGACGTGCCGCCGCCGCCCTCGATTTTGCAGGTTCCCGGCGCCATGGAGGTGGCAGTCGAGTTCACCTCGCTGTCCAAAACCTACTCCATGCCCGGCTGGCGCATGGGCTTTGCGGTAGGCAACGAGCGGCTGATCGCAGCTCTGGCGCGCGTCAAATCCTACCTCGATTACGGCGCTTACACGCCTATACAGGTCGCCGCGTCCGCCGCGCTGAACGGCCCGCAAGACTGCATCGAGGAAATGCGCCAGACTTACAAGCGCCGCCGCGATTGCCTGTGCGACAGCATGGAGCGCGCGGGCTGGTATATCCCGCCACCACCAGCGACAATGTTCGCGTGGGCACCTCTGCCACCGCGATTTGCCGCGATGGGATCGCTGGAGTTCTCCAAACTGCTGCTAGAAAAAGCGGGCGTCGCGGTCGCGCCTGGCGTCGGCTTTGGCGAAAACGGCGAAGGCTTCATCCGTATTGCGCTGGTGGAGAACGAGCAGCGCATCCGGCAAGCGGCGCGCAGCATCAAGAAGTTTTTGAGCGAAGCCGATACGCTTCTGCACAACGTCGTGCCAATCGCCGCCGGGCAGGGCCGGTAACCGTGGCGCGCGCGGAAAAAGCGCCCTTGCGCATTGGCGTCGCCGGTTTGGGCACCGTGGGCGCCGGCGTTGTTAAG
Organism: Hyphomicrobiales bacterium; assembly: GCA_034440495.1. Lineage (GTDB taxonomy): Bacteria > Pseudomonadota > Alphaproteobacteria > Rhizobiales > Rhodomicrobiaceae > JAWXCE01. The sequence continues at coordinate 116,632 of JAWXCE010000042.1, read as the reverse complement.
CTGCTCGAAACACACGGGCGTGGCCTCGCCCAGCGTTGCGGGCGTGGGGTGGTTATCACCGGCGTCTCCGCCCGAGATAGGTCCAGGGATCGCGGCATTGATCTTGGCGAAGCTGAATGGTTTGAAAGCGCGGTGGCGCTGGCCTCTAGCCCAAGCATCGATGTTTTTGTCGAACTAATTGGCGGCGAAAGCGGAACGGCGAAAGATACGGTCGAGGCGGCTCTGCGTGCAGGCAAACATGTTGTCACGGCGAACAAGGCGTTACTTGCGCATCACGGGGTGGAACTGGCGGCTTTGGCCGAAAGCAGTGGCGTGGCGCTCAATTTCGAAGCGGCGGTGGCGGGTGGAATCCCTGTTGTCAAAGTGATGAGGGAAAGTCTGTCCGGCAACGAAATTTCGCGCGTTTACGGTATTGTCAACGGCACCACCAACTACATCCTTTCGCGCATGACCCACGAGGGGCGCGCTTTTGGCGAAATCCTCGCCGACGCGCAAGCCATAGGCTACGCAGAAGTTGATCCGACATTTGACATTGGAGGCTTCGACGCAGCGCATAAGCTGGCGATTTTAAGCTGTCTTGCATTCGGCACGGAGATCTCGCTGGATTCCATTTACATCGAGGGCATTGAGACCATCACGCCCGCCGATATCGAAGCCGCCGACGATTTGGGCTATTGCATCAAGCTGCTCGCGGTTGCGGTGAAAACGGAGAGCGGCATAGAGCAGCGCGTCCACCCCGCCATGATTCCGAAACATACAGCGATTGCGCAGGTCGATGGCGTAACCAACTGCGTGGCGCTCGACGCGGATTTTGCAGGCGGCGTTATCCTGGTTGGGCCGGGCGCTGGCGCCAATCCAACCGCTTCATCGGTTGTCAGCGATCTTGCAGATATCGCGCGTGGCCTGGTTTTACCGCCGCTTATTGTGCATACGGGCGAACTAAAGCCTTACCAGCGCGCGCAGATGCGCGAGCATGAGGGCGGTTATTACATTCGCCTGTCGGTGTATGACCGCCCCGGCGCCTTTGCCGCCATCGCCACGCGCATGGCGGAGGAAGGTATCTCGCTTGAAAGCATCGTTCAGCGCCGAGCCGAACCGCCCGCATCTCAGGTTAAACCTGAAGGGCGGGGAACGCCAACTCCTGTCATTATTATCACGCATCGAACACTTGAGGCCGCGATCCGGCGCGCGCTTGATGCCATCGAACGGGACGGCCACGTTGATCGCGCGCCACAAATGATTAGAATTGAAAAGCTTTGAGCAGGGCGCCTCGGCGGTAAAGCGCGATAACTTTGAATGGCAACGTTCAGCGTTTTTGCTCAAAATCTGAATTGCCCTCTCTAAACATAACGTAGTGCAGGAGGAGCCGATGCCTAAACCAGGTTTATCCCCTCTCACGCGGGCTTTGTCGCTGGAGGTGGCGCGCGTCACCGAAGCTGCCGCTGTTGCCGCCGCCCGGCTGCGTGGGCAGGGGGATGAAGCCGCCGCCGACCGCGCCGCCGCCGAGGCCATGCGCCGCGAGTTGAACAATCTGCCTTTGCGCGGGCGCGTCGTGATTGGCGAGGGCGAAGAGGGCGAAACGCCTGCTCTTTTCATTGGTGAGGAGCTTGGGCTATGCGACGGGCCGCCCGCCGACATCGCGGTCGATCCGCTGGAAGGCGCAACCATCTGCGCGAAAGCTCAAGCCAACGCGATGTCGGTGCTAGCTCTCACCGAACGCGGCAGCCTGCTGAACGCGCCCAACATTTATATGGAAAAGATAGCTATCGGCCCCGGCTATGCGTCCGGGCTTGTCGATCTCGATTTTGCGCCTGCCAGGAACCTTGCTCGGGTCGCCGAGGCCAAAGGCGTTGCGATGTCCAATCTGACGGCGTGCATCCTTGATCGCCCGCGCCACGCCAAGCTGATTGCGGAGGTGCGCGCGGCGGGCGCGGCTATCCAGCTCATTGGCGACGGAGATATCGCCGGCATCATCCAGACCTGTGAGCCGGGAGAAACCGGCATCGATATCTATATGGGCTTTGGCGGCGCGCCGGAAGGCGTGCTGGCGGCAGCCGCGCTTCGGTGTATCGGCGGGCAAATGCAGGCACGCCTTGCTCCGCAGAACGATGACGAGCGGCGCTGGGCGGCGCAACTGGGTATCAAGGATCTGGCGCGCAAATATGCGGTCGAGGACATGGCGACCGGCGATGTTATTTTCGCCGCGACTGGCGTCACGGACGGTTCATTGTTGACGGGCGTGAAGTTTCATCCAACGCGCATCCAGACGCACACCGTGCTGATGCGCAGCGCGACTGGCACCGTTCGCTGGGTGCGCACCGACCACAGGCAAATCGCCAAGTTTTCTGTGTAACCTCGAGGCCTAGCTGGCAGGGCATATGCGAATCGCAACTAATCTGGCGCTAGATTGCGTTTCAAGAGGTTGCCGATGTTGACGTTGCCGCTGGAGGCGCCACGCGCCGCTCCAAAGCCATATCTGGGCGTCACCTCTTCTGCGCGCAGTCTCGTTTGGTTCGACCGGTTGTCGTTCGATAAGGCGCCGCTTGCCGCCGCCATCAGCCAGCGCCACGGCGTCCATGAGCTTGTGGGGCGCATTCTGGCCTCGCGAGGCGCGCGGCTAGAGGATGTCGTCGACTGGCTCAATCCGACGCTGAAGCGCCTATTGCCCGATCCGCTCTCGCTGCTCGACATGGAGGCCGGGGCCGAACGACTCGCCAGCGCCATCATGAAGCGTGAGGCCATCGCGATTTTCGGCGACTATGACGTGGACGGCGCGACCTCAGCGGCGCTGCTGTCGCTGTTCATCTCCGCCCATGGGACAGAGCCGCGCATTTATATCCCTGACCGTATGACGGAAGGCTACGGCCCGAATGAGGCGGCGATTGGCGCTCTTATCGACGAAGGCGCCAGACTTATCGTGACCGTAGATTGCGGAGCGACAAGCAACGGGCCTTTAAGCGTTGCGGCGAAACGCGGTGTGGATGTGATCGTCGCCGATCACCATCAGGCGAACGAGACGCTGCCGCCCGCCCTCGCCATCATCAACCCGAACCGGCTGGATGATCTGAGCGGGCAAGGGCATCTATCGGCGGCGGGAGTCGTGTTTCTGCTGCTGGTCGCAACCATGCGGCGTCTGCGGGTGAAGGGCGCTTATGGCAATGGACGAGCGGAGCCGGATTTGCTGGCGTGGCTTGATCTGGTAGCGCTTTCCACCGTGTGCGATGTGGTGCCAATCCAGGGCGTAAACCGGGCGTTCATCGCGCAAGGTTTGCGGGTGATGCGCCATCGGCGGAATGCGGGCGTGAGGGCGCTGGCGGACGCGGCGGGGTTGAAATCGCCGCCATCGCCGTATCATCTCGGTTTCGTGCTCGGGCCGCGCATCAACGCGGGCGGACGCATCGGCGACTCGTCGCTCGGCGCGCGGTTGCTCTCCACTGTTGACTCAGGCGAGGCGGAGCGCATCGCCGCCATCCTCGATCGGCTCAATCGCGAGCGGCAGGATATGGAGGCGGCCATGTTGAAAGCCGCCATCGCCGACGCGGAAGGGCAACTTGCGGCGAACTCCGATATGCCAATCATCATCGCAGCATCGCCAGACTATCACAAAGGCATTGCCGGGCTGCTCGCCAGCCGACTGACGGAACAGTTTCAGCGCCCGTCGCTGGTCATCGCCTGGGATGAGGCGGCGGGGCAGGGCACCGGGTCTGCGCGCTCCGTGGCGGGCGTGGACATCGGGCGAGCGGTGCGGGCGGCGGCGGAAACGGGCGTCGCAGTCAAGGGCGGCGGGCACGCCATGGCGGCGGGGCTGACGGTGGAGCGAGAAAAGTTTGGCGCTCTTCAGGACTTGCTCAACGCCGAGTTGGCCGGATCGACAACTGCCGCGCGCGCAATCGCCTCGCTCGAAGTCGATGGCGCGCTTTCCGCGCAAGGGGCCACGCACGAGTTGATGGAGCAGATCGACAAGGCCGGGCCGTATGGCGCGGGCGCGCCGAACCCGCGTTTTGTGCTCCCCATGCATCGCATCAGCGCGGTGAAACCGGCGGGGCCATCGCATTTCCGGTGTAAAATCACCTCAAGCGGCGGCGCTATTCTCGACGCTGTAGCGTTCCGCGCGAACGGCGCACCCCTCGGCGAGGCGCTAATGGCGGCTAAATCGCAACCCATGCATGTGGCGGGCCGTCTCAACCGCGACACCTGGGGCGGGCACGACCGCATCGAGCTTATGATTGAGGATGTCGCCGACCCCGCCAAACAGCGTGGTTAGAGTGTGTCTGATTATTACGGAATCCCTGGATGGCCGGGCCTGACCCGGCCATCCAGTTTTTATTCGCAGGCAACCCTGGTTCTCTTGATGGCCGGGTCAAGCCCGGCTATGACAAAAAGTATGCTGCTTATATCTGAACCGGACAGGTTCTAGCTTTTGGTTTCTATTCGGGGCGCACCGCAAAAAAGTCGCCATCAAGCGGGGCATTCAGGCTTGCAACCTCGGCAAATCCTTCTTATAAATGCGTTCGCTCACGCTTCGCAGCGATGATGCGCCCTTCGTCTAGTGGTTAGGACGCCAGATTTTCATTCTGGTAACAGGGGTTCAATTCCCCTAGGGCGTACCACTTCTCCCGGTTAATTGTTCAGCTTCAGCGCTTTTACCGACATGACGACTTTCACGTCTTTTGGCACCGGTATGCCCGCCATGCTCTCGGGACCAACGCCGTAGTCAGGGCGGGTTACGGTTAGCTCGCCTTCAGCCGCCGCCTCGCTGCCTTCGATCTCGACGTTAAACGCCAATATCGCGGGCTTTGTGACGCCTTTGATTGTCAAATCCCCTATATACTGAAACTTGCCTGCCGCGATTTTCTTAGCGCCCTTACCGCGGAACGTAGCCTGAGGGTGTTGCTTCACATCGAACCATTCAGCAGACGTCAAGGTTTTGTCGGCATCGGGAAGACCTGTCTTAAGGCTTGCCATGTCGATTGCGACCTCAATCTCGGCGTCGGCTAGCATATCCGGATCGAATTTAACCTGCGCCTGAAACTTTTCGAAAGCGCCTTTTACCGTTGAACCGGCGGCTGTCGCTTCAAATCCGACCCTGCTGGTTTTCGGGTTAACATCCCATTCGTAAGCCTGAGTGTCGCCGGGACGCGCAACCAGAGCAGCGAGGCCCGCGCAGATGATAACGGCTGTGGTTTTAGTGAGAAAACGGGGAAGCATTCGCGACATGACGCCATCCTTTAGAATTAGTGCGTGTCTGAGCGCCGCACCAATATGCACGACGATGAGAGCGGTGAGGGTGTAGGCGAAAATTTCGTGGATCTGTTTGAAAACAGCTTCGGCGGCTTTTTTATGCTCCGCCGAAAGCTCGGCGAGAAATGGAATATGGGGCCAGGGAATAACGCCGTAAAGCATGGTCGGGATCGAGAAAGCGGCGACGGACACCATCGCCCAGCCGGTCAGCGTCATCGAGAATACCAGCGCATAAAGCGCGCCGTGGGCCGTATGCGCTGCAAACCTCTCCCAGCCGTGGACATGCGCGGGGAGGGCGGGAACGCCGTTGATCTGGCGCGCCACAAGCCGGATGGCGGTGATGGCGAGCACCGTCACGCCGATGGATTTGTGCAGTTGATAAAGGCGGAACTTGGTTGCGAGATCGAGGCCGTCTTGCGTCATGTACACGCCCAGGCTGACCATCGCGAAAATCAGGGCCGCTGTTGCCCAGTGCAGAAGCTTGGCGAGGCTACCATAATCTCCAGTAACCGGCGTCGTAGCGGTGGCGTAAGCCATTGAGCGCGCCCTACCAGCGGCCGGTGTTGGGCATTGAGGCCCATGGCTCGCGCATCGGTAACGCCCCGCCCTTCTGGAGCAGCTCGATAGAGATATTGTCGGGCGAGCGAATGAAGGCCATGCGGCCATCGCGTGGCGGGCGGTTGATGGTGACGCCATGCGACATCAGCCGGTCACAGATTTCGTAAATGTCATCGACTGCGTAAGCCAGATGGCCAAAGTTACGACCCTCGCCGTACTCCTCGGGATCCCAGTTATACGTTAGTTCGACCTGCGCGCTCTCGTCTCCCGGTGCGGCGAGGAAAATCAGAGTGAAACGTCCAGCTTCATTCTCGATCCGGCGCAGTTCCTTCATGCCAAATTTGTTGCAATAGAAATCGAGCGACTGTTCGACATTGGTCACCCTGACCATCGTGTGAAGATATTTCATCGCGGCTCGCTTTTGCTGGTTAACTTGAGCGCACCTTAATCGGGTGTTAGACTAAAGAGCAATAAAAAGCCGACTCAAACCGGCGTGAACGCGCCCCAACCAGTGTTTTGCATTATGCGTTCGTAAATGTAGCCGGGGCCTGTGGGCTGATTCGGCCTAAAAGGCGCCATTTGCGCGGCGCCGGTCGCCAGCGCGAACCCATAACCCATTTGCCCACAAGTAGATTCCCGTATAACTCAATTGTGGCGGGCGCCTGTCAAGCAGCCATTATTTCGTGTGGAAAATCAGTTGGATAACATGTCTTGAAAGTGCGTTATTCGACGGTTGGAATTGCGGCTTACCGCTGAAATGAACCACAGGCAATAATTTTTGTGTGGCGCTGCCCGCCCCCGATGTTATGTTTCTGACATCAAGAGTAGTGTCGCGTTGAAAACTCGAGGGCGGAAGAGTTTTTTCGCGATGCGTGTTATTAGTTACAGCGGGGGATTGCAAAATGGGGGATAATTTACCTCCCACAATAGAAAAAATGCGGGAAGTATCACGGCAGGAAGCTGTGGACGTCATCGTTATAGCCGGACACATCAAATGGTTTGACGCCTCAAAGGGGTTTGGTTTCATTGTACCCGACGGCGGCTTGCCTGACATCCTGCTTCACGTCACGATCTTACGCGCCGGCGGCTTTCAGACCGCTTACGAGGGCGCAAGGATTGTCTGCGAAGTTTTGAGACGGGATCGCGGCTTTCAGGCCATGCGGGTCGTCGATATGGACGAAAGTACTGCGGTGCATCCATCGCAGCTTCCACAACGCACCCACGTGCACGTGGTCGCGGAAAGTGACTGGCACCGGGCGCAGGTCAAGTGGTTCAACCGCACAAAAGGCTTTGGCTTTTTGACGCGCGGCGATGGTACAGAGGATATCTTCATACATATGGAGACCTTGCGTCGCTTCGGCTTCGCCGAGTTACGGCCTTTGCAAACGGTGCTCGTGCGGTTCGGCAACGGATCGAAGGGCTTGATGGCGGCCGAACTCCGGCCTGACGGCGCTCCGGGATTTCCCGTGTCGCACTAAGTCATGGAGCCGTTGTCGAAAGCGTTACGCGATTTTCGGGATCGGATCTAAACCAGATATAACATTCGGAAAGGCCGCATCAGCGGCCTTTATCGTTTTCGCGGTGAAAATCCACATGGTCATTTTCATTTGATATGTGCGATCCGCAGGTCATCTGGCCAAGGATGGAAGATATCGTTTTTTCTAGCGTAATAAGATAGTTAGATCAGCTCTCGCCCTTGCAGCGATAGTCGCGAATGCTGAAACCGGGCGCACGTTTTCATCCCGCCTTAGCTTGACAGCGCGCGCACAAACCCTAAGAAACGGCGGGGGAGCAAGACGGTCAAGAAGGCGAAAGCATGAAAAGTCGATTGGGAGTTCTGGCGCGCCGCATGTCGCGTTTCTGGGCGATAGCGTTGGGCGCCGCTGTGGTCGGTTTGGGCGCTCAGGTCGCAACCGCCATACCCGGGTCTGAAGTTATCGAGAAAGTCGAAAGCCAGTATAATCTCATCATCATCGTCAAGCGCGCGTCCGAATATGTGATGACGTTTGGATATAATAAGGCGCTTTACACTGAAACGGTGTTCGACGAAACCGATGAACTAGCGCTCCCCGTCGATTACACCCGGCATATGACGCTTGGCATGGCTTATGTCGAAAAGCCCGTCGAGCGCGTGCTGGAAATTGGCACCGGCGGCGGTCGCACCGCGTGGTATTTGCACAAGCTATTCCCCAAGGCGGAAATCACGACCGTCGAACTCGATCCGGAAGTGGTGCGGCTTGCCAAGAAATATTTCAGGGTGAGCGAGGAGCCTGGGTTCAAGATTGTCACTGCCGATGGCCGTCTGGCGCTCACGCAGTCAACCGGCGCGTATAACGCCATACTTGTGGATGCCTATCGTGGGCCGTTTGTGCCCTTTCACCTACTGACCAAGGAATTCTTTGAGGCGGCGAAAAGCAAACTGTCGCCCGGCGGCGTGATGGTGCAGAATGTCGAGCCGACGACGATGGTGTTCGATAGCGCCATCGCGACCATCAAATCAGTGTTTGACAACGTCGATTTTTACCCGTCCAGCGGCAACGTCGTCATTATCGCCTATAACGGCCCCAAATTGTCGCGCGAGGAATTGATGAAGCGCGCCAGCGCTCGCCAGACCGAATGCAAATGCCGGTACGACTTTACCACGCTCGCCAAAGACCGGCGCGAACCGGATGGTGCCCTTAAGGGACAGGTTCTGACCGATGATTTCGCGCCCGTCGAAACGCTGAAAGCGGTCGAAAAACACAATCAGAAATGGATTGATCGGACGGCGACGCAATGATTATCTGGATCGTCTACGCGGCGGCGTTTGTCGTGGGCGCCAACATCATGGGTTTCGAGATGCTCGGCACCCGCTACCTGTTTCCGTATTTTGGCGGCGGCATCAACACCTGGGCCAGCCTTATCTCGGTGGTGCTATTGGCTCTTATGTGCGGCTACTACGCGGGCGGGTATCTGGTCGACAGGCTTGAGCGCCAGCGTGGGCTATACATGCCTTTGTTCGCCGCTGGCGCCTACTTCATTGCGTTTCCCTACTTCGCCGATCCTGTCCTTAGCGCTATCATGGCCGCCCAAGGCGCATCATTAACAGCCACCCTGCTTGGATCGATGCTCGTGTGCTTTGTGCCTCTCACCGCGCTTGGCATGTTTACGCCGTGGAGCGTTAAGCTTGTTGTGCGCCGCATGGACAATGTTGGACAAGCGACTGGCCTTTTGTATGCCATTTCTACTCTCGGCAACGTGTTCGGCATCCTGTTTACAACCTATGTGCTGATGCCCTCCTACGGCTCACGCCCGCTCACACAGTTTTTTGGGCTTGTCGCCATCGCGGTCGGCATCCTGTTCATCTGGCTGGAGCGGCGGCGTGTTTAAACTGCTCGCCGCGTTTTGCGTGACGTTTGCAGTTTCCTCAAACGCCTATGGGGCAGAGGCCACGCTGAAATTATCGGGCCTTGAATATCCCGAAGGCGTTTTGGTGCATGACGGCGCTGTCTATTTCACCGAAATGGACGCCAACCGCATTATGGCGTCGGTGAATGGCGGGCCGTTCGCCCAGGTGTGGAGCGAGGCGGGCTGCGGCCCCACAAGCATCGCGCCGCTGGATAAGTCCCGGTTCCTCATCAATTGCCATATGACCGGCGGCCTGCGCATCTGGAATTCAGCGGCGAACACCACAGTGCGTGCGCCCGAGCCGTCGTCGCGGGCGATACAGCGGCCAAACGACAGCGCATCAGACGGCGCGAGCGGGGTGTTTTTTACCGACTCGGGAGAGTTTTCGACGAGCACGCGGCACTCTGGCGTTGTCGGGTATTTCGATGGGGAGGGCTATCGCTTTATCGCCAGCGGATTGCATTACGCAAACGGCGTCGCCTACGATGCCGATGCCCGCACGTTATATGTATCAGAGCATCTTGGACGACGCATCCTCAAGATCGTTGACCCATTGAACGGATCGCCAAAGCGGGAAGTGTTCTGGGATTATACGCAAAAGCCATGCGCCCAAACCGGCGCGGATGCCTGGCTGTTCGGCCCTGACGGTCTGGAGCTACGTCCCGGCGGCGGATTGTTCGTCGCAATGTACGGCGGCGAGGCGGTTTACGAGCTGGACGCAAACGGGGAATGCGGACGAGTGCATTCGATCCCGGCAATGCTAGTGACAAGCAGCGCGCTAGACGCGAAGACCCGCACCCTTTGGGTGGTGAGCGGCGCGCTTCGGGAGAAACCATCTGAAGGCGGTCTCTTTCAGATCGAGATCGGGGCAGGCGGGCGCTGAGGCTTTCGCAGGTATTTTGGGAATGATTGATTGCGGCCCTTGGCTTTTGCCAGAGATGCGACTATTGTCTCCAAATCAAGCGGCGGAGACATTTTCTCCAGCGCAATTGTCGGGGCGTAGCGCAGCCTGGTAGCGCATCTGGTTTGGGACCAGAGGGCCGGGAGTTCGAATCTCTCCGCCCCGACCATTTTTATAAATTTTGCAAGCAACTAAATTGCACACAATCGGTTATCCACTTATGTTGTCGCAGCGTTTGCCTTTGCGCTAGCATACAATTTATTGAAATGGTATAAATCAATGATATGTATGTTATTGATGCGGATTGCATGCGTTATAAAAAAATTTTCTGCGAAAAGTCTTTGCAGGCGGTAAGTCTGTTTCTGCTTATAGTCGCGTCGTGCAGCGTATATGCCGCGTCCAATGAGGACCGTGAAAGACAATCCAGTATAGCGCCACCGTCTTCCCTTTCTGTGACAGACGTTGCGGCCCGTACAGCTACAACTAAAGCTGCAATCAACAGCGCCGTTGTTGTTATAGAGACGCCGTTAGGTAGAAGCGGTACAGGCTTTATTATTGGTGATGGACGCTGGATTGTCACCAACTACCATGTCGTAAAGGACGAGCCAAACCTGGAAGTAGGCTTTTCAAGCCCTCAGGGGGGCGTGCAAATCTACCAGGCGAAATTGTGGACAACTGACGTATTGAACGATCTTGCGCTGTTGCGTCTCGACTATCCGTTACCTGTCGAACCACTTCGGCTAGCGCTATACATCCCCGAACAGCCCAGCGATGTCTTTGCTTTGGGCTATCCGGGCGCTGTTGAAACGGTGCGCGTGCGGGATCGCAACGAAGTTCAGGTGTCGTGGTCGAAGGGAAATGTCACGCGCGTGCTGACCGATGCGCGGCGTCGCCAGCCTATCGAGCATACTGCCCGCATTAGCCAGGGTTACAGCGGCGGCCCGCTTCTCAACGAGTGCCTGCATGTTGTCGGCATGAACACCGCCATAGCCAGGGAGGATCAGACGTCCGGCTTTGTCGTTTCACTGGCGACGCTGGCCAATGAGATTGTACTTTTTGCGCGTCTTGGCGGGGCGCCGGTTGAAATTGAACGCGAGCCATGCAAATCCGGCATCGGCGCCCCGCTCGATGAAGCGGCTGAACTCGCGAAATGGCGGTCAGCGCTGATCGAAAGATTTGAACGGTGCTCCAGCCGATTGAAAGAACGCCCGGAGGTTTGCCGCCGGATTTTTGATCGTTTTCCCGGCAAGCCCGCCTCGCTGGGCGATCGGCCCTACTTCATCAGCATCTTTGCTCAACTCAAGCGCGCCCAGCGTAAGTCAGCGTCCGCGCAGCGATTGTTTGAAGGCTGTATGTCGCGCAATTCCTGCTTCGGCCGGGAAATTTGCGTCGATATAGTGCTGCGCGCAATGAGGGGCAAGCCATCTCAGAATCACATCTCGGCAATGAAGACGGCTGGGTCGCCTGATCTTGCCAGGTGTGGCATATGCGCGTCTAGATCGGGGATTTATGATTTCGGTTTGCGGTACTACAGCACGAATACGATCGACGACCAGATGCGCAGAGGCAGGTGCATGGCAAAGACAATCGCGGTTACTATCGAACCCGCCTGCGAACTGCGTTTCGTCATAGAGGAAGGCGCATCACGCACCACCTGGAATGGCGCTCTGAACCCGTTCACCAACGAGACATTCGCCGTGTTGTCCGAGATGAAAACCGGCGGGGCCGACACAGTCGTGGAGCCGTTGACAAAATTCAGTTTTGGCCGGTTCCTCAAAATTCTCGAAATCGACAATCCACCCTGCGGGCCAGGGAATCTGCAACTGCTCACACCACACGCTCACTTGAATCTCAAGAGTGAGTAGGGGCGACAATCCACGCGCTCACCACGCTGCGTAAGCTCAAAACCTGATCGAAATTTTAGGCGCTAGCGATGTCTTCTGAAACATGACGTTTCATCCCTCCCGTGAAGCGGCGCTTGCGCGGCTACAGACCTTCATCCCCGACGCGGGCCGTCATTACGCCGCCCGTCGCAATTACGATTATGGGCCATCGAACCGGAGCAACATTTCCCAGCTTTCGCCCTATGTCCGGCACCGCATCCTGACCGAACAGGAGGTTGTGCAAGCGGTGCTTGAAGTTCACAGTCTCAGCGCGGCGGAAAAATTTATTCAGGAGGTGTGCTGGCGCACCTACTGGAAAGGCTGGCTGGAGCGCCGTCCGCAGGTATGGACGGATTATTTGCGTCAGTTGGAGGTGGCCCGCGGCGAGTTGGAGAAGAATTCGGCGCTGAGGCGCCGTTATGACAAGGCCGTGGCGGGCGCCACCGGCATCGATGCCTTCGACGCTTTCTCTCGGGAGCTGGCCGGGACGGGCTACCTGCACAATCACGCCCGGATGTGGTCCGCCAGCATCTGGATTTACACGCTCAACCTGCCATGGGAACTTGGCGCGGATCATTTTTTCCGCCATCTCATCGACGGCGACCCCGCCTCCAATACGCTGTCATGGCGCTGGGTCGGCGGAATGCAGACGGTCGGCAAAACCTACCTCGCGCGACCAGATAACATCGAAAAATACACGGGCGGGCGCTTCAAGCCAGAAGGGCTTTCTGCCCGCGCGGAGCCGTTAATCTTCGATAACCATCCACCAGCTTTGCCCGTGCCGCCGATCCAGCCGCTACCGTCGGGCAGCACTGCGCTTTTCCTCACCGAGGATGATTTAAATCCTGAAAGTCTGGCCTTTGGCGGCATGGAGCCCGTCACTGTCATCGCGTTAGATCCAGCGGCGCTTTACCGCGGCTATTCGCCGCATGTCATCGGTTTCAAGCAGGCAGCAATGGCTGACGCACTCGCTCGCGCCACCGCGCATTTTGGTTGCGACGGAGTACTGCTGCCCGCCGACGCCGCAGATGAGATCATCTCATGGATAAAGGCGCGAAATCTGCCCTGCGCCGCCTCCGCCTATTCTCCAATCGGATACTCGCAAAGTGCGATGCATGACTTGCAATCCAAACTTGGTGGCGCGGGCATTGCATTCGGGATGGTGAGGCGTGCCTGGGACGAGGCGTTCTGGCCGCATGCGTCGCGCGGCTTTTTTCAGCTCAAGGAAAAGATCGAGCCGGTTTTGAATAAGCTTCTGCGCCAGCCATCTCTATTTTAAAGCCCGCTTCAGGGCGCCAGCCAGCGCGCAGTCAAGGTGTCTTCGGCCCACGAAAACTCAGCGCGGCGATGACCTTGCGCGGCAAGGTATAGCCATTCCATGCAATGAAATTTCGCGCGGACAACCGCAAAGTTCTCGAATGCGTCACTGTCCGCGATCAAGTTGGCGGACTCCGCATCAGGCGTTTCCATTGCCGTTCCCGGAGCTAGGGCCTGCGCATAACAGGCGCGGCTCATGACCCTTGACGCCTTCCACGCGCTATGGGCGACCTCATCGCCTTGATGAAGCGTCGCGTCACATTGGAAACGCAATTGCAGCTTTCGCCCTGCATCATACCCATGTAACGCAAGATGAGGACTCCGCTGGAGTTCGAGCCATTTGCGAGACCGGTTGTCGGTGTGAAAACCCACTGTTCGCGCAGCCTTATCAAAATGCCGGATTACCACCGTCCGAGCCTTTGGAAACCCGTCAAGTCCTATTGTGGCGACTGTCGGAGAGTGAAAGCCTGAGCGCCTGTCCGATAAAGCCGCAGCCATCTGGCCAAAGGCGTATCCCAACGCGGCCGACAGATCGTTATAGTAGGGGGGTGGAACGTTTGGTTGCATCTTGTGGTTTTATCGCTGCGTATACCATTGGCAACAAAAAAACCGTGGCAAAGCTGGCGCGTTGAGCAACGCTTGTTTAATGTGCAATTCACCAGAGCCGGATGATTTGAAATAAAATCGCATTAGCGATCCATTTAAATCTCAATCCATCTCTTAAATATCGCGCTCTAACGGCTATTTCGCCGGATGACCCAGGGAGTTTTCCTTGACGCTAGACCTTATTCTCGCCGGCGGCGGCCTCGCCAACACACTGGCGGCATACCGGCTTAAAACTATGCGCCCGGATATTAAACTGCTGGTGATCGAGCAGGGGCCAGCGCTTGGCGGCAATCATACCTGGTCGTTTCATGGCACCGACCTCAGTGCGGCGGAACGGGCTTGGGTCGAGCCGTTCGTTGCACACTCATGGCCCCGGCAGGAGGTGCGTTTTCCCGCCCACACCCGCGTACTTGAGACCCGCTACAATACGGTTTTCTCGGAAAAACTGCACCGCATCGCCGCGCCTGTGATAGGCGAGAGCGCCATGGTGAACGCTGCTATCGATCGGATAGACGCTAAAAGCGTGACGCTGAAAGACGGGCGGCAATTCCACGCCAACTGTGTGATCGACGGACGCGGCATGGTCAAGGATGCGCCTCTCGCTGTCGGCTTCCAGAAATTTCTAGGCCTCGTGGTGCGCACGAAAGTTCCGCACGGTCAGCGCCACCCCATCATCATGGACGCGCAGGTTCCGCAAACTGACGGCTACCGCTTTATTTACACGCTGCCATTTGCCCCCGACCAACTCCTCATCGAGGATACGTATTACAGCGACACTCCAGCGCTTAATCTGCCAGCGCTACGGGCGGAGTGCGAGGCGTATGCGAAGCGTCGCGGCTGGCGCATTGCGGAAGTGCTGCGTGAGGAGACAGGCGTGTTGCCCATCGTGCTGGCGGGCGATATCGACGCGCTGTGGATGCAGTCTATGCCGGGGCGGCCGCGCTCTGGCTTACGGGCCGGGCTGTTTCACCCCACCACGAGCTATTCGCTCCCCTGCGCTGTGCGGCTTGCGGACTCACTGGCCCGGCTCCAGCGCTTCGATGAAGCGTTCGTTCACGACTTCATCCAAGACATTTCGCGTCGCCACTGGCGCGACACCGGCTTTTACCGGATGCTAAACCGAATGCTTTTCATTGCCGCCGAGCCGGGGCAGCGCTACTCGATTTTCGAGCGCTTTTATAAACTCCCGCAGCCATTGATCGAGCGCTTTTATGCGGGGAAAACCACTCTTGCCGACCAGTTGCGCATTCTTCTCGGGCGCCCGCCAGTTTCTATATTGCGGGCTACCCGCAGCCTTGACGAAAGCGGTGCGTGGACGTTTGCGGCCAAACACAAATCTGACGCGGAAGTCGCTCGCGTCATGCAACTGCGTTAAGCGTTAGAGCCGCTTTCGGAAAGTGTTGCGAGGTTTTCGGGAGAGACCGTCTTTTGTTGTAAATCTGAGCCGATCGGTCTACGGCGAAACTGAAGGAAACAGTTTGGACGCAATTGTCGAACAAAGCCGCATCATGACCGAGAAAGGCTCCAAAAGCTTTGCAGCTGCGGCACGTCTGCTGCCCTCCGGGGTGCGCGATCAGGCTTACATGCTCTATGCCTGGTGCCGCCATTGCGACGACGTTATCGACGGTCAGGATCTTGGGTTCGCCAAGGCCCAGGTTGACGAAACCGCCCCAGAAGAGCGGCTTAAGACCCTGAGGATTGAAACCGCGCGAGCCATACGCGGCGAAGCTTATGACCCGGTATTTATCGCGCTGTCCCGCGTGCTGAAAACCAACTCCATTCCTGCGCGGCACCCGCTTGAGCTGCTCGACGGCTTTGAAATGGATGTTGCTGGGCGACGGTATGAGACGCTTGAAGACACGCTGAATTATTCCTATCACGTGGCCGGTGTTGTCGGTGTCATGATGGCTATGATAATGGGCGCGCGCCAACGAGAAACGCTGAACCGCGCCTCCGATCTGGGCATCGCTTTCCAGCTCACTAACATTTCGCGCGATGTGATGGACGATGCGGCGGCTGGCCGGGTTTACCTCCCCGCAGACTGGCTGGATGAGGCGGGCGTTGACTCATCCGTCAACTCGCCAGCAAAGCGAGAAGCGGTCGCGGCGGTGACATCGCGCCTCCTCGGAGTCGCGGATGACTATTACGCTTCCGCCCGATACGGCTTGCGAAGTCTGGCGTTTCGCCCGGCGTTGGCGATTGCGGCTGCGCGCGGCATCTACCGCGAAATCGGCGTTTCGGTGCGCCGCCGCGGCCCAGCGGCCTGGGACGGCCGCACCATTATCTCGAAAGGCCGGAAAGCCGCCTGCGTTGCCACGGCGTTTTTCACAGCGCTGGAGGCGCACAGCTTCGCCCGGATGCGTCAAGAAAAGTCGCGCGACGGGCTTTGGACGCATCCCGGCTTAGGCGTCGCCTGAACTCCGTTGAAGCGGGATTGGCTTGATCTCAATATCAGGCTCCGGCGGCGGGGTTGCTGCCGAAAGCGCCTCGTGGTGCAATCTCGCGACCGCTTCTTCAATGCTACCCTGAAGCTGGGACAGAAACTCCCGCCGTGGCAGCTTTGCCGGGATGGGGTCTAAGAACTCCACGACGATCTCGCCCGGATAGCGCAAAATCGAGCGTCGCGGCCAGTACAGCCCGGAGTTAAGCGCCACCGGGCAACATGCAACGCCTAAAGCCTCGTAGAGCAATGCGACTCCAGTGTAATATTGTGGCGAAGCGCCCGGCGCGCGCCTCGTGCCTTCCGGGAAAATCACGATTTCCCGGTCTTGCGCTGCTCTGTCTTTGGCCTCTTGTAACATAGCGCGCAGAGCACTCGGTCCGGTTTCGCGCTTAACTGGAATCATGCCGAACTTGCGTGAAAACCAGCCATACAGCGGGATCGACATCAGTTCGTTTTTCATCACCATGGCAGGGTCGCGCATCAGCGTCACGAGCGCGAAGGTGTCCCAGGCAGCCTGATGCTTCGCCGCAACGATGACGGGGCCGGGCGGCAATTTTTCCAGCCCGCGAACCACCAGTCTCGTGCCGCATATCACCCTTAGCCACCACAGAGACGCGCGGCCGTGCGTCTTTAGCCCCGCCATGGCCCAGCGTCGCGGGCCGAGAAGCAGCGGGCTGCCTAGAATGAGGAATACGGCGGTGTTGATGTAAAATACGGCCAGAAAAATCCCTGAACGCAGCTTCAGCATGCAGTGGCCGGAGTTTTCGCGCAGGCTTCAGCTTGAGCGGGGGCGGGACTACCGGCGGAGAACAGCCGCGATGCGGTGTATCGCACGAACGACGGGTACATTTTCAGGTATTCGGACAGTAAAATCTTGAAGCTGGTCGGGTGGTTCCACCATTGCTCGGTTTCAAAGTCCACGGGCTTCACCGGATACGGAATAAGCGCGGTGTCCGGCAACTCGCGCCGCAACTCCATCAGACTGCGCGGCATGTGATAGCTGGAGGTGACTACAATGAGCGACTTGAACCCCCGGCGACGCACCCATGCCGCTGTTTCCTCCGCATTGCCCACAGTATCGACCGCATTCTTGTCGAGATCGATGCAACAGCGGAAAAGCCCGGCGTTTTGAGGGTTGAGACGGATTAACTGTAGCCGCGTCGTTGCCGGGTTCACGCCCGAGATCAGAAGCCGCTTGCCATAATTATTTCCCAACAGCCTTATTGCCTCGGCAATTCGGGCCTCGCCCCCGGTCAGGGCGACAATGCCATCCGCGCGTTGCTGCGCCGCGCCCGGTTTGCGCTCGATGTTTGCGGCGAAGAGTACAAATCCTATGATGAAGAGTCCAGCCAGAAGCCCGGCCGTTTTCGCCGTGACGAGAGCAAGAAGTTTAGCGCGGCGAGAACCGCCGTCGTTCGTTAGCGTTGTCATTCGCTTCATACCCGTTGACGATTTTACAGGATCGGACAACCTTACAAACACCAACAGCCTTATTTATTTTGCCCCTCAAGAATACGCCGCACGCCAATCCGCGATGTCAACTGACACAACCCCGCGATAACCACCACCATAAAGACGAGAATTCCATAACCCGGCAAGTCCAACGACCCGCTCCCGATCACCCGGCGCACCTCTGCGTCGGCGACTGCGTTGGCCCCGAATAGCTCGCCGATATGAGGCAGTGCGTAAAAGATGAGGGCGGCAAATGAAGCCCCGACGATCCCTGCCTTAATGCCCAGCTTTAAAAAGTGCCGCTCGAATTGGTTGACAATAAATTTTTCCTCTGCCCCGACAAAGTTCAAAACTTCGATGATTTCCTTATTTGAAGCCATGGCGCTACGGGCGGCGGCGACAATGATAGCGGCTGTCGCCGCTGTCATGAGGATGATGACCGCTAGACCGCCAATCGCTAGCGTACTGGTCATTGCGCGAATTTGCTTACGCCACCGCCTATGATCGTCGAGATTGACGTTGGAAAATTTGGCGGATAATGCCGCGCGCAGAAGGCTGATGTCGGGTGGATTGTCGCGGTCAACCTCTAGCGCGATGAGCTGTGGCATCGGCAATGCCTGAAGGCCGGCTACCGATCCAAGCCAGGGTTTGACCAGTTCGTTAATTTCGTCCCGTCCGATCGGAGTGACTTTGGCGATGCCAGTTTGCTCATTTAAAAACGCCACGATCTCGCCAACGCTGCGATCCATGGCTCTGATATCGCCGACAGGTTGAATCTGAATGGTGACTTCCGAATCGATGTCGCGAAGCCAAGCGTCGGCGGATTGCCGAATCATATAGACCACGCCCGCGACAAGGCAGACAAGGAAGCACATGATGGCGACAACCATAGTCAGCGAACGGCCCGTCACCGAGCCGGGAAGCACGATTGGCGTCTTCCCAAAACCCTGCTTGGGTGGCTGTGCTTTTGCCTGCTCCTTACTGACGACGACAGGTAGAGACTTAACGCCGGAAACATTAACCATCGAAACGCTCATGAACATTCAGCCGCCCGTTTTCGAGCTGTAACCGGGGGAATGCAGGGAATTGGGACATAAGCTGATAATCGTGCGTGGCGATGACGATCGAGGTGCCGAGCCTGTTCAACTCGATGAAAAGACGGAGCAGCCTGCGGCCCATCTGCGGGTCGACGTTGCCGGTCGGTTCGTCCGCGAGCAGTACTTCAGGTCGGCCGACCACGGCGCGGGCAATGGCGGCGCGCTGCTTTTCCCCGCCCGACAAAACTGACGGATAAGCCATCATTTTGTCACTGAGGCCCACCCATTTCAGCAGCTCGGTCACGTCATGGGCGGAAACGGCTGGCTTGCCGCCTCGCACCCGTAGGGGTAAGGCGACGTTTTCCCAGGTTGTCAAATGATCGAGCAGCAAAAAGTCCTGAAACACGATGCCGATGCGCTGGCGCATTTCGGCGCGCTGGGCGAGGGTCAGCTTGGTCACGTTGCGACCGAACATGAAAGCGTTGCCGCGAGTCGGGCGTAGTGAGAGAAACAGCAGCCGAAGTAGCGTGGTTTTGCCAGCGCCCGAGGCCCCTGTCAGAAAATGAAATGAGCCTGGTTGCAGATCAAAGCTGACATCGGACAGGATTTCCTGCTGGTTCTGCCCGTAACGCAACGAAACTTTATCGAACTGAATCAACGATTGTCCTCGCCAAAATACGCGATTTGCCCCGCACGACCATCGGCGTAAAACAGGCTTTATGGAAGTCAATCAATCTTGTATCAATGGAATTGGTCAAAGGCGAGACCTTTGCGACGAGACCGTTAAGGCCCCAGAACAAGCGTCGGAGAAACTCTAGTGTCAACGATCATCCAATGCCCAAATTGCGCTACTCGATACAGGCTCAAATTTATGATCGAGGATGGTCAGCAGGTTCGTTGTCCCTCTTGCAAAACGGTATGGCGCTTTCAGTCTGAAGCCGAAGACGGGCAGGTCGCTTTCGACGACCCGGAGTCGGAAGCCGGTTCGCCAGCCGCCGTCTCTGAGGCCTACGCCGCAGCGTTAGCTCAAGTCACAGCGTCAGCTTTTGCAGGTGTGCCAAGGCTTGAGGAAGCAGATGGGCAGGAGGAGGCGTTCAGCAAAACCGACTATAATGCCGACGAAGCGCCAGCCCCCTCTTACGAAGCCCTTCGCGCCGGTGAGGCTGAGACTTATCAGCTTGATGTGGGGAGTGCCGCCGCCGAGGCCGCTGAAACTGAAGATGCAAAGCGCTCGTGGGCTGCTTCGGCTGCGGAAAACGTCGGAGATCGATTTGAGGGCAGCCCAGTCGATTACATCAGAGGCTCTGCTCTCGCGCCGTTTCCGCCCGCTGCGGATAAGGACGCGGTTGAGGACGCTGATGCAACAAATAATTGGGCGGCGGAGCTGGCGGGGGCTATCAACCGGGCCGGCTTCGAGCCTAGCGCGCAATCTTTGATGGCGGAAAGCGACGAAGCGCTGCGGCAATCAGGCAGCGCCTTTAACGACGACGAAGCGAACCGCGACGTTTCGTCATTTGACCAAGATCCCCAAGAAGACGAAAACCAGCGCATCGCGGCCGAGAGACTAAGCGCTTTCTGGCGCGGCGAGCGTGCGGCGACCTCATACGAGGCAGACGAGTTTAAGGGCTTTGCCGGCGGCATGCCAATGCGGCAACCGCGGGCGGAGGAGGCTAGTTCGCGAGGCGGGCTCGCGCTCGCGGCGGCTTGGGGATCGTATCTTGCAGTTATCGGCGGCGTGATGGCGTCCGTCGTGCTGTTCCCCGAGCATGTTGTTGAAGCGATGCCGGGCACCGCCGCTTATTATGAGCAGGTAGGCGTAACGGTCGGACAAGACCCGCTCGGCTTTGAAAAAGTGACCTATGAGTGGCTGAAGCGCGGTGGGAAATCTGTGCTGGAGGTTCGTGGCGATGTCGTCAATTTGACGAATGCCGCGCTCAACGTGCCGCTTTTGCATATCACCGTCCGTGACGATCAGTCGGCTGAAATTGCCAAGACGGTGGCGATTATCACGAAAGAGCCGCTGCAGGCTGCCACAAAAACCGCGTTCACACTTGAGTTTATATCCCCGCCGAAAAGTATCAGCGGCATAGAGCTGCGATTTGGATCATAGGCGCGTGCGGCAGTTTTCGGCTCCGCGCGCTAAAAACGTTTTATCAGGCGATCGAGGTATTCCAGCTCCATCTCCGGGCGATAGCGCTCGCCAAGGCGGCGGCGTAGTTCGTCAAGGATTTCTCGTGCGCGCTGAATATCAATCGCATCGGGCACCTTGACGTTGTCGCCGTTCTCCGCCCCTTGCGAGCGGTTCGCACGGCCAAGGGGATCGCGCGGCATATTACCATCCTGGTTTCCGCCCGGGCCCTGCTGGCCCTGCATGGATTGCATCATCTGCTCGGCCATGCCTTTAGCGCCCTCGCGCAAGCTTTCGACAGCCTGGCCTTCCTCAGCGGCGGCGGTGTCCGCGTCCTGCTGCTCAAGCGACTTTCCGGCCTCGCCCATAGCGCGCGCGGCATCCTCCAGTTTCTGACGCGAGTCTTCATTCAAGCCCTGCATGCCCTCGCGCAGCTTGTCGAGCTGCTTGAGAAGAGCTTCCTGCCGCTCTCGCAATTCATCAAGTGAGGTTTCACCCTGCTGGCCTTCCTCACCTTGTTCGCCTGCTCCAGGGTCTCCTGGTTTGGCCTGGCGACCCTGCTGGCCACGTTCTCCGGACTGTTTCTGGGCGTTGCGGTTCTGTTGGCCCCTCTCTGCGCCCTCGGCCTTCCGCTTCGCCTCATAGGTTTCATCAAGCAGTTTCTGCTGCTTCGCCATCAGCTCGCTTAACTCGTCAAGCTGGCTCATCATCTCCTGCGATTGGCCTTCCTGAGCTTTCTTGCCGTTTTGCGAGTTTTCCAGCATCTCCTGCAATTCAGCCAGCATTTGCCGGGCCGCGTCGCGAGAGCCGGTTTTCGCCAGATCCTCAATGTCCTTGAGCATCTTCTCAAGCTCTTTAGACGTCACCTGCTTCGTTGGCTTCTGGTTGTCCTGATCGTTTTTCTGCGCATTTTGAGAGTTTTCGCGCATGGCGTCCATGAACTTGGCAAGCGCTTGTCGAAGCTCATTCATCAGCTTCTGAATCTCTTCTTCAGACGCATTTTCATCCAGGGCCTTGGCGAGGCGCTCCTGAGCCTCCCGAAGCTCGCGTTCGGCCTCCGGCAAATCGCCATCCTCGATTTTGAGGGCGATATCCCAAAGCTGGGCGACAGCGCTTTCTATTGCTGGCCGCTCGCCATCGTTGCGCAGACGCCAATAGACGCTGCGCACGCCAAGATATAGCCCGAAATCCGGAAAGATTGCTTCCGGCTCTATGGTGATTGCTTCCAGCGCTTTAAGCACGCGCTCAGTGCGGTCGGGCCGGTTGACGAGCGCCTTGCGCTGTTCGATGAGCGCTTTCGCCAGTGGCTTTGTAAAGCGCCGCTCGGGCAACATAAATGTGCCCGCGTCACTGCCCCCAATCTGTCCTGCCTGATCTTCCGCGATCATGGTCATCACAACAGGTAATCCTGCCCAGGGATGCGCTGTTAAATCCTTAAAAGTTTGCCCGTTTCCCGATTTCAGGCTGGCGCGCGGCAACGGCAGCGGGATAACGGGAGGCTCGCCAAGCCTTTTCGATGCGGACGCAGCTTTTCCGCCCGGCGAGGGAGCGATCTCCCCACCGATGTCATTAGCTTGCTTGATGAGAGCGCGGGCTGAAGCGACACCGTAATCATCCTCAACGTGATATTTGAGCTGAAGGGCGCTGCGGGCGGCGACTGAGACTGACTCCGTCACGGCGATGGACGGCGGTCTGTCGTCAAGAATCTTGAGCGTCCAGTTTGCGATTACCGTGTCTCCGTCGGAGATTTCGAGAATACCGGGCGTTGTCAGTTTGACGCGAAACTCGGCGATGCCAGCACTTGAGCCTTGATGCAGCGGCAATGGGGCGCTGTCAGTTTCTGCAGCTCCCACGAGCCGGGTTTTAAATCCAGCGGCCTCGGGGTGATTGACGCGCACGATCAGTTCGCTGTTTTCCGGCGCTTCGATCTCTGGGCGGGCTTCGTTCAGATTGGATAACGGGCGCATGCCGTCCGCAAGCATCAGCGGCGCTTTGGCAGTATATGGCGGCGGCGTGATCCATGCGTCGATGCGTGTCGCGAGCGTGCGCGACGACGCTGGAATGGTGAAAGCCGCCGCGACGCGCTGTTGGACTTCGCCGCCATGGATAATAAAACCAAGGGCCAAAGCGATCAGCAGGATCGCACGCAAGGCAAACGGATCCCGCCGGTCAACGCGCGCTTCCGGCCAGCCAGCTCGCATCTGGCTGAACGAGCGGGTGAGACGCTCCTTGTGCGCATCCCAAAGGCTTTGCGAAGCCTCATCCGCGCCAGTCGAAAACGTGTCATTAAAGGATGCGATCGGGCGATGTTTTACGCCCGTCATAGCCTCGACGCGCGCAATGGCTTCGGCGCGGCTAGGAAGGCGGAAGCGCACAAGCGCCCACAATGAGCCAACCAAAGCCACGGTGAATGCGGCCAGCGCTGCCTGGTGGCCAATTCGGGGAAGGCTCGGCCAAAGTCCGAACAGTGACACCGTGAGGAAAAGCTGCGTAACAGCGAGCGGCGGCCATAGAGCCAGCCAAAGCCGCCCCAAAAAAATCATGCGCTGAGCATGCCGCAGTTTTGCATCGAGCGCTTTGCTGGCCGCCTGCGGCGTGAGTGTCGGCGTAGTGCTGGAAATCATGCGTCTCGGTTCCGTCGGCCAGCCGCGCGCGGCTCCGCCAAAATAGGCGTTAAAAGATAGTAGCGGAAAGTATGGCGGTTTTCGAGTCTGCCTGGGGAATCAATTTTCCATGAGCCAGGGCGCCATCGCCTCGGCGCTGAGCATTTGCTCATATGTCGGGCGCGGGCGGACGACGGCGTATGCTGCGCCGCGCACCAGAACTTCGGGCACAAGCAGGCGGCTGTTGTAGGTGGAGGCCTGCACCGCGCCGTAAGCGCCAGCCGTCATAAACGCCATAAGATCGCCTTGATGGAAAGCGGGGGCCAGCCGGTCTTTGGCCAGAAAATCGCCGGTTTCGCAGACCGGGCCGACGATGTCCTGCAAAATGTGCGGTTCGTTCGCGCGGTCTTCCGAAACGGCGCAAACTTCATGATAGGCGTCGTAAAGCGTGGGCCGGATGAGATCGTTCATGGCGGCGTCAACGATGACGAACCGTTTCGCGCCAGATGTTTTCGTGTAAATAACGCGCGTGACCAACACGCCGGCATTGCCCGCGATCATGCGCCCCGGCTCGAACAGGAGTTTGCAATTCAGGCCGTGTGTCGCACGTTTGACGACTTCGGCGTAAACGGAGGGTAGAGGAGGCTCGTCCTCACCGCCGTGATAGGGAACGCCAAGCCCACCACCCAGATTGACGAATGTGATTTTGTGACCATCCGCGCGCAGACGAACAGTCAGATCGGCGATCCGCGCAAAAGCGTCGGCGAATGGCGCAAGATCGGTGATCTGACTGCCAATATGCATATGCACGCCCGCCGCATCGATGTTGGGAAGGCTGGCCGCCAGACGATACAGGGCCGGGGCGTCTGCGTAGGGCACGCCAAATTTGTGTTCGGCTTTGCCTGTCGAAATTTTATGGTGGGTTTTGGCGTCTACATCCGGGTTGACGCGCAGTGCGATTCGCGCTGTTCGGTTCATGCCTTTCGCTACGCCTGATAAAGCGCGCAACTCAGCTTCCGATTCGACGTTGAAGCCAAAAATCGCATGCCCGAGAGCCAGCGCCATCTCGTCCGGCGTTTTGCCGACACCCGAGAACACGATTCGTTCCGGCGATACGCCCGCCGCAAGCGCGCGGCGCAGTTCGCCCTCTGACACCACATCCATGCCCGCGCCAATTCGCACCAGCGTTTTCAGTACGGCCAGATTTGAGTTGGCTTTCAATGCGAAGCAGGCCAGATGGTCCGTGCCCTTAAACGCTTCATCAAATACCAGAAAGTGACGTTCAAGGGTTGCGGTTGAATAGCAATAAAAAGGCGTTGTTATATTTGACGCGAGAACATCTAAACTGACGTCTTCCGTGTGCAACACGCCGTTACGATATTGAAAATGATGCATAAACGTCAGTCAAATTGGCCGGGTGCGGCTATTAGAGCAATCCGTCGAGAATAAATGGCCGATGCGGCCCTGTTGGATATTGGCTAGGCTTGTTCTCGATTTTTCCAGTGCTGCTGCCTTTGCCAATCGCCGTAGCACTACCCTTGCCTACGGATGATGCCGTGTCCTGCTTCTTTTTGCCTTTCTCGCCGTCCGCTTTTTCTTCGCCGTCCTTCTTTTCAGATTTTGCCCCAGCAGAAGGTGCCTCAAGCGTTCCTTTTTTGCCGCATCCGGCGAGCGCTGAAGATATAAATAGAGCGGTTAGGCCCAGACGAACAAGGTTCGTGCTCGAAAATTTTGTAAAATTCAGCATTTCAGACCCAAAGTTATCCCTACAATCAGAGAAGTGTTAGCCCGAAACTGTGTTCACTTCCAGCCGCTTCAGCCAGATTTCCGCCGCCGCCTTCACATTTTCCGGCGCTGTGCCTCCAAAGCTGCGGCGACTGGCGGCAGAGGCCTCCACGCTCAACACGGAAAAAATCTCCTGAGTGATGCGCGGCTCAACGCTTTGCATGTCCGCAAGCGCGAGAGCATCCAGCGTAAGCCCGCGATCTTCCGCCATTTTCACGATGCGGCCCGTGACATGATGTGCGTCGCGAAAGGGCATCGCTAGCACGCGCACTAGCCAGTCGGCGATATCCGTGGCGGTGGAAAAGCCTTTCGCCGCGCTCTCCCGCATTTTGGCGACGTTGGGCTGCATGTCGCCGACCATGCCGGTCATTGCGGCGATGGCGAGAGAGAGATTGTCGAGCGCATCGAACGTTAGCTCTTTATCTTCCTGCATATCCTTGGAATAGGCGAGCGGCAGCCCCTTCATCACGACCAGAAGCGCCTGAAGCGCGCCATATATTCGCCCGGGCTTGGCGCGCACCAGCTCCGCCGCATCCGGGTTACGCTTTTGCGGCATAATGGATGAGCCGGTGGTGAAGGCGTCCGACAGCTTGATGAACTGGAACTCGGCCGAGCACCAGATGACGATCTCTTCCGCCAGCCGCGAAAGGTGCATGATCGAGATTGAGGCGGCGGCGAGCGTTTCCAGAACGAAATCGCGTGCGGACACGGCGTCGAGCGAGTTCGCCATGGGACGGTCGAACTGCAGCGCAGCCGTCGTCATGTGACGGTCGATAGGGAATGAGGCGCCTGCGAGCGCCGCCGCGCCCAGCGGGTTTTCATTCAGCCGCCGCCGCGCATCGGCGAAGCGGCCCCGGTCGCGCGCGATCATTTCCACATACGCAAGCAAGTGATGGCCGAAGGTTACGGGCTGCGCGGTTTGCAGATGCGTATAGCCCGGCATGATGGCCCCGGTATGTGTGGCTGCTTTTTCTGCCAGCGCGTGTTGCAGCGCGAGCAATTGGCCATCCAGATGATCTATGGCGTCGCGCACGTAAAGCCGCATGTCCGTCGCCACCTGGTCGTTGCGAGAGCGCGCGGTGTGCAACCGCCCCGCCGCCTCGCCGATCAGCGTCTTCAGCCGCGATTCTATGTTGAGGTGAATATCCTCCAGCGCACGCGAGAACTCGAACTTGCCCGCCTCGATCTCCGCCAGCACCGCGTCCAACCCCGCCGCAATAGCGTCCGCATCCGCTTGCGCGATAACGCCAGTTGCGCCGAGCATCGCCACATGCGCCTTTGAGCCGCGGATATCGGCGGAGTACAAGCGCTTGTCGAAACCGATGGAGGCGTTAATTTCCTCCATGATGGCGCTGGGCGCGGCTCCAAAACGCCCGCCCCACATCGTGCTGGTCATTCGCAATCCTGCTGCAAAGCGCTAAAGCGCGGAATATTGAAGTTTAGATGAAACAAAATACGAAGTTGTTCGCAATCATTTTCCTGATCGCCGGTTCGCTCGCGGCGGGTTTTGCCGGAACTTATTGGCTGCTGGCGCCAGACGCGGAATCGGACGTGGGGCCTGGCAAGTTCGTTGTAAGCCGCCTGGAGGATGTGTTGCCGCAACCTGGCATACCGAAGCTGGTCGTGCTGAAACAGTCTCGCGAGATTGCGGACTTCGCATTTCAGGACGGGCAGGGCGAGATCAAGTCGCTGAAGGACTGGCGCGGCAAGGTGCTTGTCGTCAATTTGTGGGCGACTTGGTGCGCGCCGTGCAAGGTGGAGATGCCAACCCTCGACCGGCTTCAGGCCAAGCTCGGGGCTGACGATTTTGCTGTCATCGCCATCAGTCTCGATCGCAGCGGGCCGGATGGGCCGCGTAAATTTCTGGAGGCGGACGGCCTCAAAAATCTGCCGCTGTTCATCGACGAAACAGGCGAGGCAGGCTTCAAACTCAAAGCCGCCGGCCTGCCCACCACGCTCATCATCGACCGCGATGGCCGCGAAATCGCCCGGCTGGCGGGCACGGCAGAGTGGGATAGTGCGCCCGTCATCGCATTTTTACAGCGGACAATCGCAGGGGATCGGCTTTAAAGCCTATGTTCATTCCTCTTTAAATCGCGGGGAAATCGCTGTAATACATACCGAGCTGGAGAGGTGCTAGAGTGGCTGAATAGGCCGGTCTCGAAAACCGGAGTGCGTGCAAACGTACCGTGGGTTCAAATCCCACCCTCTCCGCCATATTCATTGGCTAGAAGTACATGAAAGTATATTCGCGCTTGCAGGGGAAGGTTTAGCGGAAACGCTGATCGACAAGCGGCTCGTCTGGAGTTGGCCACAGTGGCGCTTTTTTAGGCTTTTGCTCCGTCTCCCGTACCTTTATAGGCGGCGGAACCACTACAGGGGCCGGAACCACAACAGGTAGTGTAACGGCTACAGGCTTTAGCAAAGCCAGTTTCCGGTTTGCCTGATTGACGTAACGTCCTTTTGGATAGACGTTTTTGTAAGTCTCATAGGCAGCCTTGGTATTTTTCTCACGCGTCTTCTTCCAGGTCTCGTTTTCTTTGGCGATGAGGAGGGTAGCAGCATCGTTGACAGGCTTTGTTTGTGGAGGAGAAAGCGCTGCGACGCCTTTGCGAGCCAGTGAGGCATACCGCCCTTGGGGATAACGGCGCAGATACGCCTCATAGGCGGGTTTTGTTTTTCTTCGAACCGCCGCAACCCATCGGATTGATTCGTAGG
This sequence comes from Hyphomicrobiales bacterium, assembly GCA_034440495.1. Classification (GTDB taxonomy): domain Bacteria; phylum Pseudomonadota; class Alphaproteobacteria; order Rhizobiales; family Rhodomicrobiaceae; genus JAWXCE01. The sequence goes on along the minus strand of JAWXCE010000042.1, from coordinate 88,573 downwards.
TATTTATTTCCTCTTCGTTAAGCTTCTTGATACGGCCGAGGGCGAGTGCTGCTTCAACATGGTCGTCCTGACCTACAACATTCAAAAGCGCAGCAAGCTCACTGCGATCATGAGTTTTGAGGATAAGGTCGCGCAAATGCGCCCGTACATGCGGCGCGTCACGGCCAACTGCGTCAAATTTCAGATAGTTATGAACAATCAGCATGTCTTGCTGCTCGGACAACGTTGAAAGAAATAGCCGGCCCTCGTCCAGGGAAGTTAAATCCGGCCCATCCTTCAGGGGGAGAAAAGCGTGTCCGTCAAAGATAGGAGTGTTAGGATCCGGTTGCTCCGTGTTCAGGTCAGTCTTTTCAGGTGAATCGACCGCAGCGAGAACCACGTCTTCAGTAGGCTCCACCGAGCCAGTCGTTATAGTATCTCCCGGTTGTGTTGTCTGTTTGCTCTCGTCTAACCGGGCACGTTTGTTTGCCTTGATGATGAGCTGCCGTTCAGCGAAGGATGTCCCGTTTGGGGGGAAAACCAGCACGTGAATGCCTATACAGGCAAACGGCGCAAGAAACGCGCATAATACCACAAATAAACGTAAACGCCCGTTACGTCCGGCTGTTGAGGATTCCTGTCTTTTGGCTAGCAGAAGCCCGTGATACGCATAATTGAGGGCTTTAAAGCGTTTCTCCGCTTCCAGATCGTTAGCCCGGCGGTCCGGATGCAGTTCCTTTGCCAGAGCAAGGTAGGCGGCGCGAATGTCTTCTTTGCCGGCGTTGCGATGAATACCCAAGACAATGTATGGGTCGAAGCCTTCATCGTCTGGCACGTCAAAGCGGTAAGCGCGTCTCGCTACCGCAGTCTGCCGTTTGAACAAATCAAGGCGCGAAAAGGCATCGTCAGACGTATCTTTCGTCCGGTGAATTTTTGAAGACATCGCCATACATTTCTAAAAACAGCGGCTTGCTTTATCGATCAGAACTGAATCCGCGCGCCCACCACGACACCACTCCAGTCTTCCACAGACAATGGGCGGTTTTTAGGCGGCGAACTTGGACTTTGTACGGCGGCCCCGACTTCGGATCTAGACAGAATTTGTGCAGGGGCAACTATTGCAGGTTTGGACTGGACGATATCTGCAGTGTAATAGTTAACATTGGCATACAGCAAGACAGAAGAAGCGCTGAAAGCTTGTTCTACCCCGAGACCTAAACGCTCTACTTCGTTGTCCAGCACGAGCCCCATATCCACGATGTCATTATCTATCTCGCCACGCAAAATTTTGCCTGCGCTGAAGTTATTGTAAAGGCCGTACTCCCCGTAAACCGATGTTTTGCCGGCGCTGAACCATTCTTTATTGACTCCCGCCTGCGCAAAATAAAAGTAAGAGTCGTCATTAAAGTTAAAAGGATTTCCGTTCATAAAGAAGGCTGCATCGCCCTCATTTCTTATTCCGCCAGCGGCCGTAACAAATAGTCCGCTAAGAGTATGAATTGCCGAGGCAGAACCGCGCATGTCCGAGAAATCCAGCTTAGTGTTGTCCATGTAACCAAGGCCGGATGCAAAGCGAACATCATTCCACTCGCCTTGGTAACGGATCGCGGCATCCCAATTGTCATTTTCGCCCCACGCGGCAGAGACCAGGAAGCCGTGCATAATAGGGGTGTCGTAGCGGACGAAATCACCGCGGATTGAATCTACGATACTCGCCAGATGGCCCCAAAACAGGTCAGTTAACTCGCCCGACTTGAGACGCAGAGCAAAACTGTTGTTATAGTGCAGACCCGCATCGCTCATTGCTGCGCCAAGGTTGATGAGCGTTATGTCATCGGTTGATGGCGACTGCTGCCCTATAGAGAGGCGCCCTGCATTCTCCGTTTCTATGTACCAGTAAGCATGGCGCGTCCGCATCTGGTTGCTTTCGCCAAAGCCTTCATCACCGGTGTTAAAAACCTCGTCGGACGATGCATCTTTATATTCTATTTCAATGCGGTAACCTGCTGTCCAGCCCGGTTTCAGTTCGCCCTGGCCAATTACGCCCAAGCGAGTAGACGACGTGTCGTTGTCCACAATGTAGGCGTCAGAGTCCCGGCCATCGTCCCACGCCAGAATTGCCCGATTAACCTGACCGTAAATGGAGACGGAAACTTTTTTGTTCCCAGCACGTGCGACGCTCGCCTCAAGCGCCGCCACCCGCTCCTCCAGATCATCGAAACCCGGGCCAGAAATAGCGGGGAAGCTTATCAATCCAGCAGCGCACATAGCAAAGAGTTGAGCTATCAAGCCAGACCGACTACCCCCCATAGCACGCTCCACTTAACTTAAGCATTTGGCTTAAATTTGTAAATTATTAGCAAAGCTTCTCTCTTTGGCACATTGCATACAACCAACCAATGGTTGCATGTGTATAATTTATAGACGTTAATCATAAATAATTCAAATTTACTCAGCGAACATAAATCACGCAAAACAGCTATGTTACGCAGCACAATATCCGAAAGACTTACATCCTATCAGCGTATCAGAACTTACCTTAGCCAAGGAGAAATTAGAGATGGTAGGTGCAATTTATGTGGCACGCAAAACACACTCATGGTCTAGTCTTAATGTTTGAGTTTTGCGAGGCCGTTACGTAAGTGACCGTCATGGCGCTAGAGTAGAAACTGGCCGCTACCATCAGCACCGGCGCCGAAGTCGAAACACGGCCTTGCTCCACAAAGAATTGATTATGGCTGGGGGACTAGGATTCGAACCTAGGCTAACGGAGTCAGAGTCCGTGGTTCTACCACTAAACTATCCCCCACCATCTGCAGTGCGTGTCGCAACGCACTATGAATAACAATGTGCGGCTCGTTCCGCAAGGCGGCAATCGGCTTACTTTTTAAACCGACGCAGATCGCTGGATTTGAATATCCACTCCGGTGTGACAAGCTCCGCGCCGAACGTCGCCGCGTACCAAGATGAGGCGTCCGAAGCGCGCGGGTTTTTGAGAATGTGCATATCCTGCGCGGGCATGTAGCTCTGACTGAGCAAGAACCGTTTCTCACCGGTTTTGACATTTTCAGCCATATCGATAACCAGCACAGCGTGGCCCGGGAAACCGCCCTGAATGAACACGTCGCCAATAGCGATGTCGGCGGGGGCGATTTTCTGCATCTCCCGTTCCAGCGAATAGGTGCCCGCATAGGAAAAGATGCGACGCATATAACGCCTGAACTGATCGTAGGAGCCGCCGGCAAATGTCTGCCGCTTGCCATCGGTGTAATTAAAAGCGATGTCACGAGCGCGGCCGTGTGCCAGCAGATATTCGGCGCGCAGCCGCATTACCGCATCAGCGCATTGCTGGAGATTTTCGCTGCCTGTGTCGATGTCGATCACGGCGGCATGGTGCTGTTGATCGAATTTCGTCCGCCCATCATAAAGCTTGACCGGCGCGCCCGGCGCTTTCATTGGCAAGCGGCGCAGCCACGCCGCAAAACTGCCGGGCGCGGCCGCCGTGCGGCTGAAACCGGACGGCGCGGGAATAGCCTGCTCCAGCGTCCGGCTTACTGATGCGCCTTTCAGCCAGGGATAGGGATCGGCGGCGGCGGGCGCTGCCAACGCGCAAAAAGCAGCCGCGAGAATTATGGAGCGCAAAGCCATGCGAAACCGCTTTCTCAATAATTTAGGTTGCTTCGCATTCTACATGACGGGACAAAAAAGCAGAAGACCCTGCGCGCTTCGGCGGCAGGGCCTTCATCGACGGACAATGACTTTATCGAAGCCAACTGGCGACCCTAATTTGACGGCCATCTGATCGCGGGTTTAAAAACCTCCACTCGGGTTATGGATCATGCGCCGAAACGATGAGCCGCCGGTATGGTTTAAGTCATGTGAGCCGGGCAAACCGCTGCTCAGGTACGCACCAACGCTGCAATTGGCGTTGCCCAGAGTTTAGCGATGTAATGCCGAATGTTTTATAACGTGCTGCCAGCGGGTCGACTTTTGTCAACGTCAAGCGGGCAGCTTGCAGACCTCAGGTGGGATCATTTTCGTAGACCTCCCTTGTGGTTATGAAGATATGGTGACAAACAAATTGAGCTTCGTCAATCCTCTTTTATAAAAAATTTTGCGAGGTTTTTTCTGGAAACATCTCTGGTTCTTGCGCGTATATTAGGGGGCGTCTAACTTGAGTTACCCCTTGCTAAGGAGAAAAAGTTTATGGCCTCATCGCCACCAATTTGTGATTTTGGCTGGAAGGCGTCGGACTTTTCGTTGTTGGCCACCGATGGGGTTACACACAATCTGACAAGCGCGGCAGGCTCTAACGGGCTGCTCATGATGTTCATCTGCAACCACTGCCCTTACGTCAAAGCCGTGATTGGCCGCATAGTGCGCGATGCGCGCGAGCTTGAAGCCCTCGGCGTCAACTCCATTGCGATCTGCTCAAACGACGCGGTAGCCTATCCGGAGGATTCATTCGAGAACATGAAACTGTTCGCCGCTGAGCATGATTTTCCGTTCCACTACCTCCACGACGAAAGCCAGAGCGTCGCAAAAGCGTATGGAGCCATCTGCACCCCGGATTTTTTTGGCTTTAACGGCGCGCTGGAGCTGCAATATCGCGGGCGCATCGACGAAAGCCGCAAGGAAGCAGCGCTAAAGGGTGTGCGCCGCGATTTGTTCGAGGCGATGCGACAAGTGGCCGAGACAGGGCAGGGGTCACGCGAGCAAATTCCCTCTATCGGGTGTTCGATCAAATGGAAAGCGGCTTAGGCAGCCGCCCAAACGAATTCGCAAGACATCGTTAACCGTGATTGCGCTCAGTTTTAGTCAAATGCGCCGTGTGTTGTTAAGGTTGTGGCCACATGGAAGAGGGCGCCATGACACCATCGGCAATAGCGGCTAAATTTTTTATAATCACTCTCCTTGGATTTCTGGCGTTCATCACCTTTCTGGTGACGCTAACGATCCTCGGTCTCATGGTCGTCGACCCCACGGGGTGCCGGGATTGTTTGCGCTACCCAGTCGGCGTCTGGGCGCTTGGCGTGCTCGGCCTATTCTTTATTGTCACCATGAGTCAGGAATGGGCGGAGGCGCGTAAACCGATCCGGGAATGGCTGGACAAAAATCCAACGACCGCGGCTGTCGCCATCATCATTGTGCTGGTGTTTCTCTACATCTTCTCGCGCGGATAAATTTGTCCCCGCTGGCGGTTTTCAGCCGTGCACGCCAGTCGAGATATTGCGTGTGGCGTTCGTTCATGAGGCCGAACAGAAATGCGCCCGACCACGCCAGCAAGAGCAGGCCGGATATTGGCTCGACCGCGGCAAGGAGCCGGAGCGAGCCAAGTGGCGTAATGTCTCCATAGCCGAGCGTGGTGTAATTTTCAGCGGAGAAATAGAAATAATCTATCGGGCCACCGGAAGTGGCGCCCGCAAAGCCACCATCGCCCGCAGAAATCAGCGCGAAATACCCGACAGCGTAAGCGATGATTTCAATCAAATGCAGGATGAGGACGCCTGCAAACGCGGCTAGGACAGCCAATCGATGATGGTTGCGAACTGAGTTCGAGGCCCGCCTGATCCACAACAGCCCTTCATAATGAAGCGCTGTCGAGCCGAAGAGCAGGGAAACCGCGAGGAGTGCAGCGAGCGTCATTAGACAACCTCCACGCCAAACCCGCACAAAAAAGGGCGACCGTTAAGCCGCCCCGATCCATAGCGATAAAAGCCGTGTTTAGCAGCTATAATACATGTCGAATTCGATTGGATGCGGCATCATACGGAAGCGGTCGGACTCTTCCGTTTTTAGCGCGATGAAGCTGTCGATGAAATCGTCGGTGAAGACGGCGCCTTTTTTCAGGAATTCACGGTCTTTATCGAGTTCCTCTAGCGCTTCGACAAGCGATCCGCATACGGTGGGAATGTTTTTCAACTCCTCCGGCGGCAGATCGTACAGGTTTTTGTCGAGCGGGTCACCCGGGTGGATGCGGTTCATGATGCCATCCATGCCGGCCATAAGCATGGCCGCGAAGGCGAGATATGGATTGGCCGCAGGATCGGGGAAGCGGACTTCCACGCGCTTGGCTTTCGGCGAGGTCACGACCGGGATACGGCACGAGGCGGAGCGGTTGCGGGCCGAGTAAGCGCGCAGGACAGGAGCCTCATAGCCAGGCACTAGCCGCTTGTAGGAGTTTGTCGTCGGGTTCGTGAACGCATTCAGCGCCTTGGCGTGCTTCAGAACGCCGCCGATGTAGAACAGGCAGGTTTCTGACAGATCGGCGTACAGGTTTCCAGCGAACACTGGCTCGGAGCCTTTCCAGATCGACTGGTGGACGTGCATGCCCGAGCCGTTGTCGCCGAACACGGGTTTCGGCATAAACGTGGCCGTTTTGCCGTAGTTCTGCGCAACCATGTGCACAACGTATTTATAAATCTGCATGCGGTCGGCCATAATAGTCATCGGGCCGAATTTAACGCCAAGCTCGTGCTGGGCGGACGCCACCTCGTGATGGTGTTTCTCTGTCTCGACGCCCATTTCCGCCATGACGGTGAGCATTTCCGAGCGCATGTCCTGAGCGCTATCCATCGGTGGAACAGGGAAATAGCCGCCCTTGGTGCGCATGCGGTGGCCGAGGTTGCCCATCTCGTAGTCGGTGTCCGCGTTAGACGGCAGCTCCGATGAATCGAGCTTGAAGCCGCAGTTGTACGGATCGGATTTAAAACGTACGTCGTCAAAAATGAAGAATTCTGCTTCCGGGCCGAAGAATACCTTGTCGCCCACCCCCGTGGACTGCATGTAGGCTTCGGCTTTGCGGGCGATGCCGCGTGGGTCACGCTCGTAGCGCTCGCCGGTGCCGGGCTCAAGGATGTCGCAGAACAGCACCATGGTGGAGGCCGCAAAGAACGGGTCCATGTGCGCGGTGTCCGGATCGGGCATGAGCACCATGTCGGACTCGTTAATGGCTTTCCAGCCTGCGATTGACGAGCCGTCAAACATAACGCCATCCGCGAACGCATCAGCGTCCATCAGCCCAGCTTCCATGGTGACATGCTGCATCTTGCCGCGCGGGTCGGTAAAGCGTAGATCGACGAATTTGACATCCTGCTCTTTTAATTTGGAGATAACTTCACTTGCGTTCAACTTAGATACTCCCTCGTGCTTCTGACAGGCGTTGGTGCGGTCAATACAGGGTTGACGTTACAGACGAAACTTGAAACATGCGATTTTGAAAAATGGGATTATATGAAGGTTTGGCGGGCGCCCAGGCGGCTGGCTTTGTTTAAACCGCGTCTGATCCCGTTTCGCCGGTTCGGATGCGTATGGCGTTTTCAATGTTGATGATAAAAATTTTCCCGTCGCCAATCCGCCCAGTTTTAGCCGCGTTTTGAATGGTTTCGATCGCCTTTTCCACCATTTCGTCGGCCAAGACAATCTCAATTTTAACCTTTGGAAGAAAGTCTACGACATACTCGGCGCCGCGATAGAGTTCGGTGTGCCCTTTCTGACGGCCAAAACCTTTGGCTTCCATCACGGTGATCCCCTGCAACCCTATTTCCTGCAGCGCCTCCTTCACTTCATCCAGCTTAAACGGCTTTATTATCGCTTCAATTTTTTTCATTTTGTTTTCTTATCCTTCCGCACCGCAGTTTTCATATCTCAACAGTCCTCAGTCTCGACCGATACTCATTATCACATACCCAGTAGCACAACCCGTGCCATAGCCAACCCCGCTATTCAATTGAAACATTTTCAGAGCCAAGGTTAGAACAGTTCGCGAACGTTGCCTATCTTATCGGCAGTTTAAGCGTAAAAAATAGGCGCCACAAAAAATAATATTAAACTTGATTGATGAGCCAGTTAAATTTGTATAATTTGACAATTGTCTAATTGTGGGAGGAAATAATGAAAAGATGCGATAAACTCGTAGATACCGGGCGTCGTCAATTCCTGCGCGGTTCGGGGATTGCGGCAGCAGGCGTCGCCGCCGCCGGATTTATGCCGCAAGAGGCAAAGGCAGCTCCTGCGCTCGCGCGCGTCGCTTACCCAGCCAACCGTCTTAGCAATGTCAGCGAAATGAAAGCGAACGAGCCGAAAGACGTGAGTTATCCCGACGGCGACGCCCCGGGAGTGCTGTTGAAACTTGGCCAGCGCGTCGAGGGCGGCGCGGGTCCGGATGGCGACATCGTCGGCTTCTCCACCATCTGCCCGCACAAGGGCATCCCCCTCGCTTACAACACGGATGACCGCACCCTCAACTGCCCAGGGCATTACTCTCGCTTCGATGTGGAGAAAGGTGGCCAGCAAGTTTGGGGCCAGGCGACCCAGAACCTGCCGCAATATGTGCTGCGTGTTGACGCCAACGGCGACATCTTCGCCGAGGGCATCGACGAGCTGCTTTATGGCCGTCTTAGCAACGTCCTGGCGTAAGGGGAGGTAAAATCATGGCTTACAAACGCAATATCGACCGTCTTCCAATCATTCCCGCCGACGCTAAAAAGCAGAATGTCACCTGTCATTACTGCATCGTCGGCTGCGGCTATCACGCCTATACATGGCCGATCAATAAGCAGGGCGGAGTTGCCGCTGGGGATAACGTATTCGGCGCGGACTTGAGCTTGCAGCAGCCCGCGGACACGTCCGCGTGGTATTCGCCGTCCATGTACAATATCGTCAAGCAGGACGGCCGCGACGTTCACATCGTCATCAAGCCGGACAAGGAGTGCGTCGTAAACTCCGGCCTCGGCTCCATTCGCGGCGCTCGCATGGCTGAGATGAGCTATTCCCGCGTCCGGCAGACGCAGCAGCAGCGGCTCACCGATCCGCTGGTCTGGCGCTACGGTCAGATGCAGCCGACAAGCTGGGACGACGCGCTAGATCTCGTCGCGCGTGTAACGGCAGCGGTCATCAAGGATCAGGGCGAGGACGGTCTGTTCGTCTCCGCGTTCGACCATGGCGGCGCTGGCGGAGGCTATGAAAATACCTGGGGTACGGGCAAGCTCTACTTCACGGCCATGAAGATCAAGAACATCCGCATTCACAACCGCCCGGCTTATAACTCGGAAGTTCATTCCAGCCGCGACATGGGCGTCGGTGAACTCAACAACTGCTACGAAGACGCCGAACTCGCCGACACGATCATTGCCTGCGGCACGAACGCGCTGGAAACCCAGACAAATTACTTCCTCAACCACTGGGTGCCAAACCTGCGCGGCGCCTCTCTCGACAAAAAGAAGGCGCAGCTTCCAAACGAGTCGCATGCGGCGGCCCGCGTTATCTTCGTCGATCCACGCCGCACGGTGACGATCAATGCCTGCGAGGCTGAAGCTGGCAAGGAAAACGTACTGCACCTCGCCATCAACTCCGGCACCGATCTCATCCTCTTTAACGCACTTCTCACTTACGTTGCCGAGAAAGGCTGGCTAGACAAATCCTTTATCAGCGCTTCAACGAAGGATTTCGACAAGGCGCTGAAGGCGAACAAAGTTTCCATAGATGAAGCTGCCAAGATCACGGGCGTTCCGGCTGCTGACATCATCAAGGCCGCCACATGGATCGCCGAGCCGAAAGACGGCAAGCGCCGTCGCTCCATGTTCGCCTACGAGAAAGGTCTTATCTGGGGCAACGACAACTACCGCACCATCGCCGCGCTTGTGAACCTCGCGCTCGCCACCGGCAATGTCGGGCGTGAAGGAGGCGGCTGCGTGCGTATGGGCGGCCACCAGGAGGGCTATTCGCGGCCATCCGACGCTCATGTCGGCAAGCCAGCCGCTTATGTCGATGATCTCATTATCAAGGGCAAAGGCGGCGTTCACCATGTGTGGGCCTGCGACCATTACAAAACCACGCTGAACGCGATGGAGTTCAAGCGCGTTTATAAAAAGCGCACCGACATGGTGAAAGACGCGATGAGCAGCGTGCCTTACGGCGACCGCCCGGCGTTGGTGAAAGCCATCACTGACGCAATCAAGAAGGGCGGGCTGTTCGCCGTGGATGTGGACATTGTGCCAACCAAAATCGGCGAGGCGTGCCATGTCATTCTACCTGCGGCCACATCAGGCGAAATGAACCTCACCTCGATGAATGGCGAGCGCCGCATGCGGCTTACAGATCGTTACATGGACCCTCCCGGCAACTCCATGCCCGATTGCCTGATCGCCGCACGCATCGCCAACCATATGGAGCGCGTGTTCCGTGAAATGGGCGACGCCAAAACCGCCGACAAGTTCAAGGGCTTCGACTGGAAGACGGAGGAAGACGCCTTTATGGACGGCTACCACCTCCACGAAAAAGGCGGGCAGTTCGTCACCTACGCCCGGCTTCGCGCGATGGGCACCAACGGCTTTCAGGAACCTGCGGTTGGGCTTGAAACCACCGGACCGGTCGATGCTGGCACAACAACTGGCCAATCTGGTCAAGGCACGCTTATCCCATCAATCGGCAGTGACCGCGGCAAGGAAAACGTCATTGTAGACGATGCCTCCAAGCGACCCGGCGCCGAAGCAGCGGCAACCGGCGGCACAGAGCGGATTATTGGCACCAAACGCCTCTTCGCGGACGGCAAATTTAACTCCAAGGACGGCAAGGCAATGTTCATGGAGACAGTCTGGCGTGGACTGCAGGCGCCCGGCAAAGACGCGCAAAAGAAGAAATTCAAGTACCTGATCAACAATGGACGGGCAAACCACGTCTGGCAGTCCGCCTATCTGGACGTGCAGAACGATCTGGTCATGGATCGCTTCCCTTACGCTTATATCGAGATGAACCCGGAGGACATGGCGATCGTGAATGTAAAGGCGGGCGATCTTATCGAGGTCTATAACGATGAAGGGTCTACGCAAGCGATGGTTTACCCGACGCCGACGGCGCGCAAAGGCGAGACGTTCATGTTGTTCGGATATCCAACGGGCGTGCAGGGCAATGTTATCAACGGCGAGGGCGTCAACGAGCTGGTGATACCCAACTATAAACAAACCTGGGGTAACATCCGCAAAATCTCCGACGCACCCGAAGGCGTAAAGCACCTGACATTCAAATCGCAGGAATTCAAGGTTTAACCTGCTTAACAAAATGAGCAATAGGCAGGGTATCCGCCTGTTGCTCATTCCTAAAATCTCGTATTGCTTCTACTTTTCAGTCACCTCACAAAGAATGTTGTCGTGATGTGTTTTGACGTGAAAGGAAATCGGAAATGACTGTCACGATCTATCACAATCCGGCCTGTGAAACGTCGCGCAATGTCCTTGGCCTGATCCGCAATGCGGGCATTGAGCCCAAAATTATCGAGTATCTCAACACTCCGCCGGGCGCAGATGAGCTTAAGGATCTTCTCTCCCGCGCCGGGTTAAGCGTTCGCGACCTTTTGCGTCGTAAAGGCACGCTATACGAAGAGCTTGGGTTGGACGAACCGCAATGGACGGATGACGAGTTAATCGGGTTTATGTTGAAACATCCCATACTCATCAACAGGCCGATTGTCGTAACCCCGCTCGGCGTTAGGCTGACGCGGCCATCCGAAGCCGTCCTCGATATATTGGACCGCCCGCAAGCCGGGCCTTTTACGAAGGAAGATGGGTTAGTTACTGGCGATGCGAACCGTTAAGCTTTTTCGGTTACAAGGCCGCTGTTTCTTTGCCGTTATGAGTTAACCATGATATCGCGTTAAATCCACACGGTTCTGTTAAATTGTGCCGGAAGGCTAGGGTGGCCCCGCTTTCGCTGCAAACATCATGACATTGCCAAAACAGACCCGTTGGGTTAAGTCACTAATATTGTATTAACTCCCCACCGACAGGCATTCCCGTGCTCGAACTCCTTACCGCGGAAGAAATGGGCCGCGCCGAACAATTGGCGATCGAAGGCGGCACTCCTAGCCTAACCCTCATGGAAAATTCCGGCCGCGCAGTGGCGGAGGAGGTGGTGCGGCGTTACCCGCGTGGCAGCAAAGTCGTGGTGCTATGCGGGCCTGGCAATAATGGCGGCGACGGTTTCGTCGCGGCGCGTTTCCTGCGTGAGCGCGGGTATCAGGTGCGTCTCGCGCTCCTCGGTCGCACCGAGGATTTAACACGCGACGCCAAGGAGATGGCCCGGCGCTGGGATGAGAGCATCGAGCCGATGTCAGTCCAGTGCATAAACGGCGCGCAGATTATCATTGATGCAATCTATGGCGCTGGCTTGCGGGACAATATCGAGGGTGTACCCGCGCAAATGATCGCGGAGGTGACGGAGCGGGCTTTGCCAGTCGTCGCCGTGGATGTGCCAACAGGGGTGGACGCAACACGCGGCGATATCAAGGGCATGGCGTTCAAGGCCGTCGCAACGGTTACGTTCTTCCGCCGCAAAACTGGCCATGTCATGCTGCCCGCGCGCCTTTACTGTGGCGATGTGCGCGCCGTCGATATTGGCATTCCCGCCTCGGTACTGGCTGATATTGCGCCCCGCAATTACATCAACGATCCGGATTTATGGTTGCGGTATTTTCCGCGCCTTAAAATCGATGGTCACAAGTATGATCGCGGGCATGCTGCTGTCGTCTCCGGGCCAATGGAGTCGACTGGCGCGGCGAGGCTTGCGGCGCGCGCCGCTTTGCGCGTTGGCGCCGGGCTTGTTAGCGTGGCGACATCGAAAGCGGCGTTCTACATCAATGCGGCGCAACTCACCGCCATTATGGTTGCCGCTTACGATAACCCCTCAGTGCTCGGAGAGACGCTGAACAGCCGCCGTGTTAACGCGGTGCTAGCGGGCCCGGGCGCAGGCATCAGCCAGGACACGCGCGATCTGGTGGCCAGCGCGCTCGGCATGGACGCCGCCGTCGTCATCGACGCTGAGGGCCTCACCTCATTCGAGGAAAACCCGGAGGAGCTGTTTGCGCAAATCCGGGGACGCTCATCGCCTGTGGTGCTTACACCTCATGAGGGTGAATTCAAAAGGCTGTTCCCACAGATTGATCCGGCAGGATCGAAACTGGACCGGGCGCTAGCTGCGGCTGATCTTTCTCAAGCTGTCGTCATTCTGAAAGGCCCGGATACCGCTATCGTTACGCCAGACGGGCTTGCCGCCGTCAGTGAAAATGGCGTGCCATGGCTGGCGACAGCGGGGTCTGGCGATATTCTGTCGGGAATTGTCGCTGGCCTGCTTGCGCAGGATATGCCCGCGTTCGATGCGGCGGCGGCGGCGGTGTGGACGCACAACGAGGTGGCTCATGCATTTGGCCCCGGCATGATCTCGGAAGATATGCCGGAGCTGCTTCCCGGCATCCTCCAGCGCCTTGACAAACGCGGCAAGCTATTTCAGGGCGTATAGCTTAGAGCGCCGTGCGTATAGATGCCGACCTCGTCGCGAGGTGACCATCTCGCGCGATCCACGATCGCTCTAGGCGCAAAAAGCTGGATTGTTTTCGCAACGACTTTTTACAACCATTCACACTTGCAGTTCTAAAGCAAGCGTGCGAGACCGGCTTAGTTCGCAGCTTTAGCGGCACCGCTTTGAGCCTGCGCGTTTTTCTGCATGCGGCTAAGACTACGCTTCAGTTGCAGGATGCGCTCATAGGAGGTGCGGATGCGTTCACGGGATATGCGCCCGGTTTGCACAGCTTGGCGTATCACCTGGATCGCGCGCGCAGGCAGGTCCGGGTCGGGAGCCTTTTTATTTGTCATAAGCAGCAGGTCGTTGCCCGCCTCAATAGCGAGCAGCAAAGTCTCTTCCAACCTGTAACGAGCTGAAACCGCGCTCATCTCCAGATCGTCTGTGATCGTCACGCCCTCATAGCCGAGCGAGCCGCGCAGTAGCATTTGCACCGCCTCCCTCGAAAGCGAGGCTGGAGCGCTTTGAGGGCCGGAAAATCGTGGGTGACTGAGATGCCCCACCATCACCATGTCGGCGTATTTGTTATCCACGAGCGCGCGGTATGGCTCAAGCTCGTCCTCCGTCCAGACGCCGGATATGTCAACCGGGCCGTCATGCATGTCTTGCGCCGTTGCGCCGTGTCCGGGGAAATGCTTCAGCGCGGTAAGCACGCCGGCATCCCGGTGTGCCACCGCAAACGCCTTGACGAACGCCGTTACATGACGCGGATCGGCGCCGTAGCTTCGTTTTTTACCCGCAATAATGGCGCTGGCGGCGTTGCGGTTCAGGTCGGCGACCGGCCCGAAGTTCAGATTGAAGCCTATCTGGCGAAGCTCCGCCGCCAGCCTCGCATAGACCTCGTTCGCTTTTAGCGGATCATTCCCGGCGCCGATATCGGCCGCTGAAGGATGTAGCTGGAAGCCCTTTGCAGACGCTAAGCGCTGCACGTCTCCGCCTTCCTGATCGACGGCGATTAACAAAGCGTGCTCGGTGCGTTGCGCCCGGAAAGCCCCGGTCAACCGTTTCGTCTGATCGGGGGCGTTGATATTGTGCCCCATGAAAACGACGCCGCCCACGTGCCCGGAAGCGATCTGCGCCGACAGTTTCACCGGCCACGCATCAGAAGGCTCAATGCCCTGAAAGCCGACCAGCAGCATTTGACCGATCATTTTCGTGAGCATATCGGACGGAGGCGCGGCGGGTGTTTCCAGGTTTTGCGCATCCATGCGCTGCGGTGGAGCGCGAAGTGACGCGCCGCTATCATAAGCCGCGACTGTTAGGCCGGATTTCGCCGCCGCGTTGGTTTTTTGCTCGGGCGCAGGCGTGTCGTTCGCCGCCACATTGGCAAAACCACTGCGCGCCGGTTGATCCGCCTCCGCTCTTGCAACACTGGTCTGTGAGTTGGCCTCAGACGCAGCCTGTGTCTTGGCTGACTGGTTCAAAGCGTCGTCAGGCACGGTTATAGTCGATGCGCTTACATCGCGCGGTTGCTCCGAAACGGCGGCGGCGGGAACTCCCAGCGCGGCTCCGGATAGAGGCGCATTCACCGCAATGGCCAAAATGTCGCGCCCGCCGCGCTTCTCGGGAAGGGGAGGCGGCTCTTCCGCTAGCGAACGTCGCTTGAAGGCTTGAACAACAGGTTTGGGGGCGTTTCGCCGGGCATCAGGCGATGTATCTTTCCGTCTATCCCTTGGAGACGTTTCTGTTTGCCCATCGTCATCCGTATCCCCGCCCGCAGGAGCCGCAGGTTTGGGCTTGCGGCCATAGTACCAGTGATCTTCAGGATATCGGCGCTGCTTGGAATAGGGCCGGCGAGACCGCCTTGGCGGCAGGAGTTCAGGGTCGGCATCGGGGTCATATACGTCGTCCTCATAGGGTCGCCGCGATGATGGCTCATAAACTTCGTAATCGTCCGGGCTAGTCGTGCGCTGCTCCAGCGAGCGTTGTCCGCCGGGACCGTCAAACCCATCGACCTGGGCGAACGCGGGAGTAACCTCTAATCCGGCGATCGCCAGAGAGGCTAGAATAAGCAAACGGGACGAAATTGAAAAAAAACTTGGCAAACGGAACATTTTCATAACGCTGGAGTGAACTGTCTACGAAGCGTATTTATGATGGTGAGTATGTCTCTTTCTTGGCCAAACATGAGCATTTTAGAGAGCACGACGTTTGTAACATTAAGGTCTCATGTTATTATAGCGGCTGGAGGATTTTGTATGCGAATCATAGTGGCGGCTATCGCCTTGGCGTTTATGTCATGTGTTGCTTCATCCGCGCCGGATAAAAGCGTGCTTCGCGCTCAGGAGGGGGCAGCAGCGCTTCTGCGCGGCAAATACGAGCAGGCCATTGCGCTATATGACGAGGCCACGCTGGAGCAGAACGTTCCGCCCTCGCGCCTTGCCTCCATAATGAATGATCGCGGAGTCGCCAAATGGCGGCTTGAGCGGCTTGAGGATGCGCTTGCCGACTTCAATAAAGCCGCCGAACTGTATCCAAGCTACGCTTCGATCTATAACAATCGCGGCAACGTCTATCTCGACCTGGAAAAGCCAGCGCAGGCGCTTGAGGATTTCAACAAAGCCATAACATTGTCGCCTGGATACGGGGCTGCATATAATAATCGCGGCAATGCGAACCAGGAGCTGGGCAAAAACGCCGCCGCAGCCGAGGATTATAAAAAGGCCATCGAAATCATGCCTGGGAATGCTGTGCCTTATAATGGTCGCGGCAAGGCGCAGGGCGCGCTTGGGCGACCGTATGCGGCGTTGCGCTATTTCAGCCGGGCACTAACGTTGAGCGGCAAATATCCCGCCGCCTACCGCAACCGGGCTGACATCCACCTGCATCTTGAACGGAACGCGGACGCCATCGCCGATCTCGACCGTGTCATCTCGCTATCGCCTGACGATCCTGACCTTTATCTACAGCGCGGCAGGGCATGGGCGCGCGAGGGTAAAACGCAAACCGCGCTGAAGGATTTCTCGAAGTCTATCGAGCTTGACCCGGAAAACGCGCGGGCGCTTGCCGAACGTGGCGCTCTCAACAACGTGCGGCGGCAGTACGATCAGGCGATTGAGGACTTAAATCAGGCGATCACAATCGATAAGGAATTACCTGAAGCTTACTACAACCGCGCGCGGGCGCACTTCGCTACAGGGGCGCTCGCCCCGGCGCGGGAGGATTTGGAGAAAGCGCTTACAATTGATGCGCGGTACGCGGACGCTCATGTCCTGCGCGCGGAGATCACAGAGAATGAAGGACAGCTTGAGGCGGCGCTTGCGGGCTACCGCAAAGCACTGGAACTCGACCCGTTTCTGGGCGACGCCAGGCAGGCGATCAAACGATTGACAGGCAGTTTCGAGGAGAGCGCGATCCCGAAAGTTGGCGAGCAGGTGGCGGGCTGGGATATCATAAGCCCAGCGCCGGGACGGTATGTGACGGTCAACGCAAAATTTCCGAAGATCAAAGTTGCGCTGGAGATGTATGGCTCCTCCGCGCCTACGATCAGGGAGTGGACGCTGCTGGACAAGACCTTGAGCGGCGTCGGGCTTCTGCGCTACGACGCCGGTACAGTTGACGGCAGGGTGAACGAATTTGTCGTGATTATCGATATAACTCGAAACCAAGTGGTTTCAATCGAGCCATACGTCAACGGCGAAGCCAAAGCCCGCTGGGACTGGACCGAGTATGCCGTGACAGTGACAGACACCGAAGGCTTCGTAAGCGCGAATGAATTGCGCAAACCCAAACCTGTTCAGCCGCGGTATGTGGAGGATAGCCCATGGGACTCCTGGGCCGAACCGCAACGCGGCAGCCGACGCCCGCAGAAAAACGTGTTCGACTGGCTCTTCCGGTAATGCCGCATAACTGTTTCTCAGAGTTAAAGCTCTTTGCTTTTGCAGCTCTGTTTGCGGCCTTAACCTCGACTGCGGCAACGGAAGTGGTAAACGCTTCTGAAGAGCTGCCTCGCTTACGGGCCGATCTCGCCCAAACCTCCGTTTCGGGTCTCTCGTCCGGCGCTTACATGGCGACGCAGTTCCAGATCGCGCATTCCTCGATTGTCATCGGCGCGGGGATTGTCGCTGGCGGGCCATATGGTTGCGCGGAAAGCGCCGCATCGCGTCTGGCGCCGTTCTGGTTCACGGCGGTGGGTTATAACCTGACGCAGGCTTTACAAGGCTGCATGCAGAACCGGCTGTCAGCCTGGGGCATCCCCGACGCCAAAGCTTTGGCGAAAAGGGCGGAAACGTTCTCTGATGGCGGGCGGATCGATCCACTGGGCGATATCAAATCCGACCGGGTCTATCTCTATTCCGGCACGGCCGATGATGTCATTCTACCCGCGATCATGGACAAAGCGCGCGAGTTTTACCGGCTTGCAGGCGTACCGGACGGACAAGTCGAGTATGTGCGCGACGGCAAAGCGGGCCATGCGATTGTCACAATGACCGAAGGCGCGGCGTGCGGCGTCACCAAAGCACCGTTTCTGACTGATTGCGATTACGATCAGGCTGGCGCGATCCTCAAGCACATCTATGGTAATCTAACGCCGCCGGACAATGCCTCGGGGGTTTTTACCGAGTTCACGCAGAAACCTTACTCAAAAGGCTTGTCGCGCCATGGCTTGGCCGACAACGGCTATGCTTATATTCCGGCCGCTTGCCGGAATGCGGCTGGTTGCCGGGTGCATGTGGCGTTTCACGGCTGCTCGCAGGGCTATGAGTTTGTGGGCGACGCCCATGTGAAAGGCGCGGGTTTCCATCGATGGGCGGACGCTAACCGCCTGATCGTGCTGTATCCGCAGGTGCAGAGCGAGCCGTTGACAAATCCCAAAGGCTGCTGGGACTGGTGGGGTTACACACAGCTCGACTTTCTGACGCAAAAGGCGCCGCAGATCACCGCTGTCCGCCGCATGCTCGCCGCGCTTTCGGAGTAATCCTCGCGCACGCATCGGACTTGAGCGTCCCCGCGTCAATGGGATATGACAGTTTATCCTAAAGTCCTGTTTATTGAAAAGCCTTTGCCCCTTATGCTGTGGTCAGGGGTGAGTCTGCCGCGTCGAGCGTCAGCGACCAAAAAGCCCTCGCCGCGCCGAGCTCTGGCGTTTGGACTAAATTTGGGGAGAACGCGCTATGCAAGAAAATGTGGAGCGCCACTGGTCAGCGACCAGAGGGCTCATGTTCGTGATGCTGTTTTTATGGCTGTTTTTCAGCTTCGGCATCCACTTCTTTGTCAAAGAGTTAAACGAAATCGTTATCGGCGGTTTCCCGCTTGGCTTTTATATGGCCGCGCAAGGTTCGCTGATTGCGTTTGTTATCATCCTAGCCATGTTTGCAAGCTCCCAGGATGGGATCGACCGCAAATACGGCATGGCCGAAGACGAGTAGGGGGGATAAACCATGGCAGCTCCTGCAAGCACCGATAAGGGCGATTTCGTCAATAACCTCCGCAAGATCTATGGCATCTACACCGGCGGTTTTTTTGGCTTCGTCATCATTCTCGCTATCGCTGAACAACTTGGCGTTCCAAATCAGTATATTGGCTACGCTTTCGTGTGTTTAACCATCGTAGTTTACGCTTTCATCGGGATCGTGACGCGGACGACGCAGGTTTCCGAATACTATGTTGCGGGCCGCAAGGTGCCTGCCTTCTACAATGGCATGGCGACCGGGGCCGACTGGATGTCCGCCGCCTCGTTTGTCGGCATGGCTGGTACGTTGTTCCTCCTCGGTTATGACGGCCTCGCGTTCGTGCTCGGCTGGACCGGCGGCTTCGTGCTTGTCGCGCTGTTCGTCGCGCCATACCTGCGCAAATTCGGCGCCTACACCGTTCCAGACTTTTTGTCGGCCCGGTTCGGCGGCAACTTTGCACGGTTTCTGGGCGTCGTTGTGCTCGCCGCTTGTTCGTTCACGTATGTGACGGCGCAAATATACGGCACTGGCCTTATAGCCCAGCGCTTTCTTGGAATGGACTTCCAGATCGCCGTTTACGTCGGCCTCCTCGGCATTTTGCTGTGCTCGATGCTCGGCGGCATGCGCGCTGTGACATGGACGCAGGTAGCCCAGTACATCGTGCTGATCGTCGCTTACCTGACGCCGGTCGTCATTCTCTCGACGCAAAAATTTGGCTTGCCATTTCCGCAGCTAACCTACGGTTCGGCGATTCAGGAAATCACCGCGCTTGAGCAAAGCATGATCCAACAAGGCCTGGCGACGGCGGCTTCACTAAAGCCACACATCCAGCCATTTACGTCCTACAGCCCTCTAAACTACTTTGGCCTGATCCTCTGCCTCATGGTAGGCACCGCGTCTCTGCCGCACGTTCTGATGCGCTACTTCACCACGCCGTCCGTGCGCGAAGCCCGCGTCTCGGTCGCTTGGTCGCTGTTCTTCATCTTCCTGCTTTATTTCACGGCGCCTGCTTACGCCGCGTTCTCGAAGCTTGAGGTGTACAATCTGATCAGCAATGGCGGCGCTGGCACTGCCTTCGCGGTTTTGCCGGACTGGATAGAAACCTACTCCAAACTTAACCTTGTTAATATCCACGGGATCAGCCTTCAAACATTCTACGACGTGATCAACGTGGTGAAAGGCGGCGCTGTAGATACAGCGGGCGTTGCGGCGCAACTGAAAGCGACTGGCGCGGAAACGGCCGGCGGCTTCGCGGCGATGAAGGAACCCGCCAAGGCAGCTATGCTCGAAGCGGCGCGCGCCAATGTCGG
This sequence comes from Hyphomicrobiales bacterium, assembly GCA_034440495.1. Taxonomy (GTDB): domain Bacteria; phylum Pseudomonadota; class Alphaproteobacteria; order Rhizobiales; family Rhodomicrobiaceae; genus JAWXCE01. The sequence continues at coordinate 68,541 of JAWXCE010000042.1, read as the reverse complement.
TTCCAGCCCGGACCAGATTTGGGATGCATTCAGAACCGCCGTTCTCCCGGCTGTAGCTCAGGCGGCGGGTAATACCAAAGGCTTGCTTCTGCACAGCGCTTTGGCCATCAACCCGGACGTGATCGTTTTGTCCACGCCGGAAATTGCGGGCATGCCTTACGTTATCGCGGGCCTGGTTGCCGCTGGCGGTCTGGCTGCCGCGCTTTCAACCGCTGACGGGCTTCTGCTCGCCATCGCCAACGCGCTCAGCCATGACGTTTACTACAAGATGATCGACCCGAAGGCGCCGGCCTCCCGCCGCCTTATTGTGGCGCGCGTCCTGCTCGTTATTGTGGCCGTCGCCGCTGCCTACACAGCGTCCACGAAACCAGCAGACATTCTCGCGATGGTCGCCTGGGCGTTCAGCCTGGCCGCCGCTGGTCTGTTCCCGGTGCTTGTCATGGGTATCTGGTGGAAGCGCGCGAATTCGTTAGGCGCGGTCATGGGCATGATCCTGGGCTTCGGCATCACGCTGACGTACCTGGTCGTAACCCGTTACTATCCGCAGTTTGGCATCGAATACCTCGGCATGTACGCTAACCTGAAACCGAGCGACTTCACGCCAGTTGTGGATATCGCTAAAATCCAGGCTGACGCGGCCGTGTGGAACGTATCGCCTGTGCCTGCCTCGCATCCGCTGGCGGGTAAGGTCGGCTGGTTCAACGTGAACAATATCTCGTCCGCGTTGTTCGGCATGCCACTCGGCTTCCTGTCGATTATCGTCTTCAGCATGCTGACGCCGCGTCCGTCTCAGGCTATGTACGACTTCCTTGACAAGGTGCGCCGTCCGCGTGGAGGAACTATCCTTGAAGAAAAGGATACCGTTGTAGCCTAAAGCGTTCTTACGCTAGACTAAGGGGCGGGACCTTGTGTTCCGCTCCTTCCTATTGAACGATAATAATTAACCGTGAATGGGTAACGCATGTCTACAGACGCTTCAGCCGCGTTCTGGCTCTTTCATCTGCCGCAGTTCGTGCTCGCCGCACTCATGTACACCTTGCTCGGTCGCTTTCTGATGTCATTGTTCTACAAGCCCGACAGCGACAAGGTGTTATGGCGCACCTTTCAGTCCATTACTCAGCCGTTTATTGCCTCGACCAAGGCGATTACCCCCAAAGCCGTGCCAGACAATGTTATTGTGCTGTTTGCATTTGTCTGGGCCTTGTTTGCCCGCATTGGGCTGTTTGTGGCTTTCTGGCAGTCCGGTTTTGCGCCAGCGGCGGGAGCTTGAGCCATGGCGATCAACGAACAGGAACGCGAGGATCTGTTGCGGCGCGATGGCTCCTTAATCGGAATTGCCGCGCTATCGCTTATCAACGGCATGCATTTTTCGCCCTACTTCGATGCGTTTTCGATATTTTTGCGCCCCATTGCCGCCGGGTTCTTCATCACGTCACCGCTCGTATTTCTCTATCTTTCATCTCTTCTGCTCTCGTCCATCAGCCTCATGCTGTCGGGGATTCCGGCTGCGCTTTTCGAGCGCGCTACAGGCCGCACGCGCAGTGACAACACGTCTATGACGGTTTGGCTAGTTACGGCGCTTATTCTGGCGATCCCGACATTCCTCTACGCGGCGGGGATGCTTTAGCGTGATATTTTCGTGGCGCTGGCAAGGCCTCTTGAGACGGGTAACATATCGAAGTACAATGATATTGTTCGTCATCACCGGAAAGCACCATGCAACGCCTCGATGAAGTCGCGGCTTATTCCGTCGCCAGAGGCTGCGGCTTTGCCGGTCTCGCCATCGGCACCATGATGGTGGGCCTTTCTGGCGACATGCCAAATGCGCTGAAGGCCGGCGGCATCCTGACGCTTCTGATTGTGGCTGTGCTGCTACTCAAGGCGTTAAACGCCAACAAACAACCCTATAAACTCACTGAGCTCTGGATCATGCTGGAGCCTGACGAACGTCCGCCGCAAACCATGGCGCAGGGCATCGTCAGCTCGGCGTTGCGCCGCGCTTACCTGCGCTTTGCCCGCCAGTATGCATTTATTGCTGGCGCAATGCTGCTTGGATCGCTCGTCCTAAAGCTCATCAGAACCGTTTCCTAAACATCTTACTCAATGCCAAGGGCCTATGAACACTCTGGTGACGATGTCTGCGACCGCGCTTGAAAGGCTTATTTCCGATGCATTAATGGGCTGCGGGGTTGTTTCCGCCAGCGTCGCCTCGGTCGCCCGCGCGCTCACCCAGGCCGAAGTCGATGGACACGAGGGCCACGGCGCCTCGCGCATTCCCAGCTACTCCATGAATATCAAGTGCGGAAAAGTTGACGGGCGCGCCACGCCTGTCGCCCATCGCGTCCGCCCCGGCCTGATCCACGTGGACGCCTCACACGGATTTGCCTACCCAGCCATCGACCTCGCCATCGACCATCTAGCCAGCGCGGCAAAAGAGCAGGGCATGGCTGCCGCCGCGATCTCGCGTTCGCACCATTTCGGCGTGGCGGGCTACCATGCGGAGCGGCTGGCGGAGCACGGACTTATGGCGCTCGTCATTGGTAACGCGCCCAAAGCTATCGCAGCGTGGGGCGGCAAGCGCCCGATGTTCGGCACTAACCCCATCGCGTTCGCCGCGCCGCGCGAATCTGCGTCACCGCTCGTCATCGATATGGCGCTGTCGCGCGTGGCGCGCGGCCTCGTCATGAAAGCCGCGCAAACCGATGAGCCCATCCCGGACGACTGGGCGCTCGACATCGAAGGCCGCCCCACAACGAACGCGAAAGCGGCGATGGCGGGCACGATGGCGCCCGTTGGCGGCGCGAAGGGCGCGGCGCTCGCCATGATGATCGATCTCATCGGCGGCGCGTTCATCGGCGCGCATTTCGGCTTCGAGGCGTCCTCGTTCTTCGACGACAAGGACGGCCCGCCCAATGTCGGGCAACTGCTCATCGCGTTCGACGCTGCGGCGATCATCGGAGGCGCATATTTCTCGCGGATTGAAACGCTGATATCGGAGGTCGAAAGCGAGGATGGCGTCAGGCTGCCCGGCGCCCGCCGCCTTGCCCGCCGCGAAGCCGCCGCCCGCGATGGCCTGTTCATCCCCGCGCGGCTTATCGACGAGGCCAAAGCCCTCGCAGCCCGCAACTAGCGCATGTCCGATTGTTGAGCAGCCCCCGTCATGGCAGGGCTTGACCTGGCCATGACGGGAAAAGGGTTTCCTGCAAATAAAATGGATGGCTGGGTCAAGCGTGGCCATGACGACAGGGCACCTGCTTCTATCTAAAACGGACATATTCTTGGCCGACCGTTTTCGTGACCCTGGTCAAGCGAAGCGCGATCCGGATACAGCGGCGGGTCAGGCCGAATACTTTGCGACAAACGCTTCGGCGGAGAGGACGCGGAAATTGGGCAGCGCAGCGCGGATCCGCTCGTGGCTCCAGTTCCACCATGCCAGCGCTAACATGCCCGCCTCGACACTCTCGGAGAACCGGCGGCGCAGCGGTTTTGCGGGCACGCCAACAGCAATGGTGTAGTTCGGCACGTCCTTCGTTACCACCGCGCCGGAGCCAAGCACGGCGCCAGTTCCCACCGTCACGCCCGGCATGACGATAACGCCATGGCCGATCCAGACATCATGGCCAATCGTGACAGGATGCGAGCGCCGCCACGCGAATACGCTTTCGTCCTTGTCCGCGTCCGGCCAGTACATGTCCGAACGATAAGTGAAATGCGACTGGCTCGCCCGCTCCATCGGATGATTGCCGGGGTTCAACCGCACATGCGAGGCGATGGAGCAGAACTTGCCGATTGTTGTGTTGATGACTTCCGCATCGTGCCCGATGTATGAGTAGTCGCCCATCGAGGAATGCGAGAACTCTGTCCGCGCTCCGACCTCGGTGAAGCGGCCCAGCTCCGCATCCTTAACGAACGCAGCGGGATGGATCATAGGCTCTAGCCCAAGCCTGTCCGCGAACGCGCCGTCTCCGTCATGCAGCTCAATTCTCACGCCGCGCTCCTGTTATGGATGAATTTGGCAACTTTTAGCTCGAATAATCACTTTGCGCTAATGCTGTAACGGCCTGTAATAAAACTGTCATATCCACGTCATTACACTGTCACCACGCGTAGTTAATCGTGTAACATATCAAGGAGTTCGCATGGCCGACGCCATTGCAGTCACCCACGTCTGGAAATCTTATGAGCGCGGCAAGCCCGTGCTTTGCGATGTGAATTTTAGCATCCAGCGCGGTGAAATGGTGGCGCTGATCGGCGCGTCCGGCTCCGGCAAGTCCACCCTCATCAAAGCCATATCCGGCCTGATATCCATCGACCGCGACGACAAAGGCTGTGGTGAGCGCTGCTGCGAGATCAAGATCCTCGGCGAGACGATGCAGCGCGACGGGCGCATTCTGAACGGCGGGGGCGATCTGCGCCGCCGTGTATCTGTTGTGTTTCAACAATTCAATCTTGTCCCCCGTTTGTCCGTCCTTACCAATGTGTTGCTGGGTCTGCTTGGACGTATTCCGGGATGGCGCGGAACATTCGCCATTTTCACCAACGATGAGAAACGCGCCGCCATGCAGGCGCTGGCTCGTGTTGGCATTGCCGAGCAGGCCCTAAGCCGCGGCTCGCAGGTGTCTGGCGGCCAACAGCAGCGCGCCGCCATCGCCCGCTCGATGGTGCAACAGGCCGAGGTGCTCATCGCGGACGAGCCGATCGCCTCACTCGATCCCAGCGCCTCGCGCCGCGTGATGGACATTTTACAGGATTTTAACCGCAGCGACGGCGTCACGGTGCTGGTTTCGCTGCATCAGGTGGAATATGCGCTGCGCTATTGTCCGCGCACCATCGCATTGCGCAACGGTGAAGTCGTTTACGACGGCCCGTCCAATACACTGACTCCGCGCTTCCTGAACGATCTCTACGGCGCGGAAAGCGCGGAGCTGTTTTTGCCAGGCTTCGGCCGCGAAGAGCAGGGCGAGGATATCCGAAATGCTTTCAGTTTTGGCCAGGACGCCAGGTCGACTCCGCTTGAGACAAGTATTCCGGCAGGCACGGCATAAGTTTTGCGGGCGGCATATGCTTCTCGCGCCGGTATCGCCATCAGGGCAAAGCTTTAGTGGCGTTTTTGTGGATTTTATTGAGGAGAATAACGATGTTTCGCTTGAACACACTGACAGCCGCGCTAGCCGCCGCCGTTCTCGCCTTCGCTCCAGCCTCGGCTCAGGACAAGAAAGTCGTCAACTTCGGTATTATCTCGACCGAGGCGACGCAAAACCTGAAGCAAAGCTGGGAGCCGTTCCTTAAGGTCATGTCGGAAAAAACTGGCCTCGACATCAAGCCCTTCTTTGCTTCTGATTACGCCGGTATCATCGAAGCCCAGCGCTTCAAGAAGGTGGATATCGCCTGGTACGGCAACAAATCCGGTATGGAAGCGGTTGATCGCGCCGATGGCGAAGTGTTCGCGCAAACTGTCGCCGCCAGCGGCCTGCAGGGATATTACTCGCACCTCATCGTCAGCGCAGATAGCCCGTATCAGACGCTCGACGATGTGCTGAAATGCAATAAAAGCCTCGACTTTGGCATCGGCGACCCGAACTCCACCTCCGGCTTCCTCGTACCGATGACATACGTGTTCGCCGCCAAGAAGATCGATCCGAAAGCCTGCTTTAAAACCGTGCGCGGCGCCAACCATGAGGCCAACGCGCTCGCCGTCGCCAACAAGCAGGTGCAGGTTGCCGCCAACAACAGTGAAAACGTTGAGCGCCTGAAGAAAACGGCGCCTGACGCCTACGCCAAAATCCGCATCATCTGGACATCGCCGCTGATCCCATCCGACCCCATCGTGTGGCGCCGCGACCTCGACGCGGATCTGAAGGACAAAATCTATACATTCATGATGACCTATGGCCGCAACGGCCCGGCAGAAGATGTCGCCGCCGCCCGCAAAATTCTCAAAGACATGACATGGTCGCCGTTCATCCCTTCGTCCAACGGTCAGCTTTATCCGATCCGCCTGATGGAATTGGCCAAGGAAATGCTGAAAGTGGAAGGCGACGAGAAAATCCCCGCCGAGGAAAAGAAAACCCGCCTCACCGACCTTCAGGGCAAAATCGACGCAGTGAACAAAGCCTCCGAAGAGCTGCCGCGCTTATAAGTTATAAATCACACCTAGACCCGTTTTTGTTTGCGTCATGCTACTAAGACGGGTCTAGGTTTTTCAGCTTCTGCACATTCTGATTGTTTGGATTTATTTCAGCTTCTTTAGCGCCGACGCTATTATGCTTTGCAAAAAATTATTCATAATAGTCATGCTCTTACTTGTTAACATATCGAGCTTTGCTTGTAATTTTGTCCCCGTACGACTTTCGAAAAAGGCTTTTATTTGTGCTTTTTCGTCTCTGGAAAGATTCGCAAGTTCACTTAGCAGGATTTTTGACTCGATTGCTTCTAACACTTTGGAATTTTGCTCGCGAGCTAATCTATTTTCAGATTGCTTTTCCAATTTTTGCATGACGATTTTCGTGTCCATAGCCTCTATTTTTTACCCAAAGGACTACGATAAAAAATGAGTATCTCGCCAAGTTCCTGGGCCTCAAATTCGCTGGCCCATATTTGAGCCATAGTTTCTGCAACCTTAGAGTACCTCTTTGATACATCGACTTTAATATCTTTAAAAGCCTGATAATATTTCTTCTTCAGGACGATGTTTTACTTTCGTCCAGTTTAATCTTTTGCGCAGTTTTGGCGGCGGTAAAGTCTATGAGCATCTCAAGTTTAGCGCGACTGCCAGCCGCATCAACCAGTTCGCGCGCCACGGTTAGCTTCGCGTCTTGCGCCACGCTTTGGCTGAAGCACGCTGTGGCTGTAACGAGAGCGGTCAGGCTGTAAACAATGAGATTTATCATACTGAGTTGACGCCGCTCTTCGCATCCTTGTTGTATCTTCGTTGAACTTTAAGCAAATTTTAGGGAATATAGTATCCTGCCATGCAAACAGATATTCACACATCGGCCAACTCCGACCCGAAGCTGACGCTTCTGGCGGCCATTGACATTCCGCGCCAGCCGCTCATGCGGCGCGCCCGCGTCTGGATCATCTGGGGCGTCGTTATCGCGCTGCTCGCCTGGAGCTGGGGGCCAGCCGAGATGTGGCGCGCCATCGGCCTCTTCACCGACTACCAGAACATGGCGACGTTTAGCGAAGGTTTCCTGAACCCGAGCTTCCGCTACTGGGAAATGTACGCGAACGAGATGATCGTCACCATCCAGATCGCCGCATGGGGAACCGCGCTTGCGGTGCTGTTTGGCGTGCCTTTCGCCATCCTCGCCTCGGCCAATATTTGCCCGCCCTGGATCGTGCAGCCCGTGCGGCGGCTGATGGATATCCTGCGCGCCACGCCCGAGATTGTGCTGGCGCTTATGTTCGTCGTCTCTGTCGGCCTTGGCCCCATCGCGGGCGTGCTGGCGCTCGCCGTGCATAACATCGGCATCATCGCCAAGCTGTTCTCCGAGGCCGTGGAGGCCATCGACCCGCGCCCGGTGGAAGGCATCCGCGCGACCGGCGCCTCGCGCCTGCAGGAGGTGATTTTTGGCGTCATCCCGCAGGTGATGCCCTTGTGGTCGTCGTTCACGCTCTACCGCTTCGAGACGAACGTGCGCTCGGCGACCGTGCTCGGCGTCATCGGCGCGGGTGGCATCGGCCAGCCGCTGTTCGAGACCATGCGCGGCTTCCAGTATTCCGAGGCGGCGACCATCGTGCTCATTATCGTGGGCGCGGTCATCATCATCGACATTGTATCCGCGCAACTACGCAAGATGCTGGTTTAACTGAGATATCTTTGGAACAACATGCTTTGCAACCTGGAGCAGCAGTGACGCAAGAGATGCCGGGGCCAGAAAACCCTAGTGTCATTTCCCGTTTGTATTCTGACTGATTAACACCCCTCAAAAACGGGTTTGCGCTTTTGGGCGAATGCGGCGCGGCCTTCGGCGTAGTCGGCGCTTTGGAAGCAGGCGTCCACCATGGCGTCGAGATGCGCGTAGTCCGGCGCCTGGCCAGTTGCGAAAGCGTCGATCGCGGCTTTGGCGGCGCGGATGGTAAGGGGGGCGTTAGCGGCGATCTGCGCGGCGAGGTCGGTGGTTTCAGCCTCGAACGCCGCCGCAGGAAACACGCGGTTGACGAAGCCCATACGCAACGCCGCCACGCAGCCGAACCGGCCGCCGGTGAACAGCAGCTCCTTCGCCGACGCCGCGCTCATGCAAGCCAGCAACAGCCTGATCCAGCGCGCGTTATACCCCAGCCCCAGACGCGCGGCGGGGATGCCGAACTCCGCGCCTTCCGCCGCCAGCCGCATGTCGCAGCACAGCGCAATCTCGAAGCCGCCGCCAAGACAGAACCCGCGAATGGCGGCGATAGTCGGCTTGGCGCAATTCAAAAGCGCGTCGAACGCGGCGGTGTTCAGATCGTCATACCCTGCGCTGGCGGCCCCGGTGCGGGCGGTGTCGAACTCCGAGATGTCGGCGCCCGACGAGAACGCCTTATCGCCGCGTCCGGTAAGCATAATGACGCGCACGTCCTGGTTCGCCTCGGCCTCGGCGATCCGCACGGGTAGCGCCCGCCACATGGCCGCGTTAACGGCGTTCATCGGCCCCGGATTGTCGATAACGATCCGCGCGACTGGCCCGTTGGTCTCCAGCGCGATGACGCCGAAACCTGTTTCCGATGCCGCCATGACAATCCTTTTTGGCTTTTCGCGCATTGACTGTTAAATAAAGCATCATAACCCGCTTCGCGCATTGGCGGCGCTGGCAAGTTCGCTTATCTAACGCCAAAAGGCAACGCCCCACCGCGGCGTCAGGAGATGAGTTCGTCATGGCGCAACCACAGCAGCTTAACGGCGACGTTAATGTGAAAGCCTACGATCCGCTTTGGGAAATCATCCGCTCCGAGGCGCATGAGTCGATGCGCATCGAGCCATTGATGGCGAGTTTCCTGTTCGCCAACGTCCTAAGCCACGATACGTTACGCGACGCCGTTACCCACCGCGTCGCTCAACGGCTTGGTAGTGATGACATCGCCCCGGCGCTCGTTCGCCAGATTTTCAGCGGCGTACTGGAAGCGGAGCCGAGTTTGCCGGAGGCCTTTCGCGCTGACCTAGCCGCCGTTTATGAGCGCGACCCGGCCTGCCAGCGCCACATCGATCCGCTGTTATACTTTAAAGGTTTCCACGCGCTACAAACGCACCGTTTTGCTCACTGGCTGCATAATAACGGTCGCCGCGATTTCGCGCTTTATTTGCAAAGCCAGTCCTCGCGCGTTTTCGGCGTCGATATTCACCCGGCCGCCAAAATCGGGCGCGGGCTGATGTTCGACCACGCGACGGGCATTGTCATTGGCGAAACGGCAACGATTGGCGATAACACATCGCTCCTCCACGGCGTTACGCTTGGCGGCAGCGGCAAGGAGACCGGCGATCGGCACCCCAAGATCGGCTCCGGTGTGATGGTTGGCGCGGGCGCCAAGGTGCTGGGCAATATCAAAGTGGGTGATTGCGCGCGTATCGCTTCGGGTAGCGTTGTGCTTAAGGATGTGCCGCCAAAAACGACGGTCGCGGGCGTTCCAGCGCGCGTGGTCGGCCATGCGGGGTGCAGCCAGCCAGCGCGCACCATGGATCAGACGCTTGGCTCATTAGGGTCGTCAGAAGAGTAGCACTGGAGCGGCGCATGCCAATTTACACCCTTGACGCTCACGTGCCGGAACTGCCTGGAGATCAAGCATTCTGGATCGCGCCGGACGCTACGCTGATCGGCAAGGTAAGGCTCGGTCGCGATGTAAGCATCTGGTTTGGCGCGGTGTTGCGGGGCGATAACGAACTCATCGATATTGGGGACGGCAGCAACATTCAGGAGCACTGCATGCTCCACACCGACATGGGTTTTCCACTTACGGTCGGACATGGCTGCACCATCGGCCATCGTGCCATCCTGCATGGATGCACTGTTGGCGATAACAGCCTTATCGGCATGGGCGCAACGGTGCTCAATGGCGCGCGTATCGGTCGCGATTGCCTTATAGGCGCCCATGCGCTTGTGCCGGAGGGTCGCGAAATTCCGGATGGATCGCTTGTCACAGGCATGCCGGCCCGCGTGCCACGCAGTCTCACACAGGATGAAATCGACGGTTTGCGCCGCTCCGCCGCAAATTATGTACTGAACGGCCGACGGTACGCGACAAGCATTGCTTAGGCCCGATCCGGATTGATTGAGTCAGCTAAATTCGTATCGGCTTGGATTTTTATAGAGCCATTGCCCACCAGAAAACGGTGTAGCTCTTTTAAGCATAGGGCTATCCTAACGCGGGCTTCTGGCGCTTGCCGCACCCGCGACATAACCCTCTGTGCGCGTCAGCGATACCCATGCGGAGGGCTCTCGGTACGATTGCCTTTTGATGAATTCGTAGCCCGTATCCCACCATGGCACGATGCGGGACTGCTTGTTGTCAAGAATGAGGTCGCCCTGCTTTGTGCGCACCGTCAGCACAGCATGACCATCTCCTCGCTCGTCTCGCACGACGGTGATGAGCAAAGCGCTGCTAGGCCAACCGGACTCCATCAGCAGTTTTTTCTTCAACAGCACGTAATCCTCGCAGTCTCCCTGACTGACGGGGATCGTCCAATACTCGACTGCGCCATAAAGCTCTTGATCCGTGGCTGGACGGATCAGCGTGTTGACGCGATCGTTGATGCCCGCCAGCTCAGATTTTTTCTCCGCGCTGAGAGATAACCGCGCGTGCCCGTCGTTATTGGACACGCACTTGTCTGCATTTAAACGGCAGAAATTGACGAAGCCAATGGGCGCGGTCGTGTCCCCAAAGGTGGGCATGAAATTGTGCCGATAGACGCTACGGACTTTGACTTCATCGATGGCCGAAGACCCGGTTGCTCGCGGCTCTACAGAAGCCATGACGACGAACAATAAACAAACCCCAACGCGAAACGGAAACATGGATTGGAACTCCTTACTCACTACCGTCAAACATACCCGCGCCTATTTTAGACCACTATAATATACCCGTTAAAGTTGTAATATCTTCTTGTTTTCTCCACGGCTGGAACGTTTCACTTTGCGGTCAGAAAAGCACAAATTTTCCGATCTTGTATCTGCGCACAGGGCTTGCGCTCTAAAGTCGAAATAGGCATCATAAAAAGATCACTGTTTTCGGGAGCGGCCTTTCGCCGCGGCGCTTTGCAAGCTGCAGGCCACACTAACGCGGTGTTAACTTTGCAGGCGCCGGGCCGTCCTCGCAACAGCGCAAAATTCAGCGTTGGAGGAAACATGCCCACTGTTGCAAGAATACTTAAGGAGAAGGGCCGAGTCGTCGCAACTGCTGCGCCAGAAGACAGTTTGAAAGACATCATATGGCAATTAGCGGCCAAGAAAATTGGCGCGCTAGTCATCCTGGACCCTAATAAGGCTGTTTGCGGCATCGTGTCGGAGCGGGATATTGTCCGGGTGCTGGCTTCCAATCCCGCCACCGTTCTGGATGAGCCAGTGAGTAAGCATATGACGTCCCCCGTCTTCACCTGTGCTGAGACGAGCACGATAGACGAAGTCATGCAGCACATGACGTCCCATCGCTTCCGACATATGCCCGTTGTGGACAACGGCCAATTGGTCGGCATCGTGTCGCTTGGGGACGTCGTGAAGCAGCGCATTGCAGACGCCGAATTCGAAGCGCACTCAATGCGGCAGTATATTGCGACTGGGTAGAGCCGTTTTCGAGGTGTTACGCGGTTTTCGGATGAGAAAAGGTTTAGGCAGCGGCGAAGGCCGTTAGATCGACCTCGTTCAGGTAGCGCCTCGCGGCTTCCTCGCCACGTGCGATGGCAAAATCCGCGCGATGGAAGTCGAATAGCCCGAAACCGTCCAGGCGCGGCGTAATCATCAGGTCCGGCGGGTCGCCCGCAAGCCTGGAGCGCGCGATGCGGTCCTGCGTGATGTTGAACGCCTCCATCATGACCCGGCTGATGCCCGGTGCATCGTCCTTACGTGCGAGGAACTGACGGCGCAGAAACGACATGGGGTTGAGAGACCGCGCTGGTTTCTCCGCAGTGGTTTCGACCAGCGGGATATCGTCGTCAACTTCCGTTTCGTGTGGAATGTGCGTCACGCGGGATAGGCCCCCGCCATGTAAATTGACAGCGATCACGTAGCGCGCGCCCATCGCCCGGCAGGCTGACACGGGGATCGGGTTGACGAATGCCCCGTCCATCATCCAGCGGCCATTTACGCGCATGGGTTTGAACAAGCCGGGGAGCGCGTAAGAGGCCCTCATGGCGCGCACCAGCGGCCCCTTGTTGAGCCAGATTTCATGTCCGGTTCCAAGTTCGGTCGCGACGGCGATGAATTTGGCGTCGAGTTGCTCGATCAGAAACGGCTCCAGATGTTCGCTCAAACGGCTGGCGAGACGATTGCCGTTGATAAGGCCAGACCCCGGCAAGGCAATATCAAGATGCCGGATAACGCCGCGCAGGGTGAGTGAACGGGCGAACTCCTCCAGCTCGACAAGCTTGCCAGCCGCGAAACATCCGCCAGCCACCGCGCCAATCGACGTTCCCGCGATCACATCCGGCCTGATCCCAGCCGCTCGCAAGGCTTTGAGAACCCCGATATGCGCCCAGCCACGCGCCGCTCCACCCCCCAAGGCAATCCCGAGTTTACCGCGCATTTTCATGTTGTTTTTCCCGCCGTGGATGAAGCAAACCGGCTATGCATGTTTGATTCCACATGGCGATACTTTAACACCCGGCTGTAAACGTCCAATGAAATGGAGAGTTAAAGTCTGACGAATCCGTGTTCTTTGTTCTTTAACAAGATGTGTAATGACACGCGGAGGAGGTCACGCGGGCAAAGGATTTAACTGCCCGGAGAGGGCGTTTGCGCCAAGGACACGGTAAAAGCATGAAGCCCGGCCAGTGTGGCATACGCCTGAGCCTTCCAGATCGGCTATTAGCCATAAGGCGTCCTGATCGCAATCAACCCGGACTTCGCGAACACGAAGTACATTTCCGCTCGTCTCGCCCTTGCGCCATAACGCCTGTCGAGAGCGACTCCAGAAATAGGCTTCGCCGCTAGCGAGGGTGGCGCGGATTGCTTCGGCGTTCATGTGCGCAACCATGAGCACATCGCCACTTTTATGATCGGTTACAACGGCTGTCACCAACCCTTGCGAGTCAAAGCGAGGCGTAAACTTCAACCCCTCTTCGATCTCATTTGCGATGTCAGTCATGGCTCAGGCTAATCTCTGGCCGGACGTGGCCCATTGACCAATTGCAGGAAGCGGTCGCGGTAATCGCTCTCCGTTCTGAACGCGCCCGTAAAACGGGTGGTAATGGTGCCGCAGTTCGTTTTATGAATCCCGCGCGTCGTCATGCACTGGTGAAAGGCGTCCACAAGGATCGCAACGCCACGTGGCTTGAGTTCGGTCTCGATAGCCTCGGCAATTTGCGCCGTCATGGTTTCCTGTGTCTGCAACCTTTTCGCAAATAGCTCGACCACACGGGCGAGCTTGGAAATGCCGACAACGCGGTCGCTCGGCAAATAAGCGACATGAGCGACACCGATAATCGGCAGCATATGATGCTCGCAATGCGACTCCAGCCGGATGTCGCGCAGCATGACGAGATCGTCATACCCAGCGACCTCCTCGAAGGTTCGGGAGAGAAACTCGTGCGCATCCTCATGATAGCCCGCGAAAAACTCGGCGTAGCTGTCAACCACGCGCTTTGGCGTGTCTCGCAGGCCCTCGCGCATCGGGTTGTCGCCCGCCCACTGGATCAGCGTTTTAACAGCAGCCTCGGCTTCTTCGCGGGTAGGGCGGTTTATTTTTGCAGGTTTCATCGGCTTGGCTGGGCTTTCGCCATTGGCTTTAGCAGGTTTTGCGGCTTGTTCCACGGATGTACGATGTCCCTTTCAATGCCAGATGCCCGGCTTGCGATTGAAATCCAGTTCGCTACTCTAGCTGCGAATTATCGAAAAGTCTGGCTAGATAACCGGGTTCTTACGAGCCATATAAAGACGATGGATCATGACCTGTTTGGTTTTGCGGTAATGTCCGCATAACACGCATGTCACATCATGCGACAACAAGTTAAATAAGCGGTGCCGCAATTCGGCGCAAGGGAGGGAAAGCATGACGATGGCGGTCGATCTGGGCGATTTGTATTCCGGCAGAATACTGGAGCTGGCGGCGAACATGCCGCGCGCGCGCCGGCTTGAGGCGCCAGGTGGCACGGCTACTGCGCAATCGAAACTGTGCGGGTCTGTCGTCACCGTCGATGTTATTGTGAAAGATGGCGTCATCGCCGATTACGGTCAGGATGTGCGCGCGTGCCTTCTGGGTCAGACCTCTGCGGCGGTGATGGGCGCCAATGCAATTGGGGTTACGGCGACAGAGGTCAGAGACGTTGGCGCGCAAATGCGGCGAATGCTCAAGCAAAACGGAGAACCGCCAACCGGCAAATGGGCCGATCTATCCGTGTTGCAGATGGTTCGCGATTACAAGGCGCGCCATGCTTCGGTGTTGCTGGTTTTCGATGCGTTGGAGGCGGCCATCGCCGACATCGAGCAGCAAAAACCGGAGCGCGCTTTGTCGGAATGAGAGCGGTCTGGCGTATCATGAGCAGCGGCGCAAAATTTGCCGTCAAGGCGCCTATTTACGTCTACAAGTATGCGATTTCGCCTTACCTCGGTCCGCATTGCAGGCATCTGCCGACATGCTCCGCCTACGCCATAGACGCCATCGATATGAACGGCGCCTGGAAAGGGGGTTGGCTGACGCTATCGCGCATATGCCGCTGCCAGCCATGGGGAACCAGCGGTTACGATCCGCCGCCCGATTTACGCAGCGCTACTCACCGTTTTGCGCCATGGCGCTATGGCCGCTGGGCGTGGAAAGCGAGCCCCAAGCATGAGAATGTCTAAAGCTGGGCAGTGCGTTTCAAGTCATGACAGACGGTGAGCGGCGTCATCCGGCTTTCAAGTTTGCAGCGGATGTCTTGCCGCGATCCGTAGCGAGATCATACACGATTTTCTGACCCTCCACGAGGTGGCCAAGGCCGGAGCGCTCCACCGCGGTAACATGGACGAACACGTCCTTTCCGCCGTCTGAAGGTTGAATGAAACCATAGCCCTTCTGGGTATTAAACCACTTCACAATTCCAGTCGCCATTGTCTTCGTAAGTCCTTAGACAAACAAAAAAGGTCGCACGCGACCATCGCGCGCGAGCAAACACAATCGACGTTGGGGGCTTAGGTCTTTCGCATATCTATCGCGACGGTGGCCCTATACGGCCTCAAACGGACTGTGCAACAATTTCACCGCACCTAAGTCTTTGCGTCAAGAAAAAACTGCGGCGATATGCCCCGCTTTTATATTCACATGACTTAGACTCGGTCCCGATGTAATGAGTTAGTCAAATCGGATGAGTCGGCTCAAGATTTTCAAAGAGCCGTTTCCGCAAGACCGCGTAACACTTTTGCTCGGAGTTACCGCAGAAGGTTCAGCCGTTTTCAACCCCCGCCGGGTTTGGATTTCTGCCAGTCCAGAAACTGCCGGAACAACTGCTTTCTCACTTCATCGTCCACTGGATCGGATTGGCTATTACTCGCTGTTTCCGCAAGAAACTTTCCGAACGCGGACTGAATGTCGGTGTCGGATTTGCGCTTCCGTTCTTCGTCCACCAGCTTTTGTGCGGCCGGGAAGCGCGTCCATCCTGGTGTTTCGGCGAGTAGATTGACCTCCTGCCATTTTGGATGCCGGGGCTTTGTGAGGAACTTGTCGAAGTTCTTGAAGAATGCATTGGTGAACAACTCTACCCGGCGATACCGTCCAGTGTTCGGCGCCCAATTGAAAACTGCCAGAACGGAGGTGAACGCAACCGTCTCGACAGCGCCGCCGACCGGAATGAGGGCAGGGTAGTCTTCGTGCTTTAGCTAGGCTGGCAAATAGTCCTTGCTTACAAGCCGTTCAAACGGGATAGAGAGAAATTTTAGGCCCGAACCGGCGATGATCTTGGAGTAAGCGCCAGCTGGCTTTCCGGCGACCAGGATCGTTGCGTCGATCTCGCCAGCCTTTAGTTTTTCGATGGCGTCGAGCTGCCCCATGTTCACCTCTTGGACAATAAATCTGAGGTCTTCAAAAAAGAGCTTGCATGAAAGCTGGGTGCCGCTGCCCTTGTCGCTAAAATTAATCTTTTTACCCTTTAGATCGTCAATGCGATTGATTTCCGGACGAACCAGAACATGGAGTTCTTCGTTGAAAAGAGGGGCCACGTAACGGAGCCTCTGTTCTACGCCTTTGCCTGCTTCGCCAGTTTTAGCGAAGTATCGCAGGAAAATCGACTGCGTTATCCCCATGTCGACGCCTTTGAGGTAAAGGATATCGCGAATATTCTGCGCACCGCCTTTCCCGATAATAGGTAGAATGCGCAAGTTGTCGCCGTCGTCGAGAACAGCGGAGATGTCGTAGGCGACCGCCAGATAAGTGCCGTTCGGGTTGCCTGACACGATAGATATCGTGTTGCTGTTGAGTTTTACCGTTAGATCGCTCTCGCCCGGAGCAGCCTGCGCTTGGGTGACAAGAGCGGTTTCAAATGTAGCGTTTTGCGAAAGAGCTGAAGAATGGAGACTGCAAGCATAGAGAAACTGCATGTGAGCATTGCGAAACGGAAATGCATGCGAAAACTCCAACAATTTGATTACGCATTTAAAATACATATTATCCGTAGGCGCCAGCGCTTTTTGTTCAGACTGCATTAACGGCGGCCCAAGGCGCTTCCCAGCGTGGCCCTGCGCACAATTTGAGGGGAAGTGAAAGCTCTTCCGCTAGATGGGAAGAGCCAGATATGGTGTCATTAACTGTGGTCGCATGCCCCAGCTTGTGCTTGCATGTCCCAGTGCAAGCATGTTGAGCTCAAAATATTAACGCGGCTATTTTATCCTGAACATTACCCCGCCGTCGTCGCAGCTCACCACTTCGTTGCGAGTCCCGAAACACAACTCCCACTTTTTCTTTTCCGGAGCCTTGCGCACCGCCTGGCGTCGCTGTCTTTCGACCACCCTGGCTTTGGGTTTGCTCCGCGCCGGGGGTTTAGCGGCTACGGTGGGGGCATTGTTTTGCGGCCTCTCGGCAACGCATTTGCCGTTGTTAGCTTTTGTCCCCTCCTCGCATTCAAGAGGACAGACACGCACTTTCTCGATCTTCAGAGCGTCGAGCGCAGCCTGTCCAGGTTCGGGAAGAATTTGAGACAGACCCTTCAAGTCAGCGAACTTCAAAAGCGCCTTTTTTCCAAGGTCACCCCATTCGCCGTCAACAGGGTCGGCGTAGCAGCCAACACGCTTCAGCTCTTTCTACGTTTGCCGCATAACGGAGCGCGTCGGCGCGGGCGGAACGGCCGGTTTCGCATCTTCCGGACGAACAAGCGTAGGCGGTTTGATTTCCAGAGCCGCTATCCTAAGCGCGGCCAAGCCTGAAAAAGTACCTTGCGGGAAGCGCTGCAAATAGGCCTGAAACATTGGAATGCTCTGGCTGTCCTTCACCGCGCCCCAAAGCTCCAGCTCCAGGCGTGGGTCATCTGACAGGCGAGTGACAATTGCAGGGGAGGGGATAGGAGCATCGCTGGCGATGACGGGCGTTGGCGGAACGAAGTAAAACCGCTCCGACAAAGATGAATGTTCCCATGGGATTTGCTTGTTCTGCGTTTTACGCATCACGTCATTGCGGACGCTTATCAAAATTGACGAGATGTCCTGGCCTTTCGCATCGATAAATTTCAGCATCGCCTCGGCGAAAGGCGAGTTGCGGTCTTCGCCGTCCAGCGCGACGTTGTCCGGTTGGGTGGAGTAAGCGATAAGGGTGCCCACCCCGGACTCCTGCCGCGCCAGCCCCCGCCCGATTTGCATCGACCGCGTGCCCATAGCACGCGCCAGACTGCGCGACAGCGGGTTGTTCCGGCAGGCATCCACGATCAGAATGTTGGTCTCGGTGAGGCGTTCCATGGTGCGCTGAATGAGATCCATACGGACGGTCTCAAATTCTAGCGCGACGGCGGTGGTCAGTTTCGCGTCGGCGGGCACGAGATAATTGGCGCCGTTCACCTGCAAACCGTGGCCCGCGTAAAAGAAAATGCCGACCTTGGAGTGCTCAAGCGCTTCCGCGAATGACTTTATTGCGTCGTCCATCGCAGGTTTGGCGAGGTCAGTCGCCTCGATAACCTTGAATCCGATCCCTCTCAGCTTGGCGGCGATATCCTGCGCATCACTTTTCGCGTTTTTCAGCGGTTCTGTGTGTTCGTATGCGGAGTTTCCAATCACAAGCGCGACGCGCTCAGCAGCACTCGCCACATTTGTAGTGAAAAGCAAAAATGAAAATATTATCGCTATAACGATTTGGGATATGAACGATCGCATAACTACCACTATCCAATTACTTAATAATACAATTTCTTATAATTTCTGTAAAGCCAACTCAGACCTAACCGTGGCTTTCAGTTCGGTTTCAGGATTGAACCAACTTGCCAGCAGCGCATCATCCATTTAGATGATCTGTCAAAGAAACTTACCCGCCTCGTATGCGGGAGTGAGAGGACGAAATGATAAATCTGACTTTCCCCGACGGCGCCGTGCGCGAGTATAAATCCGGCTTAACCGGCGCCGAACTCACCGCTTCCATTTCCAAATCCCTCGCCAAGAAGGCTGTAGCGATCGCGCTTGACGGCGCTCTGCACGACTTGTCCGATCCCATCGAGCGGGATGCCGCCGTCAAAATCGTCCTGCGAGAGGATAAAGAGGCGCTGGAGCTTATCCGGCACGACGCCGCGCATGTGATGGCGGAGGCCGTGCAGGCGCTCTTTCCCGGAACGCAAGCGACCATCGGCCCGGTGATCGAGAACGGTTTCTATTACGATTTCTACCGCGAGGAGAGCTTCACGCCGGACGACCTTGCCAAAATCGAGGCGAAGATGCGCGAGATCATTGCGGCTGACAAGCCGTTTACCAAGGAAGTGTGGAGCCGCGATAAGGCGAAAGAGTTCTTCAAGGCCAAGGGCGACAAGTTCAAGGTTGAGCTGATCGACGCTATCCCCAAGGGCGAGGACGTGAAGATTTACAGCCAGGGCGAGTGGCTGGATTTGTGCCGCGGGCCGCACATGACTGCCACGGGCAAGATTGGTAAGGGCTTCAAGATCATGAAGCTTGCAGGCAGCTACTGGCGCGGCGACTCGGAGCGCGAGCAGCTTCAGCGCATTTACGGTACGGCGTGGGCTAGCGAGGAAGACTTAGCGGCTTACCTCAAGATGCTGGAGGAGGCTGAAAAACGCGACCACCGCCGTTTGGGTCGCGAGATGGATTTATTCCACCTGCAGGAGGAGGCGCCCGGCAGCGTGTTCTGGCACCCGAAGGGCTGGACGCTGTTCCAGGCGCTCATCAACTATATGCGACGCCGCCAGCAGGCCGATGGCTACCACGAGGTGAACTCTCCCGACATGATGGAGAAATCGCTGTGGGAGAAATCCGGGCACTGGGAGAAGTTTGGCGAGAACATGTTTGTGACAGAGACGCCCGACGAGCGCGTGTTCTGCTGCAAGCCGATGAACTGCCCCGGCCACGTGCAAATTTTCAAGAATGGGCTGAAAAGCTACCGCGATCTCCCGCTTAAAATCGCTGAATTCGGCAAGGTGCATCGCTACGAACCGTCGGGTGCGCTGCACGGCATCATGCGCGTGCGCCACTTTACGCAGGACGACGCGCATATTTTCTGCACCGAAGAGCAGATCACGGCGGAGTGCGTGAAGCTCAATGAACTGATCCTGTCGATCTACAAGGATTTTGGCTTCGAGGATGTGCTCATTAAGCTTTCAACGCGGCCGGAGAAGCGCGTCGGTTCTGATGCAGTGTGGGATAAGTCGGAGGCGGCGCTGGAATACGCGGTTAAAGCGGCGGGGCAGGCGTTTGTGCTCAATCCGGGCGAGGGCGCATTCTACGGCCCCAAACTCGAATACACCCTGCGCGACGCCATTGGCCGCGAGTGGCAGTGCGGCACGATTCAAGTAGATTTAAACCTCCCGGGCCGCCTCGGCGCGTTCTACATCGGCGCGGACAGCGACAAGCATGAGCCTGTCATGATCCACCGCGCCATGTTCGGAAGCCTCGAACGCTTCACCGGCATCCTCATCGAAAACTACGCCGGGCACTTGCCGCTTTGGCTCTCGCCGGTGCAGGTTGTCGTCGCCAGCGTTGTAACCGAGGTGAACGATTACGCGGAAGCCGTGGCGTCCGCGCTAAAAAGTGCGGGAATTCGCGCCGAGACCGACCTGCGCAACGAGAAAATCAACTACAAGGTGCGCGAACATAGCCTGGCCAAAATCCCGGCCATGTTCGTGGTGGGGCGGCGCGAGGCGGAGGAGCACACAGTCTCCATTCGCCGTTTGGGCAGCCAGGCGACCGAAACGCACCGGTTGGACGACGCCATCGCCGCAGCGATAGAAGAGTCGACGCCGCCCGACATGCGCGCAAAAGCCTGAGATACGAAAGCGGCGATTTGACGGAGGCGTCAGGCCATGCCGCCGCGTTTCGGCATGACGTCGGCGCCGTGCTGCGCAACGAGGACGCCCTGTGGCATGACGCGATAATATTGCGATGACGAAACCGCTGAACTGCTGGCCTTCTTCATGACGAAAGCAGAGACGCGGTACAGTGACGACCATGCCGTGACGGTTTTGGCGTCGCAGTCGTCGCCTAAAAGTTCGGAGAAAGTCTGCAGCAGGATTTGCCCGACTTTGTCATAGTGCTCATTTTTAATATCATACCCTGCGTGGCGTCGTCCAAGATCCTGCAAGAGATCGGTCGCCACTTCGGGGCTGTCGAGTTTATCGACCACAACGGCCAGCATCTGCGTGAATTTCTTTTGTTTAGAATTACACTGTAAGTTTTGTGTGCAATCTGAGGTGGCGCCGTGAGGAACTTATTTAAATGCTAGTTTTCAACGTCATATCTCCTAAAGTCGTATGTCTATTCAGAGCGATACCCCGTTGGCTGCGTCATCAGCGCACGACGGAAAGCTGACCACGTCCATGGTGCAGAAAGGCCAGTAAACGTGTTCGATCTTGATCTGTTTCTCACGGTGCTACACCACCTGCTGGTTTTCGCCCTGTTTGCGGTGTTGACGGGCGAGCTGCTTCTGGCGCGCGCACCTATGGTTGCGGACGACGTGCGCCGTCTGGCCGCTCTCGATGCCTCATACGGCGCGCTCGCCGTTGGCATTCTGGCCGTTGGCTTTGGGAGGGCGATTTATGCAGCCAAGGGGTGGGAGTATTATTCGGCCAACCCGTTTTTCCACGCCAAACTGACGGCGTTCGTCATCATCGGACTTTTGTCCATTTGGCCTACCGTGCAGATCATCCGCTGGCGCAGACGGTTGCAATCGGACAGCACGGCGGCGCCATTGCAATCCGAAGTGCAAACGATGCGTCGCGTGCTATGGTCGGAAATTCTGCTTTTCGCGCTTATGCCCGCCTTTGCGGCGGCTATGGCTCGCACGAGTTTGTAAACCCGGACCTGACGTCAATTGCATCCAGCGGCGCAGGACGAGCGGCACTGAATCCCTTGCGCGGTGCAAAAGCCGGGGTTCTGCCTTCCAGGCGTAAATCTGCAACGGCCTTGCACAGAGCGGCAACGGATCGCGCAACGCTCGACGCAGGCGCGGTTGGAGCGGGGCGCTGGCTTGGGTTTGGGCGGATATTGCCCGCCCATTGGCAACTGCGCTGCGAGCGGGGCTGCATTGCCCGATTCATTGCTCCATAACGCGACTACGCCAGCATCAACCCGATTTGCGGCGGTGACAGCGAACGCGCAGATGAGAGCCATTGCAATTGCTAATCGCGAATTAGACATCGCCATTGTGCCGCCTTTCAATCCGAACTTGCAGTTCCCCTATAGCGCCGCTTCCTTCGCGGCGCCCTCATAAACCTCGTTAGCTTCCAGCCACGCGGCCTCGGCACGCGCCAGCGACTTCGCGAGATCGACGCGTTCGCGTTGGAGGCGTTGGGCTTTCGCCGGATCGCGCGCATATAGCCGAGCATCTGCCAATGTATTGTCGAGCGCGATGATTTTTGCGCCCGTCTGCTCAATGAGCCTCTCCTGATCCTGCATGGTCTTGCGCAAGGGGGCCAGTTCCGTTCGCCGGTCGGCCGAGGCGAGCTTCTTCTGCCCCTTCTCCGCTTTTGCATTGTTTTTCGCGGCCTTATTGCTCGCCCGTTTTGCCGCGCGGGAGGCGCCTAGACATTCCGTGCGATAGCTCTCCAGATCGCCGTCGTAAACGCTGACAGTGCCCGAGCGGACGATCCATAGCCGGTCAACGCACGCCTCCAGCAAGTGCCGATCGTGGCTGATGAGGATCACGGCGCCTTCGTAATCGTTCAGCGCGTGGATGAGCGCCTCGCGGCTATCCACGTCCAGATGGTTTGTCGGCTCGTCGAGGATGAGCAGGTGTGGGGCGTTGAAGGCTGCGAGCGCGAACAGCAGCCTAGCTTTCTCGCCGCCCGAGAGTTTGCCCGCTTTCGTGTCCGCTTTGTCGGCGCCGAACCCAATGGAGGCGACGCGCGAGCGTTTTTGCGCCTCGGTCGCGTCAGGAAGGAGTTCGGCGATGTGCTCATAAGCCGACATGTCCTCGTTCAGGTCGTCGAGCTGATGCTGTGCGAAATAGCCAACCTCCATTTTCTTGGAGGCTTGCCTAACGCCTTCAAGCGGCGGCAACCGTCCGCACAGCAGCTTGGCGAGCGTAGATTTTCCGTTGCCGTTCGCGCCGAGCAGGCCGACGCGGTCGTCGATATCCAGCCGCAAGTCCAGCCGTTTCAGGATGGGCCGCTCGGGCGTATATCCGGCTACGGCGTCATCGAGCTTTATCAGCGGATTGCCGAGCTTGGTTTTCGGCGTGGCAAACTTAAACGGTACGACATGGTTTTCAATGTCCGCCGCAATCGGCTTCATCTTGCCCAGCGCTTTCAGACGGCTTTGCGCCTGGGACGCCTTGCTGGCTGTGGCCCGAAACCGTTCCACAAATGCTTCCATGTGTTTCCGAGCGTCATCCTGCTTCTTTTTCAGCTTCAGTTGCAGGCGCTGCCGTTCGAGCAGGGTTTCCTCGAACGTATCGTAGTTGCCCTGATAGAGGGTGAGTTTTTTCTCGGACAAATGCAGAATGGCGTTGACGGATTTGTTAAGCAAATCGCGGTCGTGGCTGACGATAATGATGGTGTGCGGGTAGGTGGCGAGGAAATTCTCCAGCCACAGCGTGCCCTCCAGGTCGAGATAGTTGGTTGGCTCGTCGAGCAGCAGAATGTCCGGCGCGGTGAACAGCACGCTCGCAAGCGCCACGCGCATTCGCCAGCCGCCCGAGAACTCCGAGCAAGGCCGGTTCTGTGCTGCTTCATCGAAGCCGAGACCGGCAAGGATTTCAGCCGCGCGCGATGGCGCAGTGTGCGCGTCGATATCGTAAAGCCGCATCTGGATTTCACCGATGCGGTCGGGGTCGGTCGCGATTTCGGCCTCGGCGTAAAGCGCCGCGCGCTCCGTGTCCGCCGCCAGCACCGTCTCCAGCAGGCTCTCCGGCCCGCCCGGCGCCTCCTGCGCGACGCCGCCGAGCTTCGACAGCTTAGGCCACGAAATAGAGCCATCGTCCGGCTGGATTTCGCCCCGGATCATGCGCAGCAACGTCGTCTTGCCAGTGCCATTGCGCCCGACGATGCCAACTTTATGCCCGGGCGGTATCCCGGCGGTCGCCTTCTCAAGCAGCAGGCGTCCTTCAATGCGATAGGTGATGTCGTTGATTTGCAGCATGGTCAAAGCGGTTCCGTGGTTCGCGCTTCAAATAACACGCCGCTACCCGTGATTCAACGTTGTGCGCTGCAATAAACTCGTCTGCCAGAGGCAAAGTGTCGGCGTTACAATCAGCTCCATCACCAGGCCGAACAGCATGGGCGGCGACGGCGCGCCCAGTTCGATCAGACTGAGCAATCGCCCAAGCCCGCCAATGAACACGATAGCGGTCAGGAGCCGGAAGCGCGGGCCGTGCTGAGCGATGCGCGGGATGGTGCTCCAGAACGCCAGTCCGATGCCGAGCAGCAAGCCGGATAGGTAGCGGAAATGGCTATCGAGCGAGACCGCGTAAACGCCATCCGCCGCCATTTCCGGCCCGGTGAGCATGCCTGTCAGCCCCGCGCTGATCGGGACTAGCCCGAAAACCGCGATGGCCGCCTGCAACGCCCGCGTTTCGGTGGTGTTTTGCGGCATTCTAGTTCCTCTTTTGCGGGCAGGAGGCATTTCTACGAATAAAATCGGCCATCTTATCCAGCACTGGCGCGCGCCAGCGCAGCAGCCGAGAAATTGCGAGGACAATGCCAATATGGCCAATACTCTCAAATTCGGCTGTCTCCACCGGAGAGCCTTTGGCCTTAAGAGCATCAGCCAACGTTCGCAAATTCCAGAGCTGCACGGTTTCATCGTCAAGGCCGTGCATGAGCAACATCGGTGGGGCGGCCTTAGAGGCGAATGCGGCGGGACGCGCGTCATCCGCGCTGGCGGCTTTGACGAAAATATCTTTTGTCGACGGCCATGTGGTGGGGTCGAAAGAATATGGCCCGGCAAGCCCGATGAACGCGGACGGCTGCGCAATGTCGCCCTGGGCTTTCAGATAGCGCCGGTCGAGCGCCAATAACGCGCCGATATGCGCGCCTGCTGAATGGCCAATGATGACAGGGGCGCGTCCGCCGCACTGGCTTCGCAGGTTCTTGAACACCCAGGCGTAAGCGAGTGCGCCGTCCTCCACGAACACGGGGAAGGCGGCCTCCGGGTACAGACGGTAGTCAGGGATGACGACAGTCACGCCGAGCGAGGCGAGCGCCGATCCGACAAATCCGTATGTGGCGCGGTCGCCGGAGCGCCAGCCGCCGCCGTAGTAAAAGATGGCGACGGGGCTGTCGGGCGCCGGTTGTCTGGGGCGGTAAATATCGAGCCTGTGGCGCGGATTCGGCCCATAAACATAATTTTGTGTGACATCGACGCCGCCCTCGGCGAATGCGGTGCTGAACAGGCTGGGGCGCAACCCCAAGGTCGCCGCCAATGCCGCAAACGCGGCGGCTATCACGCCTAGTGAAATCAAAGTGCCTCGCAGTCTCATACTGTCTCCGTCCTTAATCTGAACCCTCGCCTCGTATAACCCCAGCGCGACGCGATGGATGACAGCGGTTTAGAAAGGCCTGATGCGCTTGCGGTCAATCAAGCCCACAGCTATAAGCGGGAAGTCACCGAAAGAACCAAACAAGGGGAAGACCATGGCGGTCGAACGCACATTATCCATCATCAAGCCGGACGCAACTGAGCGTAATTTAACCGGCAAAATCATTACGAAATTCGAGGATGCGGGCCTGCGTATTATCGCGCAAAAACGCTCGCATTGGACTGAGGCTCAAGCGGGAAATTTCTATGAAGTGCATAAAGAGCGTCCGTTTTACGGCGAGCTTGTCGCCTTCATGATCTCTGGCCCCATCGTGATGCAGGTTTTGGAGGGTGAAAACGCCGTGGCGAAAAACCGCGAGATCATGGGTGCAACGAACCCGGCTAACGCCGCCGAGGGCACGATCCGCAAGGAGTTCGCCGAGAGCATCGAGCGCAACTCCGTGCATGGCTCGGACAGCGCGGAAAACGCCGCCGCCGAAATCGCGCTCTGCTTCAAGCCGGAAGAAATCGTTGGGTGATTATCCCGCCGCAGCCATGGGGTTGTAACCGAGCGGCTTACCGGTCTCAAGCAGCGTCTTGAGGCCGGACAGGATGCCGGGCCAGCCGCCGCTAACGCCGTGATATGTTGCGGTTTCTCCGTCGAACTCATCATGTATGAGCGTTAGTTTGCAGAAGTCGCCCTGCTGTTCGATTTCAAAGGTGACGCGCGAGGGCGCATCGTATTGCATTGCCTCGTCCCAACAACCTTGAAAGCTTGTCACTAGCTTTGTTGGTCTTACCGTCTCCAGAATTTTGCCCTTTATTCCCTGCATTTCGGCGACAGGGGCGGCGTAGCTAAAGTCGCCTCCAGCTTCGACGCCGTTTTGTACAGCGAAACCATAATAATAGTGAGGAGTTACCTCCGGGTTGGTAAGGGTGTCCCAAAGCGCCGTCGGTGTCGTGCGAATAATTGTCGTATAAACTTGTTTTGGTTTGGAATGCATGTCGGATCCTTTTTCGAGTTCCCATTTGCGTTGCGACAAGCTGGGTGTCCAAGGCGCCGCGAATGAGGAAATCCAGCGGTCAGCGATGGTTTGTAGAGGAACGGGGTTCAAGTAATGATATTTGAAGCGGCCGTCCTTGCGAGTGGCGATAAGGGATGCGTATTCAAGAACCTTCAAGTGTTTCATAACGCCAAACCGGGTGAGCGAAGGGAAGGCCAGCTCGAGTTCGCTCAGAGTTTGCCCGTCCTTCTCACGCAAAAGATCAAGGACGTGACGGCGTTGCGGATCGCTTAAGGCTTTGAAGATGTCATCCATGGCAAATATATGGGTTGCTAATTAATCACGTGTCAAGAGGGTAACATATGAAGCCTGTAAATTCTGAGGATTCCTTGCGCCAAAGCGAGGTGCGTGCAGGCTTAGTTCTGCTTTTGGCGACTGCGGCGGCCCTCGCCGTGGCTAACAGCGCGTTGGCCGAGCTCTATAAATCGACGCTCGCGTTTTCCCTTTCACTTGGCGGTAGCGAGTACGGCGTCGAAGGTCCGCTGAAGGACTGGATAAAAAATGCGCTAATGGCCGTGTTTTTTTTGCATGTGGGGCTGGAGCTAAAGTCCGAGTTCAAGGAAGGCGTGCTCTCAAATGCCCGCAGCGCAGCGCTGCCATTCATAGCCGCAGCAGCCGGAATGGCGGGGCCAGCCGCTGTTTACTTCACGCTGACCAGCGGTTCGCCAGGTCTTGCGCATGGCTGGGCTATCCCGACCGCGACCGACATCGCCTTTGCGGTTGGCGTCATAGGGCTTCTCGGTTCGCGCGTACCGCCGGGGCTGAAAGCGCTGTTGCTTGCTATCGCCGTGATCGACGATCTGGGCGCCATTGTTGTCATAGCGCTGTTCTACACTGCCGAGTTAAATGTCATGGCGCTGGCATTGGCGGGAGGTAGTATCGTAGTCATGGCGGCGATGAACAGGGCAGGCGTTACAAACGCCGCGTGGTATTGTCTGGCCGGACTCTTGCTTTGGTATTTTCTGTCGAGATCAGGCGTCAACCCAACGCTTGCAGGCGTGACTGTAGCCATGTTTGTTCCTCTTGGTGACGAACGCCGCTCCCCGCTGCACGATTTAGCTGAAGCGATCAAATGGCCGGTGACATTTCTCGTCATGCCGATTTTCGCTTTCGCTAATGCTGGCGCCCCGCTCTCCGGTTTGTCGTTAGGCATCATAACGCAGCCGCTAACAAGCGCTGTGATTCTGGGCATGGTCGTTGGCAAGCCGTTTGGCGTTACGCTGGCAATATGGACTGCGGTGCGTCTGCGCGTTTCAGACCTGCCGGAAGAGGTGAACTGGGCGCAGATACTGGGAATGGGCTTTATCGCGGGCATCGGGTTCACGATGAGCCTTTTCATCGGCGCACTGGCATTCACGGATGAAGTGCTGGTCGAGCAAGCCCGGCTAGGAACTCTGCTTGGATCGCTCTTCGCCGCAATGATAGGCGCGGCGCTATTGGTGACGTTTGCGCGACGTTCGCCTAGCCAACTGGTCGAAAAGATAAAAGTTATCAAGCGTCAAATATGGTGAGGGCGGGACAAACCCGCCCCCTCGCCCTTACTGCGCGGCAGCGTCGCGTTGCGGCTCGCTGGATTGAACGCGCCAGATTTTGTTGCCAACATCGTCCGCGACTAGCAACGCGCCGCTTTTATCGATGGCGACCCCAACAGGGCGACCCAGCGCGTTTTTATCCGCGTCAAGAAAGCCTGTCAGCACGTCCAAAGCCGGTCCTGAGGGCTGGCCATTCTCAAACGGCACAAAGATAACCTTATAACCGCTCGGAGGCGTGCGGTTCCACGAGCCATGCTGTCCGACGAAGGCGCCATTTCTGAAGCGTTCTGGTAACTTCGCACCCTCGGCGAATGTCAAGCCCAGTGATGCGGTGTGCGCACCAAGCGCGTAATCCGGCTTTATGGCTTTGGCGACAAGATCAGGCCGGGCAGGCTGAATACGTTCATCGACATTCGCGCCATAATAGCTGTAAGGCCAGCCGTAAAAGCCGCCATCTTTCACGGACGTCATATAATCGGGAACAAGATCAGGACCGATTTCATCGCGTTCGTTCACAGCCGCCCAAAGTGCGCCTGTCTGCGGTTCGATTGACAGGCCAACAGGATTGCGCAGGCCGGACGCGAACACCCGGTTTGCGCCGGTCGCGAGATCGATCTCCCAAACGGCGGCGCGTTTGTCTTCCTTGTCCATGCCGTTTTCGCCGACATTGCTGTTCGAGCCGACGCCTGCGTAAAGCTTAGTTCCGTCGCGGCTGGCGATCAGGCTTTTTGTCCAGTGATGGTTCAGCGTGCCGCCGGGCAGATCGGATAATTTAACCGGGGCTTGCGTGATTTGCGTCTGACCCTCTTTGTAAGGAAAGCGCACCACGGCGTCGGTGTTTGCGACGTAGAGATTATCGCCAACCAAGGCCATACCGAAAGGCGAATTCAGGCCGGTGATAAACGGAAATTTGCCTTCCGCCACGCCGTCGCCATCTGCATCGCGAAGGAGTGTGATGCGGTTTGCGGTTGGAGTCGCCGCTCCCGCGCGTTTCATGACGACTCCTTGCACGTAGCCGCGAATGCTGTTGCCGTGATCGGGCCGTTCAGGCGCATTTGTCTCCGCGACTAGCACATCGCCGTTTGGAAGAACGTAAACCCAGCGCGGGTGGTCTAACCCTTCAGCCAGCGCGGCGACTTTCAAACCTTCGCCAGCTTTTGGCGTCCCGGTTCCCGTCCAGCCCTTGGCGGGTGCGATGTTAACGGTTGGTAACCATGAAGATTCTGGCTTGGGCAGTTTAGGGTCTTTGCCCATGCTATCGGTGATAGGTGCTGCGTCTGCCCACGCATTGGCGCTGAAAAGCGCTAGCAGCAGCGGAGCCGTTAAATAAAGTTTCATCTGACATCCTTTAGTTTTGGGAGTTGTAAACCAATAAGGACGCATGGCGGTTTTTGGTTCCCGGCAAATGGGCATAATGGCGGCTTAGCGTCTTTGCGAGAGAAAATAGCTAACAATTCAGTGATGTAGGGGTCGCGTTACCCGTTCAAATGTATGTCATATGTTGTGTATCAAGGATCAGACGGCCTAATGTAATTCGCCGTCACAATCTCCATCTATTAGTCATGGAAAATTTTAATCACACCTCGCCTGCCGAGCTATTTGTTGGCTCAGTCGGTGGCCGCAGCCGTCGCGGCCTTGGCTACTACCGCTTTAACACCGGGGATGAAGCGCTCAGTTTCGTTCGCGACCACTTCAAAGGCGATCTGCTCGCCAGCGTCGTTATGCAAATCGACGATGAGCGTTTTAACGCCGATCAGATACGTTCACATCTCAACCGCGAGCAAGCGGTGGCTTAATCGAAATAGCGAGGCGACTATGCCACACAAGTTTAAAGTGGGGGACGACTTAACGTTCACAGGGCGCGCACTTTTGCGAGTGCCGACACAGTCGGACGTCGCAAGCAAGCCGTGTAAAGTCACGCGGCTCATGCCCACGGAAAACGGACCCGCCGTTTATCGCATTCAGTGCGCGCTGGAAACCTTTGAGCGAACGGCGCGAGAAACCGATCTGAACTGATCGCAGAAGTTATCATCTATTTCAGGAGACTATTATGGCCCGCAAACCGACGGCCAAGACATCATTCGTCTTATTTAATGTGCTCTATGAAGACGGTACGCAGACATCCAACCGCAAAGTTCTCAGCTCCGAGCTGGGTGGCCTTGAGGGTGACACGCCTGCGAAATCTATCATTGAGCAGCAGGACCTTGAAATTAGCGCCAGATCGGGCCAGCCGCGTGGCCCGATCAAGACGCTAGTCCGCGTTTTCTAAGCGCGGGCGATGCTTTCTAGCGTTGTGCGCAGCACATGACATAACTCGTCGATATGCTCCCGCTCCGCAACAAGGGGCGGCGCTATGATGCCTGCGTCCCCCGTGAACTTGACGTGCAGGCCGTTCCAGAACAGTTTTTTCTGCATTGCCGTGCCGCGCGTCCCCACAGCGCCGTCCGGCTTCACATCGATAGCCGCCATCATGCCGATGCCGCGAATGTCGGTAACAAGATCGATGTCGCGAAGCGCGTAAACCTTGTCGAGGAAATACTCCGACATCGCCGCCGCTCTGTAGAAAATCTTCTCATCCGCGAAAATCCTCTGGGTAGCGATGCCTGCGGCGCACGCGGTCGGATGAGCGGAGTAGGTGTAGCCGTGGAAGAACTCGATGACGTTGGCCTGCCCGGCATTTACGATGGTGTCGTAAATCTCCTCGCGCACAGCGACCGCGCCCATCGGTTGTGCGCCGTTGGTGATCGCCTTGGCCATTGTTATGATGTCGGGCTTAACGTCGAACACATCCGCGCCGAATGGCCCGCCAAGCCGCCCGAAGCCGGTGATGACTTCATCGAACACCAGCAAAATGCCGTGTTTGTCGCAAATCTCCCGCAATCGCTTGAGATAGCCTTTTGGCGGCACCAGGCATCCCGTTGAACCAGCTACCGGCTCAACAAAGCAGGCGGCGATTGTTTTCGCGCCGAACATATCCACGATGCGCTGCAAATCGTCCGCCAACTCAACGCCGTGCTCGCCCTCGCCACGCGTGAAGCGGTTTTCGGGCAGCCAGGTGTGGCGCATAAAGGCGACATGCGGCATCATCAGCGGGAAGGCGTCGCGATTGCGCACCATGCCCGACAGCGACGTGCCGCCAATGTTGACTCCGTGATAGGCGCGCTCGCGCGAAACCATACGCACGCGCGACGCTTCCCCCCGCGCCTGATTATACGCCATGATGATTTTCAGGGCACTGTCGATGGCTTCCGAGCCGGAGTTGACGAAAAACACATGCTCGAAGCCGTCAGGCAGAACATTGCTCACCATGCGCGCCAGTTCGAAGCCGCCAGGGTGGCCCATCTGGAAGAATGGCGAGTAATCATTTTCCAAAAGCTGCGCGTGTACCGCTACGGCGATTTCGGGGCGGCTGTGACCAAGCGCGACGTTGAACAGGGCCGACGACCCATCGAGGATTTTTCCTCCCTTGTGATCCCACAAGTACATACCTTGCGATTTGACCACCAGACGCGGCTCGACCTTGAAGTCGCGATTGGCCGAGAACGGCATCCAATGGTTTTCCAGGCTATTGGCGGCGAATGGGGCAGCGTAATTCATGCGAAACCTCAAAGTCTGTTGCGCGCATCATAGCGCCCGCGTAACTCGGCAGTGAGATTACCACAAACATGCGCCACGCAAAGTGCGGCAAGGA
The DNA here is from genome assembly GCA_034440495.1 of Hyphomicrobiales bacterium. Lineage (GTDB taxonomy): Bacteria > Pseudomonadota > Alphaproteobacteria > Rhizobiales > Rhodomicrobiaceae > JAWXCE01. The sequence continues at coordinate 37,004 of JAWXCE010000042.1, read as the reverse complement.
GCTATTATGGAATTGTTTGCGCAAAGCTGGGAGGCAAGGGCGCGTGAGGCGTTAGCAGCCAAAGCCAAGCCGCCGGGCAGTCTCGGGCGTCTGGAGGATTTGGCGGCCACGCTTTGCGTCATCCAGGAAACGCTGGATATACAAACGCGGCCCGTGCAATTCACCCTGTTCGTCGCCGACCATGGCGTCGCGACGACTGGCGTCACGATGTGGCCGCAGAGCGTGACGGCGGCGGTGGCGCAAGCCTCGCTTGCAGGCGTCTCCGGTTGTGCAGTTCTGGCACGCTCTGTCGGCGCCGCGCTGGAAATTGTCGATGTCGGCCTGACAGGCGCGGCTCTTCCTGTTGCCGCTGAGAACTGGGTTTCGGCCCGCATCCGCGAGGGCAGCCGCGACATGAGCCGGGAACCCGCTCTGACAGGCGACGAATTCAGAGCCGCTTTAGCCGTGGGGCGGGCGGCGGCTGCGCGCGCGGTTGCGTCTGGCGCTCGCATTCTAATCTCGGGGGAAGCAGGCATAGGCAACACGACTGCAAGTGCGTGCCTGACTGCGTTTTTGTGTGGTGAAAACGCGGAGCTGGCGGTGGGGACGGGGGGCGGCGCAACTCCCGCCATATTGGACAGCAAGCAAAATATTGCGCGGGTAGCAGTGGCGCGTGCGAACGCCATTGCGATGGCGGGCGGGCACGAGGCGGCAATAGCGAGCGTCTGCGGCCTGGAAATTGCGGCGATGGCTGGATTTTACGCGGAAGCCGCCGCAAGGCGCACGCCTGTGGTGCTGGATGGCGCTGTGTGTGGCGCTGCGGCGCTCATTGCGGAGCGGATGTTCCCGGGATCTAGCCGCGTCATGATCGCTGCAAGCCTTTCGCCAGAACCATCGCATCGCCTCTGCCTGGAGGCGCTTGATCTCGACCCCTACCTGGATTGGCAAATGCGACTTGGCGAGGGAACCGGGGCGCTACTTTTTGCGCCGCTGCTAGACGCCGCCGCCGCCATTTTGCGCGAGATGGCGGAATTGCAGTCATTTCTCAGGTGATGCGCAAAACCCTGCACGGCGAGTGGCGCGCTGTTTTGATGGCGGTGCAGTTTCTCACGCGCATCCCGATCCCGTCCGGATCGACTGGCGCGGAGTGGGAGGCGGATCTGAAAAGGTCGCCGCGCTACTTTCCGCTGGTCGGCGGTTTTGTCGGTTTGTCAACGGGGATTGCGTTTGCGCTGCTTTCGCTGCTTCTACCACCACTGGTGGCCGCCGCTCTCGCCCTTGCCGTCGAAGCGCTGGTGACCGGCGCTTTTCACGAAGACGCCCTGGCGGATTATTGCGACGCCATGGGCGGCGGCGTTTCGCCCGAGAAAACGCTTGAGATTTTAAAGGACAGCCGCATCGGAAGTTACGGGGCAACAGGCCTCGCGCTAGGGCTTCTTGTGCGCGCATCGGCGCTGGCTGCCTTGCCGGGTTTGGGCGCTATTGCGGCGGCGGCAGGCGCGGGGTCTCTGGCACGCCTCTGCGCCGTGTTCGCCATGTCAGCGGCGGCGCCATTATCCCGGCAAAGTCTTGTAAAGGACGTAGGCGCGCAGCCGCGGCGCGGCGATCTCGCCGTCGCTGCGTTAGCGGCGGCGCCATGGATGATGGCGCTGTTCATTTACTATCCAGCGGGGGCTTTAGCCGCGATTAGCGTCGGAGCCGGCATGACAGCGTTTTTTGTTTGGCAAATGAAGCGTAAGGTCGGAGGTATTTTTGGCGACGGTCTCGGCGTTATTGCATTTACCGTGCAATGCGCGGTGCTTGTCATATGTACCGCAGGTTTAGGTTGAACGCATGATGCGGTCACTGTCCACTAGAATAGACACATGTTGCGTCGACACTGCTCAAGCATTTGTTATCGCGGAACCATTTATCGTTATAGAAATTGTGAGTTGTGTTCATGTTCCGCTGCCTAGTATCGGCGGGTGTATAAATCAAGGAGACTTTTATGTTGAAAATGAAACTCGCAGGCGTAGCTCTTCTCGGCGCTCTGGCTTTTTCTGTCGTGCCATCCACAGGCTCTAACGCGGCTCCGGTCGCGCCGCAAACTGTCGCGGCAACCGAGGCTGGCGTTCTTTTGAATGTTGGCCGTGGCTACGGTTACAGAGGCCGCTTTAATCGCAATCGCCGCCGCTGCACCGTGAAACGCACATGCGTTATCCGTTACGGCCGCCGGACTTGCCGCGTTGTGCGCAAGTGCCGCCGCTAATCCTGAAATATTAGCATCTTCTGACTTTCGGAGACGCCGCATCGATAAGGTGCGGCGTTTTTTTGAACAAAATTGCGCTGTTGCGTTGTTTCGGTTCTCAACGTCCTGCTAACCGCCGCAGCAAAATCTCGCCGCCCCCCGGTTTCACAAAATGTACTGATATCGCTTGCGGGCGTGCCATGATGCGGCTATAGCAAGCGCATCACACACACGGGACATTGCGGCCTGCATTCGCGCATGCCAGCTCCGGTGACGCTCTCGGGCGTTCACGTTCCCGTGGAGGTTTAACCGGAAAAAGGAGAGCACAGCCATGGCCGTGCCACAGTTTACTATGCGTCAGCTTCTTGAAGCGGGCGTTCACTTTGGACACCAGACGCATCGCTGGAACCCGAAAATGCAGGATTACCTGTTCGGGAGCCGTAACAACATCCATATCATTGATCTGGCGAAAACCGTGCCATTGCTGCATCAGGCGCTCGTCGCCGTGTCGGACGCGGTGGCGCGCGGTGGTCGTGTGCTGTTCGTCGGCACCAAACGGCAGGCGTCGGAAGGCATTGCCGAGGCGGCAAAGCTTTCCGCCCAGTATTATGTGAACCACCGCTGGCTCGGCGGAATGCTGACCAACTGGAAAACCATCACCAACTCCATCAAGCGTCTTCGGGAGCTTGAGAATATTACGGCGGCGCAATCGCAGGGCTTCACCAAGAAAGAGCTGCTGAATTTGACGCGCGAGCGCGAAAAGCTTGAAAAAGCGCTGGGCGGCATCAAGGATATGGGCGGCGTGCCGGATATCCTCTTCATCATCGACACGAACAAGGAAGCCATCGCGATTGCCGAAGCGCGCAAGCTTGGCATTCCCGTCATTGCGATTGTCGACACCAACAGCGATCCGGACGGTGTGAACTATCCGATCCCCGGCAATGACGATGCGGGCCGCGCGATAACACTGTACTGCGATCTGATCTCCAAGGCAGCGCTGGATGGCATCGAGCGGGCGCAAGGCTCGTTTGGCGTTGACGCCGGCGCTATGGAAAACCCGGCGGGCGAAGATCTTGACGGCGCGCCGGGTGGCCGCCGCTCACGCTCCCGTTCAGCCGGACGTGGACGACGCGAGGGTGGAGCGAAGGAAAACGCTCCTGCTGAAGCGGAAGGTATTGAAGGCAGCGAGCTAGTGATGAGTAATGGCGCGGCTTCGATGCAGGGTGCGGAACCAGAAGCGCAGGTCGAAACGCCCGTCGCAGTTGAAAGCAACGGCGCGAAACCGGCCGCCACGCCTGAGAAGCGCGCCAAAAAAGCTTGATGCGCCAGTTGCTTTCTCTAATGGCGGTATTATGAGATGAATGTCTGCGTCCAGCGCATTGTAAGGTTGGTGGACGCTTCTGTTTCTGACAGCGCGCGGCGCCGCCGTTAGCGCCATATGCAATGAGGGCGACGATGACTGCAATCACGGCTCAAATGGTCAAAGACCTGCGTGAAAAAACTGGCGTAGGCATGATGGATTGTAAAGCCGCGCTGACCGAGAACAACGGGGACTTCGAGGCGTCGGTGGATTGGCTGCGCGCTAAAGGCCTTGCCAAAGCCGCCAAGAAAGCGGGCCGGATTGCCGCGGACGGTCTTGTCGCGGTCGCCGCCGATGGCAAGCAGGGCGCAGTGGTTGAAGTTAACTCCGAGACCGATTTCGTTGCGCGAAACCCGGAGTTTCAAAGCCTTGTTTCCGAAGTGTCCAAACTTGCCCTCAAGTCGAACGGCGATCTGGATAAGTTGCTGACGGCTTCGTACCCGAAAAGGAAAATTGCTGTCGCCGAGGTGGTGAAAGAACTCGTCATCACGATCGGGGAGAACCTGAACGTCCGCCGTACCGCGCACCTCAAAGTGAAAGCCGGTGTGGTCGCAAGTTACGTCCATAGTCAGGTCGAACCTGGCCTCGGTAAAATCGGCGTGCTGGTGGCTCTCGAATCTGAGGGCAAGGCTGAAAAACTGAATGATCTGGGGCGCAAAATCGCTATGCACATCGCAGCGACCAACCCGCTGGCGCTGACCGCTGGCGAGGTTTCAAGCGACGTTGTGGATCGTGAGCGCGCCATCTTTGCCGAGCAGGCGAAAGAAAGCGGCAAAGCTGCGAACATCGTTGAGAAGATGGTCGATGGCCGCATCAAGAAATTCTATCAGGAAGTCGTGCTGCTACAGCAGGCTTTCGTACTGAACCCGGACGTAACAGTCGAGCAGGCTATCAAGGACGCAGAGAAAGACGCTGGCGCCCCTATCAACATGACCGCTTTTGTCCGTTTTGCGCTTGGCGAGGGCATCGAGAAAAAAGAAGACGATTTCGCGGCTGAAGTCGCAGCGGCGGCTGGTTCATCGCCCGCGCCCAAAAGTGATCCAGCAGCAAAAGGCGAAGTGGCTGCGAAAGATAAAGCGAAGGCGCCGGCAGCGAAAGCCAAGGAGCCTGAGAAAGTGGTGGCGGCCCCTGCGAAAAGCGACGTCAAAAAGGTCGAAGCGCCAGCAGGCGCGAAAGTAAACGGCAAGCAACCAGTCGCGAAAACGGCGGCAGACAAAAAGCCGGCTAAACCAGCGAAAAAATGATCTCGGAATCAAACGCGGATCATTAACGCGGGATAAAAGTGACATTCATGACCGATCCAGTGAATGCGCCTCGCTTTAAGCGGCCTCTGTTGAAGCTTTCTGGCGAAGCTCTGATGGGCAGCTCCTCCTACGGAATTGACCCGGACGCTCTGCGACGGTTCGCTGGCGAAATATCGGAAATTACAAAACTCGGGGTTGCGGTCAGCGTCGTGGTCGGCGGCGGCAATATTTATCGCGGGCTGGCGGGCGCGGCCAAGGGCATGGATCGCGTTACCGGCGATTATATGGGCATGCTAGCGACAGTGATGAACGCGCTCGCGCTCGATCAGGCGCTCAAGGCCCTTGAAGTTGCATCGCGAGTTTATTCAGCGATACCTATGCCGACGGTGTGCGCCCCCTATCAACGCGACGAAGCGCTCGCCGATCTCGCCGCAGGCCGTAGCGTCATATTTGCGGGCGGCACGGGCAACCCGTTTTTCACCACCGACACGACGGCCGCGTTGCGCGCCGCTGAAATGGGTTGTGATGTGATTTTGAAAGCGACCAGTGTCGACGGCATCTACTCCGCCAATCCGAAAACCGATCCATCCGCTGTGCGATATGACACGCTGACCTATACCCAGGTGCTCGCCCAAAATCTGGAAGTCATGGACGGCGCCGCCATCGCCATTGCCCGCGACAACCGCATCCCCGTGCTTGTGTTTTCGCTTTTAAACCCCGGCAACATTGTTAAACTCTTCACAGGTGAAACCGCAGCGACAGTTGTTAGCGGCGTTTAAGCAGGGCTGTGGACTTCAGACGAGCCGCGCGATATGCCGGTGTTCTAAGCCAGCATGGGAGACTAAAAATGGCGGCAAGCTTCGACATCAAGGAAATTGAAAAGCGTATGAAAGGCGCCGTCGCTGTGTTGAAGTCGGAATTCGGCGGCCTGCGAACCGGGCGGGCGAGCGCCACGCTGCTTGATCCGATCATGGTCAATGTTTACGGCGCGCGCATGCCCATAAACCAGGTTGCATCCGTGTCTGCGCCGGAGCCGCGCATGATTACGGTTCAGGTTTGGGATAAGGCACAGGTGAGTGCTGTCGAGAAAGCCATCCGGGAGTCCGACCTGGGGCTAAATCCGATCACCGATGGTACAACATTACGGCTCCCGATCCCTGAACTCAACCAGGAGCGGCGTCAAGATTTAACAAAAATTGCGGCGAAATATACCGAACAGGCCAAGATCGCCGTGCGCAACGTCCGCCGCGACGCCATGGAAGCACTCAAAAAACAGGAAAAAGACGGAATTATCGGTGAAGATGAACATCGAACCACATCTACTAAAATACAAGATTTGACAGATAAGAACATCAAAGATATTGATGCGGCGTTCGTGACAAAAGAACAAGAAATAATGCAAGTATAGTAATGTGTTTTGGCGGCTGCGATAGGCCAGAGACCCTTGGCCACGCGGGGGATCATGAAAAGTCAATGCAGCAACAGGACAATCCGGCGCGTGTTTCGTTAGAGGAGCGCACGTCTCCTCAGCATGTCGCAATTATCATGGACGGCAACGGGAGATGGGCGGCAAGCCGGGGTCTCCCGCGTGTGGAAGGGCATCGCCGCGGCGTAGAAGCGGTTCGCGACTGCGTGCGTGCGGCTGGTGAGCTTGGCATACCCTATTTGACGCTGTTCAGCTTCTCGTCGGAAAACTGGCGGCGCCCGCGCGAGGAAATATTCGATCTGATGATCCTCCTGAGGCGGTTTATCCGGCGTGATCTGGCTGAGTTGCACGAGCGGGATGTACGCATCCGCGTTATTGGCACAAATGAAGGCGTCGACGACGACATTAGAGGGCTTATCAAGGAGGCTGTTACGCTGACGCGCAACAATCAGGGTCTGCAACTCACCGTCGCATTCAATTACGGCTCTCGCGACGAAATTTTGCGCGCCGTGCGCGTCCTGGCGGAAAAGGCGAGCAAGGGCGAAATAGACCCGACCAAGATTACGCTTGAGCTTTTTGAAACCGCGCTTGATACCGGTGGTCTTCCCGACCCTGACCTGTTGATCCGCACCAGCGGCGAAATGCGCATAAGCAACTTCTTGCTCTGGCAGTGCGCTTACACGGAGATGGTCTTTGTCGGCGCCTATTGGCCCGATTTCAACAAGAGCGCCCTTATGGCGTGCATTGAAGAGTATCAAACGCGCGAGCGCCGTTTCGGCGGCTTGTCAGTGCGAGTCAGCGCATGACAGAGGGCATCAGCCCATCTCAGGCGAACAAAAAAAACACCGGCGACAAAAAGCCGAACGAGTTGATGCTCCGGGTGAACTCGGCGCTTGTGCTCATAACTGTAAGCCTTTTGCTTGCCTATAGCGGCGCGGTGTCTTTCGCGGCCTTAATAGCTGTGGTGGTGGCGTTGATGGCTTGGGAGTGGGGTCGCCTCATTCGTGGGCGGGGCCTTGACGAAGCGTTCGCCGTACAGGTCTCCGCCTCTGCCGTCGCTGCTTTGTGCGCTGCATACGGCATGCCGGGAGCGGCGTTATCGCTTATCCTCATTGCCACGGCCGCTGTTTTTGCCCTCCGGCGCCTTACTGATACGCCAGAAAAGGCGTGGTGGTCTGCGGGTGGCGTTTACTACGCCGGATTTCCCGCCATCGCCATGATCTGGCTACGCGGCGATCCAGTCGATGGCTGGCACGCCATCCTGTTTCTATTCATTGTCGTCTGGACGACTGACACCGCAGCCTTTGTTTTCGGGCGCATTATTGGCGGTCCAAAGCTTGCGCCGCGCATCTCACCGAAAAAAACATGGGCGGGGCTTATCGGCGGCTTGTTGGCGGCGGGCGCTGCAGGTTTGCTTTTCGCTCAAGCTGTCAGCACGCAGAGCCTGGCTCTCGGAGCCGTGGCGGCTGGACTGGCGCTTGTCGCGCAATTGGGCGATCTTGCAGAGTCGGCGCTCAAGCGTTTATTTGGATGGAAGGATTCAAGCGGCCTCATCCCGGGGCATGGCGGCGTTCTCGACCGAATGGATGGTCTTGTCGCCGCTTCAGTCGCGGCTGCGTGTCTTGCATGGATAATCGATCCCCGCCATCCTGGCGCCGCCCTACTCATGCGGCTGTAGCAGCAAAGCAAGGGCTTGCTGATGGCGATTTATCAGGAAATTTCATGAAAAATCACAGAGTTACGAAACCGAGCCCTCCGCGCCGCATCACGATTCTCGGATCAACCGGCTCCATTGGGCGCAGCACGCTCGACATTCTGGAGAATTACAACGAGCCGTTCGAAGTCGTTGCGTTGACCGGCCAAGCCAATGTAGCGCTTCTTGCCGAACAGGCCATAAAACTCCGCGCCAAAGTCGCCGTCATTGGCGATGAAAACATGTATACAGACCTCAAAGCGGCGCTCGCTGGCACAAGCGTTGAAGCAGCGGCTGGCGCTGCGGCGATTACCGATGCAGCCTCGCGCCCGGTGGACTGGACCATGGCGGCGATTGTCGGCGCAGCAGGGTTGCGGCCAACGCTTGAGGCTGTCCGGCAAGGGCGTACGGTTGCGCTGGCCAACAAGGAGTGTCTGGTTTGCGCAGGCGCATTATTCATGGCCGAGGTTGCAGCATCCGGCGCAACCCTATTGCCGGTAGACAGTGAGCATTCTGCGGTTTTCCAAGCACTGGACAACACAGCCTGCGTCGGCGTTGAAAAGATTGTCCTTACGGCGTCCGGCGGGCCGTTCCGCAACCTGACCGCACTGGAGTTGAAATCCGTGACGCCGCAAATGGCGCTGCGGCATCCGAACTGGTCGATGGGGCCAAAAATCACCATCGACTCGGCGACGATGATGAACAAGGGCCTTGAAATCATCGAGGCCTTCCACCTTTTCCATGTCGAAGCGCACCAACTTGAAGTTGTCGTGCATCCTCAGTCCATCGTGCATGCCTTGGTGCACTATTGCGACGGTTCGGTGCTGGCGCAACTGTCCTCGCCCGACATGCGCACGCCTATAGCTCTCAGTCTTGCATGGCCGTCGCGCATGAATACGCCCGTGAAGCGCCTTGATTTGACGGCGATAGGCGGCCTCACGTTCGAAGCGCCGGATGAGACGCGCTTTCCGGCACTGCGCATTGCCAGGCACGCGCTGCTCGAAGGCGGATCGGCGCCTGTGATTTTAAATGCGGCGAACGAGGTTGCGGTTGCGGCTTTTCTGGACGGTATGCTCGACTTCAACGGCATTCCAGCGCTTGTAGAGAAAACCCTGGAGCGGAGTTCTGATGGCGGCGACCGCGAGCCGGAAAGCGTCGACGCCGTGCTTGCCGCAGATACGGAAGCTCGCCGCGTAGCCCTAGAAATTCTTGCGCCGATAACAGCGGCAATGGCTGCCGCGTAAAATAAAATCTCTTTTCTTCAAAGGAAAACTTATGCAGTTCTTAACCGAAATGTTTTCATACCTGAACTGGGTTCTGCCTTTCCTGTTCGTGCTAGGCATTGTCGTTTTCGTTCATGAAATGGGGCATTTTCTTGCAGCCCGTTGGTGCGGCGTCGCCGTTGAGACGTTTTCCATCGGTTTTGGCCAAGAGATCGCAGGGTTTAATGACCGCCACGGCACGAGATGGCGGCTGGCGTGGATTCCGCTCGGCGGCTACGTGAAATTTAAAGGCGATGAAAACGCCGCAAGCATGCCTGCAAGCCGGGAAGAATTATCGCGCATGACTCCGGAGCAGCGTCGCGGCAATTTCCATCTTGCGCCGCTCTCAAGCCGGGCGATCATTGTGGCTGCTGGCCCGATCGCTAATTTTATTCTCGCGTTCATCGTTTTCGCTATCCTGTTTGGCACGTTTGGAAAACCTCTTACCGATCCAGTTATCGGCAGTTTTGTCGAAAATAGCGCAGCAAAACGATCCGGGTTCTTAATCGGCGACAGAATTGTCTCCATCGACGGAAATCCAATTATCAGCTTGGACGAGGTGCAACGCGCTGTGATGCTGGGTGCGGAAAGCCCGATGAACTTCCGTGTTGTGCGCGCCGGTGAAGAACTGTCTTTATCGGTTATGCCGGAGGCGAGGACGATCAAAGCCGCTGACGGAAGTGAAGCGCTTATGTGTCAGCTAGGCATTTCAGCGCAAAACACCGGCAAGAGAGCGCAGTATGGGGCCATGGACGCCATAGCCATGAGCGCGAAAGAAACCTATTTTTGGCTGACGCAGCCGTTGATTTTTATCAAGAAACTGATTGTTGGCAGTCCGTGCGTTTCGGCAAGCCAACTAGGTGGGCCGATTGGCATTGCGAAGGTGGCGGAGCAGGTTGCGTCTTTTGGCATTGCCGAGCTAATTCGCTTGACAGCCATAATCTCGGTGAGCATCGGTCTGCTAAACCTCTTTCCTATCCCGGTTTTGGATGGCGGGCACCTTCTGTACTATGGCATAGAAGCCATAGTCGGGCGCCCATTAAGCCAGCAAACCCAAGAGTTTGGTTTTAGGATTGGCCTCGCTTTATTGCTTATGTTAATGATTTTCTCGACTTGGAATGACGTGAGTCGTATTTTCTTAAAATCGACGACGCAGTTGTGACGAGTTATGGAATTTCGCGGTTCTTGCAAGTTATGAGCTGTTGCCGGGGGGTGACATGCTCTGTTAATGCGGCTGGATGGGAAGAGGCCAGTCACGTTGCGGTCACAAAGTTGGTCGCATTTTGCGAGTACTAATCCTGGGGGACAGACGTTTTAAGGGGCACAGCATAATGCTGCGACTATTGATCGGTAAAACTTTGACTTTGGCGCTAGCCTTGAGCGCAGTCCTTTTGGGCGACGTTCTGGAAACAGGCTCTTTCCAGGTGGCTGAAGCTCAGGCGCAAGGCGGCGTGATTCGGGATATTCGCGTGGTTGGCAACCGGCGTGTTGAACCCGAAACCGTCAAAACTTACCTCACGCTTTCGGTGGGCGAGCGCTACGACAGCTCCAAAGCCGAAGAAAGCTTTCAGGCGCTTTTTGCGACCGGGTTGTTTCAGGACGTGAAAATAAATATTAATGGTAGCGTGCTTGTTGTGACGGTCGTTGAGAGCCCGGTGGTGAACCGTGTGGCTTTCGAGGGCAACAAAGAGATCAAGGATGATGTTCTGAAAGCTGAAATTCAGCTCAAAGACCGGCAGATTTACACTCGGGCACGGGTGCAGTCTGACGTGCAGCGCATATTGAACGTCTACCAGCGTTCTGGCTATTATGCGGTCTCCGTAGAGCCAAAAATTATCGAGCTCGATCACAACCGTGTTGACTTGGTTTTTGAGATCAGAGAAGGTCCTGATACCAAGGTCTACAGTATCAACTTTATCGGTAACGAGGCGTTTAGCGACTCTCAGTTGCGTGAAGCTGTTTCCACCAGTGAATCTGCGTGGTACAAATTTCTCAGCACAACTGATGTATTTGACTCGGATCGCCTTAATCTCGACAGAGAGCTGCTGCGCCGGTTTTACCTAAAAAGTGGATACGCTGACGCTCGGGTCGTTGCAGCGAACGCTGACCTGGACCGCGATGGTAAAGGCTTCTTCATTACTTTCACAGTAGAAGAGGGCGAGCTCTATCGCTTTGGAGACATTAATATTGAATCGGCCCTGACGACGGTTGATCCGCAGTCGTTGCATGGCGAATTACTCATAAGTAAAGGTCAAATTTACAACGCTGAGGCGATTGATAAAACAACGGAACGTTTGACCATTTCGGTCGCCAACCAAGGCTATGCATTCGGTCTTGTTCGGCCACGCATTGATCGTGACCCGGTATCGCGCGTCATTTCCGTAAATTACGTGGTGGAGCAGGGCCCGCGTATTTACATCGAGCGTATCAATGTCATCGGCAACGTTCGCACGCTTGACTATGTCATTCGTCGTGAATTCCGGTTGGCGGAGGGTGACGCTTATAACCGTCTCATGGTCGACCAGGCGCGTCAGCGTCTTGTCAGTCTCGGGTTCTTCAAGGGCGTTAAAGTGAACCGTGAGAACGGTTCTGCTGCAGATCGTGTTGTCCTGACCATCGAGCTCGAAGAAAACTCAACCGGCGAACTTGCTTTCGCTGCTGGCTTTTCATCAAACGAGGGCATTATTGGCGAGGTGTCTTACACTGAGCGCAATCTGATGGGCAAAGGACAATATCTTAAAGTTAAACTCTCAGGCAGTTTTGAGAGTGCTCAGTTCGATATTAGCTTCACAGAGCCGCGTTTCCTTGATCGTAATATTTCGGCTGGTTTTGATATATTTCATAAAGAAACTGATTTCAGCGACGAGGCTGGTTATCAGAATCGCAAAACCGGTGGTGGCCCTCGTGTGGGTTTTGCATTAGCCGAGTATGTTTGGTTGAATACAAGCTACACGTTTACCCGCGACGAATCTTTCGATCTTGACGATAATGTTTCGCTGGCAGTGCAAGATATTGAGGGTGTGGCGCACATCTCAACTGTGGGTTACTCTTTGGTTTACGACACTCGCAACAACAAAGTATCGCCCACGAAGGGCCTTTACCTGATCTTTGGTCAAGATCTTGCCGGCGTTGGCGGCGATGTGAACTTTATCCGGTCAACTGCTGAAGCACGTGGATATTATCCGATTGCCAAAGGCTTCACGCTCGTTGGTCGCGCAACTGCGGGCTATATCGAGGGCTGGGGTGATGATGATGTCCGTATCGTAGACGCTTTCTACAAAGGTGGTGAAACGATCCGGGGCTTTGATACTGCAGGTCTTGGCCCCCGTGAAGTTGGTGGCGATCAGGACGCGCTTGGCGGCAAGGCCTTCTATGCGGGTACAGTCGAGCTACGCATGCCTATCCCATTTCTGCCAGACGAACTTGGCTTCGGGGCTGCGGTTTTCGCCGACGCGGGTTCAGTATTTGACACAGATGTTGATCCGTCTCGCACGAACGGTCCTGGTATCGACGACAGCAGCGCGCTCCGGGCATCAATTGGCGCTAGCTTGCTATGGGCGTCACCAGTTGGGCCGCTTCGCGCAGACTTCGCTTATGCACTTAAGAGCGAGAAATTTGACGAAACAGAACCCTTCCGGTTCGGCGCTTCGACCAAATTCTAATCTCTCTTTGCTCCGCGATAATTTATATTCCAGTATGCTCTCAGGCCCCAGATGGGGCCTGATTTATTGAGTGACTTTGATATGGAACACCCTGGCTTCTTTCAGCGCGCGTCGGCCTTGCCGACGGAAGCGCTCGCACTGCAAACCAATTCAACGTTAAACGATCGCTGTCCGGTTATAGGTGAAACTCTCATTCACGATGTTAGTCCGCTGGATGTCGCCACGGGTGGTCATGTTAGCTTTTTCGATAATCCGAAATATTTAGATCAGTTCACTGCCACAACGGCGTCCGCGTGCTTCGTGCATCCCAAGCATGCCGCAAAAGCCCCACACGGCGTCGTCACTCTGACCACCAACGACCCCTATCGCGCTTTCGCAAAAGCGTTGTGGTTGTTTTACCCCGATGCAGGCCAGTCGAAAATAGCCGCGCCGTCGAAAGCAGAGCCGCAACACGGCATCGCGATAGACTCAACCGCCCGGCTCGAAGATGATGTCATAGTTGAACCGAACGCCGTGATCGGGCCAGAAGCGCAGATTGGCGCGGGAACGCGCATAGCGGCTGGCGCTGTCGTCGGATATCGCTGCTGCATTGGCCGCAACTGCTACATCGGGCCCCGCGCGGTAATAACCCATGCTCTGATCGGCAACAATGTCATCATACATGCAGGCGCAACCATCGGCCAGGATGGCTTCGGCTTCGCAATGGGGCCGTCGGGCCACTTCAAGGTGCCGCAGATTGGCAGAGTAATCATTCAGGATCATGTCGAAATCGGCGCGAACACCACTATTGACCGTGGCGCGCTGCGCGATACGGTCATTGGCGAAGGAACAAAAATCGACAATCTGGTGCAGATCGCGCATAACGTCCGCATCGGACGTCACTGCGTGATTGTAGCGCAGGTCGGTATTGCCGGCAGCACGGAACTGGAGGATTTTGTCGTCATGGCGGGGCAAAGTGCGGTCGGCGGGCACTTACGGATTGGAGCGGGAGCGCAAATAGCGGCGCAAAGCGGCGTCATTGAAAATATTCCTCGCGGCACCCGCTGGGGAGGCTCTCCCGCGCAACCGTTATTGCTATGGGCGCGCGAGCTGGCCCTCATGAAACGGCTAGCGCGCAGAAAGAATGCTTGACCCGGATGAAAACGCGATGGTTTTGAGTTAAGCAGAAAGCTTGATGGGCATGGAGGATCAGCCTTTGGACGGCGGCGGAACAAAAAAAGAGCTGAAGACGGCTGATATTGCGGAGATCATGAAACTCCTGCCGCACCGTTATCCTTTTCTTATGATCGATAAAATTATCGATATGGATGGAGACACCTCGGCGGTTGGGGTTAAAAATGTCACCTATAATGAGCCGCATTTTCAGGGTCACTTCCCGAACTTCCCCGTCATGCCAGGCGTTCTCCTTATCGAGGGCATCGCGCAGACCGCAGGCGCCTTATGCGTTAGTAACTTGGGCACCAACTATGAGCCGCAGCTTGTTTATTTCATGACAATCGACAAAGCGCGCTTCCGCCGCCCGGTTGTGCCCGGCGATACGGTTTATTACCATGTCAGTAAGCGGCGTAACCGTGGACGGGTCTGGCGTTTCGATGGAACCGTGCGGGTTAACGGACAGATTGTCGCCGAGGCGGAAGTCAGCGCGATGATTATCGATCCGCGCAGCCTCGAAAACACGCCCGGCGTCTAACTGAATTTGCCATGCGCAAACCGACTACGCGCTTTCCTTCAGCTCACGGAACTCATACCTCATGGCATCAACACATGTTCACGCCGCCGCAGCAGTCGATCCTGCAGCGCAACTGGGTGAGGGCGTGGAGATTGGCCCGTTCTGCGTGATTGGTGCACATGTTGAAATAGCGGACAATGTGCGCGTTCATTCCCATGTGGTCATCTCAGGCCATACGAAAATTGGCGAAGGCACCGAGATCTTCCCCTTCGCCTCGCTTGGCCACAATCCGCAAGACCGTAAGTTTCGCGGCGAGGCCAGCCGCCTGGTGATTGGCTCTCGCAACGTTATCCGCGAATATGTCACCATGAACGGCGGCACCGAGGCTGGCGGCCTCGTCACCGAAATCGGAGCCAACGGTCTTTTTCTGGCAGGATCGCACGTGGCGCATGATTGCCGCATCGGCAACAATGTGCTTCTCGTCAACAACGCCACTCTAGGTGGCCATTGCGTGGTGGAGGATTATGCCAGCCTGGGCGGATTGTCGGCCGTGCATCAGTGGGTGCGCATCGGCGCTTATGCTTTTGTTGGCGGCATGTCGGGCGTTGAAAATGACGTTATTCCGTTTGGCATTGTGCTTGGCAACCGCGCCGCTCTGGCCGGTCTGAACATTGTAGGACTAAAGCGTCACGGTTTCGAGCGTGAGCAAATTCATGCCCTGCGCAAGGCTTACCGTTTGCTTTTCTCGACAGAAGGTACCCTGATGGAGCGGTTAAGCGACGTTGAGGCCATGTTTGACGGCGATGCGGGCGTCCAGCGCATTGTGACGTTCATCAAGGCGCAATCCGACCGTTCGCTGTGTGTGCCGCGCGCCAATGGCGGCTGATATGCTTCAACGAAATCAGATTTCGGGGGACACAACGCAGCCGCTAGGCGTTATCGCAGGCGGCGGCGCACTACCTCTGGCGGTTGTTGAGGCGGCGGCCAAAAGTGGCCGATCGCTGCATGTTCTGGCGTTTCGGGGCAACTCCGACGCCGGTCTGAGAGCGTTTCCGCACACCATGATGCGCTGGGGCGAGATTGGCAAAATTTTCCAGACGCTTCACCGTACTGGCTGTAAGGATGTTGTGCTGGTCGGCAGCCTAAAACGCCCCCAACTGATGGATATCAGGCCGGACGGCGGCTTTTTCTACAACCTTCCCTCCATCTTTAAGCTCATGCAGGGTGGGGACGACAGCGTCCTGTCGCGCGTCGTGCGCCTGTTTGAATCGAAGGGATTTCGGGTTGTCGGGGCGCACGATATCGCGCCACATCTCGTTGCCCCGCGCGGGCCGTTAGGGCAACTGCAGCCTTCGGCGAAAGACCTGACGGACATTGCGCTGGGTCTGAAAGTGGTAAGGGCGTTGGGCGCGCTGGATGTTGGCCAGGCGGCGGCTGTGTCGCGCGGTTATGTGCTCGCTGTCGAGGCGGCCGAGGGCACCGACGAAATGCTGCGCCGTTGCGCCCGGCTTCATCAATGGGGGCTGAAAAGCGCCAGCGGCGTGCTGGTCAAATGCTCCAAACCGGGCCAGGAACTGCGCGTCGATATGCCAGCCATTGGCCCCAACACCGTTGAACTGGCCGCTGCCGCTGGTTTGCGTGGGATCGCCGTCGCGGCCGGGCGCGTGCTGGTGGCTAATCCGCAATTAATGCTTGAAACGGCGGAATCGCTCGGACTTTTCGTCGTTGGCGTTGACGAACATGACGACACCCCATTTGAAAAAATCAGTAATGAAGCGTGACCGGACAACCTCCGGCGATTGCGGTAATCTAGCCCATAAATATAAAGAACGGCGCAAGAACACTTCTGATAAATGCCGTATTCGTCTTTGACGGGGGTCGATGATGAAGCAAAGATCGCGCCATATTTTCGTGGTGGCTGGCGAACATTCCGGCGATCTACTGGGCGCCAAACTGATGTCCGCCATGCGCGCACGCTCGCAAACGCCGCTGATATTCTCTGGCGTCGGCGGCGAACACATGGAAGCCGAAGGGCTGAAATCTATTTTCCCGATGTCGGACGTGGCCGTAATGGGGCCAGCCGCGATCCTGGCGAGGCTTCCAAAGCTGGTTCGCCGGGTTTATCAGACTGTGGATGCCGCCCGCGCCATTCATCCCGATCTCGCGGTGATAATCGACAGCCCGGAGTTTACGCACCCCATCGCTAAGCGCATCCGCCGCACGATGCCAGACGTGCCCATCGTGAATTATGTAAGCCCGACGGTGTGGGCGTGGCGCCCAGGCCGCGCGCGTAAAATGAAGCCTTATGTAGATCATCTGCTGGCGCTGCTGCCATTTGAGCCTGACGCCCACGTGCGTCTTGGCGGCCCATTGTGCAGCTATGTCGGCCACCCGATGATTGAAAAGCAGCCATGGATCGATTCGCTTAATCCGCGCGAACTGCACCTGAAGCTTGGGCTGGCGGCTGGTCGGCCGGTACTATGCGTGCTCCCCGGTAGCCGCCCGAATGAAGTGCGGCACCTAATGCAGCCGTTCGGAGAAGCCATCGGGCGTCTCGTAAAACGTGTTGGCCCCCTTGAGGTCATTGTGCCCGCCGTGCCAAGCGTGCGGCCAATGATTGAGGCCGCATTAGCGCAATGGCCGGTGCGCCCGCATCTGGTTTCGGGTGAGGAGGATAAATTTAAGGCGTTCCGGCTGGCCGATGCGTCACTCGCCGCGTCCGGCACGGTTACTTTGGAACTCGCGATGGCTGGTGCGCCGATGGTTGTCGCCTACCGGGTGGGGCCACTTACGGCCAAGCTGCGGTTCTTGCTGAACGTATCTTCAATCGTTCTGGCGAACCATGTGCTGGCGGAGAATGTGTTTCCTGAATTGATCCAGGAAGAGTGCGAGTCTGAACGCCTCAGCGCGACCCTTGCGCCTCTGTTGAACGATACGCCGGAGCGCCGCCGCCAACTCGCCGCGCTTTCCACCATCCGCGCGAAAATGCTTCTTGAGAATACAACCCCGAGTGACCGCGCCGCCGAGATTACCTTGGGCGCGATGGACACAAATATGTTGCCAGCAAGGACAGCCGCGCCGGTCTTGAAGAAGGCGTCTTAAAGGTCTGAGTTTTATAACAAGTATCCACGCCGAGGCGGCGGCTAGACCTTGTTAGCGGGATTCAAGCGCTACATAATCGCGCTTTTCCGGCCCAACGTAAAGCTGGCGCGGGCGGCCGATTTTCTGGTCCGGATCGACGATCATTTCCTTCCACTGCGCGATCCAGCCCACTGTCCGGGCGATGGCGAAGAGCACGGTGAACATTGAGGTTGGGAAGCCCAGCGCTTTCAGCGTAATGCCCGAATAGAAGTCGATATTCGGATAGAGTTTGCGCTCCACGAAATACTCGTCTTCCAGTGCGATGCGCTCCAGCTCCATCGCCACCTGAAGCAGCGGATCGTTTTTCGTTCCGGTGATTTCCAGCACTTCCTTGCAGGTGGTTTGCATCACCTTGGCGCGCGGATCGTAGTTTTTGTAAACCCGATGGCCGAAACCGCTGAGACGAAAGTTGCTGTTTTTGTCTTTCGCCTTAGCGATAAATTCAGGAATGCGGTCAACCGTGCCGATTTCTGTCAGCATTTTTAACGCCGCCTCGTTCGCGCCGCCATGGGCTGGCCCCCACAGGCACGCAATCCCCGCCGCGATACAGGCGAATGGGTTTGCGCCCGACGACCCGGCAAGCCGCACAGTGGAAGTGGATGCGTTCTGCTCATGGTCGGCGTGCAGGATGAAGATGCGATCCATAGCGCGCGCCAGAATAGGGTTGATCTTATACTCCTCACACGGCACGGCGAAGGTCATGTAGAGGAAGTTGGCGGCGTAATCCAGATCGTTGCGCGGATAGATGAACGGCTGGCCGACGGAGTATTTGTAGGCCATCGCCGCGATTGTCGGCATTTTGCCGATCATTCGCAGCGCCGCAATGTCGCGCTGCACGGGGTCGGTGATATCCAGCGAGTCGTGATAGAACGCGGACAGCGCGCCAACCACGCCAACCATAACCGCCATTGGGTGTGCGTCACGGCGGAAGCCCGTATAAAACCGGCTCATCTGCTCGTGCAGCAAGGTGTGATAGGTGACGCGGTTTTTGAAGTCCAGATACTGGTGGCGCGACGGCAAATCGCCGTACAGAAGCAGGTGGCAGGTCTCCAGAAAATCGCCCTGCTCGGCGAGTTGGTCGATTGGGTAACCGCGATACAGCAGCACGCCCTCGTCACCATCGATAAACGTGATGGCCGATTTGCAGCTTGCGGTGGATGTGAAGCCAGGGTCGTAAGTGAACGCGCCGGTCTGAGCGTAAAGCTTCGATATGTCGACCACATCCGGGCCGATGGAGCCGGAGTATACGGGAAACTCAACGGTTTTCCCGTTGAGGGACAAGGCTGAGTGCGGTTGCTGATTGTGCCCATGCGGCGGGAGTGGCGTCTGCGTGTCGGACATGGTGTAGCAGTCTCCCTGAATCGGATCGTTTCGCTTAAACCTTCATACTGCGTTCATGTTACAAAAATTGTGCGTTGCGTAAACGTCTTTTCGCAGTGCGATAAAGAATTCGTCAGCCACTTCAAACTCAAACCGGGTAGCGTCAACCAGCTTTTTTGCGGGGGCTTGGCTTTGCTTTTCCGTTATACTATTATTTGCTCTGGTCGCGCAGGCGCCCAATCGCCTCGGCGCGCCCCAACACGGCGAGAACATCGAAAATACCGGGCGATGTAGCACGTCCCGTCAGCGCCGCGCGAAGTGGCTGCGCGACCGCCCCAAGTTTAGCGCTGGTTTTCTCCGCATAGCTACGAACCACGGCTTCGGTCGAGGGGGCGTCCCACGGCTCTAGACTCTCAAAACGGATAGCAAGCGCTTTCAGATGACTTTTGGCCTCATCTGTCAGAAGTGCGGCGGCTTTTGCGTCCATGGCAAGCGGGCGCTTGGCGAACAGGAATTGCGCGTTGTCCGTAAGTTCGACCAGAGTTTTAGCGCGCTCCTTAAGGCCCGGCATCGCCTCCTGCAAGGTCGCCAAACCCGTTCCGGCCATACTTTCAAGAAGCGCGGGGCCACCGGGGAGGTGGGGCAGGGCGGTTTTTAGTTGCGCCGTCAGCGCCGCATCGTCTGTGTGACGGATATAATGGCCGTTCAGGTTCTCTATTTTCGCGAAGTCGAGGCGTGCGGGTGAACGGCCCATGCCGCCGAAATCAAACCACTCCACCATTTGCTCCGTGGACATGATTTCATCGTCGCCGTGCGCCCAGCCGAGGCGCGCCAAATAATTGCGCATCGTGGCGGGCAGGAAGCCCATCTCACGATACGCCTCAACGCCAAGCGCCCCGTGGCGCTTCGACAGCTTGGTCCCGTCCGGCCCGTGTATGAGCGGCAAATGCGCGTACACCGGCACATCCCAGCCGAGGGCTGAAATGATCTGCGATTGGCGGCCACCGTTCGTGAGGTGGTCGTCGCCGCGAATGACGTGCGTTACGCCCATATCGTGATCATCCACCACGACGGCGAGCATGTACGTCGGCGTGCCATCGCTGCGAAGCAACACGAGGTCATCAAGGTTTTTATTCTCGAACACGACGCGGCCCTGCACCTGGTCGTCGATCACGGTTTGCCCATCCTTCGGCGCGCGCAGACGGATGGCAGGTTTAACGCCATGCGACGCATCGCCGGGGTCACGGTCGCGCCATGTGCCGTCATAACCTGGCGCGCGCCCCTCGGCGGCGGCGCGTTCGCGCATCGCGGCCAAATCCTCCGGCGTTGAATAGCAGCGGTAAGCGCCGCCCGACTCCAGCAACTGCTCCACAGCCTCGCGATGCCGCGCCGCGCGCGCGAACTGAAACACCGGCTCACCGTCCCAATGCAGTTCCAGCCATTTCAGGCCGTCGATGATCGCGTCAATCGCGGCGTCGCTCGAGCGGGCGCGGTCGGTGTCCTCGATGCGCAGAAGCATCCGGCCGCCCTTGGCCTTAGCGTAAAGCCAGTTGAACAGGGCCGTCCGGGCTCCGCCGATATGGAGATATCCTGTCGGCGATGGCGCGAACCGGGTGACAATATCGTTTTTCATTGAAAGCCTTTTCACACTGCGTTGCAAATGAGTAGATTGACGCAAGGCATAACATGAACAGCGTAAAAACGTAACGAGGCCATGGCGAATATCACGTTCGAGGAAGAGTGGCGTGCGCGCGACGCTGCTGCGCCGTGGCGGCGTCCTGCGTTGGCCGCCCGCTTTGGCGCAGCGCTAACCCGGGCGCTGGATGAGGAGCGTGGGCGCTGGTTTTACTGGCTACCAGTGCTGTTCGCGTGCGGCGTCGGATTATACTTCGCTTTACCTTCTGAGCCCTCAACCACCGCTGCGTTTGCCGCCATTATCGCCGCAAGCGCAATCCGCATTTTCCTTCGCCAGGCGCTCTTTGCGTTCCTCACAGGTAGCATGCTGCTGACCGTCGCGTGCGGTTTCGCCGCCGCGAAATTCCGCTCCGACTTCGTCGCCGCGCCGCTGATCCTCAAAAGCACATCGACCAAAAAGCTGGAAGGATGGGTGGAGCGCTGGGAGCAGTTAAGCCCAAAGCGGGGACGCCTGACGTTGTTGGTCTGGAAGACGGAAGGCGTAGAACCTGCGCAGCAACCTCACCGCGTGCGGATCACGGTGAACGCCGCGACTGGCCCAACAGTGGGCGCGGGGGTGTATGTTCCGGCCGTTCTGACGCCGCTATCGCCACCGGTGATGCCTCGCGGTTTTGATTTTGCGCGGCAGGCGTGGTTTGCATCGGTTGGCGCCAGCGGCTTCGCGACAGCCGCATTAGCGAGCGCTGAGGGCGCCCCGCCCGCGCCGTTAAAGTTGCGCATTCTCGCATCCATCACCCAGGTGCGAGCCACAATCGCCGCGCGCATCGCCTCCGCATTGCCTGCAGCCACCGCCCCCATCGCGCAGGCGCTGATTATGGGCGAACGGGCGCAGATGAGCGAGGCGGACACGAATGCTCTGCGGGCCTCCGGCCTCTACCACGTCATCTCCATCTCCGGCCTGCATATGGCGCTGGTTGCCGGATCGTTATTCTGGCTGATCCGCTTTCTATTTGCATTGTCGCCCTCGCTGGTACTGCGCTATCCGATTAAAAAATGGGCTGCGGCAATCGCAATTTTCTGCGCTTTTGGCTATCTGCTGTTGTCCGGTTCGGCGGTCGCTACGGTGCGGTCCTTTCTTATGATCGCCGTGATGTTTCTAGCCATCGCGCTCGACAGGCCTGCGGTCACATTGCGCAACGTCGCCTTCGCCGCGCTGCTTATCCTGGCTGTTTTGCCTGAGAGTTTGCTGGATGTCAGTTTTCAGATGTCCTTTGCCGCAACCGCCGCGCTCATCGCATTTTACGAGCGCTATCAGGGATTTTTTTCCAGGCGCACGCTGACAACAAGGTGGGGGCGTGCAGTCCAAGGCGCGGGCGGCTTCGTGATTGGGTCGGTCACCACCAGCATTGTCGCAGGCGCCGCAGTCGCGCCGATCTCTGCCTACCACTTCTACAATGTCGCCAGTTATTCGGTGCTCGGAAACCTAGTGGGCATGCCCGTTATCACCCTAGTCATCATGCCGATGGCGATTGTTTCTCTAGCCGCGATGCCATTTGGGCTTGAGGCGTGGCCGCTTGCCGTGATGGGGTGGGGCATAGAAATTATGCTTATCATTGCGCGATGGGTTGCGACGCTCGACGGCGCCATGATTGCATCTACCGCATATCCGCTGCCAGCGCTGGTCATAATGGCTGTTGGCGCGTTGTGGGCGCTAATCTGGCGTGGACGATGGCGCTATCTCGGCGCCGCGCCGCTCGCTCTGGGAATGGCGCTTATTCCTGCCGCGCCACGCCCGGATATCCTCATCGAGCGGGAGGCCGCGCTGATAGCCGTACGCGTAGCTGGCGGCCTACTACAGGCAACGCCGGGCCGAAAGGGCGCCTACAGTCTGGAGCAATGGCTGAAAGCTGACGGCGACAATCGCAAGCCCAAGGACGCCAACAAGGGCGGAAACTTCCGCTGCGACGCCTCAAGCTGCGTGATTCTTATCAAAGGCAAACTAGTGAGTTTTACCCGTGAAATGGCGGGTCTCGCAGACGATTGCGCCCGCGCGGACATCCTCATCGCGCCGTTCGCCGTGATTGAACCCTGTCCGCGCCCCAAACTTATCGTTGATAAGCGAACCCTGACAGCGCACGGCGCACATGCGATATACCTACAAAATGGTCAGCTCCGTACTGAGAGAGTGGATGGATTCCGGGGCGTCCGGCCATGGTCGCCTCAGCGTCGCCTCATGGATTTTGTTAAGCCTATCGATGTGGAAACCGAGCGTGACGGAAGTGTTGGCGACTAATTAGCTTCTAAATTCGCTACGCGGTTGGCGTCAACACGGCTGCCGTAGGTGCGCAATGGGGCAAGACGCTTCAGTTCCGCGCGCAGATGCTCGGCGGACGGCGCGAAGATAAAGCCGAAAGAAACGCAGCCTGCTTTCCCCTCAACCGCGTGGTGCATGCGGTGCGCCTGATAGACGCGGCGGAAGTACCCTTTTTTGGGGTTGATGCGCAGCGCAACGCGGCGGTGCACAAGCACGTCGTGTACGAGAAAATAGACGACGCCATAAGCAGTCACGCCAAGCCCCGCATAAAGCGCCTCGGACGGCCCAGTCCAGCCCCAGTAAATCAGCCCGATAGCGACAAAACTGAAAAACACGCCGAACAGGTCGTTCAACTCGAACATGCCGTGACGCGGCTCATGATGCGATTCGTGCAGGAACCACATGAAACCATGCATTACATATTTATGGGTGAACCACGCCATGCCTTCCATAAAGAAAAACACCGCAAGGAAAATGGCAAAATTGTAAAGAGATTCCATAACGTTTCCTGTCAACGGGTTGGAATTTGAACCCGGATAATGTTTGCATCGCTACGCCAATTGGCAATGCGTTACTGACTTGCAGTTATGGGCCGCCTCGCCTCGAACAGCTTCATTTGCATCGCTTGGGTTAGATACCCCGCGAACGCCCCAAGCGGTTCACCCGAGCCTGCGTCGCGCGCTGCTTTTGCCGCAGAATCGAGATGGGCGGCGGCGCGGTGCTCCGCCTGCGCTACACCCAGCAGCGTTACCACAGTTGGACGCTCAATATCCTTGCGAACATCTTTCCCAGCGAACGATTGCTGCCCCACTGCGTCCAGCACATCATCCAGCGTCTGAAACGCGATGCCGAGATGCTCGCCATAAGCATGCATCGTGCGCCTGCCCGCCTCGCACGCGCCGCCTATAACAGCGCCAATTTCCGCCGATACGCAGAACAGCGCGCTGGTTTTTCCGGCATACATGCGTTCTACGCCTTCAACAGTGCGCTTCTCCGCCGCGCCGTGGAGATCGATTTCTTGCCCTGCAACCAAACCGCCCGGTCCTATGGCGGCGCTAAGACGGTCGCAGATCGAGGCGCGAGCGTCAACGCTCAGGCCGCTGTCGCGAGCAACGACGCCAAACGCATGGCTCAGAAGCCCGATTGCCGAGAGGATCGCGGTCGCTTCGCCATAAACTTTATGATTGGCCTGCAAGCCGCGCCGCAATGTGGCATTATCCATTGCAGGCAGATCGTCGAGGATGAGGGAAGCTGCGTGCACCATTTCCACGGCGCAGGCGGCGTTTAGAGCGCGTTGCGGGTCTGCCCCCCACTGAACGGCGGACGCCATAACCAGCGCGGCGCGAATACGTTTGGCGGGCGCAAGCAGACTGTAGCGCATCGACTCGGACAGGCGAATAGGCGCGTCAGGCGCATCCATCAAGGCTTCCAGACGCTCGCCGGTTTGCAGCCGGAAGCGCTCCAAAAGCGATTTGACGTCGCTCGTCCCGAAAGGTTTTAGCAATGCTTGTCGCCCCTTGCGCCGATTTAACGCGCGGCCTAGCCTCAAATCCGGCGGCTGAAACTGGCCGTACATGGTTCGTTCAGACTTAACTTGCTTCGCCGCGCCGTCAATGCATTAACGTCGTTTTACAGGGTCCTGCGCTGTGAATAAAGAGGTATGACGCAAAACTGAGTGCTCCCGCCTTTAAGCTGTGATAAGTGATGAAATTATGAACGAAATGGCTGGATTAAAGGTGCCTTTTAGCGCGGCGAAATACCCTTCACGGGCGGCGATCGTTATTGGCGCCGGTTTTGGCGGTCTGGCGGCGGCGTTGCGGCTGCGCGCCAAGGGCTACGGCGTTACGCTGATCGAGCGCGGCGCAAAACTCGGCGGGCGTGCGCAGGTGTTCGAGAAGGGTGGCTACCGTCATGACGCGGGGCCCACGGTCATCACCGCGCCATTCCTGTTCGACGAGCTGTTCGAGCTGTTCGGCAAACGCCGCGAAGATTATGTAAAGTTTGTGCCCCTTAAGCCATGGTATCGCTTCTGGTTCGATGAGGACGGCTCCACGTTCGACTACGGCGGCACGCTGGAGGAGACAAAGGCAGAGATGGCTCGTTTCGATCCCGCCGACGCCGATGGTTATGACCGCCTCCTTGCGCACTCCGGCAAGCTCTTCGACGCAGGGTTTACCGAACTCGCCGACCGCCCGTTTCACAACCCTCTAACCATGCTGGCGCAAATACCGCGCCTCGTGACTCTAGGAAGCTACAACACGGTGTGGCAATTTGTTTGCAAGCACCTCAAGCATCCAAAGCTGCGGCAAGCGCTGTCGATCCAACCGCTGCTCGTCGGCGGCTCGCCGTTCGACACGACAAGCATATATGGCCTCATCCATTACCTTGAGCGCAAATGGGGCGTCTTCTTCGCCATGGGCGGCACTGGCGCGCTGGTCGATGCTATCGGTAAGCTTATGTCCGAGTCTGGCGTCGAGACACGCATGAGCACGACGGTGAAGGAAATTGTTGTCGAGGGCGGCCGTGCGACTGGCGTGATGCTGGAGAATGGGGAGTTCATTGCGGCCGATGTGCTCGTCTCCAACGCGGACGCCATGCATTTGTATAGCTCGATGGTGCCAAAAACTGCTCAAGGCTTGTCGGCAAAACTAAAACGGAAGTCGGCGCGCCTGTCCATGGGGCTTTACGTCCTCTATTTCGGCACGACCAAGCAATATCCGGACGTGGCGCATCATACCATCTGGATGGGTCGCCGCTACAAAGAACTGCTCAAAGACATCTTCAAGCGCAAGATCCTGGCGAACGATTTCTCGCTTTACGTCCACCGCCCGACTGCGACCGACCCGAGTTTCGCGCCCGCCGGACATGATTCGTTCTACGTTCTATGCCCCGTACCCAACCTGCAAGGCAAGTTGCGCTGGAATATCGAAGGCGATTTGCTGCGGGATCGTATAGTGGATGCCCTAGACCGCTCCATGCTTCCTGGTCTTAAGGGATGCATCACGTCTGATTTTTATATGACGCCCGAAGACTTTGAGAGTCGATATTTAAGCGTAGCGGGAGCCGGCTTCTCGGTCGCGCCGCACTTCACCCAAAGTGCATGGTTCCGCTTCCATAACAAGGCCGAAGGAATTGAGGGGCTTTATCTTACCGGCGCTGGCACGCATCCCGGTGCAGGTTTGCCCGGAGTTTTATGCTCGGCGAAGGTCATCGACCGCTTGATACCAGCGGTCATGCCTGTCTCTTGACCCATCGCATTTAATTTCAATCAAAAGGGTCGGCTCTAAATCTATATGCAGAGCCGGTCCCGTCCGAAAACCGCGCAACACTTTTTGCAAACGGCTTTAATCGCCTATATCTATAACATCCGCAGCGAGCGCGCCCTCACGCGCGAACATGTCCTGCAGGCGGTTGAATTTTCCCGCCACGTGCTTTTTCAGTATTTGCGAAAGCGCCGCGGCGTCACGGGCCTCAAGCGCCGTGATGATGATCTCATGCTCCGCCATCGCTTCCGCCCAGCGGTTCTCCGATACGTTTACAAACAGACGCGCGCAACGCACTCGCGCTTCAATATTACGGTAAATGCTGTAAAGCGTGTCGTTACGCGCCCCCGCCTGGATGGCTTCATGAATCCGTTGATTGAGATCAAAATACGGTTTGATCTCCCGCTTCTCAAAATGCATTGCCATTTCGTCGTGTAGCTTACGCACCATTGCGATCTCGGAGTCAGGCATATTTTTACACGCAAGCTCGCCAGCAAGCTCTTCCACTACAGCGATGATCGGGAATGTTTCGGCGAGTTCCGTAAGCGTCAATTCGGCGATAACAGCGCCGCGGTTAGGCTTCAGTTTAACAAATCCCTCGAACGCTAGGACTTTTAAAGCCTCCCGAAGCGGCGTGCGGGAGACCTGAAAGCGTTCGCAAAGCTCTCTTTCAGGGATTTTCTCCCCAGCCTTCAATTCGCCGCGCTGAATCATCTCGCGCAGCTCGCTAAGAAGGCGATCATGCAATTGCTCGCGAACGATAGCGCCCGACTGCGTGAAGGTTGCGTCAGTCTTTTCCTCAAGTCCGTGCCGCAAAGCTAAAATCGTCATAAAAGCGCTTCCTTAAAGATATGCACCGCGTGCACGGCTGTTCTGTTTGCGCCATCCCTTATTTGGTGACGGCAGGAAAATCCGCTGGCGACGATGCCGTCTTCCACGGCTGCGTTGCGAACGGCTGGTAAAAGGCTCATTTCGGCCATTTTTAATGAAACGTCATAAGTATCACTATTATAGCCGAAGGCACCGGCCATTCCGCAACAACTTGATTCAATATTCATTACAGCCAGTCTAGGAATTGATTTGAGAATCGCAAGCTCAGGTTGGTGCGCGGCGAACGATTTCTGGTGACAATGGCCGTGAAGATGTATCCGGCGCTCCGTTGGCTTAAAATCTAACGAGATCGCACCCTTCGCCTGCTCCATCCAGAGAAACTCGCCGAGAAGGAATGCGGATTTTGCAATTTCCGCCGATTCGCCGCCCGGGAGCATCGCGGTCGTCTCATCGCGCAGTGTGAGCAGGCAGCTTGGCTCAAGGCCGACAATGGCGGCGCCTTGCCTGACCATCGGCAGGACGGCCTCTATGAAGCGTGAGGCTTCGGCCCGCGCCTCATCCACAAGTCCTGCGGATAAAAATGTGCGGCCGCAGCATATTGGCCGACCGCCATCAATGGGCCTTGTGGTTTCCACGCGGCATCCAGCAGCGGTCAGGACCTCGACAGCGGCGCGTAGATTTTCCGGCTCGAAATACGTGTTAAAAGTATCCGCCATGAGCACAACCGGGCGTCCGTTCGATGGTCCGGCTGGCGCATCAAGATGAAATGGATCGGCGCGCCAGC
The DNA here is from genome assembly GCA_034440495.1 of Hyphomicrobiales bacterium. GTDB lineage: Bacteria > Pseudomonadota > Alphaproteobacteria > Rhizobiales > Rhodomicrobiaceae > JAWXCE01. The sequence continues at coordinate 9,194 of JAWXCE010000042.1, read as the reverse complement.
GGGGCAGGGCGCGTTTAGCTGAAAGCCCTGCAATGATTTCCGACGCCTTCGCCATCCCGGGGATGCCGTCGCGCATGTTCAGCGCCCATGGCGCGCGTGCGGCGTAAGGGGCATAACGCGGAAGGTAAGCTACGAAGCGGTCGCGCAATGGCAGCCGCCGACGCTTATTGGCGGCAGCCAGCACCTCAATCTTCATTTTCGCCATATCGACACTGGTTGGGCATTCGTTGCGGCACGCCTTGCAAGAGACGCATAATTTCATCGTTTCCAGCATCTCATCAGACCCGAGCGCGTCGGGCCCGAGCTGCCCGGAGATGGCGAGGCGCAGTGAATTGGCGCGCCCGCGCGTCACATCGCGTTCGTTCATGGTTGCGCGGTATGAGGGGCACATCACGCCGCCCTGCAGCTTTCGGCAATGGCCGTTGTTGTTGCACATCTCGACCGCGCCCTGGAAGCCGCCGCCCGCGCCGGGCCAAGCGCTCCAGTCGAGCGCCGTCTTGAACTCGGGCACGGCGTAGTCTGGCTTGTAGCGGAACAGCGTGCGGTCGTCGAACTTGGATGGGCGCACAATTTTGCCCGGATTCATCCGCCCGGCCGGATCGACGCGATCCTTCACCGCCTCGAACGCGGCCGTCATTTCGCGCCCGTACATGGCCTCATGAAATTCAGAGCGCACCAGCCCGTCGCCGTGCTCACCCGAATGCGAGCCTTTGTATTCGCGCACCATGCCGAACGCTTCTTCCGCGATAGCGCGCATCTTGCGCGTTCCATCCGCCGTTTTGAGGTTGAGCATGGGGCGCACATGCAGGCAGCCGACCGATGCATGCGCGTACCAGGTGCCTTCTGTGCCATGTTTGTGGAAAATCGCTGTCAGACGATCCGTATAATCCGCCAGATGTTCGAGAGGAACGGCGCAATCCTCGATGAACGACACCGGCTTGCCGTCCGCTTTCATCGACATCATAATGTTGAGGCCAGATTTGCGAACATCCCAAATTTCATACTGAAACGCGGGATCGATAGCCTCCACGACGGCGTTTGCGTGGCCCAGATCGCCCATGAGTTCGTCGAGTTGGCGCAATCGCCGGATGTTTTCCACCTGGTCGTCTTCGGCAAATTCAGTCAGCAGCAACGCTTTCGGCTCGCCCCGCACAAACTTTTCCATGCTGGCGCGGAACATCGGGATGTCGCGGGCAAGCCCGATCAGAGTGTTGTCCACAACCTCGACGGCAACCGGGCCAAGTTTGACGATGTGCTGCGCCGCCTCCATCGCGCTCCGGAAGGTCGGGAAATGGCAGACGCCGACGACCTTGTTTTTCGGCAACGGCGCCAGCGCCAACTCGATGCGCTGGGAGACGGCGAGCGTTCCCTCTGAGCCGACAAGCAGCGTTGCGAGGTTTGGGAGCACCCCGTTCGGCGCCAGCGCGTCGATATTATAGCCGCCGACGCGGCGTGACACTTCGGGAAACGCGGGGGCGAGCGGCGAATACTTCAAGCCCATGCTCAAAAGATCGCGCTTTAACTCCGCCTGTGGCGAAAGCTCGTTAGCGCGGCCATTGAGGCGGCTGGAGTCGAACCGCATTTCGACCCCATCGTGCAAGATCGCGTCGATCGCGGTCACCCGGTCGCGCATGATGCCGTAGCGTAGTGAGCGCGTGCCGGCTGAATTGTTGCCCGTCATGCCGCCGATGGTGCATTGGGCGCCTGTCGAGACATCGACCGGGAACCAGACGCCGCGCGATTTGAGTTTCCGATTCAACTCGTCCAGAACCATGCCGGGGTGTACGACGCAAGACTGCGCGTCATCGCTTACCGACAGCAATCCGTTCATATACTTGGCAAAATCGACAACCAACGCCCGGCCAACTGTCTGCCCGGCCTGGCTGGTGCCGCCGCCGCGCGGAAGAAGCGCCACGCCTTGCTCCGCCGTAATCTCAATCACAGCTTGCAGGTCGGCCTCGGTTTTCGGTATGACGACGCCTAAGGGCTCGATCTGATAGATAGATGCGTCGGTGCTGTACCGGCCGCGGCTGAAGCGGTCGAACAAGACGTCGCCTTCTATAGTTTCTCGCAAACGGCGTTCTAGCATGTGGAAATCCATTTGATCCTTAAATGAATACGTAATTCAGTTATAACGGGAGCATACGGCGCTGCACAAGCGTCATGAAAATCGCTAAAATGTTCAATCAGGCCCAAACTTACTTACTCAGCAAAACGTAGCAAGGAGCGTTATACGACCATGGCTAGAAAACCCGGCCGTCATTTTTTGAATATTCCCGGCCCGACACCCGTACCCGACCGCATTTTGCGAGCGATGGACAAACCGACCATCGACCATCGCGGTCCAGATTTTGGCAAGCTGACGTTAAAAATTCTGGAGAACCTGAAGCCGGTCTTCGGCACGAAGGATCCGATCGTCATTTATCCGTCGTCCGGCACGGGCGCCTGGGTGGCCGCGCTCGTTAACACGCTTTCGCCCGGCGACAAGGTGCTTATGGTCGAAACCGGCCAGTTCGCCACGCTATGGAAGAAGATAGCGGATGGGCTTGGCCTTCAGACCGAGTTCATGCCGACTGACTGGCGTCGCGGCGCGGATGAAGCCGCCATCGAGGCTCGGTTGCGTGATGACAAAAACCACGAGATCAAAGCCGTATGCGTTGTCCATAATGAAACCTCGACTGGATGCACATCCCCCATCGCCCTGATCCGCAAGGCCATTGACGCGGCTGGCCATCCGGCGCTCTACATGGTCGACACGATCTCCTCGCTCGCCTCGATGCCTTATATGCAGGACGAGTGGCAGGTGGACGTGACCGTCGGCGGCTCGCAAAAGGGTTTGATGCTGCCTCCCGGCCTCAGCTTTACGGGCGTTAGCCAGAAGGCGCTGAAGGCGACGGAAACGGCAAAATTGCCGAAGGTTTACTGGGACTGGAAAGAGATCATCGCCACCAATGAACGGGGCTATTTTCCCTATACGCCGGGCACAAATATGCTCTACGGCCTCGACGAGGCGTTGCTAATGATCCAGGAAGAAGGTCTGGAGAACATGTACGCCCGCCACGACCGTCTGGCGGAAGCGACGCGCCGCGCCGTGCAGGCTTGGGGCCTCGAAACCCTTTGCGCCAACCCGCGCGATTACTCCAACACGGTGACGGCGGTCTTAACCCCCGCTGGCCATAGCGCCGACGCCGTGCGCCTGCTGATCCTGAAAAACTTTGACATGTCGCTGGGCGTGGGCCTTAGCAAAGTCGCCGACAAGATTTTCCGCATCGGTCATATTGGCGACACCAATGACCTGACGATCCTCGGCGCGTTGTCGGGTGTGGAGATGGGCCTGCGTATGGCGGGCGTGCCGCATCAGCGCGGTGGCGTGCAGGCGGCGGTGGATTATCTGGCGGGCGTCGCAGGCGAAAGCGCTGTGCACCAGGTTGCCGCTCAGTAATATGTCTGACCTCATAAAATTTGAGCGTGACGAGGCCATCGCCACCGTCATACTCAACCGCCCCCAAAAGCTTAACGCCATGACCAAGCCCATGTGGGGCGCGCTGGCGGGCGCGATGCTGGCGCTCTCGGCAGATGAAGCGTTGCGATGTATCGTTTTGCGCGGCGCTGGCGGAAAAGCCTTCTCCCCCGGCAACGATATCAGCGAATTCGAGACCGAGCGCTCCAATCCAAAGCAGGCAGCCGCCTATGGCGAGTTATTGCATAAGGCGCTCGCCGCTATCCGCGAATGCCGCCACCCGACAGTCGCGTTGATCGAAGGCATATGCGTCGGCGGCGGCATGGAAATCGCCGCTTGCTGTGATATCCGTATATGCGGTGAAAGCGCTCGCTTCGGTGCGCCGATAAATAAGCTCGGTCTAGTTATGGCTTATCCGGAAATCGAAGGCCTGCTTCGCCTTGTCGGCCGTGCTGCGACGCTGGAGATTTTGCTTGAGGGGCAGATTTTTGGCGCCGCCAAGGCGCTTCAGCTCGGCTTAATAACCCGCGTTACTTCAGATGCTGAGGTGGAACGCGAGGCGTATGCGACTGCGCAACGAATAGCAGATGGCGCGCCTTTGGTCGCCCGCTGGCACAAGGCGTTCCTAAAACGTCTCGAAAGCGGCGAGCCGCTCACGCAGCAAGAGATTGCGGAAGGCTATGCATGCTACGCCACCGAGGATTTTAAAATCGGCTATCAGGGGTTTTTGGCCAAAACCAAGCCGGAATTTACAGGGCGCTGACATGAGGGACACTGTCGAACCGAGAGGACCGTTGAAGGGTATGCGCGTCATTGAACTGGCGCATATCATGGCCGGGCCGGTGTGCGGGTTGATGCTCGCCGATCTCGGCGCGGATGTTATCAAGGTCGAGAATGCCGATGGCGGCGATGACAGCCGCCGGTTCCTGCCGCCGGATATCAATGGCGAGTCCGCCGCGTTCATGATGGTGAACCGTAACAAGCGCGGCATCGCCGTCGATCTCAAGCACGCAAAGGGCCGGGAGGTTGTGCTTAGGCTGGTCGAAACTGCGGACGTGTTGATTGAAAATTATCGCTTCGGCGCGATGGAAAAGCTCGGACTTGGCTATGAGACGCTCAGGGTAATCAACCCCGGCCTGATTTACTGCGAAATTTCCGGGTTTGGGCGCACCGGTCCCTATGCGGAGCGCGGCGGCTTTGACCTTATCGCGCAAGGCATGTCGGGGCTGATGGCGATCACCGGCGAAGGGCCGGGCAGGCCCCCGGTGAAGGTTGGCGCGCCTGTTACCGACATCACCGCCGGCATTCTGGCCGCGATGGGCGTCATCGCCGCTTACACCCAAAAACTGAAGACAGGGTTGGGGCAGCGGGTCGATACGTCGCTGTTTGAGGCAGGGATCACGCTGACCTATTGGCAGTCCGCCATCGCGATGGCAACCCGCGTTTCTCCTGGGCCGATGGGTTCGGCGCACCCGCTGAACGCGCCATATCAATCCTTTGAGACAGCAGATGGGTGGATCAATGTTGGCGCCGCCAATCAAGCAAACTGGCTGCGTCTGCTCATCATTCTTGGGAAAGAAGACTTGAACGATGACGAACGGTTTGCGACTAACAAAGCGCGTATGACAAATCTGGGTGCCCTTGCACAGGCTCTCGCTGCTATCTTTCGCACACGAAGCACCCAGGCTTGGCTTCAAAACTTCGAAAAAGTCGGGATCCCCGCAGGCCCAGTCCTCTCCATCGCCGAGATGCACGCCGACCCTCAGACACACTCACGTGAGATGGTGACTGAGGTCGTCCATCCGGTCGCGGGGGTGATGGAGACACTCGGTCTCCCTATCAAGCTGTCGGAAACACCTGGAGCCGTGTTGCGTCCGGCGCCGCTTCTTGGAGAGCATACAAACGAGGTGCTACACCAGCTTGGATTTACCGTCAGCACAATTGCAAAAATGCACAGTGAGCAGGCTGTGCGATGCATGGATCACGACGCCGACACGAAAGTGCCATAGTTAAGCAAATCAGAACAGTGTGTTGTTATGGTTGTTATAATTTTTAGGCTTGTAAGATTCTGAACCCGTCGGGCGGGAACTATGGTTACGATCCCTGCGTCTGTTGATAGGATTGCCGTTTATAAAGGCGGTGACGTAACATACGCGGGACTCGCACATTATAAATGGAGGCCATTATGGTCATTAAGAAAATTTTTTTAGCGGCGCCTTTAATGTTAGGCATCGCCTTTGCGGCGAATGTCGCGACAGCAGGGTCTGCAACAAACACAACGGTCAGCATGAACACTAACGCAACTCAGATAAACGCCGATGCGATTCTAGTTGGTAGAGGCGGTGGCGGCAATAGCGGCGGCGGCGGTAACAGTGGCGGCGGCGGAGCCAGAAGCGGCGGCGGCGGCGGTGGTGGCGGTTTCGGCCGCGGTAGCGGTGGTGGCGGCCGCACGGGTGGCGGCGGCGGAGCGCGTAACTTCCGTAGCAACGACGGCGGTGGCCGAAGCGGGTTTCGCAACGGAGGCCGTAGCGGATTTAGTTTCCAAGGCAATCGTGGCAATCGCAACGGTTATAATCGCGGACGCGGCAGAAACTATAGTAACAACCGTAGAGGGCGCCGTTTCTATCGCCGGGGTTATGGCTCGGGACTCTACTTCTATCCCGACTATTACGGCTATGATGGCGGAAGTTGTTACTCCCGTTGCCGTGCATATCGTCCAGTGCGTTATTGCCGCCGGGCTTGCTACTAAACGATTAGCGCAAATTGAAAATGAAACGCCGGTTTAACCGGCGTTTTTTTTGCGTGTGCAATCTCTGGATGTGAACAATATCAAATGTTATGAAAGGGCAAGGTATAAACCCGTGCGAATCGTGGCAAAGTTGAGAAAATGTCTCCTCCAAGTTGAGCGCCAAAGGTTGAAAATGATACAATCGCAACTTCATAGTTTTTTGTCGCGTGTCTCCACACGCCCAGGCAACTGGCCCAATGCGTGCGTTCATGTCGCGCCGGGCGCTGGCGCCGTGCTTCGTATACAACGTTTAAAATCAATGGACAATGTGCGTTGTGAAACACAGGCACTCGCTTCCATAGATCCTAGTCTTTTCGATGAATTTTTAGACGCCGTGATGGCCGCGAATGTTTCCTTTACGTCCCTCGAACAAACCTATTGTCGGCTAATACAGGGCGCTGCGGGCCGCATGGCGTGTTTTACGTTCGATGGACCATCTGAAGGGCTTATTGAGTTTGGCTACCCGGCACTGAAAAAGCGCAATATTCCGCTGACTATTTTCGTTTCTCCGCAAGCTCTGGACAAACACGCTGCGGCCTGGTGGTTCGCGCTTGAAATGCTTGTCCTAAAAACGGACGCCATCTCCCTAGCCGTTCGTGGGCAAACGTTTCGCGGACGTTGTCACACGCTAGAGGAAAAAGCGGAAACTCTGGATAATCTAGTTCCACTCTTACTCCGGCAGCCTCAGGAAGCAGTGAAGCGCGCTGTTTGGGCAATGTGCGAAGCAGACGGAATAGATATGCCGTATATTGCTGCTGCACAACCAGGGTGGCAGGCGGTAAAGCAACTCTTAAAAGACCCGCTCGTCAGCGTTGGTCTGCTAGCGCCGGATCGTCATGCGGCCACTGCATCTTCATACGATACGGTGCACGATAGCTTCGCCGCCGCTGCAGGCCGTATTGTTGCGGAGCTGGGCGTGAAGCCGCTAGATTTGGCGTTCGGGGCGGGCTGGCATGGTTTTGTCGAGCAGCGGGATCTGGAAATTGCTAGCTCGCTGGGCTTCCGCACCGCTTGTCTGCCAGCAGGCGGCGCGTTATTCGCTGAAGACGCGACGCACTTTGCTACCTTGCCGCGTATGCTTCTGTCCGATGCGCCGGACGCGCTGCTGGATGCGCAGGCGGTTTGCGGCGCTGCGTTGTCGTCAATGTCTGGTTACGCTTATGGTCGTAGAGCCTCAGTCGCCTGAGCGCGTGTTGCAGGTTGCTTCTGCATCCAGTAAATAACCGCCGCAGCAAAGATGAACCATATCAGCGTTGTCACGAAATAGAATGCCATCTGCACCAGGACGGATGTGTCTGGCAGACGGGCGAGCGCAATCGTGATTGCGACGAAAAAGTAGAGTGACGAAAAGCTGACAATCGCTATGGTTCCAAGCAGCTTCCGGGTGCGTATAGTCATGACGATAACCTAATCCTTTGTAATCTGCGGTCGCGCTGCGTAAGCGCCAGCTTTCGAATTGATACCAGCGATGACAACATCCAGCTTTAATTGGGCTGACGCATACCACGGCAACGCACAACCGAGCCGCGCCGTTGCCATTTGGCTATATACGCTGGCTGTAATGATTTTCGCCATGGTTCTTGTCGGCGGCGCTACCCGGCTAACGGAGTCGGGATTGTCGATTACGGAGTGGAAGCCGCTTCTAGGCGTCATCCCCCCAATGAGCGATGGTGCATGGCAGCAGGCTTTCAATAAATATAAGCAAATTCCGGAATATCAGATCATCAATCGCGGCATGACCCTATCAGAATTTCAGTTCATCTACTGGTGGGAATGGGCGCACCGTTTTCTCGGGCGTATGATCGGGCTGGTGTTTCTGCTGCCCTTTATCGCATTTTTGGCAACTTGCCGCATCAAGCTGGCGCAATCGCCGAAGTTCCTCGTGCTGTTCGCGCTTGGCGGTTTGCAGGGCTTTCTCGGCTGGTACATGGTGCAGAGCGGGCTGGTTGACCGTGTGGATGTGAGCCAGTACCGGCTTGCTGCGCATCTTGGCCTCGCCATTGCGCTGTTTGCAGCGATTCTCTGGATGGCCCTGAGTTGGGATAAGCCCTCACGCCGACAATCCGCCAGATGGAGCGCTATAAGCATCTCAGCGGCGGGGCTTGCCACAGCGATATACCTGCAATTCATTTTCGGCGGGTTCGTGGCCGGGCTGGATGCGGGCAAGGCGCACAACACCTGGCCGCTTATGGATGGCGAGGTCATCCCATCGAACATTGGCGCCATAACGCCGTGGTGGCGCGATATCTTCGAGAACGTCACCACCGTGCAGTTCAATCATCGGCTCATGGCCTACGCCATCGTTGTGTGGGGGCTGCTGCATATGCTGGCCGTGTGGCGGCGCTCGCAGCCTCGGGCGGTGACGGTGTCGGCGTTGTGGATTGGCGCGGCTGTTTTCGCTCAGGCGGCGCTCGGCGTGTGGACGGTCATCGCCGCCGTGCCGCTATGGCTTGGACTGGCGCATCAGGGCGGCGCGGTGATCCTGCTCGCCCTCGCAATCAATCACTTGCACAAGGTGCGCCGCTTCAGCGCTTAAGCATCGTTGCGACGCAGATGCAACAGCCGCGCGGCAACTGCGAGCACGCGCATCATTCGCCCTTTATATTTGCGGGCTACGGGATATGCCTTTCATTTAAACAAGTGGGTGGGAAATACGTATACAACTCAAATGGCAGATCAGCCAACCTATCAACCAAGCTGTCCATCAATATTGCTTGGCGCAGCTTTAGTTATATATTTCGCAATTTTTTATTCGTCATGCGAATTGGATTTTTACCATTACTTCTAATAGTTGCAACTTATACGCTGATTTTCATTTATTTCGTTGCTTTAGTAGTAGTGACTGACCCACAAACAGTACCCTCTCAAGAATTTGTGCAGCAGAGTATTTGGCTTAACGTAATCGTTATCCCAATTCAGTTGCTGGTCTCTACAATGTTCATTGTT
>JAWXCE010000041.1:0-72706 GCA_034440495.1 Hyphomicrobiales bacterium | reverse complement strand
GCGCACGGCTTGGACGCGCCGGAGCAGGTCGCCGCGAATGTAAAAGCCAACGGACACGGCGGACGCGTCTTCGCATCTCCGCTCGCACGCCGCGCGGCGAAGGACAAGGGCGTCGATCTGGCGCTGCTGACGGGAAGTGGACCGCATGGCCGCATCATTTTCGCCGATGTCACAAGTGCGCCCGCGAACGGCTCCGGCGCCGCAGCGCCCGCGCAAAAAAGCCAGTCGCTCACTCTCGCCGCCTCCACAAGCGCTGCCTTGCCGCGGGGGATGACGGATGAGCAGATCATGGCCTTATACGAGCCAGGCAGTTACGAGATCACGCCGCACGAAACCATGCGCCGCGTTATCGCCCAACGCCTGACGGTCGCCAAATCGACGATCCCGCACTTTTACCTCAACATCGACTGTGAACTGGACAAACTGCTAGCCGCGCGTCAGAGCCTCAATGTTCGCACCCCCAAGGATGGCCCCGGCGCGTACAAGCTTTCGGTGAACGATTTCATCATCAAGGCGCTGGCGCTGGCGCTTCAGCGCGTGCCCGGCGCGAACGCCATATGGAGTGAGCGAGGGCTTTTGCAGCACAAACGCTCGGACGTGGCGGTCGCCGTCGCGGTCGAAGGCGGGCTGTTCACCCCGGTTATTCGCTCCGCCGAAACGAAAACGCTGGTGCAGATATCGAATGAAATGAAGGATCTGGCGGAGCGCGCCCGCAAGCGTCGTCTTGCCCCTCACGAGTATCAGGGCGGGACAAGTTCGATCTCTAATTTGGGCATGTTCGGCGTCAAAGCGTTCGACGCGGTGATTAACCCCCCCCACTCGACCATTCTCGCCATCGGCGAAGGCGAACAGCGTCCGGTGGTAAAGGGCGGCGCGCTAAACGTCGCAACCGTGATGTCGGTCACGCTCTCGTGCGATCACCGGGTGGTGGACGGCGCGTTGGGCGCCCAACTTCTGGCGGCATTCAAAGGATTTATCGAAGAGCCGGTGACTATGCTTTTATAGCCTCGTGCGTGGGGGCTTGACATTTCTGATGACCTCGCCAAAATGCTAGCATATATTGTTCTTGAATCAAAAAACGAGAAATAACGATCAAATAAATCGACCACCCGCGCAGCATGATCTGCGCATGTTCAAGCACTTTCGGGCAGAGCCCGCGAAGCGCACTTCGTTTGATACAATGCAGCGCCATTGACCGTTGCTGCGAAGAGAACCTTTTGCTGGCTGAGTATCGACAAGCCGCAAGTCTAATATCGAAAATTCACAGATTGATCCTATGACATACTCTCATGCTTTGCATGAACCCTTTCGCCTGCGCACCGCACGGGGCACTGACGCCGCATCCATCGCAGACCTTATCATTATCTCCGGCGATAGCCCGCCGGACTTTCCCAAGCCCACACATTGCAGCGACGGGCACATCATCGATATGTCGGCAGTGCTTGAGGCCCGCCACGCGCAAAATTTCGCGGTGAAACACTCATTGCTGGTTCAAATTGGCCACCGGACGGTCGGCGTATTGCTCGGCTTCCGGGTTTCAAAACTCGCCGCATCCGGGAAGCTGTGCGCGCTTCCCAACTATCTGCGCCCGACGATGGATGTTGAGGATTTAGCGCCCGCAAGCTTTTACGTGAACACGCTTGCGTTATACCCAGACTTCCAGAACTTTGGCCTTGGCCGCACCTTGCTGGAGGCCGCGCACGCAAAAGCGGCAGCGCAAAATTGCAAACGTCTGACTCTGGAGGTGGGAGCGGGCAACCCTGGAGCCATTAAATTTTATGGACTCCACGGATTTAAGCAGGTGGCGTTACTTCCGGCGGACACAAACGCGCCCGCGCCTTACGATAGAGCTATTGTTCTTTTGCAGCGCCCGGTCGACTATTCACTGGCGGCTGATAATTACTCGGGGGCTATGACATGGCGGACACCTCATTCGACTTGGCGGTCATCGGCGCAGGGCCGGGCGGCTATGTCGCGGCCATCCGGGCGGAGCAACTAGGGCTAAAGACCGTCGTCATCGAACGCGAGCATCTGGGCGGGATTTGCCTTAACTGGGGCTGTATCCCGACCAAGGCGCTTTTGCGCACATCCGAAATCTACCGGATGATGCAACACCTGGATGAGTTCGGCCTGTCTGCGAAAGAGGTGAGTTTCGATCTGCCCAAGATCGTGGCGCGCTCCCGCAAAGTGGCGGCAAAGCTGACAAGCGGCGTCGGATTTTTGCTCAAGAAAAACAAGGTTGCGGTGATCGATGGGTCAGCCAAGCTCAAGGGCGGCGGCGTTATCGCCGTGACGGGCAAGGACGGCAAAGCCGCACCGGATGTGACGGCAAAGCATATTATTGTGGCGACAGGCGCGCGGGCGCGAACCCTTCCCGGCCTGGAGCCGGACGGCAAGCTTATCTGGACATACAAGGAAGCGATGTTGCCGCCCGCCATGCCGAAATCGCTGATCGTGATCGGGAGCGGCGCAATCGGTATTGAGTTCGCCAGCTTTTATAGCGGCCTCGGCGCAAAAGTGACGGTTGTGGAGATCATGGATCGCATCCTTCCGGTTGAGGACGAGGAGATTTCGGCGCTCGCCCGCAAAAGCTTCGAGAAGCAGGGCATGATCATTCGCACCGGCGCGAAGGTTGAAAAGTTGGAAAAAGGCGCGGACAGCGTCAAGGCCACTTTAAGCGCGGCCGGAAAAACCAGCGTTGTGGAAGCTGACCGTGCGGTTCTTGCGATTGGAATTACAGGCAATACGGAAAACCTCGGCCTGGAAGCACTCGGCGTAAAAGTGGAGCGCGGGCACATAGTCATCGACGAGTGGGGCCGTACCGGCGCGCCCGGTGTTTACGCTATTGGGGATGTAACCGGCGCGCCGTGGCTGGCGCACAAAGCGAGCCATGAGGGCGTCATTTGCGTCGAGAAAATCGCCGGGTTGAACGACGTGCATCCGCTGAATGTGCGCAATATCCCCGGATGCACATACTGCACGCCGCAGGTGGCGAGCGTAGGCCTAACAGAAGCTGCGGCGAAAGCAGCCGGACACAAGGTGAGAGTAGGGCGTTTCCCGTATCAAGCCAATGGTAAAGCCATTGCGCTTGGTGAGCCCGAAGGGCTAATTAAAACAGTGTTTGACGCCAAATCAGGCGAGCTGCTCGGCGCGCACATGATCGGCGCGGAAGTCACCGAGCTAATCCAGGGCTACGGCATCGCCAAAACCCTGGAGACCACGGAGGCCGAGTTGATGCGCACCATCTTCCCGCACCCGACGCTATCCGAGATGATGCACGAATCCGTGCTCGACGCCTACGGCCGCGCTGTCCATTTCTGATCCCAGTTCGCGGCCGTCAATATCTGTGTCATATGTCGATGTACGCGACTGAACTATTTGCGAACCCCCTCCGGTAACAGGCTTAAAACTATAGACGGAGCTAGGAGATAAGTTCAAGCCGCCGTCGGCATGGTAAAGGTTTTCCCCCAGCCCACGGAGCGGCGCGGCTTTAGCGCGAGGGCGACGCGCAGCGCGGCTCTTTTGCCTTCGGCATCTTCCAGTGCGGTTTGGTGGAACTCGGACTGGTCCGGAACGCGGTTGAAGGCGATTTTAGCGCCTGCGTAGTGCAATTCCTGACCGATTTGCGAGGCGAGCGTTAAAGTATCTCCGCCGTAGCTCTCGTTGACCGCATCGAACATATCCCACAGCCGTTCGGATTTGCCTGCTGGGGTCAGCGCTTCATCAGCTCGGATGAATAAGTCAGGCTGGCGCGCCTTCATTTCAACTAGATTGAACAGGCCGATTTGCACGTGCCGGAACTGCGGGTTGCGTCCCGCCGAGCGCACCAAACCCGGCCACAGCGCGTCCAGCCATTTTAGCAACTCGAAACTGTCCTGCGTCGGGCTGAAGCGCGCCTGCGAGGCCCAGCCGGACTCCCATTTGTCGCCAGCGAGGAAAAATCCGCCGGCCGCCAGCCCGTAATGGCGTAGCCGGTAAGCCGCCTTCATAGCCAGAGTGCGGGCGACAAGCCGCGCCTCACGCGGGCGGCGGCTTTGCGGATCGAGCACCCGGCTGTGGCCGATAACGGACTTATTTGTCGCTAAATCCGGCACGTCGAAGCCATGCAGCGAATACCAGAAGCGCTCGCCGCCAACGCTGCCCCAGATAGCGCGCGCCTGTTTCGGAGCAAGGCTCCATAGCCTGCCCACACTGGTCACGCCAGCTTTTGTCAGGCGTTGCTCCATGCGCTCGCCAATACCGGGTAAATCTCTAAGCTTTAAGTTTAGCAGCGGTCCGGGCAAGTCCTCGTCGCGCAGGATCACCAGCCCATCTGGCTTCTGTAAATCGGTGCAAATTTTTGCCAGCAAGCTCGACGGCGCGACGCCAATCGACGATTTCAGGCATTCGCCCACCCGCTCGGCGATGCCGCGTTTGATGCGATGCGCTAAGTCTCGCGCGGCATCAGGCGTTCGCTCGGTTTTATCGAGCTTGCACGCCATTTCGTCCACCGACCACACTTTGTGAACGGGGATGTGACGGTCAATCTCCTCCAGCAGTTTATGGTGGTATTCGACGTAAACTTCATGCCTTGCGGGTACGATGACCAAATCCGGGCACATCCGCTTGGCGTCACGAATAGATGTGCCAGTGCGAATGCCGAACGCCTTCGCCTCATAGCTTGCCGCGATGGCGCATGTGCTGTCGCTCATCAAGGGCGCGACGGCAACTGGGCGTCCGCGCAAATGCGGGCGCACCTGCTGTTCCACGCTGGCAAAGTAGCTGTTGAAGTCGATGAAGAGATATCTGAGAGGCTTGGAAGTGTCTTGATGCATTGACATCGCCTAGTTATCGGGAGACGCATGCCTAAATGGATTTTTACTCAAAAGCAAGAACATAAGCAGAACATATATAGCATAAAAAAGCTTCGAGGCTCGGCGTCCTCGAAGCTTTTGGTTTTTCGGCTAGATGAGATATTAGCCTTTTGGCAGAAGCACGTTGTCAACCACGTGGATAACGCCATTCGATTGCAGAACGTCAGCAATAGTCACGGTCGCTGTGCCGCCTTTGGCATCCGTAATCATGACATTTCCGCCGCTTGCCATCAGCGTCAGTTTTTCGCCTTCTACGGTTGTCAGCTCAGCTTTACCGCCGCCGCTTTTGATCTTTCCGGCAATGGTTTCGGCAGTCAGTTTGCCTGGTACGACATGATAGGTCAGGATGCCGACGAGCATCTTCTTGTTTTCAGGCTTCAACAGCGTGTCTACCGTGCCGGCTGGCAGCTTTTCAAAAGCCGCGTTGGTTGGCGCGAAAACCGTGAATGGGCCTTCGCTCGATAGTGTTTTCACCAAATCGCCAGCTTTCAGAGCCGCGACAAGCGTGGTGTGATCTTTCGAGTTTACAGCGTTTTCGACAATGTTTTTCGACGCATACATTGGCGCGCCGCCTACTGTGACAGACTTTTCAGCAAAGCTGGCGCCGACAAACGCTGTTGTCACGGCCGCTGCGGCCAGGATGGTTTTCAATGTGTTACGCATGGGGTTTCCCTGTTGTTGCGTCCCAGACTAGGGGACGTATATTAAACACGCAAACGGCGCATTAAGATTGAGGTTACACGCAAACGTGTAAAACGAGTGATCGTGCGTGATGCGGCGCGCGCATGGCGCATTATCAGCCGCTTCCCTTTCCATGTGGGGACAGCTATCTATAGGTTTAATAAATCCTCGCGAACTGGCGGACCAGATGGTCGTAATTTTAGACGCTACAAAACCGGCGGTGCGGCACCCTGAAAAGGCGCGGCGACAGGACACGGAGATGCTGCGTAAGCCGGACTGGATCCGGGTCAAGGCACCCGGATCGCCGCTCTACAAGGAAACGCAGGCTATCGTGCGCGAGCACGGGCTGCATACCGTGTGCGAGGAGGCGGGCTGCCCGAACATTGGCGAGTGCTGGCAGCAGCGCCACGCCACCATGATGATTATGGGCGACACCTGCACGCGCGCCTGCGCCTTCTGCAATGTAAAGACCGGCATGCCGGGACCGCTGGATGCGGGCGAGCCGGGCAGGGTGGGCGACGCTGTTGCCAAGCTTGGCTTGGCGCATGTGGTTATCACGAGCGTTGACCGCGACGATCTTGCCGACGGCGGCGCCGCGCACTTTGCCGAGGTTATCCGCGCGATCCAGGCCGCATCGCCGGGCACGACCATCGAGGTGCTGACGCCAGATTTTCTGCGCAAACCGGACAACGCGCTTGAGGCGGTGATCGAGGCGCGTCCCGACGTGTTCAACCATAACCTCGAAACCGTGCCGTCGCTTTACCTCACCATCCGCCCCGGCGCGCGCTATTTCGCCTCGCTGCGGCTGCTGCAGCGCGCCAAGGAGCTTGACCCCCAGGTTTTCACAAAATCGGGCATCATGGTCGGGCTGGGGGAGGAGCGCAACGAGGTGTTGCAACTCATGGACGACCTGCGCGCGGCGGATGTAGATTTCCTCACTATTGGCCAGTATTTGCAGCCGACCCGTAAACACGCCGCCATCATCCGCTTCGTGACGCCGGACGAGTTCAAGGCCTACGAGCAAGTCGCTTATGCCAAAGGCTTTCTGATGGTCTCCGCCAGCCCGCTGACCCGCTCCAGCTATCATGCGGGCGACGATTTCGCGAAACTCCGCGCCGCCCGCCAGCGAGCATCAGATAATCACTGATTTTTTGCTGGTTAATTGTTGAGAGAACCGTCGCGATGCAAGTCGATCAATTTTGGGATCATATCAACATCGTTCGCGCCGCCGCTGGCGCAGACCTTGACGAACGTATCAAAAAGCTTCGCGAGCGGCTGCAAGATTTACCAGCCGAAGAGCTGCAGTCATTTCAAAACCATTACGACGCTCAATTAAGGCAAGCCTATCGCTGGGATCTCTGGGGCGCTGCTTACATAATGCTTGGCGGATGTTCTGATGACAGCTTTCGATATTTTCGAGACTGGCTGATTTCAGAGGGAGTGGGCACGTTTGAAAAAGCGTTGGAAAATCCTGACTCCTTGGCTGATGTCGAGTATATCGATATGCCAGACCTAGAAACCTTTGGTTATATTACACTTGAAATTTATGAGCAAAAGGCGATCAAGGAGCTTAACCGCGATTTTTCAACCGAGGGCGCAGAGCCTGCGGGCGAGCGTTGGGAGGAAGACAATTTGATGACTCTGTTTCCTCGTCTTTCGGCCAAGTATTAAATGCCATCCTTCTCCACCACACGCCGGGTGCGGCATTCGCCGCAAAACATGTTCGCGCTCGTCGCGGATATCGAGCGCTATCCGGAGTTCATGCCGCTGTGCGAGGCGCTGCGCATCACCGAGCGGCGTCGCGAGGGCGGACATGAGGTTCTCATCGCGCGAATGACGGTTGCGTACAAATTTATCCGCGAGAGCTTCACCAGCCGCGTCGTGCTCAAGCCGGAGGAGGGCGCCATCGTCGCCAATTATCTGGATGGGCCGTTCCGCAAGCTCGAAAACCGTTGGAGTTTCGCCAGCGCCGAGGCGGGCGGGTGCGACGTACGCTTCGCCATAGATTACGAGTTCCACTCGCGCGCCTTCCAGCTTCTGGCCGGTGCGGTGTTCGATCAGGCCTTCCGCAAATTCTCTGCCGCTTTCGAGGCGAGGGCGGACGCGATTTATGGCCAGGGCGGCATCACGCCTTTGGCTCATCTCCAAGCGCGGCCAGAAGAAGCATAAAAGCGGCCTTCACCGTTTCCTCGCGCACGGCGGCGCGGCCGATCTCCCCGAAATTGTATTCCTTCAGAAAGACGTTTGGCGCCGTGCCGATATCTGCGGATTTTCTGCGCACGACGCACGCCAGATATACGAGGCCGACTGGCTTTGCCGGCGAACCTCCGCCAGGCCCTGCGATACCCGTCACAGCTACAGTTATCTCGGCGGGTGAGCGGGCCCGAGCGCCTGCAGCCATGGCGCGCGCTGTCTCCTCTGACACGGCTCCCCACATCGCGATGGTTTCCGCCGGTACTTCGAGCATCTCGATTTTAGCGTCGTTTGAATATGTGACGAAGCCGCGGTCGAAGACGTCCGATGAGCCGGGGATTTCGGTTAGATACGCAGAGATAAGACCACCCGTGCAGGATTCAGCGGTCGCAAGCTTGAGTTTGCGCTCGCGGCATGCGGTTAAAACCTGTGCGGCGAGGTCAAGTAAATCCGGGGTCATGTCATCCCATCCGATTTCATAGGCAGCGCAACGGAGGCCGAGGCCATTGCGGCAAGCCCCTCGCGGCGACCAATAAATCCTAGCGTTTCCATTGTGGTCGCCTTTAGCCCAACGCGATCTATATCGATCTCCAAGATCCCGGCAACGCAGGCGCGCATGGCGCCGCGATGCGGCGCGATTTTCGGTCGCTCGGCCAGTATCGTTAAGTCCACGTTGACTATGCGTCCGCCGCGCGCCGCGATCAGATCGCGTGCATGGCGCAGGAAAATCGCGCTGTCGGCGCCTTTCCATTGCATGTCGGACGGTGGAAAATGATCGCCGATGTCGCCCGCGCCAATCGCGCCGAGAAGCGCGTCGGTAAGCGCGTGTAGCGGCGCATCCGAATCCGAATGCCCATTTAATTTGTGCGTATGCTTCACGCCCACGCCGCACAGGGTGACGAAATCGCCCGGCTCGAACGAATGCACGTCGAAGCCCGTCCCCAACCGCGTTTCCCAGCCGTTCATGAAAACCCTGTCCGCTCGCGCCAAATCTTCAGCCGTAGTGATTTTCCAGTTTTCTCTCGAACCGTCAACCAGCGCCACGCGCAAGCCTCGCCACTCCGCGATCGAGGCGTCATCGCTGAACTGCGTGCGTCCCGCCATTGCAGCCGCCTCATGCGCCTCAAGAATGTCTGCGAAACGAAAGCCCTGGGGCGTCTGCGCGCCCCACAACCCCACACGATCCACCGTTTGCTCGATCATGCCAGCCGCGCCTCGCTTTAGAGTGTCCACCACAGGCGTCGCCGCGATGGCGCCCACCGATTCACGTAAGGCGAGGATGACCCGATCAATAATCGCATGGGTTATAAATGGCCGCGCTGCATCATGAATGAGCACGAAGTCAGGCGCCTCGTCTTTAAGCGCACGCAAGCCGTTCAGCACGGATTGCTGGCGCGTTTCACCGCCATGAACAGGCGCCATCCGGCGTGAATGCGCCGCGCCCGAGCAAGCCTGATATAAATCGGCGTCGCAATCGCGAATGACCGTGAGCGTGCGGGAAATCTGCGGATGTGTTTCGTAAATCCGCAGCGTTCGGGCAAGCATTGGCTGCCCGCCAACCGATACGTACTGCTTTGGAATATCGTTAAGAGAGCGTGACGCCCGGCTGCCGCTGCCCCCCGCCACGATAATGGCTGCAATGCGCAATTACATCCTCCTAGAGATTGTCGTGCATCTTAATGGCACAGAATTGTTCCGCTGCTTTTTCCGACAACTTGTCGCACTGCAAAATGATTGCTGACAGATCGAATTCATTTGCTATGATGCCTATCATATAGGCTTTTAATTTTGTGATTAATTCGTGTGCAGGTGTTAAGTCCGATGCTGGACATCAAAGACAAGACCATTCGTAATAGACCATCCATGAGGGCGCATATTTCGCCCACAGCCATGTTGGACGCGCTTCCGCATCCGGTGCTTCTCATCGATATAAACGATTATGTAACTTACGCAAATTCCGCAGCGGAGATGTTTTTCGGCGCCAGCGTAAGGGTTTTGCTGAAACGAAAACTCCCGGCCCTTGCACCTTTCGCCAGCCCACTTATCGCCCTTGTTTCCCAGGTTCGGCGGTCTAACGCGACGGTCAATGAATACGCTATCGACCTCAGCACGCCTGACTCCATGGTGCATCGAATAGTGGACGTTTATGCGTCAACGCTACCGGAGGACGAATCCCAGGTTCTTATCATGCTGCAACTGCGCTCCATGGCGCAGATGATCGAGCGGCAGCTTTCGCATCGCGGCGCCGCCCGCTCGGTGTCTGGCATGGCGGCTATTCTTGCGCATGAAATCAAGAATCCGTTGTCCGGCATCAGAGGCGCGGCGCAGCTTCTGGAGACTGGCGTTGAGGGGGATGACCGCTTGCTGGCGCAATTGATCTGCCAGGAAACGGATCGCATCTGCACGCTAGTCGACCGCATGGAGGTGTTCGGCGACGAACGTCCGATCAAATTCGAGCCGGTCAACATTCACGTGGTTCTCGATCACGTCAAAAAAATCGCGGTTAACGGCTTTGGGCGGCACGTCAACTTTGTTCAGAACTTCGATCCATCACTGCCACCCGTGCCGGGCAGCCGGGACAAGCTTATTCAGGTTTTTTTGAACCTCGTGAAAAACGCATCGGAAGCCATCGGTCAGCATCGCGGGGATGGGCAGATCACGCTCGCTACCGCCTTCAAGCCGGGCCTGCGCATTTCTACGCCAAACTCCGAGTCGCGCGTCAGCCTGCCGCTGGAAATCAGCGTCATCGACAACGGCCCGGGCATTTCCGAAGAACTGCGCCCGCATCTGTTCGAGCCCTTTGTCACGACCAAGCCGGCGGGGGCAGGACTGGGTCTCGCCCTTGTCGCCAAGATCGTCAACGACCATGGCGGCATTATCGAATGCGACGCCAAAGCCCGGCAAACCGCGTTCCGCGTTATGATGCCGATGTATCATCCGGGCGATAGAAAATCGAAGGAGCATTAACGGATGGGACGTGGGAATGTTCTGATCGCCGATGACGACGCCGCGATCAGAACCGTGGTTAATCAAGCGCTGGCGCGAGCTGGATACTCTCCGCGCGCAACCTCAAACGCAGCCACGCTGTGGAGCTGGGTCAGCCAGGGCGAGGGCGATGTCATCATCACCGATGTTGTGATGCCCGATGAGAGCGCGTTCGATCTCATACCCCGCATCAAGAAAATCCGGCCGGACCTGCCCATCATAGTTATGAGCGCGCAGAACACGTTTATGACTGCGATTACGGCGACCGAGCGCGGCGCTTACGAGTATCTGCCCAAACCATTCGACCTGAAAGAGCTGGTGGCGGTTGTCGGGCGCGCGCTAAAAGAGCCTCGCGGCGTGAAGATCCCCGCAAAGCGCGATCCTGAAACCGACAATTTGCCGCTCATTGGCCGCTCGCCCGCCATGCAGGACGTGTATCGCATTATGGCGCGGCTGATGAACACCGACCTGACCGTGATGGTGACGGGCGAATCCGGCACGGGCAAGGAGCTAGTGGCACGTGCGCTCCACAATTTCGGCCAGCGCCGCAACGGTCCGTTCATCGCGGTCAATATGGCGGCTATTCCGCGCGAGCTGATCGAGTCCGAGCTGTTCGGCCATGAGAAGGGCGCGTTCACGGGCGCGCACAACCGGCTCATCGGGCGTTTTGAGCAGGCGGATGGCGGCACGCTTTTCCTCGACGAGATCGGTGACATGCCCATGGAGGCGCAGACGCGGCTGCTGCGCGTCCTGCAGGAAGGCGAATTCACCACAGTCGGCGGGCGCACGCCTATCCGCACCGATGTCCGCATCGTCGCCGCCACCAATAAAAATCTGGATCAGCAAATTAGCCATGGCCTGTTCCGCGAGGATTTGTTTTTCCGGCTAAATGTCGTGCCGCTCCGTCTACCGCCTTTGCGCGAGCGCACAGAGGATATCCCCGATCTCGTACATCATTTTGGCGCTATCGGAGAAAAACTCGGGCTGCCGCGTAAGACGATCATGCCGGACGCATTCGACCGCCTGAAGCGCCACAACTGGCCGGGCAATATCCGCGAACTGGAAAATATGGTGCGGCGCCTTACCGCGCTTTATGCGCAGGACACCATCACGCGCGATATCATCGATAACGAACTCGCGACAGCGCAGCCTTCCGCAGCCGAGGCGCGCGGCGGTGGACAATCGACATTGAGTGAGTGGATGGAGGGGTATCTGTCCGACTATTTCGCCAATTTCGGCGAGGATTTGCCGCCCGCAGGTTTATATGACCGCATTCTGCAGGAGATTGAAACCCCAATGATCGCCGCCGCGCTTGCCGCCACGCGGGGCAATCAGATACGCGCCGCCGAACTTTTAGGCTTGAACCGGAATACGTTACGCAAAAAGGTCAAAGAACATAAAATCAGGATCATTAGGCCAGCGACCTAGCTTCCATCTGCTCTCGCATGCCTTGGTGTCGTCAATCTGATGTCACAACCATTTGTCGTATGACGGTTGCAGCCGGAAAATTATCATGAAATGCTGTACGCAGTTTTCACAAAACTGTATTGTTTCTATAATGTCACATAATGGTTGCTTATTTGCGCCGGTTGCGCCAATTTGAGCGAAATCCATGTGTGCGGCCATCCCAGACGAGGCTAGCAAATGCGACTTAAGTAAAATTTAATTTGCTTGAGACGTTCACTTAACGGGTTATAAGAGACCGGAAAAGCCGATTGAAAAACTCCTTGGATATGCACACTCCAGACCCAAAGTCGGCGACAGCGAGGCGGTTTCAAGCCGCGCTGGGGAAGTTGGGCTTTTCGCGTCTTAACCCATCAGGAAGATGGACGTTCCGCATCGGTCTCGGAATTGTTGTTCTTTCGCTCATCTCCGGTTTTGCAACCTATCTTATTTTAAACGGTCTCACGCCAATCCCGCCGACCCACAATGTCGTCGTAACGGTGCTGCTTATCAACGTGGTGCTCGTTCTGGCGCTTATGGGCGCTGTCGCCTTCCAGCTTGTCGATTTGTGGCGGGCGCGCAAACGGCAGGCGGCGGGCGCAGGGCTTCATGTTCGTATTCTGGGCCTTTTCACGCTCGTCTCTATTATCCCGGCAATCATCCTCGCCACGTTCGCAACGGTGTCGCTTGACCGCGTCATGGAGGGTTTGTTCTCCACGCGCGTCAAATCCATCGTGCAAAACTCGCTCGATGTCGCCAACACCTACGTGCAGGAGCATGGACAGATCATCCGCGCCGAATTGCTGGGCATGGCCGAGCAAATTGAGAGTTCAGCCAAACTGCGTGAGGAAAATCCGGAAGCGTTTCTCAAGCTTTTCAACGCTCAGGCCACATTTCGCAATCTGCCCGTCGCATATCTGATGGATGGTTCGGGGGCACATGTCGCGGTTGCTGGCGACACTAAGGCTTTCGCGCAAGGTAAGCCCCCGCCGGGTGCGCTAGAACGCGCGCGCGAGGGCAAGGTCGTCATTCTCGGCCCAGAGTATACGGGGGGCGTGGGCGCCATCAAAAAGCTGAACAACCTCGATGACGCCTATCTTTACGTCATACGGCCGGTGCGCCAGGATGTTATCCGTCACCTGCAGAAAACCCAGGCGAACGTAAACGATTACAGCAAGCTGGAGCAGCAGCGCGCCAACGTCCAGTTCGTATTCGTGATGATGTACGCGGCAATTACGTTCACTTTGCTGCTGACCGCCATCTGGTTTGGTCTATGGTTCGCGAAATGGTTGATTGCGCCCATCCGCAAGCTGATCGGCGCGGCGCAGCAGGTCTCGGAAGGCAATCTGGACGTTCATGTAGAGGCCGAGGCCAAGCAGGGCGACGTTGGCCAGCTTGGCACGACTTTCAATAAAATGACGGCCGATCTGCGCAAGCAGCGCAGCGAACTGGTCAACGCCAACGCCGAACTTGACGAACGGCGCCGGTTTATCGAGGCGGTGCTGTCTGGCGTCACGGCAGGGGTGCTGGGCCTCGATCCGGATGGGGAGATCACGCTCGCCAATAAGTCGGCCGTTGCGCTTTTGGGGCTGAACGAGGACGACCTTGTCGGGAGCCATCTGAACAGCGTTGTGCCCGAATTTGGCGTGCTGCTGGCCAAGTCGCAGCGTCAGGGCAAGAAGCCGTTGCAGCAGAACGTTACCATTATCCGCGACGGCTCGGAGCGCAATTATGCTGTGCGCGTTACCCGCGAAAGCGAGGGTAAGCTGGATTACGGCGTGGTGCTAACTTTCGATGATGTGAGCGATCTGGTTGTCGCGCAACGCACCTCGGCGTGGGCTGACGTGGCGCGCCGCATCGCTCATGAAATTAAAAATCCGCTTACCCCAATCCAGCTTTCCGCCGAGCGCATCCGACGCAAATATGGCGACTCTATCACGCATGACCGGGAAATATTCGACCGTTGCACGGATACAATCATCCGCCATGTGGGAGATATCGGGCGTATGGTTGACGAATTTTCGTCATTCGCTCGCATGCCAACGCCAGTTATTGAGGACCATAACATTGGCGAACTGGTCAAAGAAGCTGTTATACTGTTTCAAATGAGTCACCCCGAAATCACCTATTTGCTTGAAATTCCAGATGACCCGATTGTTACGCAATGCGACCGGCGTTTGATTACGCAGGCTGTTACGAATCTGGTCAAAAACGCGGGCGAGGCGATTGCATCGGCGCAGGCTATAGAACCGAGAGACGGTCGCATCATTGTCCGGGTTAAGGATGAAAAGGTGAGGGCGCTGATCGAGGTCGCGGACAACGGCTGCGGTTTGCCGAAAGAGAACCGTCACCGTCTGATCGAGCCATACGTGACAACCAGACAAAAGGGTACAGGTCTCGGCCTTGCCATAGTTCAGCGCATAACGGAACAGCACAGCGGCGTCCTTGAACTCGAAGACGCAACCGGGCATGACGGCCTTACGCAGGGCGCTATCGTTCGCATAGCGTTGCCACTGGTGAGATCTCCGGACGCTGTTGATGCAGCGGTTGAAAAGCCGAAGACAAAAGCGAAGTCAGGCGAGGCTGCGGTTAAGCGTCAGGCTAAACGCGGAAAAAATGGAGTGACTTATGGCGTCTGACATCCTCATTGTCGACGATGAAGCCGACATCCGGGAGCTGATTGCGGGCATTCTCGAAGACGAAGGCCATCGCACGCGCACGGCGAAAGACAGCGACGAAGCGATTGCATCCATCGAGTTGCGCCGCCCGTCGCTGGTCATCCTCGATATCTGGCTGCAAGGCTCAAAGCTTGACGGCCTTGAAGTCTTGGCGCGCGTCAAACGCCATCACCCGGATTTGCCAATCGTCATTATCAGCGGCCACGGCAATATCGAGACAGCCGTAACAGCGATAAAGCGCGGCGCATATGAGTATATCGAGAAGCCATTTAAGGCCGACCGACTCGTGCATGTGACGGCGCGCGCGCTTGAGGCGTCGAAACTGAAACGCGAAAACCGCGAGTTGCGCGAGCGCAGCCCTTACGGCACGGAGCTTGTCGGCAAGTCTAGCGCGATCAACCACCTGCGCCAGTCGATTGAGAAAGTGGCGCCGACCAACAGCCGCGTCATGATTAGCGGGCCGTCGGGATCGGGCAAGGAGCTTGCGGCGCGCGTCATGCATCATTTGTCGCTGCGCGTTCAGGGGCCGTTCGTCGCCATCAATGCCGCCGCGATGGCGCCAGACCGTGTCGAGGTTGAGTTTTTCGGGGTTGAAGAAAACGGCGCAACCGCACGCAAAGTCGGCGCTCTCGAAGAAGCCCATGGCGGCACGCTTTACATCGACGAAGTGGCAGACATGCCGACGGAAACGCAGGGCAAGCTTCTGCGCGTCCTCGTGGAGCAGAAATTCCAGCGTCTTGGCGGTGGCCCAAAAGTGCATGTGGACGTTCGCATCGTATCGTCCACCAGCCGCGATCTTGAACGCGAAATGTCCACTGGACGCTTCCGCGAAGACCTGTTCCACCGCCTCGCGGTGGTTCCACTGCGCGTGCCGGGTCTGTCCGACAGGCGGGATGACATCCCCGAGCTTGTCGAGCATTTTGTCCAGCAAATTAGCACATCCACAGGCTTGCCGCCGCGCCGCATCGGCGACGACGCCATGGCGGTTTTGCAATCGCATGACTGGCCGGGCAATGCGCGTCAGCTCCGCAACATCATCGAGCGGCTAATGATTATGGTTGGTGGCGACTCCGAAACAATCATCACGGCGGAAATGCTGCCCGACGATATTTCCTCCACCGTGCCCTTGTCGCCGAATGGGGCAGGGGGCGAGCATCTGATGTCGCTGCCATTGCGCGATGCGCGCGAGATTTTCGAGCGTGAATATCTGATGGCGCAGATCAACCGGTTTGGCGGCAACATTTCGCGCACGGCGGAGTTCGTGGGCATGGAGCGGTCAGCGCTGCACCGGAAATTGCGCGCGCTGGGCGTTAATTCATCCGACAGGGGCGGCGAGTTTCGCCACTAAACCTTCCACAGCTTGAGTTTCTTGAGTTTCACTTACAGCCGTTTGTTTCATTTATGCTGGTCTGTTTCATTTACGGCAAATTTGGCATCTCATGTCACGCATCATCTATGTCAACGGAGAGTATCGCAACTACCCCGATGCGCATATTCATGTCGAGGACCGCAGTGTCCAGTTTGCCGACGGCGTTTATGAAGTGTGCGAAGTTTTGAACGGTTGCCTTGTCGATGAGCGCTTGCACATGCAGCGTTTGCTGCGCTCTCTTGGTGAGTTGCAAATCACACCGCCCATGAGTTTGCGCGCCATTGGCGTCATCCTGCGCGAAACCGTGCGTCGCAACGGCGTCGTAAATGGCACGGTTTACCTTCAGATTACACGCGGGGCCGCGCGGCGGGACTTCATTTTCCCGGCCGCTGACACGCCTTGCGGCGTCATATGCCTTGCGCGACGCGCGTCTCCCGCTGCAAACGACGCCAAAGCCGCGCGAGGCCTGAAAATTATTACGGTGCCAGACATTCGCTGGCGCCGACCCGATATCAAGAGCATCTCGCTATTGCCGAACGCGCTCGCCAAGCAGACGGCAAAGGACGCGGGCGCCGATGACGCTTGGTTTGTCGATGATGCCGGGTATGTCACCGAGGGCGCGTCCAACAACGCCTGGATTTTAAACCGCGATAGCGTTCTCGTCACACGTCAGGCCGATACGGGAATTTTGCGTGGCGTTACGCGCCAAGTCCTGTTGGCCGGTCTGGCGCAAAGCAGCTATAGTTTTGAGGAAAGGGCGTTCAGCGTTGAAGAAGCGAAAAGCGCGCGCGAGGCTTTCCTTACTTCGGCCTCGGCTCTGGTTATGCCTGTCGTGAGCATTGATGGCGCGTTCATCGGTGATGGCGTTCCGGGCAACTTCGCAACTGAAATGCGGCGTTTGTTCCATAATCACGCAGAAACGTCATCGAAACATGTTTTGTTAACGTAGCCGTTATGAAATTAATTAAAACTATCAAGAACAAGCAATGCCGATGGGGGCTAACGCTTTGCTCTGGAATGTGTGTCTTTAAAGAGAAAAGAGACAGATAGAGCCTTGGCGATCCTCAGAAGCCATAACAAAAACAAACGGGCGGTGCAAAAAACCGCAAGCAATAAGAACGGATGATCCATGGCCGCAGAACGCCCGCAAAGCCTGCAAGACGCTTTTCTCAACCACGTGCGAAAGCATAAGACCCCGCTAACGATTTTCCTGGTGAACGGAGTAAAATTACAGGGCATTGTCACCTGGTTCGACAATTTCTGCGTTCTGCTCCGTCGTGACGGCCATTCTCAGCTTGTTTATAAGCATGCCATCTCGACAATCATGCCCGGCGGCCCCATTTCATTCCTA
Source organism: Hyphomicrobiales bacterium (assembly GCA_034440495.1). Classification (GTDB taxonomy): domain Bacteria; phylum Pseudomonadota; class Alphaproteobacteria; order Rhizobiales; family Rhodomicrobiaceae; genus JAWXCE01. Next base: position 55,153 of record JAWXCE010000041.1, on the reverse strand, counting down.
GACAATGAACAAAACGGGAGCCCGCCAAGTAGTTGAAAACGGCATCTGACAGACATAATCGTGACGCTGATGGCGTATCTTCCCAAGCTAAAACGGGCCGGGTTGTTGTCCTAGCACCCTGGTTCTCAACGCATGGCGGCGCGTCGCGTTCAGCGTCCGCTATTGCCCGGTCGCCAGAGGCAAGGCTTGAGGAAGCCGCAGGACTTGCAAAAGCGCTGGGGCTTGAGGTTGCGGCGCAAACTGTCGTCCGCGTGGGCAATACGCGGCCCGCAACGCTCATTGGCAAGGGCAAGGTTGCGGAGATTCGGGAGACGATTAAAGCGACTGAGGCAGGGTTAGTCATTATCGACCATGCTGTAACGCCCGTTCAGCAACGAAATCTTGAAGTCGCCTGGAACGTGAAAGTCCTCGACCGATCAGGCCTGATTCTTGAAATTTTTGGTGAGCGCGCGCGGACGAGGGAAGGGCGTTTGCAGGTTGAATTGGCTCATCTGCAATATCAAAAGAGCCGCCTTGTTCGATCCTGGACAAACCTCGACAGGCAGCGCGGCGGCTTCGGCTTCCTCGGTGGCCCTGGCGAAACCCAAATTGAAGCAGATCGCCGTCATATCGGCGAGCGTATCACCGCTATTCGCGCCGAACTGGAAACGGTGACACGCACGCGCACGCTACATCGCCAGAGCCGCCGTCGCGTGCCTTACCCGGCGATTGCGCTCGTCGGCTATACGAATGCGGGCAAATCGACGCTGTTCAATCGGCTGACTGGCGCTGACGTGCGGGCTGAGGACATGCTGTTCGCGACGCTCGATCCGACCATGCGCGAGTTGAAAATGCCGACCGGCGGCAAAGCGATTTTGTCCGACACGGTGGGCTTTATCTCTGACCTCCCGACATCGCTGATTGCCGCTTTCCGCGCGACGCTTGAGGAAGTCACTGAGGCAGATATCATTTTGCATGTGCGAGATATCGCGGCCAGCCACACGGACGCCGAGCGGGCCGATGTTTGCGCGGTGCTTGATGAACTTGGCGTCGGCATGGCGGGCAAAAATACGCCAGTGATCGAGGTGTGGAACAAGTCCGACAGGCTCAACGAAAGCGAACGGGCGATTACGCACAAACTCTCAGCCCGCGGCGCGCAGCCATCTGTGCTTGTATCCGCTGTCAATGGCGAGGGTTTGGACGAGTTGCTAGGCCAAATTACCGACGTTTTGCAGAAGGCCTATGTTTTGCGTGACGTAACCATTGGCTCGAATGAAGGTGGTTTTCAGCATTGGATTTACGAGAATGCTTGCGTTCTCACCCGCGAAGAAGATGAGGATGGACTTTTGCGGATGCATTTGCGCCTCGATCCAGCGAATGCGGCAAGGCTGGACGCGATGCGGCGACCATTTGCGGAACAGTATTGATAAAGTCTAGCTGAATATTATGTCGAGAGTTTTGCAGATCTCCACAAACCTAAAAGCTCCTCATATGACAATTCGTCGAGCTTTTTAGATTGCTCGCGAGCTGCGGCTTCAATGCCATGAAAACGACGTGTAAATTTGCCGTTAGCGGCGCGGAGGGCCGTCTCGGGATCGAAGCCGCGTCGCCACGCGACCTCGACAAGAGCGAACATGAGGTCGCCGAACTCTTCATATGCGGCATCTGGTGAAGCGCCGTCCACTAACTCAGCCTTTAGCTCAGCGAGCTCTTCGTCGACTTTAGCGATAACGTGTGAAAAATCCGGCCAATCAAAACCGGCATCGCGCGCCTGTTTTTGCAGCTTCACGGCGCGCGATAAAGCAGGCTGCCCCACCGCTACGCCATCAAGCACGCTTGGCGCCGCTGCGGTTTGGCCAGACTCGGATAATTTTAGCGCCTTCTCTGCGGCTTTAATTGAACTCCAGACGCCGGGAAGGTTAGCGCGGGCGGCGATCGCAAGTGGGTCATCCGACTCTTTAAACACATGCGGGTGACGCCGGATCATTTTGTTGGCGGCGGCGGCCGCGATAGCGCCAAAATCGAAGTCGCCCGATTCTTCGGCTAGTCTTGCATGATACACGACGTTGAATAGCAAGTCTCCAAGCTCTTCTTTAAGATTCTCTGTATCGGAGATTTCTATTGCTTCGGCGACTTCGTAGGCTTCTTCGATGGTGTAAGGCACAATCGTCTTCGCCGTCTGCTTGATATCCCAGTCGCAGCCAGTGACCGGCCTCCGGAGCGCAGCCACCACGTCCAACAGCCGGACTAACGCGTCTGCGGCCTGCTTTTTTTCACCATCATCCACATCATCCACGTTAAGACCTCGTTAATCATCTTGACAAAATGCCATCTGGCAAGTCGCGTGATTCGCATAAGGGGTATTATGGAAAATTAGCTAGCAGCGTCCTTGGGGGACGGGGTTTCGTAATAACGATGCACAAGCCTGTCGAGCAGCCGCACGCCAAAGCCTGAACCCCAGCTCTGATTGATGTCCGTCGACGGTGACGCCATGGCGGTGCCAGCAATATCGATGTGCGCCCATGGCAAATCGTTGTTCACGAAACGTTTCAGAAACTGCGCGGCCGTTATCGACCCAGCATCGCGGCCGCCAATGTTCTTCATATCGGCTGTGCTGGAGTCGATCAGCTTGTCATATTTTGCGCTGAGGGGCAGCCGCCAGACCTTTTCATCCGTATCTTGCCCCGCGCTTACTAATCTTTCACAAAGCTGGTCGTTATTGCTGAACACACCGGCATATTCTTTGCCAAGCGCCACGATTATTGCGCCGGTCAATGTCGCCAGCGTGACGGCGAACTTCGGTTTTATGTACTCCTGCGTATAGGTCAGCAGGTCAGCCAGTACCAGACGCCCCTCGGCGTCGGTGTTCAAAATCTCGATTGTCTGGCCCGACATAGAAATGATGATATCACCTGGCCGCTGCGCGCCGCCGCTGTTCATGTTTTCGACCAAACCGACTACGCCCACAACATTCACCGGCGCCCGGCGCTTTGCGAGTTCGAGCATCAGCCCTGCAACACAGGCCGCACCGCCCATATCGCCCTTCATATCTTCCATGCCCGCCGCCGGCTTCATAGAAATGCCGCCGGTGTCGAAGGTCACGCCTTTACCGATAAACGCGATAGGTTTTGCCCGTTTGTTTTTTGTACCATTCCAGCGCATCACAACCGCAAATGTCGGTTTATCGCTGCCCTGGCCGACGCCGAGCAGCGCCAGCATTTTCAACTCCGCAAGCTTGCCCTCGTCCAGCACCTCAACATCGAGGCCATGATCTTCAAATGCGCGCAATCTGTCCGCAAATTCCAACGGCCCCAAAACGTTCGCGGGCTCGTTCACAAGGTCGCGCGCCATGACGACGCCCTCGCCCACCGCCTGTAGATGCGCAAAGTGCGACGAAGCTTCGTTGGGAGATGAACAGTAAATTTCAATTTTAGAAACGCCGCCCAGATCGTCGTTTTCGGCCGGATCGGGCTTTTTTGTTTTGTATTTCTTAAACTTGTAGCTGCGCAGCATCATGCCAAGCGCTATATTGGCGACGCTTTCGCCGGAAATGGGCGCGCCCTTCCCGTTTGTCTCCGCGACAACGCCAGCGACGCCATTCTTGAGGCCTGAGAATTTAGCCCCCAGCACACCGCCAATATTCAACCAGTCATTCGGAGTGTGATCTTCATATTTTCCAACCCCCGTCATCAGCACACGGTCAAACGGCAGTTCGGCGGGCGCCAGCACTTCGATGACGCTTTTTGACTTACCTTTAAAATCCGTCGCGCCCATGGCCTTTGACAGTGTTCCCCTGGATTTTTGATCGAGAAACTTAGCCGTGGGCGGCAGCGCGCCGCTTTCATCTATAAAAAGCGCAAGCGTTTGGCCTTCCGGCTTTTTCAGTGGAACGAAGTGTATAATGGAGGGATCGATCATTGAGTAATTTTGCATCCTGACGATTGCCCCGCCAAAGGCTCAGGACGAACGCTTGTTGGGAAAAAGTCGCAGCCTGACGGGAATTATCCGGAGTTCAATTTACAACGTCTGTTGAGCTTTGCAACACGCCTTTGACGGATGGCCGAAAATTAGCCATGGATTAATGAAACTGACAAAGCAGTTAATAAGGTTTTCTCTGCATGGATCTCATCGGGCGCTACCTGTTTCGCCAAGCGGCGAACGCCCTCCTCATGATTCTGATCACCTTGACGCTGATTGTCTGGCTTTCATCGGCGCTCAAACAGCTTTCGCTGATGACAAGTCAGGGTCAGGGTTTCCTTTTATTCCTGAAAATTACATCACTCGCCATTCCCAATCTTATTGCGATCGTCGCGCCGGTCGCTTTGCTGATCGCGTGTCTGCATACACTGAACCGCATCAACAGCGACAGCGAGCTGATCGTATTGACGGCCGCCGGATCGCCTGTTTGGCGGGTGCTAAAGCCCTTTCTGCTTTTAGGCGTCATCGTTATGCTGTTCACGCTTGCGGTAAACGCTTACTTCCTGCCCAAAAGCATGCGGCTGCTGAAAGAATATATCACGCAGGTGCGCACCGACATCATCTCGCAGGTGCTTCAGCCGGGGCAGTTTTCCAGCGCCGACAAGGGTTTGACATTCCACATCCGCGACCGCGACCGCGAGGGCAAACTGCTCGGCCTCATGGTGCATGACGAGCGCGACGCAAAGCGCGTTATGACATATCTTGCCGACTATGGACGCATCGTTGAACAGGCGGGGAAATCATTCCTCATTATGTATGAGGGGCATATCCACCGTCAGCAGCCTAATGACCCCGAGGTCAACATTGTATCTTTCGACAGCTATTTATTCGACCTCGATCAACTGACTGCCTCTGACAAAAAAAGTAAATCTGGCGAACAGGACTTCAAGCCGCGCGAGCTGTTTCTACACGAACTCATCTGGCCCAACGAGAATAGCGTTGAGTATAAGAAAAACAAAGGCAAGTTTTATGCTGAATTGCACGAACGGTTGTCAAGCCCGATCTACCCCATCCTGTTCGTGCTGATTGCCGTTCTGCATTTAGGGTATGCACGCACCACCCGCGAAGGACGGATGGAAAGCCTAATCATGGCTTTCAGCATCGCCGCCATATTCCGCGTCATCGGCCTTACCTTGACGAACATGGCGGCGAAGAAAGCGTGGGCGGTTGCCGCCATGTATGGCCTGCCCCTTGTCGCCATCGCTGGCGTTTTGCTCATGCTGGCTTTGCACATCAAACCGCTGAAAATACCATCAATTTCATTCAGACTACGCTCTCTTCGTCTCGCGCCGCAAAAATGACACTCGCTTCAGCACACGTCTGGCAACGGCGAACCGGGGACTATAAAGCATGACGGCCATCAGCACGCTTGGACGATACATGTCGAAGCGTTTCCTGTTGGCTATCGTCAGCGTATTTTTTCTTTGCTACATTCTGATTTTCTTTATCGACTTCATCGAAATTCTTCGCGAGGGCGGTAAAAAAGGCGGTGCTTCAACCGCGACTCTGGCTTTCATAACATTTCTCCGCCTTCCGGCGTTCACCGAACTCATCATGCCCTTCGCGGTGCTCATTGGCTCCATGGGAGCATTTTTGATGTTCAGCCGCTCATCGGAACTGATTATCATCCGCTCCTCCGGCGTCTCCGTATGGCAATTTCTGCAACCAGGGTTGCTGGTTGCGCTAATAATCGGGGTTGCGGCGATTACCGTCTACAATCCACTCGCGGCGAAAGCCAAAGCCTACTCCGAGAAGCTTTACGCCGAGAGTTTTGGGGCGGACAAATCGGTGTTGTCGAAGCGCGGCGGCGGCGCTTGGTTGCGCCAGGACGGTGCCGACGGCCAGTCAATAATCTACGCAAAAGCAGTCGCCAACCGGGGGATTTCTCTCGCTGGCGTAAGCCTGTTGCAATTTGACAGCAGCAAAAAATTTCTTGAACGGATCGAGGCGCAAAAAGCCACTTTGAAGAATGGATATTGGCAACTAGAAAACGCTCAAATTAACAGCGGCGATGGTCAGTCCTCGTTTCATAAACAGTACCTTGTAAGTACATATCTCACCCCTGAACAAGCGACTGAGAGCATCGGCTCTCTGGAGAGCATCTCTTTCTGGGAATTGCCTAGATTCATCGAGTTTGCAGAGCGAGCAGGTCTTTCTTCTGATAAATATAAGCTTTACTATCAATCGCTACTCGCTAAGCCATTACTTATGGCGGCGATGGTGCTTGTTGCTGCGACATGCACCTTGAGAGCCTTTCGTTTCGGTAAAATCCAGACTATGGTAATCACAGGTTTGACCACCGGATTCGGTTTCTTCATTTTCTCGGAATTGTCGCGAAAATTGGGGAGTTCGGGTTTGGTGTCCGCTCAGGTGGCCGCTTGGGCACCGATCCTCATCGCCACATTTTTGGCCCTAACAGTGCTGTTAAAGCAGGAAGATGGTTGAGAATGTCACTTGGCCGGACTGTCATGAATAGCGGGATTGGCATGAGATTGACTGAAAAGTCCTCTGGCTTATATACAGCGGCCCGCATTCTGGGGGTTGCAAGCGCGGTTTTGGTCGCCAGCATTGGCGCGGCTTTCGCGGCTGAGACCGGCGAGGGTTTGCTGAAGCAACAATTCGGCGCGAACAAAAACCAGCCGCTTCTTCTCCAGGCCGACCAGATGGTTTATGACCGTCAGAACAATCGCGTTGTCGCCAAAGGCAATATCGAGATTTATTACAATAACTATGTCCTTCTGGCGGACGAAATCATTTACGATCAGGGCAATAATACCCTCACGGCCTCCGGAAACGTCCGTATCAAAGAGCCGGATGGTTCAGTGGTAAATGCTGACAAAATTACGCTCACTGACAACTTCCGTGACGGCTTTATCCAGACGCTGAAAGTGGTCACAAAAGATGACGCGCGCATATCCGCTGAGAATGCTAAGCGGATCGACGGCGAAACCACCGAGTTTGAAAACGGGCAATTCACGCCGTGTAAGGCTTGCGAAAAAAACCCAGACGCCGCTCCGATCTGGCGTATCAAAGCGACAAAAATCATACACAAGAAGGAGGAGCAGAACATTTACTACGAGAACGCCAAGCTTGAATTTTTTGGCGTTCCTCTGGTCTATGTTCCATATTTTTACCATGCCGATCCGACTGTTAAGCGCCGTTCAGGCTTTCTGACGCCTACCTACAGCAATTCGACCGAACTCGGATTCACGGCAGAGATCCCTTATTACTATGCCTTCTCCCCAAGTTACGATCTTACGGTTACGCCCGTTGTAACGACAGAAGCTGGCTTCCTGTTGAAAGCTGATTGGCGTCATAAGCTCGACACTGGCAGCTACCGCATCCGCGTTTCCGGCGTTTACGATGATAGCCCGAACGAGTTCATCGATGAGGAGTTTCGCGGCTCGATCGATACAAAAGGGGAGTTCAGCCTGGGGTCATTCTGGAAATGGGGCTGGGACGGCATCATTGAATCGGATGATACGTTTCGGCGTTTTTATAAAATCGACAATATCTTTGCAACAGACCGTATCTCTCAAGTCTACCTGACCGGACAAAGTGAGAAAAACTACTTCTCCGCGCGCATGTATCACTTTGGCGGGTTAACGTTCAAAGAGACGAATGAAGCTGACTCGACTGTTCATCCGGTAATCGACTACAATTATATTTTTAATGATCCTGTGATCGGCGGCGAACTTAGCTTCAACGCTAATGCATTGTCGCTCACTCGCGAAGATGGCGCCGATACGCACCGCGTGGTCGCTGAAAGCACGTGGCGGAAATCGTTTACTGACCCTATTGGTCAGGTGATTACACCTTTCGTGTACGCCCGCGGCGATATTTACAGAGTTTCAAGTTTCACTGATCCGATCAGCACGGAGGACAGTGATGGCGACACCATCGCTCGTGGCACCGCAGCGGCGGGCGTGGAATATCGTTACCCATTTGTTAAACACACAGCAGCAGCATCACACACGATTGAGCCCATTGCTCAGGTCATTGCGCGCCCCGGCGTAAACGATCAGGAGGCTGTGCCAAATGAGGACGCAAACAGCCTGATTTTTGATGATACGCTTCTCTTCGATATTGATAAATTCTCTGGCTATGACCGGCTTGAGACCGGAACGCGAGCTAATGTAGGAGCGCAATATAGCTTCCAGACGAACTCCGGCTGGAGCGTACGCACTCTGGCGGGCCAAAGTTATCAGGTGGCCGGTCAGAACGCATATTCGAACGATACTGGGCTTGGAGAAACCGCTTCAGATTATGTTACGGGCTTTTATGTGAACACCCCGCAAAATCTTCGGTTCATTTCCCAGTCGCGCTTTGATCAGAAAGATCTTGAGCTACAAAGGCAGGACATCCAGGTTGTAGCCTCGGTCGGCCCACTTTATGGCGCCGCGAGCTATGTGGATGCAAAAGCGCAGCCTGAACTCGGCTTTAACGACGATCGTGAGGAATTCTCTGGCCTTGCGGCCTTGCGGCTTTCCGAATTCTGGACATTATTCGCCGATGTCCGATATGACATCGCGGACGATCAATTTATTCGTGACAGCGTAGGCATCCGCTATGCGGACGAGTGCTTTGTGCTTTCTGTCACTTATGCTCAACAGTTTATTGAAGATGGCGACATTAAGCCTGATGAGAGTGTACTGGTTCGTTTCGAGCTTAAGGGTGTAGGCAGTTCGTCGGAAACGACAGACAGCATTGGCGAGATTTCGCCAGAAGCAAGCCTGATTAAGTAACAGTGCTTGGCTTTTGCAGGCCAAGGTTGAGCTAAAACGCTAAAGTAGCCATAATTGCGCTTCGAAAACGGTTTATTCATACTGCATAATATTGTTTAGAACGCAAAGACCAACAGAACCAAGTTTCTAATATGATTAAATTGATCTATTTTGGCATTCATATTCGTAGAGCCGCACCTTTGCTTGCATTCATTGTGCTGGCTTCAATCTTTGTGTCTCCTGCTATCGCCGATTTGGGTGTGGCTGCTCTTGTCAATGGTGAGCCTATATCCACACGCGAGGTTGAACAACGGCAACGCTTTCTCGCGATCACCTCCGGTTTTAACGAAGAGCTGAAATCACAATTTCAGTCGATTATCAAGAAGCCAGAAACACAAGAAAAATTCAAAGCATTCGTTCAGACTCGCGAAGCACCTCGCAATAAGGAAGAGCAAGTCGCTCTTCAGCGTGAGTTCATTGGTGAGTTACAAAAGTCAATTCAGGCGCGTGTAGTTCAGGGCAGAATGTCAAGCCTGCGACAAAAGGCATTGGACGAGCTGATCGATGAAAAGCTAATGCTCCAGGATGCGAAAGAAAATGGCGTTGTCGTAACAGATCAGGAAGTTATGCAGCAGTTCGTCAAGAAAACGGACGACGGCAAAACCGTATCGAATTCGGACGAACTTTTCGCGCAGCTCAAAAGCGCTGGCGTTGACCCTAAAACTTTTAAGGACAAGAAGCGCGCACAGATCGCGTGGCTAACACTCATTCGGCGCCGGTATAGTTTTCGCATCCAAAATGCTGTGGCTATAGGGGACAGCGATGAAACCGCTGTTTCAGAGAAGATGGTTTATGATCTGCGAGCGGTAAGGCTCTCCCTCCCGTCAGGAGCAGACCAAAAGCAGCTTGGTCGCCTTTGGTCGAGCGCGGACAATCTTCGCCAGCGCTTTTCCACCTGCGAAGCACTCGATTCCCAAGCGAAACTCATTAATGCTTCCTTAGTGAAGCACCAGAAAAAGCCTCTTGACGGTTTTAGTCCGGAGGCAAGGGCGCTAATTGCGAAAAGTGCGGCTGGACAAATGACGCCGCCTATTATTCTCAAAGACGGCGTAGAGACCTATGCAGTGTGCAATAAAACCGCCGCTGCTCCTGCTGCTGGTGGCCCCAAGGCTGATGAAAAAAGTGACAAACGGCAGCAGGAGTTCCAAATTCAAGCCAAAGGGCATCTGAATACGCTCAGAAAAAAAGCCCATATTCAGCCCACGCTTTAGTTTCTCATTGCATTAGGTTTATGAATAATTGCAGACCTACAAATCCAGTATCTCCCATAGCCATGACCATGGGTGATCCTGCTGGCATAGGGCCCGAAATCGCCCTTAAATCTTGGCTCGCGCGAGAAAAGGAGCATATTTCTCCTTTCTGTTATATAGGAGATTTGGCTAATATTAGAGAGACGGCGCTAAACATTGCTCCCAACGCCGACATTGTCGAAGTCGCCTCTATCGACCATAGTTCTTTACTTTTTAACGAGGCTTTGCCCGTTTATAATATTCCTCTCCATAAAACCTCAATGCCGGGCCGTGCTGACGTCCAGAACGCTCTCGCTACCTTGCACGCCATCAAGTTTGCTGTCGCTGCCACAATAGCAGGCACAGCAAGGGCCGTCGTTACAAATCCAATCGCCAAACATATTTTGCGCGCGGCGGGTTTTCAACATCCCGGTCATACAGAATATCTTGGGCAGCTTGCCCGCGACGCCGGCTACCCTTGCAATCCTGTGATGATGATTGCGGCCCCAAGCTTGCGTGTCGTTCCCCTCACAATCCATATTCCGTTGCACGCGGCCCCGTCTGCGATTACCCAGAACTTGATTATTTCAACGGCACTCACCGTTGCATCTGATCTACGACAGTTTTTCGGTGTCTTGCACCCGCGCCTTGCCATCACCGGACTTAATCCGCACGCAGGTGAAAATGGGGACATGGGCACGGAGGAGCAAACCATCATAGCGCCAGCCATCGAGCAACTCAGGTTGCAAGGTATGCGGGTCACTGGCCCACACCCGGCCGACACTCTGTTTCACGAGCGCGCGCGTGCGGCCTATGACGTGGTAATCGCGATGTATCACGATCAGGCGCTCATCCCCATCAAAACGCTGGCTTTCGATGAGGGTGTTAATGTTACGCTGGGCCTGCCGTTCATCCGCACGTCGCCCGATCATGGAACCGCGTTCAATATTGCAGGCACGGGACGGGCTAACCCTTCCAGCCTTATCCATGCGTTAAGGCTTGCCGCATCTATGGCGGACGCGAAGCGCGCAGCCGCAACCGTGCAGTGACCGACGCACCCGACAATTTGCCTCCACTTCGCGAGGTTATACGTCGTCTTGACCTTACAGCCCGCAAAAGCCTTAGTCAGAATTTCATCCTCGATCTGAACCTGACACGCCGTATCGCCCGCTCCACCGGCAATTTGCACGGCGTTACGGTAATTGAGGTGGGCCCAGGCCCGGGCGGCCTCACCCGCGCGCTGCTGCTTGAAGGGGCGGATCGGGTAATCGCCATAGAGCGTGACGAACGTTGCAAACCTGCGCTGGAAGAGATCGCGGCCCACTGGCCTGGCCAACTTGAGATCTTGATGGGTGATGCTTTAACGACGGAATACGCTAGTCTTGCGGTGGGCGCGCAGCGCGTGCGCGTCATCGCCAACCTCCCCTACTCCATCGCGACGCCGCTTTTCACCGGCTGGCTCACGGCCGAACCTTGGCCACCGTGGTGGGAGCATATGGCGCTCATGTTTCAACGCGAGGTAGCGGATCGAATTGTGGCGCCGCCGGGATCGAAGACATACGGCCGTCTGTCGGTGCTATCACAGTGGCGAGCGGCGGCGCGAATTGCTTTTCACCTGCCCGCGCAGGCTTTCACGCCGCCGCCGAAGGTTTCGTCATCCGTCGTCGTTCTTTCTCCGCTTGCCCCACCCGTTGGCTGTCGCGATTCCAGGGCGTTGCAGGCGCTTACAGCGGCGGCGTTCGGTCAGCGGCGTAAAATGCTGCGGTCAACCCTGAAGGCCACTTTCGCCGACCTCGACACGGTCTTAAAGGGCGCGGGGATCAATGCGACAGATCGAGCGGAATCCGTGACGGTCGAGCAATATGCCCAACTGGCGGCGGCTTTAGAAGCTTTGACGCCTCAAAGCTGACCTGCCCCACTTATGCATCGACCATGAGTTGGGATACAAAATCAATCAGGCCCGTCCGACGCTCCCGCTTGAGGCGTTCGGCTTGCAATATCGCGCGCAGCGAGGCGGCGCAGCCGTTCAGATCGTCGTTAACGAGGACGTAATCATACTCGCTCCAGTGGCTGATCTCGGCGGAGGCGGCTGCCATACGAGAGCGAACCGTGCTGTCATCGTCGGCTCCGCGCTTTTGAAGCCGCTCATGCAATGACGCACGAGATGGCGGCAGGATAAAAACGGTGGCTAAGTCTGGCCGCGCCTGGTGTTGAAGCTGTCGCACGCCTTGCCAGTCCACGTCGAACACGACATCGCGGCCATTGCCTAGCGCTGCTTCAACAGGCTGCTTCGGAGTGCCGTAGAAATTGCCGAAAACATGCGCCCATTCGATGAATGCGCCAGCGTCACGCATCAAGATGAAATCCCGCTCCGCAACAAAGGAGTAATGCACGCCGTCTTCCTCGTTGCTGCGCCGAGGACGGGTCGTGGCGGAAACAGAGAGTTGTAAATTCGCGTCTCCGTCGATCAGCATACGGGTCAACGTCGTTTTGCCCGCGCCAGAAGGCGAGGATATCGCCAGCATCAGTCCGCGGCGTTCGATGACCATGTCTTGCAGTGATGCCAACAGATGCGTCCTGACAAAAATTCAGACCTGGGGCTTTGCAAAGGCAATCAGATTACGCTGAACACCAAACCGTCTGCGCTGTCAACTATCGGGTGGGACGGCGTTCCGGCAACGGAACCTGAACCATCTGCGGCGCTGGCGTCTGCGACACTACAGGGGCTGGCGCGGTGGTAGAGATGTTTGACGCTGTGGCCGCGCCTGCGTCTTGCTGCGCCGATGCTTCTTCTGTTGCGCGCTCGCGTTCCACAGTCCGCCACTTCACCACATTGCGATTATGATCTTGAAGCGTTTCCGCAAAAGCATGCCCGCCGGTGCCGTCCGCCACAAAATACAGGTCATTCACCTTGGCGGGCGAAAGCACAGCCTCAATGGCCGACCGCCCGGGGTTAGCAATTGGCGTGGGAGGAAGCCCAACGATTTTATAAGTGTTATAGGGCGTATCCCGATCGAGATCGCTGCGCAAAATGGAGCGGCCGAGCACGCCCTTACCGCCCACAATTCCATATATTGTTGTCGGGTCGGACTGCAAACGCATCTTCTTCCGCATCCGGTTGACAAAGACGGCGGCGACACGCTGGCGCTCATCAGCGCGCCCGGTCTCTTTCTCGACAATCGAAGCCAGCTTGATAGCCTCGTCGCGGGTTGAAATTGGCAAATTGTTGGCGCGTTTATCCCAAACCTTATCAATGAACTTCTTCTGTTCCGACTGTAAACGCTTAACCAGATCTTCGCGGGTGGTACCTTTGGAGAACTTGTATGTGTCGGGCAGCAGTGACCCTTCGGCGGGAATTTCCGCCACTTCGCCGACCAGATCTTCGTTGAAGCGCAGACGTTCTATCATCTGCTCGCTGGTCAAGCCTTCCGGCAAGCTAACGCTGTAGAGTATCGCCTTGCCTTCGATGAGCGTATCAAGCACGCGTCGAATGCTGGCGTTGCGATCAATGGCGTATTCGCCCGCTTTAAGCTTCTTATGCGCGCGGAAGTACAGCACGCTCGCCATGAAAATACGCTTATCGGTGATAATGCCTTCGCGCTCCAAACGGCTGGCAATACCAATGGCGCCGTCGCCTTCGGGGATGACAACCACGGTCGGATGTGAAAGCGGGCCCGCGCGGTCAAACTGCGTGCGAACGAAGTAAAACATGCCCGCGAGGCCAATGACGCCGATGAGCAATAGCGTCATGAATGTGTTAAGGAAAACGACCACGGGATGCTGGTGGCGTTTTTTGCTCCCGCGAGGCGGCTCTGGCGCATTATCTGGCTCAAGCGCCTCGGATGGACTGCGCGCCATAATGCCGATTTGACGGCCGGAGTAACCCGCTTTGCTTGCGCGGTTTATACCTCCCCAAACCTGTTCCTCAGATCGCATCTATAGCCCCGTGCCGTTATGGTTCGCGGAGTTCAACAATGAATTATGGCGAAAGGGAGAAAACCTTCGCCGCCAAAAGCGTTGTGTCAGTCAACCCGCCGTAGCACCAGCGACGCGTTTGTCCCGCCAAAACCAAATGAGTTTGAAAGAACAGTGTTTATCGGGAGCTTTTTAGCTTTGTGCGGCACAAGATCGATAGCGGTCGCGACGGATGGATTGTCCAGATTAAGCGTGGGTGGCGCAATATTATCGCGAATTGAAAGCACCGAGAATATTGCTTCTATGGCGCCTGCTGCTCCCAGCAGATGGCCAGTGGCCGATTTCGTAGACGACATCGTTAGCTTTTCAGCCGATACGCCAAACAGGCGCTCCACCGCCGATAGCTCGATCTCATCGCCCATGGGCGTCGATGTGCCATGCGCGTTAATATAGTCGATGTCAGCCGGCGCGAGCTTCGCGCGCTTGATGGCGGCATCCATGCAACGGAACGCGCCGTCGCCATTCTCGGCGGGTGCGGTGATATGATAGGCGTCGCCAGAGAGGCCATAACCGATCACCTCGGCGTAAATCTTTGCGCCGCGCGCCTTGGCGTGCTCATACTCCTCTAGCACGACAACGCCTGCGCCTTCGCCCATGACGAAACCGTCGCGATCTTTATCGTAGGGACGGGAAGCGCGTTTTGGTTCGTCGTTGAAGCCGGTCGAAAGCGCCCTGCATGCGGCAAATCCTGCAACCGCCAGCCGGCACAAGGGCGATTCTGTACCACCCGCCACCATAACATCGGCGTCATCCCATGCGATGAGCCGAGCCGCATCGCCGATGGCGTGAGCGCCGGTCGAACAGGCGGTGACCACGGCGTGGTTCGGACCTTTCAGATTGTACGTGATAGAAACGTAGCCAGAAGCAAGGTTGATGAGCCGGCCCGGAATGAAAAACGGGCTGATCCTGCGCGGGCCTTTTTCCGCGAGCAGTAGCGCCGCTTTCTCGATGCCTTGCAGACCACCGATGCCTGACCCTATGAGGACGCCGCTACGAGCCTGATCCTCGTAAGTTTTTGGTGCCCAGCCGGAATCCTGAAGCGCCTCTCCAGCGGCGACCATGGCGTAGATGATGAAATCATCAACCTTGCGCTGCTCTTTCGGCTCCATCCAGTCGTCCGGGTTATATTTCCCGTCCGCTGTAGCGCCATGCGGTATGAAGCAGCCGATCTGGCATGCAAGATCGGACGCATCGAATTCCTCGATACGTCGCGCTCCGCTTTCCCCGGCCAGAATTCGGCTCCAAGTCGCTTCAACGCCGCAGCCAATGGGCGACACCAGGCCAAGCCCGGTTAAGACGACTCGCCGCATAAAGCCTCCGCTGTTCTCAAAAACGCTGTACAAGTGGCAGCCAGTCAAGCGTCGCACGTCATGCGCGATGCTTGAGGGCTCCAGACGGCGGCAACGCGCACTCGTGTAGATGGCAAACGTTTAGGCCGCATTATCTTCCAGAAATTTGACCGCGTCGCCGACAGTCAGAATGGTCTCGGCGGCGTCATCTGGAATTTCCACGCCAAATTCTTCTTCAAAAGCCATGACCAGTTCGACGGTGTCAAGGCTGTCCGCGCCTAGATCGTCAATGAAGCTGGCGTTGTCTGTAACTTTTTCCGTTTCGACGCCAAGATGTTCGACTACGATCTTTTTAACGCGTTCTGCGATATCGCTCATATGTTTGCCTCATGTTGCTCCCAAGCCCAGACTACACGGCCCCGACCGAAAAACGTGCATCCCAGACGGCTGACGCCTCCCCTGCCGCGCTGATAAAACGCCAGACAGCCCAGCGAAATGGCTGGTAGCATTGAAAGTGAGTCTGAGGAAAGCATTTTTTCGCTGTTTCTCAGCCAGACTTGGACGCTTTCGCTTGCTGCTAAGACGCGACTTTCGCCGTTTGTTCAAACCATAAGCATGCCACCGTTGACATGCAATGTTTCGCCCGTGACATAACGGGCCTCATTACTGCCAAGATAGACCACGGCGGCGGCGATGTCCTCAGGTTTTCCAAAGCTGCCCATTGGGATCGCAGCGGCGATGGCCTCTGTCTGCTTGGCGTTCAACTCGCCCGTCATAGGGGTCTCGATGAAGCCCGGCGCGATGCAGTTGGCGGTGATGCCGCGCGACGCGATTTCGCGTGCCAGCGACTTCGTCATGCCAATCATGCCCGCCTTGGACGCCGCGTAGTTGCCCTGCCCCGGATTGCCGAATACGCCGCTGATCGACGCGATGTTGACGATGCGCCCATAGCGGCGGCGCATCATACCCCGCAGCGCTGCCCGGCATAAACTGAAGGTGGATGTGAGGTTCACGGCGATAACATCGTCCCACTCCTCATCCTTCATCCGCATGAACAGGTTGTCGCGCGTGATGCCGGCGTTATTGACTAGGATATGCAGTTCGCCCGCTGACGCCTCGACCTCAGGGATAAGCTTGGCCACCGCCTCACGATCTTTCAGATCGCATGGAAAAATAGGCGCCGACAAACCCAGTTCAGCGTTCAGCGCCTCCAGCTTCTCGCGGCGCGTGCCGGAGATGACCACTTTTGCGCCCTGCGAGTGCAGCGCTTTCACAATTGCGCCGCCTATGCCGCCGCTGGCGCCCGTCACCAGCGCGGTCTTACCGTTTAAATCGAACATCAGCACCTGCTCCGGAAAAGGTTATGCGCTCAAGGTTTTGGCGAAGGTGTCAACATCTTGAGGCGTTGAGATATTAATGGTGGTCAGGTCCGAAGACGCCCGGCGCGCTAGACCAGCGAGCACCTTGCCCGCGCCCGCCTCCACAACTGTCGTGACGCCCGCAGCCACCATCAACTCCATGGTTTCGCGCCAGCGCACCGCGCCAGTCACCTGCTCTATAAGGCGCACGCGGATCTCGGCAGGGTCGCTGATCGAGCTGGCGAGCACGTTGGCGATGAGCGGCACGCTGGGCGGCTTGATCGTCACATTCGCCAGCGCTTGCGCCATCACTTCGGCGGCGGGGGCCATCAGCGCGCAATGGAAGGGCGCGCTCACCGTCAGCATCATGGCGCGGCGCACGCCGTAATCCTTGGACAGGGCGACGGCCCGCTCTACAGCCGTTTTGTGCCCGCTGATAACCACTTGCCCGACGGCGTTGTCGTTCGCGGCCTCGCACACTTCATCTTCAGCGGCGACAGCGGCGAGTTTTGACGCAATGTCAAAATCCGTGCCCAGCAGTGCGGCCATTGCGCCCTCGCCCACAGGCACGGCGCGCTGCATCGCATCGCCACGCAAGTGCAGAAGCCGCGCCGCGTCCTTGAGAGTGAGGGAGTTAGTAGCGGCGAGCGCCGAGTATTCACCCAGTGAATGCCCCGCTACGTAAGCGACGCGGCGGCGCAACTGGAAATCCAGCGTGGTTTCAAGCACCGCCATCACGGCGAGCGAAACCGCCATCAGCGCTGGCTGCGCGTTTTGCGTAAGCGTTAGATCAGTTTCCGACTCGCCCCATATTACAGCGGAGAGTTTGTGGCCCAGCGCATCGTCTACCTCGTCAAATACGGCGCGCGCGGCGGGAAAAGCTGCCGCCAGATCACGGCCCATGCCCAGATGCTGGCTACCCTGTCCGGGAAAAACGAACGCTGTGGTCATGTTCTTTAATGCCGGTTTGCTGTAAATTATTCCAATAGCAGGCGTTGAATGACACCGTTTTGTAACGAACTGTCAAGATCGTTGCCAACGGGGGCCGAAATCCGTTGCATCCCAAGAGGTTTGCAGTATAAGTCCATGCCAACCCGGTCGGAGGCTGAACGGGAAATGCGCGTCTATGCTCCTTATTGGCTCGCCGCGCAGTGTTTAAACTAAGCTCAGTTCTGTTTAGTGATGACCGCCTGACGCTTCTGTGTCTGGTTTTCCTGGTGTTTCCGCTCTTTCGAGATGACCTTTAAGCCTTTCCAAACGGCGCAAAAGGGGCTTCGCGCCGGGCAGTCACTTTGGAAAGGCAATCGGCGCATGGCGTTTTACGAACACGTATTCATTGTACGGCAGGATATCACCGCCGCGCAGGTACAGACCCTGATAAAAACCTACCAAACCATCATCGAAGAGGGTGGCGGCAAGGTCGCAAAGACCGAGTATTGGGGTCTCAAGTCAATTTCCTACAAGATCAAGAAAAACCGCAAGGCGCACTACGCCCTTATGAACATCGACGCGCCCCATCAAGCGGTGACGGAGATGGAGCGTCAGATGAGCATCTCAACTGACGTTATCCGCTTCATGACAATCAAAGTCGATGAACTGGAGGAAAAGCCTTCCGCCGCCATGCGTCGCTCGGATGAGCGTGAACGCGAGCGTGGCGACCGCAGCGATTTCCGTGGCGGCGATAGAGGCGGGGATAGGGGCGGCGACCGCCGTCCACCACGTCGCGAAGGTGGTTTTGAAGGTGGCGGCGGCTTCCGCGGTGGAGATCGCGAAGGCGCTGGAGGTTTCCGTGGCGCTGAAGGCGGGCGTGGTAGCGAAGGCGGCGGCGGACGTTTTGGTCGCCGTGAAGAAACGGCTGTTCAGGGAGACGCGGAATGAGTATGGGTCAAAGCCAGGGCAGCGCTGGAGCCGGAGCCGGTGGTGGCGGGGCTCGCCGCACATTCAATCGCCGTCGCAAAACCTGCCCCTTCTCGGGAGATCAGGCGCCGGTTATCGACTACAAAGACGTAAAACTCCTGCAGCGATTTATTTCCGAGCGCGGGAAAATTGTGCCAAGCCGCATCACGGCGGTTTCCGCGAAAAAGCAGCGCGAACTGGCGAAAGCCATTAAGCGCGCGCGGTTTCTTGGCCTTTTGCCTTACATTCTTAGATAACAACACAGATTAGACCGTGCGCCGCCAATGGCGCGCGGAACACTGGTTGGGCCAGAAACAGTATCGCTGCTTTTGCCCCTAACCGCTCAAATGCGGGACAGCTTGCATGAACTCCACCTTTGTGATCGCGATCGCCTGCGGGCTGGCCTCAGCTTTGATGTACGCATCGCTTGCCGGGCAGTCGTTCATTGCGTTTGTGTTGTTCATGCTTGCCCCCCTCCCGCTCTTCATTGCAGGTCTTGGCTGGGGCGCGTATGCAGCCGCTCTTGCCGCCGCAACAGGCGGCGCGCTTATAAGCGCGGTGCTTGGCGGCTGGACAGCGATCAACTTCGTTTTGATGACAGCAGCGGCGCCCACCGTGCTGTCACATCTTGCCCTCCTCTCGCGCTCCCCTCAGCCGGGTGAAGGCGAAGTTTCCGCGTGGTATCCACAAGGACGGCTTGCGGCGATGGCCACCCTCCTGGCCGCAACCGGCGCGGGCGCGACACTGGCGATATCCGGCGCTCACACGCCCGAGTTCAAAGCGACACTTCTTAAATTTTTCGACACGGCGCAGTTCCGCGACGTTTTTATGCAATCTGGCCGCTTGAACGAGGCCGAGATTTCAGCGGTGTTCGATCTTGTGGCGGATGTGTTTACCCCCGCATTGGCTGGCGCCGTGCTAACAGCGGCAAGCCTGTTATGCTTGTGGCTGGCGGCAAGGATCGTTGCCCGTTCGGGCCGCCTCGCGCGCCCTGCTCCGCATCTACCCAGCCTGCAATATCCGCAATTTCTGCGCTTCGCGGCGCTCGCCAGCTTTGCCATGACATTTGCGCCCGGCCCGGCAGGGTTTTACGCGCTTTGCTTCATCGGCGCGCTGACAGTCGCGTATTTCATTGTTGGAATGGCCGTTCTCTGGCGCCTGAGCCGAGGCGCCTCGTTACAGCCGTTTCTGATGGCTGCGGTTCTTATGTCCGTCCCTTTGCTAATTTGGCCCGCAGTTCTCGTCGCGCTTCTCGGCATAGCGGATCATATTTTTAATCTGCGCGCGCGAATCTCACCACCGGGATCGCCGCCTCCAACCCAACCGTAAACAAGGATCTGCAATATGGAAGTCATACTACTCGAACGCATTGGCCGCCTTGGCCAGATGGGTGACGTCGTCAAAGTCAAAGACGGATACGCCCGCAATTTCCTGCTTCCGCATGGCAAGGCGATGCGCGCCACGAAAGAAAGCCGCTTGCGCTTTGAGAAAGAGCGCGTGCAGCTTGAGGCGCGCAATCTGGAGATGAAGCGGGAGGCCGAAGAGGTCGGCATCAAGCTGTCAGGCAAAAACTTTGTCGTGCTCCGTCAGGCGGGCGACTCCGGCCAGCTTTACGGCTCGGTTTCGACGCGCGACGTATCGGATGTCATTACGGCTGGCGGCTACAGCATAGAGCGGACCCAGGTTCTGCTCGACCGGCCTATCAAGGCGCTGGGCGTGCAGGAAGTGCGCATCGGCCTGCATCCGGAGGTGATTGTGAAGGTCAACGTCAACGTAGCCCGCACCGAGGAAGAGGCTGAGCGTCAGGCGCGCGGCGAAGACGTGACGCAGCGCCGCGAGGAAGAGGACGAAGACAGAATCAAGCCGGAGGACACCTACCGGGCGGATGACGATGCGGCCGGGGAAGCCGATAGTGAGGGAGAGGCATAACGCCTTTTTCATATCTTATAAGGGTCACGGGCTCGTCTCATTGAGAGGCTAAGTCTCCGGCCGCTGAGACATAAAGAGCAAAGGACGAGCCGTGACCCGCATTGTAGTTTTCATATTCGCCGCATTCCTGTCAGTTTGTGCCACCCCGCGCCCAGGCACAGCGCAAGACGCGCCCGATCCTGCGCGCGTCGCGGCTGCGCAAGACCTAATGGATGCCACGGGCGTTTCTAAACAAATGGACGGCATGATGACGTCCATGATTTCCAGCTTTCAGCAAGGCGCCGCAGGCGATGGAAATACGCAGCAGGGTCATGCCGTGTCCATGGCTGTGGAAGCGTTTGCGGGCCGTTTTGCGACTTATAAAGAAGAGATCTTGCGCGATTTTGCTGTGCTTTACGCATCTCGCTTTACAGCGGAGGAAATGAAAGCCGTCGCTGATTTTTACCGTGGTGAAACCGGCTCGAAATTTGTTCAGTCGATGCCTGAAATGATGCAGCAGGGATCGCAGATCGGTATCAAATATGCCCAGAAAATGATGGACGATCTCAAATCAGGCGCTACTCCCACTCCTCGCTAGGGTTGCCGCGCGTGTTCCATCGCCATTGTATCATTAACCGATTGGGCTAACCGATGGTGAAAACTTTTCGCTAGGTCAGGCTTGAATGCAAAGTTGAGGCGCTGTCTCTGTCAAGCAACTCCCGGTTACCGTTGAGAGTTTTGCAGGCAATTGTTGAAAGCGTGAGTGCTTTTGGGCATGCGCGCCGAACTGCGTTTCACGCGTTGCGAATCGCGTAACTTCGCACGCATGAAAACCAATCACGCCGCCAAAAGTTTCCCCGCCGCGGTTGACGCCGCCCTCCCCTTCCGCCAGGCGCCGCACAATGTGGAGGCCGAGCAGGCGCTACTGGGCGCCATCCTTGTTAACAACGAGGCGTTCGACCGGGTGTCCGCGTTTCTCGAACCACACCATTTCTTCGAGCCGCTGCACAGCCGCATTTTCGAAACCGCGGCGAAGCTCATCCAGGCGGGCAAGCAGGCGACGCCCATAACGCTCAAGACGTACTTCGACAATGAGGAGCCACTTGGCGGCGTGACCGTGCCGCAATATCTTGGCCGCTTGGCGGCGCACGCGACCACGATCATTAACGCGGCGGATTACGGGCGCACCGTTTACGATCTGTCGGTGCGGCGTGACCTCATCATCATCGGCGAGGATATGGTCAACGTGGCGTATGATTCGCCCGTCGATATGCCGCCGGATACGCAGATCGAGGATGCCGAGCAGCGGCTTTATGGGCTGGCGGAAAAGGGCAAGCACGGGCAAGGCTTCCTCACCTTCGGCTGGGCGACGACCGAGGCCATCGAGATGGCCTCGAAAGCCTATCAGCGCGAGGGCGGGCTGTCGGGCATCTCCACGGGGTTGAAGGATCTGGATCGCTCGCTGGGCGGTTTGCAGAACTCCGACCTGATTATCCTCGCCGGGCGTCCGTCGATGGGTAAGACGGCGCTTGCCACGAACATCGCCTTCAACGTCGCCCGCGCTCACAAGGTGGCGAAAAACGCGGCGGGCGAGGATGAAGCGGTAGACGGAGCGGTCGTCGGGTTTTTCAGCCTCGAAATGTCGGCGGAGCAACTGGCCACCCGTGTCATCGCCGAGCAGGCGCAGATTCCATCGGAGAAAATCCGGCGCGGCATGATTACGGAAGATGAGTTTCACCGGCTGGTGCAGGTGAGCCAGGAACTGCAAACGCTGCCGCTGTTCATCGACCATACCGGCGGCATCTCGATCGCTCAGCTAGCGGCGCGCGCGCGCAAGCTCAAGCGGCAACGCGGGTTGGGCCTCATCATTGTGGATTATCTGCAACTGCTGACTGGCTCGGCGCGCCGGTCGTCGGAGGGCCGCGTGCAGGAGGTGACGGAGATCACCACCGGCCTCAAGGCGCTGGCCAAGGAGCTTGTCGTGCCTATTGTTGCCCTCTCGCAGCTTTCGCGTCAGGTTGAGAACCGCGAGGACAAGAGGCCGCAATTGTCGGACTTGCGCGAATCTGGCTCTATCGAGCAAGACGCGGACGTGGTGATGTTTGTTTTCCGCGAAGAGTATTACGTGCAGCGGCGCGAACCACCGACTCACAAGGTCGAGGATCACCAGAAGTGGCAAGACGAAATGGATCAGACGGCGGGCTTGGCCGAAGTTGTCATCGGCAAGCAGCGTCACGGACCGACGGGCACGGTTCGCCTGCAATTCCATTCCGAAGTCACACGGTTCTCCGACTTGGCGTCCGAAGATCGCTTGCCGTCGCGAACGCGATGAGGGGCGGAATTGCTACACGAATGGAAGCCATTTATGGGCGGGCGCCTCCACGGGGCGTTCATGGCTGATCCGCCGCTCGCGAGGCCGTCAAGCAACGGATTGCTGGTGATAGATCTCGCGGCGTTGCGGCGCAACTATCGTTCGCTGAGGTCAGCGGTGCTGCCTGCGGCCTGCGCGGCGGTGGTTAAGGCGGATGCGTATGGCCTCGGCGTCGGGCCGGTGGTGAACGCGCTGCTTGCGGAGGACTGCAACACGTTTTTCGTCGCCACCCTCGGCGAGGGCAAGCTGGTGAAAGCCATCGCGCCCTCCGCCACGGTTTATGCCTTCAACGGCCTCGGCCCACAAACCGCCGCCGAGTTCGCCGCCGCCAATGTGCGGCCGGTGCTCAACAGCCTCCACGAGATTGAGGAGTGGGCTGAGCACAACGAGCGCATTTTCCGCCAGCTCCCCGCCGCCGTGCATATCGACACCGGCATGAACCGGCTTGGCCTCACCGCGACCGAGGCCGGGCAACTGGCCAGCGCGCGCGACTGGCTCGACGCCTTCCGCATCAGCCTCGCCATGAGCCATCTGGCGTGCGCGGACGAGACCGCCAGCCCGAAAAACGCCGTGCAGCGCGATATGTTTGCGGCGCTCGCCGGGCTGCTGCCAGCGGAAGGGCGCAGCCTCGCCAACTCCGGCGGCGTGTTCCTTGGCCCTAGCTATCATTTCAGCCTCGCGCGGCCCGGCATCGCGCTTTACGGCGGGCGCTTCTCGCAGGATATCGGCCCGCTGGAGCCTGTCGTGCGGCTGTACGCGCGCATTGCCCAAATCCGCCAGGCGGACAAGGGCGAGACGGTGGGCTATGGCGGCGCCTTCACGCTCAAGCGGCGCACGCGGCTGGCGACGATCTCGGCGGGCTATGCGGACGGCTTCAAGCGGCTGCTCGGCGCCAGCGATGCGGGCGGCGGCTGGGCGGTCTATCTGGGCGACTATCGCGCAGCGGTGGTGGGGCGCGTGTCGATGGATTTGATCATGGTGGACGTGACCGACGTGCCCGAGCCGTTCGCGCAACGCGGCGCGCTGGTCGAGATCATCGGCGAGCATGTGAGCCTCGACGACCTCGCGGCGGCGGGCGGCACCATCGGGTATGAAATCCTCACCAGCCTCGGTAGCAGGTACGAGCGGGTTTATACGGGGTCCTGATTTTTACCTAGAGTATTAAATGACACGTTCGGCAAGAGCTTTTCCAGAATATTCCAGAAGCAAGGTAGATGCTGCTGGTCAAACTTTAATATCAACAAACTGGCATATAGATGACTACGACGAAGCTTTGCGAGTAATTAATAATTGGCGTTCTTCGCATAGTTTCCCATTAAATACATTTCATATCGGGCTTAGAGGAAGAGCCGAACGTGTTGACAACGAATTTATATCATCAGAACGCATTAAACGTCTATCTTCTATTGAACATAAGCTAAGTAGATTCAAAACAAGATTATCTCAAATGCAAGATATCGGCGGATGTAGAGCAACAGTAGCTAATGTCGATCAAGTTTTACAACTTGTTACATCTTACGAAAAAAGCGACCTAAAACATGAGCTTGACCATAAAGATAATTACATAAGGTCACCACAATCATCTGGATATAGAGGAATTCATCTTATATATAAGTATAGGTCTGACAAGAAAGATACTCATAATGGCTTAAAAATAGAAGTCCATATACGGTCTCAAACTCAACACGCGTGGGCTACTGCCGTTGAAACCGTTGGGACATTTATAAAACAGGCGCTTAAATCAAGCAAAGGGGAGGCCGACTGGCTGCGATTTTTTGCCTTAGTTGGTTCCGCTTTTGCAATTGTAGAAAATACGGAGTTAGTTCCAGACACGCCTCGTGAGCATAATATACTGATGGCTGAAATAAAAGACCTCCATCGATACTTAGATGTTCGGCGTAAATTAGAAGTATATGGTGCAACGCTAAAAACACTTGAAGATCCTGTATCAAAAAAAGCTCATTATTATTTGTTAAAATAAGAACCACAAGCACAAACTGTCACGCTGAAAGGGTTTAAGCAATCTGATTTATATGAGGCTACTGCTGCATACCTAGAAGCAGAGAAGTCAATGGCTAAAAGCCCCGGTGCTGAAGCGGTTCTAGTTTCTGTTACATCCCTTTCCTCGCTTCGTTATGCGTATCCGAACTACTTTTTAGATACCAAAAGATTTTTGGACTCTTTAGATGAGGCAATGAAACTGTAGTGCACTATACATTAGGCTTTGGTGTGTAGTCTCACCAACTGATTTAGGTTATGAATGGCGCGAACTATCCCAACCTTTGTCTGTCAGGCGTGCGGGGCGGCGGCGTCCAAGTGGGCGGGGCGCTGCGGGGATTGCGGCGCGTGGAATACGATGGCGCAGGAGGGCGCGGCGGCCCCCGGCTCGGTGCTCTCCGCCAGTCGCAAATCTAAATCGCCCGCCGCGATCATGGAGAGCCTGGAGGCGCGGGAGGAGGAGCGCGCGCGGTTCTCCTCCGGCGTGAGCGAATTCGACCGGGTGATCGGCGGCGGCTTCATCCCCGGCTCGGCGATTTTGGTGGGCGGAGACCCCGGCATCGGCAAGTCGACGCTGCTGTTGCAGATCGCCGCGTCGGTCGCGAGTAGCGGGCGCGCGGCGGTTTACGTGTCCGGCGAGGAGGCGACGCAGCAATTGCGGCTGCGCGCGGCGCGGCTGGGCGTGGATAAATCCACCGCACGCATCGCGGCGGAGACCAACGTGGCCGCCATTTTTGCAGCGCTGGACGGTGCGGCGCCACCGGATTTGCTGGTCATCGACTCGATTCAAACCTTATGGAGCGACACCATCGACAGCGGCCCCGGCACTGTCTCTCAGGTGCGCGCCTCGGCGCAGGCGCTGGTTTCCTACGCCAAAAAGCGCGGCAGCGCGGTCATCCTCGTCGGCCACGTAACGAAGGACGGGCAGATTGCGGGGCCGAAGGTGGTCGAGCACATGGTGGATACGGTGCTCTATTTCGATGGCGATAACGCGCAGAATTTCCGCTTGTTGCGGTCGGTCAAGAACCGCCTCGGCCCGGCGCACGAAATCGGCGTGTTCGAAATGCGCGGCGACGGGCTGCAGGAGGTCGTCAATCCGTCCGAGCTGTTCCTGTCGGGGCGGGAGGTGAGCGCGCCGGGCACGGCGGTGTTTGCGGGCGTCGAAGGCTCGCGGCCGCTGCTTGTGGAGATTCAGGCGCTGGTCGCCGCCTCGCCGTTCGCCGCGCCCCGCCGGGCCGCCGTAGGGTGGGATTCGACGCGCCTTTCCATGATCCTCGCCGTGCTGGACGCGCGCTGCGGCGTGCGGCTTGCACAACATGACGTTTATTTGAACGTGGCGGGCGGTCTGCGCATCAGCGAGCCTGCCGCCGATCTCGCGGTCGCCGCCGCGCTCGTCTCCGCCATCTCCGGCGAGGCGCTGCCGAGCGACTGCATCTATTTCGGCGAGGTGAGCCTCTCGGGCGCGGTGAGGCAGGTCGGCCACATGCCATTACGGCTGAAGGAAGCGCAAAAGCTCGGATTTACGGCAGCAGTGATACCGGCTCCCGGCGATGAAACCAGGACTTTGCCGAAAATGAATCTCACACGTTTGAAAACACTGGGTGACTTAGAGCCGGACATGATGGCGGCGGCCAGGGCAAAGAAACGGGAAGAGCGGCGCGAGCGTTAACCCGCTCAATACGAAAGTGTGGACGCTTTGGGCTAACTCTTATAAGCCAGTCCCTGTTCACCACGGGACTGTTAGTATCCGCCAGCGTTGATAAGGATTCGTGCGATGCCTTTTTCATGGCTCGATGTGATTTTGGTCGCCATTATGCTCTTGTCGGGCTTTCTGGCGATGTTGCGCGGATTCACCCGTGAGATGCTCGCCATCATGTCCTGGGCGATCGCAGCGCTTGCAACGCTGTTCCTGTTTCCACTTTACCGCGATACCGTCAAACAGTACATACAACCCGAGATTCTCGCAGATGGCGTTCTGGCGGGCGGAGTGTTCGTGATCGTACTTATCGTTGCAAGCCTCATTACAATCAGGCTGTCCGACCAAATTCTCGATAGCCGCGTCGGAGCCCTCGATCGCACATTTGGATTTGTGTTTGGCCTTGTAAGGGGCCTTATTCTTGTTGTGATATCATTTGAACTGGTGGCCCTGATCGTGGAGAAGAAAGACTTTCCGAACTGGGTGCAGACCGCGCAAAGCCGCCCGTTTATTGAAAGAACCGGCGACGCCATTATATCTCTTTTGCCTGACAATCCAGCCTCCATATTTAGAAGCCCTGATGGCGGCGCTGCCGACGAGCGCACCGACGCGGGCGACAAAACGGATCGTGGCTATGTGTCAACCAACCGGCGCGGACTGGACGAAGTGGTCGGATCGGCCAGTAAACCACGTTAGCGACATTGCAAATAAGGACGCATCGCACATGACCGTCTTTGCTGATGACACTCAAGCGTCCGACGATTGGTGGAACGAAGACAAGCTGCGCGAAGAGTGCGGCGTCTTCGGCGTGTTCGGGCATAAGGACGCGGCGGCGCTGACGGTTCTGGGCCTCCATGCGCTCCAGCATCGCGGTCAGGAAGCGGCGGGCGTCGTCAGTTACGATGGCCAGCGCTTCCATTCCGAGCGCCGCCTCGGCCTCGTCGGCGACCATTTTACCGACAAGCCTGTCCTGGAGGAGTTGAAGGGCGAAAGCGCCATTGGTCATGTCCGTTATTCAACGTCCGGCGGCACATTGCTGCGCAACGTGCAGCCGCTATTTGCCGAGCTGCAGAGCGGCGGCTTCGCACTCGCACACAATGGCAACCTTACCAACGCTGTGACCGTCCGAAGGCAACTGGTTGAAACCGGCGCCATTTACCAGTCAACCTCTGACACGGAGGTTATTCTCCACCTTATCGCACGCAGCACTAAACCGCGCGTGATAGAGCGTTTTATCGATGCTCTTCGACAGTTGGAAGGCGCCTACTCTCTGGTTTGTCTTACCAACAAGAAGCTGATCGGCGCGCGCGACCCCCTCGGCATCCGCCCTCTCGTGCTCGGCAAACTCGACGGGGCTTATGTGCTGGCGTCCGAGACCTGCGCCCTTGACATCATCGGCGCGGAGTTTGTTCGCGAGATCGATAACGGCGAGATCGTCGTCATCAGCCAGGACGGAATCGAAAGCCACCGGCCATTTCCGCCCCAGCCCGTGCGCCCTTGCATTTTCGAGTATATCTACTTCGCGCGTCCAGATTCGATCGTATCGGGACGCTCGGTTTACGAAGTCCGCAAAAATTTCGGTCGTACTCTTTCAATCGAGGCTCCTGCGGATGCGGATGTCGTCATCCCGATACCTGACTCCGGGGTTCCGGCAGCGATCGGTTACTCGCAAGCGTCCGGGATCCCGTTCGAGCTTGGCATCATTCGTAACCACTATGTCGGTCGCACCTTCATCGAGCCGGAGCAGCGCATCCGCGCTTTCGGCGTTAAATTGAAGCATAACCCGACAGCCGGGCAGGTGGCGGGCAAACGCATTGTGCTGATAGACGACAGCGTGGTGCGGGGCACGACATCCACCAAAATCGTGCAGATGATGTTCGACAAGGGCGCGAAGGAAGTGCATATGCGCATCGCTTCCCCACCAATCATGTTCCCCGATTTTTACGGCATCGACACCCCGGACAAGCACAATCTACTCGCAGCAAATTACGATCTAGAAGGCATGCGCAAGCTTCTCGGTTGCACTAGCCTGGCCTTCCTGTCAATTGACGGGGTGTATAATGCCATCGGGCATGAAATCCGAGACAGCCATTGCCCGCAGTTCACCGACCATTGCTTCACTGGCGATTACCCGACGCGCCTGACCGATCGTGAAGGCCCCGCCATTACAAGACAACTCTCCCTCCTTGCCGAAGCCAGCTAGGTTTAGACATCGGTTTTCAACTGTTTGGTTAGCAGAATCCAGTTGAAGCTTTTACTCCGCCACTCCTCTTTAATCATGGGCCGGATCGCAATTTCGATATAACCGCAGCGCTCATATAGTCGACGGGCAACTGCGTTGGTGTTGGACATAATAACACTTAAGCCACGTTTGCCGTCGTCCATGGCGAGAGTTTCAGCAAGACCGAGCAGCCGTTCCCAATGCCACGCCCGCGATGCTCCGGATATGCCGCCAGAACATTTACGTACCACGTTCCGGGCGCTAAGCTTTCAAGTTCCATCAAGGGGACGAACATCGGCGGCGTGTCTGCGGCGATTGGCTCGGGCGTGTCAGGGATACCATAGCCGATCAGGCACGCCACTGCATTGCCGCCAATGTCCGCGACATAGGCGTTGCGCCAGGAAAACCCGCCGTCGTCGCGGGCGGCTCGTCGGCGGCCAACATCCCAAGCGGTTTCGCCCGGCATGGCCATTTTGCCCCAGAGGTAAAGCGGCATTCCTTCGCCCGCAAAATTTACTAGATCGGCGAGTTCGGGCGCATCATCAAGTCTTGCGCGACGAAACGGCGGCTCAAGGGACACCATTGTTAACCTCCTCCGCGGCGCGCGCTTTAACGAGTTCGTCGATGGCCAAAAGTTGAGCTAGCAAAGCCTCGAATTCTTTCAGCGGCACCATGTTGGGGCCGTCCGATGGCGCGGCGTCCGGGTTTTCATGCGTCTCGATGAAAACCCCAGCCACGCCCACGGCGACCGCCGCGCGCGCCAGCACGGGGACGAAGCGCCGGTCGCCGCCGGACGATGTGCCCTGCCCACCCGGCTGCTGCACCGAATGCGTAGCATCAAAAATCACCGGACAGCCGATTTCGGCCATGATCGGAAGCGAGCGCATATCTGACACCAGCGTGTTATATCCGAAGCTCGCGCCTCGCTCGGTGAGCAGTACGTTCGGATTGCCCGCGCCGGTGATTTTGGCGACCACGTTTTTCATGTCCCACGGCGCTAGAAACTGCCCCTTTTTCACCTTCACGACACGGCCTGTTTTCGCGGCGGCGGTGAGTAAATCGGTCTGGCGACATAGAAACGCCGGGATCTGGAGCACGTCCACAACCTCCGCGACAGGCGCGCACTGCGCTGCATCATGCACATCGGTGACGACAGGCAGGCCGAACCGCTCGCGGATTTCAGCGAACACGGGTAACGCGGCCGCTAGCCCCATGCCGCGCGCCGATCCGCCGCTCGTGCGGTTGGCCTTGTCGAACGAGGTTTTGTATATCAGGCCAAACTTCAACCGATCCGCGATATCCTTTAACGCCGCCGCCATCTCCAAAGCATGCTCGCGGCTCTCCATCTGGCATGGCCCGGCGAACACTGCGAGGCGCGCGGCGTTCGAGATGGTAACCGGCCCGACTGTTACGGTTGAATTTGGCTGCATGGCAAGGCGCTCCTCTTTGATCTCTTGGCTATCTTATTTCCGCGCCAAACTCAAACCGCTCCAGCACTCCTACGTCATTCCCGCGAAAGCGGGAATCCAGTGAAACAATCACAAGGGTAAGAAAAGACTGGATTCCCGCATGCGCGGGAATGACAATGATGCCGGAAACGACAATGGTTGCGCGGCAGGACGCGCAACGAGAATAGAACATATAGCGCGGGAACAGACATGACGGAGAGCGAATGTTGAGGGCTGCGCTTTTATTGACGCCATGCCTGCTGGCGCTTTGCGTGTGGGGTTATAACAGCCTCGAACCCCAGCTTTTTGGCTTTCCATTTTTCTTCTGGTCGCAAATTCTGCTCATCCCAATCTCCGCGCTCTTCATTCTCGCCGTGTATCTGCTGGAGCGGCGATGATCGATAATCTCAACTGGGAAGCCGCCAGCGTTTTCATCGCTTTCTTCGCGCTGGTCACGGTGCTCGGCTTTGTGGCTTCGCGGTGGAAGGCGGGCGATCTCAACCAGTTGCATGAATGGGGACTGGGCGGGCGGCGCTTTGGCCCGTGGGTGACGTGGTTCCTGCTCGGCGGCGATCTTTACACGGCGTACACCGTCATCGCCGTTCCCGCTCTGGTTTACGCCGTCGGCGCGTTCGGCTTTTTCGCTATCCCCTACACAATCCTGATTTATCCCCTGCTGTTCGCCGTTTTTCCGAAGCTGTGGAGCGTCTGCCGCGAGCGGGAATACCTGACGGCGGGCGATTTTGTGCTCGGGCATTTTGGCAACCGCTGGCTTGCGCTTGCCGTGGCCATCACCGGGCTTGTCGCGACCATGCCGTATATTGCGCTGCAACTGGTCGGCATGGAGAAGGTGATCGAGGCGATGGGGTTTCGCGGTGAGGGCATATGGGCACATGCGCCGCTAACTATCGCGTTCATTATCCTTGCGGTTTACACCTATCGCAGCGGCCTGCGCGCGCCTGCCATGATCGCCTTTGTAAAAGACATCATGATTTATATTTTCGTCATCGCGGCGGTGATCGTCATCCCCATCAAGCTGGGCGGCTACGGCGCGATTTTCGATAGCGCGGGCGCGGCGTTTGAGGCCAAGGGCGGCAATACGGGGCTGCTGCTGAAAGAGGCGCAGATCTGGCCCTACATCACGCTGGCGGTGGGTTCGGCCATGGCGCTGTTCCTCTATCCGCACTCGCTGACCGGCATCCTAGCGGCGTCCGGGCCGGGCGCGATCCGCCGCAACGCCATCGCCCTCCCCGCCTATTCAATCGTACTCGCGATGATCGCGCTGCTCGGCCTGATGGGCCATGCGGCAGGGCTGAAACTGTCCAACCCGCAGGATGTAGTGCCGCAGCTCTTCCTGAAATTCTTCCCCGACTGGTTTTCCGGCTTTGCCTTCGCCGCTATAGCCATTGGCGCGCTGGTGCCGGCCGCCATCATGTCGATTGGCGCGGCCAACACCTTCACGCGCAATGTGTGGAAACCGTTTGTCAATCCATCGCTGGAGGGGGCGGAGGAAGCATTCATCGCCAAAGTCGTTTCGGTGGTGGTGAAAGTCGGCGCGCTGGCCGTCATCCTGCTGATGCCGACGAAATTTGCCATCGACCTGCAATTGCTCGGCGGCGTGTGGATGATCCAGATATTCCCGGCCATCATTTTCGGCCTGTTCACGCGGCTGTTTAGCGGCTGGGCCCTGCTCGCCGGGCTGATCGCGGGTCTGGCGAGCGGCACATACCTTGTCTGGGGGCCAGCGCTGACGCCCATTGTCCCCCTCGGCTCGGTGAGCGTTTATGCCGGTCTCTATGCCCTTACCATCAACATCGCGATTAGCGCCAGTCTTTCAATCATAGTCATCATGATGAAGCGCGGCAGTTTTAGTGACGCCAGCGTAAAGAATTATTCAGATGTTAATCCCGGCAGCTCATGAAGATTCTATAGTCATCGAACGAAAAATAAACTAGTCGAGCGTTACCCCGGGTGCTTTAAACGCCGCTCCGATGATATCCGTTACCCGCCGCGATAACCTGCTGTAAAGAATAATGGTATCGATTGGCAATTCAGGAAGACCGGCGTCTCTGCCGATCCGGCGCGCGGGCGAGACCTGTCTCTGACCAAACGCGCCAATGCCCAAGCCTGCATCGACTGCCGCCCTTAAAGCCGACACCGATCCGCCAAGGAACGCAAAACGCCATGGCAAACGAGCTTCATCCAAAACCTTCACCGCAGCGGCCTTTACGCCGCATGATCCGCGCAGTGCGATCAGTGGAACTGGCTTGTCCGGCTGCCAATCGAGATTGGGCGATTTTGCCCAAACGAGCGGATCGCGGAACAGAATACTGCCTTTGTGCTTGTCGCCGTCCTGCCCGACGATGGCGACATCCGCCTCTCCAGCGTCATAGTAGCCTCGCATGTCGCTCGATGATCCAACCATAACATCCGGCGCAATCCCAAAAATGGATGTTTTTAGGCTGGTCAACGCCGACATGAGATTGGCGCCAACGGCATGGTCGCTAATTGCAAAGCGAATGACCATAAGCTGAAGGTCGTTCTGCAAACTAGCGACGGCTGCATCATGCGCGGCAAGTGTCGCCTCGGCAAAATGTAAAAACTTGACACCGTCCGGAGTTAGAACAACCGATCGCGGCGTTCTCGCGAGCAATTTTTTTTGCGCCAAGTCCTCTAGTTTGGCAATCCGCAGGCTAACGGCGGATTGCGTCGCGCCGAGAAGTTCGCCCGCAGCCGTAAAGCTGTTGAGTTTGGCGACGACAGTGAAAGTTCGCAATAGACCAATATCAAGATCGAGCATACTTGATGAGTATCATAAATTTCTGGTATATCAAATATTCGTTTTGGTTATGGCTAAGCTCGGCTTATATTGGCTTATCAATCCAGGGGAATTTCGAGATGCCTATCATTGCCGTTAAAGTCGCCGCGCTAAACCCAATTCCGAATCTGGAGACGCACATCGCCGTCATAGCCACCAATGCGTCGACAGAGATTCTCAGAAAACCGAGAAACCTGACGGCGGTGGTGGTTGAAAGCGTCAACCCAGCGCATTGGTTTATCGCTGGGCCGGCCTTGCCAGCTCATGGCAAATCAAGCTTCTGGCTCGATATCCGAGTGACGGTCGGCACTAACACAAAAGACGAAAAGGCCGCTTTTGTGGCGACTATCTACAAAGAAATGAGTGAGTTGCTGGGCGAAGTGCGTGAGGAAAGTTATGTGTATGTCAACGAAGTTAATGGAGATGCCTACGGCTTTGGCGGCAAAACTCAGGAACATCGCTATATACGAAGCAAGTTAGCAGTCGCGTAAACCCAGTGTAATTGCAGAAGCTGAACTGGTTTTATCTATAGATCAGTTCATCTCTTTTTAAGATATTACCTTTCCAGCTAAACCAGTCGGCTATGCTCCACCGCTGCTTCGATGAAGCTGGCGAAGAGGGGGTGCGGGTCGAAGGGGCGGGATTTCAGCTCGGGGTGGAACTGTACGCCGATGAACCACGGGTGGTCGGGGATTTCGACGATTTCCGGAAGCAAGCCATCGGGGGAGATGCCGGAGAAGCGCAGGCCCGCCTGCTCAAGCTGCTCGCGGTAGGTCATGTTGACTTCGTAACGGTGGCGATGGCGCTCCGAGATGCGCGCAGAGCCGTAGATTTTCGCTACATGGCTACCAGGCGCCAAGTTGGCCTCGTAGGCGCCAAGACGCATGGTGCCGCCGAGGTCGCCATTCGTTTCCCGCCGCTCAACGCCAGCGCCGTTCATCCACTCGCGCATCAAGCCAACCACCGGGTCTTTCGCCTCTCCGAACTCAGACGATGAGGCGCCGTTGATGCCCGCCATGTGCCGCGCCGCTTCTATCACCGCCATCTGCATGCCGAAGCAAATGCCGAAATACGGCACGTTTTTTACCCGCGCATAACGCGCCGCCTCTATCTTGCCCTCGGTGCCGCGCTCGCCGAAGCCGCCGGGCACGAGAATGGCGTGGGCGTTCTGGAAATGCGGGGCGGGGTCGGCGTTCTCCAGATGCTCGGAGTTCACCCAGGCGATATTGACACGCACCCGGTTGGCGATGCCGCCATGCACAAGCGCTTCGATCAGCGACTTATAAGCATCCTTCATGCCTGTGTATTTACCCACGACGGCGACAGTCACTTCGCCATCCGGCTCGGCGATGCGCTCCGATATGTCCGTCCACCGGTCAAGTTTAGGAGGCGGCGCATAAATGCCGAACGCTTCCAGCACCTCGCGGTCCAGTCCTTCGCGGTGATAGGCGGCGGGCACATCATAAATATTCGGGACATCGAGCGCCTGGATGACGGCGGTTTCGCGCACATTGCAGAATAGCGCAATTTTGGCCCGTTCATCGCGCGGCACGGGTCGGTCGCAGCGGCACAACAGGATGTCCGGCTGGATGCCAATGGAGCGCAGTTCCTTCACCGAATGCTGGGTCGGCTTGGTTTTCAACTCGCCCGCCGCCGGAATAAACGGCAGCAATGTAAGATGAATATAAATCGCGGTGTTACGCGGCAATTGATTGCCGAGCTGGCGAATGGCCTCGAAAAATGGCAGCCCCTCAATATCGCCGACAGTGCCGCCGATTTCGACCAGCACAAAATCCACGTCCTCGTTGCACGCAAGGACGAACTCCTTGATGGCGTTGGTCACATGCGGAATGACCTGCACGGTGCCGCCCAAATATTCACCGCGCCGTTCGCGAGCTAGAATATCCTGATAGATTTTGCCCGTGGTGACGTTGTCGCCGCGTGTCGCCGATACGCCGGTGAAGCGCTCGTAATGCCCCAGATCGAGGTCGGTTTCCGCGCCATCATCGGTGACGAATACCTCGCCGTGCTGATAGGGCGACATCGTGCCTGGATCGACATTCAGGTAGGGGTCAAGCTTGCGCAGGCGCACACTAAATCCCCGCGCCTGCAACAGTGCGCCGAGGGCCGCCGAAGCAAGCCCCTTGCCGAGAGAGGAGACCACACCGCCAGTTATAAAGATGTATCGTGTCATCGATGACGCCATGGGCCTGCAGAATACAGAAAAACGGCCCAAACCCAAGGAGGTTCAGGCCGTAGTCCACTGAATTTAAATGATCGGATGGAAAAAGACGTTATTGAGACTGCGGAACCTGCGTTCCCTGTGGTCCCGCTGGAGCAGACGGCCTCAGCTTGTCCAGAATACCCTGCCCCGTCGATGGCGCTGGCGTTCCCGGCGCGGGCTGCGTCTGGCCTGGTTGAGTCGGCGCCGTCGTTCCAGCGCCATCCAGAATAGAACCGGGCGCGACGGCGCGGTTTGCAAGGATGGTGAGAATAATACTGGTTGCGAAAAACGCGGCGCCCAGAATCGATGTGGTTCGCGTTAACAGGTTCGCGGCGCCGCGTCCGGACATAAAGCCGCCGCCACCCCCGCCAATGCCCAACGCCCCGCCCTCGGAGCGCTGAAAGAGAATGACGGCGACAAGCGCCGCCGCGATCATCAAATGAATGATGAGAACCACTGTCGTCATGTTCGAAATCCTAAAGATGGCCGCATAAGGAGGCGGCTATAACGGCGAAAAAACGCCAATGCATTACAATTTCTTGTATCTCTAGCGTAAACGGCGGAAGGGATCAACTCTCGCCAGCTTTTTGCGGAGCGGATGGTTTCTGCGGCTGCGTTTTTATTCGCGTTGACGGCGCCGCCGGAACGGGTTTTGTAAGCCCCGGGAATGCGGAAGCTGTGGCAGGCTTGGGACTTTGAGCTTGGATGTTACGTTTCTGGGGCAATGGCGGCGGAGGACTTAAAGCGCCCGCTTGGACGGCCTGGCCCTGGGCACTCAACTTCACCTCCATTTTCGCCTTCGTGACGCCCGCGCAGCGAAATTTCACCCGTTCGCTAATTTCAATGAAGCGGCGTAGCATGTTGAGGTCGTTCTGGGCCAAATTCGCGCGCGCCCATTCGTGGCCCTTGGCCATGTCGCCCTCTACACCGAGCGCTTTTAGCGCGTCCTGCTCCACGCCTAGTTCTTCGCAAGATTTGCCGTCTAGCGGATTACCACGCACCGCGTTCACCGGCAGGAACACTGCCGGCACGATAAAAGCGGTTATGAGCAAGCCCTTAAAAGGTGCGATTATCATCAACTAATCCCTCGATACCGCAAAACTAACGGCGCCATTCCCAAAAAGCCAGCCATTTGCCGGGCGCAATTAAACGTTGTTGACGGCTGGATGCAGATAAGTCGCGGCGATCGCAGTGAAATCGCTGGCCTTTAAACTCGCGCCGCCAATAAGCCCGCCATCCACGTCGGTAATGCGGAAAATCTCGGCGGCGTTCGAGGGCCGCACCGATCCGCCATAAAGTATGCGAGTAGCGTGTGCCTGTTGCGCGCCTATTATCGTTTCAAGTTGCGAACGAATAAAGGCGTGAACAGCGTTGATTTGCGCAGCATCCGGCGTAACTCCGGCGCCAATTGCCCATACAGGTTCATAGGCGATGACCGTGTTGGCCGCGCTGGCGTCCTCGGGCGTCGAGCCGCGCAGTTGTCGGCCAATCACCTCAAGCGTCAGACCGAGACGGCGTTCGCCCGCCGTTTCCCCGACGCAGATAATAGCGCATAGCCCTGCGGATTGGGCGACATGGCATTTGGCTCTGACGTCGGAGTCGCGCTCGCCATGCCCTTCCCGCCGTTCCGAGTGTCCGAGAATGACGGCGCGAGCGCCCGCATCGACCAGCATTTCAGCCGACAATTCGCCAGTGAACGCTCCAGACTTATGCGCGCTGCAATTTTGCGTTCCTAACATTACCTCACCGACAGAGGCTATTGATGCGCACTGGATGAGAAGTGTAGCGGGCGGGCAGATCACTAACTCCGCGCCGTTATCGCCTTGCACTTTCGACCATTCGCACATCGCCGAGAATTCTGCGATGTGCGTCCTTAACCCGTTCATCTTCCAGTTTCCGACGACCATGGGGCGACGAGCGGCCATTGAATTTGTCCTCATTTTTAATAAATATCGCTTAACCGCTTGTCATCTTGCAGCGCCGGATCAAGGCGCCTATGATGCGACGTAGTTTTTGGCGAAAGCCTCTCGAAAATCAAGGCGGGAGTTTAAAACCCGCCCCCCTCGCAACGGATCTTGAAATGCTGGATAGTCTGAGAAAAGGCGCAGGAAGCTGGGCCGCGAAAATACTTCTTGTTTTGCTCGCCGCCAGCTTTCTGGTGTGGGGCATCGCGGATTATGCCGGACTAGGCCGCCAATCTATGGCGAGCGTGGGTGGCCAGGATATCTCCGCGCAAGAGTTTGAGCGCGCCTATCAAAACCAGGTTCGCGCCATGTCTAACCGCATTGGCCGTCAGATAACATCGGACGAAGTTCGTGCGTTAAATTTGCAGGATCAGGTGTTGCGCCAGTTGATCGGCGGTCTCGCACTCGACCAGCATGCATCGCGTTTGCGGCTAGGCGTAACAGACGAAGTCGTCGCCGAAGGCATCCGGCGTGAACAGGGGTTTCAGGATTCGAGCGGCAATTTTAGCCGGGCGCGCTTTGACGACGTTCTACGGGACAATAACCTGACCGAAGGCGCTTATGTCGCCGATGAGCGCCGTCAGTCCGTGCGCGGTCAATTGCTTGAAACCATCACGACGCCTGCCCAAGCCCCGCAGGTTTTGATCGACGCCGTCAACCGCTATCAGAACGAGACTCGCGTCATCAAATTTTTTGCGCTGCCTGAATCAAGCGCCGGGGAGATTGCTCAGCCCGATGCCGGTCAGGTTTCCGCTTATTATGATGCAAATAAAGCGAAGTTCACCCTTCCTGAGTATCGTAAGTTTACCACGCTCTCGGTTACGCCCGCGACCTTGGCGGGTAAAATCGAGATCAGCGAAGATGATCTCAAAGCGGCTTTCGAGGAGAAGAAGGATACTTTCGGTACGCCCGAGAAACGAAAAGTCGAGCAGATCGCATTTACCGATATGGCCTCTGCCCAAGCGGCGCGGGATAAACTGATGCAACCGGGCTCTGACTTTGCCGAGATAGCCAAAGAACCGGGCTTCACTGGCACATACATTGATTTCGGACTTACCACGAAAAACGATCTGGGCGACAAGAAAGTCGCAGACGCCGCCTTCGCTCTGAATAAAAGCGAGATTAGCCAGCCTGTTGAAGGAGATTTATCGTTTGTGGTGGCGCGGGTAACGGACATTGTCCCCGGTTTCAGCAAATCCTATGACGACGTGAAGGCGGAGTTGCGCGAAGCTATCGCCTTGGATCGGGCTGGTGCCGAAGTGACGAAGCTTGTCAACAGCATCGAGGATCGCCGCGCCGGCGGCGCCAAGCTCGGTGAAATCGCCAAAGATCTGGGCATGACCATTCAAGATGTGACATCCTCGCTGGATGGCAGGACATCTGGCGGGGAGACGGCGGAAGTACCGGCTGGCGCCAAAAACCTGCTGCGCGAGGTGTTTGCAACCGAAGTCGGCGCCGAAGGCCCGGCGCTTGAAGTCGATGGCGGCGGGACTGCGTGGTACGATGTTGTTGAAATTATTCCGCAACGCCTAAAGACCCTGGATGAGGTTAAGGACGAAGCGGCCAGACAATGGCGCAGTGCGGAGCTTCAATCACGGCTTGCGACAAAGGCGCGCGAAGTTATTAAAACTGCCGCGTTAGGCAGCGATATCGCGGCACTGGCCGCGCCGTTTAGCGCGCCCGTGAAGACCTCCCAGTCTATAAAACGTACAGGGGCCGAGCCGGGCCTGCCAATTTCGGCTGTCGCGGTGGCTTTCGGCCTCGAAAAGGGTGCGCTGGAGACAATTGCAACCGCGACGGGAGGTCAGGTTATTCTCCAAGTGGAGGCGATAAAATTACCCCCGCCGTTTGACGATAAGCAAATTGTGGACGCAAAAAAAGAACTGGAGCAGTCGCTTTCCAACGATTATGCGGCGCAATATATTACCGCGATCCAGACTGAATTTGGCGTTGCAATCAACATGAATGCGCTTGCAAGCCTTAGCGGACAGCAATAACAAAAATAGTCCCCGGCGCTAGACGCATGGGCGTCTTGCCGGAATACCGGAGCCGCCGACCATGCGCATCCAGCCGACCTATGAGGACTTCGCCCAGCGCTACAACGCGGGGGAGCCTCAGGTGGTGTGGACGCGGCTTGTGTCCGACCTGGAGACGCCGGTATCCGCTATGCTCAAGCTGGCGCATGACCGGCCGATGAGTTTTCTGCTGGAGTCGGTGGAAGGCGGTGCGGCGCGCGGGCGCTACTCCATCCTTGGGTTCGCCCCGGACGTTATCTGGCGCGCGCAAGGCAAAAAGGCGGAAATCAACACACAGGCCGCCGCCAAACCCGACGCTTTCAAGCCCTGCAAAAAACCGCCGCTCGACGCCCTGCGCGAGTTGCTGGACACCTCGCGCATCGATTTGCCCCACGGCTTGCCGCCCATGTCGGCGGGCGTGTTCGGTTATATGGGCTACGATACCATCCGGCTGGTCGAGCGCCTCCCGAAGAAAAAACCCGACCCTATTGGCATCCCCGACGGCCTGTTCCTGCGCCCCACCATCATCGTGGTGTTCGACAGCGTGAGGGACGAGCTAACCATCGTGACGCCGGTGCGCCGCCAGCCGAGGCTGGCCGCCAAAACGGCCTATGCGCGCGCTGTGGACCGGCTTTCAACCGTCATCGATCAGCTCGACACCCCCCTGCCCCGCTCCGCCGCGCTGAATGGCGAGTATAAATATTCCGTCCCCGCCTCCAACATCACCGAGAAGCAATACACGAAGATGATCGCGCGCGCGAAAGAGTATATCGCCAGCGGGGATGTGTTTCAGGTGGTGCTGAGCCAGCGGTTCTCCGCCCCGTTCGAGTTGCCTCCATTTGCGCTTTACCGCGCGCTGCGCCGCGTCAATCCCTCGCCCTACCTTTATTTCCTGAACTTCGGCGACTTCGCCGTCGCTGGCTCCAGCCCTGAAATTTTGGTTAAAGTTAAAGACGGTAAAGTGACGATCCGGCCCATAGCGGGAACTCGCCCTCGCGGCGCGACGCCGGAGGAGGATGACCGGCTTTCAGAGGAGCTGCTGGCCGACGAGAAGGAGCGCGCCGAGCATCTCATGCTGGTCGATCTGGGCCGCAACGATGTTGGCCGTGTCGCCAAAACTGGCAGCGTCCGTGTGACCGACAGCTTCTTTCTCGAATATTACAGCCAGGTGATGCACATCGTCTCCAACGTCGTTGGCGAACTGGCCGAGCCGCACGACGCCATCGACGCGCTCATGGCGGGCTTCCCCGCGGGCACCGTGTCGGGTGCGCCCAAAGTGCGGGCGATGGAGATCATCGACGAGCTTGAGAATGAAAAGCGCGGACTTTACGCCGGATGCGTCGGCTATTTCTCGGCGGCGGGCGAGATGGACACCTGCATCGTCCTGCGCACCTCGCTCATCAAGGATGGCGTGATGCACGTTCAGGCGGGGGCCGGGATCGTGGCGGACAGCGTGGCGAAAAGCGAGCACACCGAGTGCATCAACAAGGCCAAGGCGCTGTTCCGCGCGGCGGAGGAGGCAGTGCGCTTCGCCAGCCAGCCCGGGCGCGGGCAGTAGTCAGGTGAAAACCGTTAGCCTTTTCCGCCACGCGAAATCGAGCTGGGAGGACAAACGCCTGAAGGATTTCGACCGTCCGCTAGCCCCGCGCGGCGAGAAGGCGGCGGAGCGCATGGGCGCATACATGGCGGCAAAGAGCGTTGCTCCCGATCTAATGCTATGCTCCTCCTCGGTGCGCACGCGGGCTACGCTGAAACTCGCGGGCAAAAAGATGGTGTCGGCTAAAACGCTGCACGAGGACGCGCTCTATCACGCCAGCGCGGGCGCGATGCTCACCATGCTGCGGGCCCTGCCGCCGAGCGTTGCGCATGTGATGATCGTCGGACACAACCCGGGTCTGCACGCGCTGGTTCTCGACCTGTTCGGCTCTGGCGCGCGGGAGGAAATACTGGCGGCAGCGCGCAAGTTTCCGACAGCGGCGCTGGCGCAGATCGAGTTCGACATTGCCCAGTGGCGACGCCTCGGCGTCGGCGATGGGCGGCTCACGCGGTTCATCATACCGAAAGCTTTAGCTGCGGCAAAGTCGATCAAATCGCCATAAGCTGCAAGTAGAGTAAATATTGGCGCAAGGCGTCTAAGCGTGCGAATAGGCTCGCGCTTGCAATTTCAGGGCGTTGGCGTAAAACGGCGGCTTGCTTAAGGGACGCGCCGTTATGATCCTGCTTATCGATAATTACGACAGCTTTACCTACAATCTCGTGCATTATTTCGGCGAATTGGGGGCGGAGTGCCGCGTCGTGCGCAATGACCAGATCACGGTAGCCGAAGCGTTGGCGAACCGCCCGCAGGCCATCGTCATGTCGCCGGGCCCGTGCAACCCGGATCAGGCGGGCATCTGCCTCGATCTTGTGCGAGCGAACCGCGAGATGCGCGTGCCGCTGCTCGGCGTGTGTCTCGGGCATCAGACCATCGGCCAGGCTTACGGCGGCTGCGTCATCCGCGCGCCGAAGATGATGCACGGTAAGCTCTCCACCATCCATAACGAGGGTGTCGGACTTTTCTCCGGTCTGCCGCCGCAGTTCGAGGCGACGCGCTATCACTCGCTTATCGTCGAGGCGGAAACGCTCCCGGACGGCCTTGTCCCCACCGCGCACACGAACGATGGCCTCATCATGGCCATGCAACACGCGAGCGATCCGGTTTACGGCGTACAGTTCCACCCAGAGAGCATCGCCTCCAACTTCGGCCACGCCATCCTCGCCAATTTTCTAACTCTCGCCCGCATCAACTGGCGCGCGACTAAATCCAGCATCGTTTTGCCCCAACTGACGCGCGGTAGCGCGCACGCACACGCGCAGCCATGACAGCGTTCAAGCCATTTCTAGAGATCGCCGTATCCGGGCGCAGCCTTAGCGCCGTCGAAGCGGCAGGCGCATTCGATCTGATGATGGATGGTGAGGTTTCAGCGCCCATCATGGCGGGGTTTCTGATGGCGCTGCGGGCGCGCGGCGAAACGGCGGATGAAATTCTTGGCGCGGCGCGTGCAATACGCTCGCGGATGCTTTGCGTCGCCGTGCCTGAGGGCGCCATCGATATCGTTGGCACCGGCGGCGACGCGCGCGGCACCTATAATGTCTCCACATGCGCAGCGTTTGTCGCGGCGGGCGCGGGCGCCATCGTCGCCAAGCACGGCAACCGCGCGGTTTCATCGAAATCCGGCGCGGCAGACGTGCTGGAAGCGCTCGGGGTGAACGTGAACGCGGGCGCAGACGCGGCGGCGCACGCTGTGGCGGAGGCGGGCGTTGGCTTCTTGTTCGCGCCTGCGCATCACGCAGCCATGAGGCACGTGGCGGGCGTGCGAAAAGAACTGGGCGTGCGAACCATTTTCAACCTGCTCGGCCCGCTTGCCAACCCGGCGGACACCCGACGCTTAGTCGTTGGCGTGTTCTCCCCCGACTGGCTGGAGCCGATGGCGCTCGTGCTACGCAATCTGGGCGCGGAGCACGTCTGGGTTGTCCACGGCGAAGGAGGACTGGATGAACTCTCTACGCTCGGCCCATCGCGCGTGGTGGAATTGCAGGATGGAAACATCCGCGCCTTCGATGTTACGGCGGCTGACGCCGGATTGCCTGAAGCGCCGTTAGAGGCGCTTATCGGCGGCGGCCCGGAGCAAAACGCCGCAGCAATCGTCGCAGTTTTAAACGGCGAACAAAACGCATTCCGCGACATTGTCATTCTAAATGCAGCCGCCGCATTAATCGTCGCGGGCAAAGCGCAAGACCTGAGAGAGGGCGCCACTCTGGCGGCGCGTTCGATCCACGATGGGCACGCGCGCGCGGCGCTTGCAAAGCTCATCAAGATCAGCAACTGTTAAGAGACTATGAGCAGAATTCTCAGCACTATTTCCGATTATAAGCGGGATGAAATCGCCGCTGCCAAACGCGCGCGCACCCTTGGCGAGACCGAAGAGGCTGCGCGCGAGGCTCCGCCTCCACGCGCTTTCGCGGCTGCGCTGCGCAACCGAATCGCCCAGGGGCAGGTCGCGTTAATTGCTGAAATCAAGAAAGCCAGCCCATCAAAAGGCCTTATCCGCGCCGATTTCGATCCGCCATCGCTGGCGCTGGCCTATCAGACTGGCGGCGCCGTCTGCCTTTCCGTGCTAACCGATGGCCCGTCGTTCCAGGGCAATCCTGACTATCTGCACGCCGCACGCGCCGCAGTCTCGCTGCCCGTACTGCGCAAGGATTTCATGCTGGACCCGTATCAGGCGCCAGAAGCGCGGGCCATGGGCGCTGATTGCATCCTGATTATCATGGCGGCGGTGGATGACGTGCTCGCTGCCGAACTGGAAGCCGCCGCC
This sequence comes from Hyphomicrobiales bacterium, assembly GCA_034440495.1. GTDB lineage: Bacteria > Pseudomonadota > Alphaproteobacteria > Rhizobiales > Rhodomicrobiaceae > JAWXCE01. The sequence goes on along the minus strand of JAWXCE010000041.1, from coordinate 11,644 downwards.
ACCTTATTCGGCATGGATACTCTCGTGGAAGTGCATGACGAGGCGGAACTTGACCGCGCACTTGCTTTGAAAACACCCCTGATCGGCGTCAATAACCGCAACCTGAATACCTTCGAGACCACGCTGGAGACTACAGAGCGGCTATCAGCGCGCGTGCCTTCTGACCGTATGCTGATAAGCGAAAGCGGCATCTTTACGTACACTGACATTGTGCGTTTGCAAAAGGCAGGCGCTAGCGCATTTCTGGTAGGCGAAAGCCTTATGCGCCAGCATGACGTAACGGTCGCAACACGGCTGCTTCTAGGCATGGAAAATGGCGTGGCGCACGGGCTGGACGCTGCATTATGACCGGGTATGAAAGTCCAGCCGCGCTATCGCACATAAATGAGCGCGGCGAGGCCGTCATGGTGGATATTTCCGACAAAGCCTCGACGGAGCGCGCAGCCGTGGCGGAGGGATACGTGACGATGAACGCTGCAACGCTAGCCATTGTCGAGCGGGGCGACGCAAAGAAGGGCGACGTGCTGGCGACGGCGCGCATCGCGGGCATCATGGGCGCAAAAAAGACCGCCGACCTCATCCCATTGTGCCATCCACTGCCGCTATCCAAGGTAACTGTAGATTTCATGCTTCACGCCGCCCCGCCCTCCATTCGGGTTGAGGCGCTGGCTAAAACCACAGGCCAGACTGGCGTCGAGATGGAGGCGCTAACCGCCGTGACTATCGCCTGCCTCACGCTATACGACATGCTGAAAGCGGCCGATAAGGACATGCGCATCGAAGGCGTTCGTCTTCTGGAGAAAACTGGCGGCCGCTCCGGGCATTATCGCGCGCCAGCCGGGGAATAGCATGGCGCTGCTGCCGGTTTCAGACGCTCTCGCCGCAATTCTTGAGGGCGCATCCCGCCTCGGCGCTGAATACATTCCAGTTCATAAAGCCGGCGGGCGCGTCCTGGCGCAAGATCTTGCCGCACGTATCACACAACCCCCGTTCGACAGCGCAGCCATGGACGGCTACGCTGTTCGCGCGTCCGATCTGGACGAGTTTGAAAGGCTGGAAGTTATCGGCGAGTCTGCTGCGGGCCTCCCTCTGTGCGGCCGAGTTGAACGCGGGCAGGCAGCGCGCATCTTCACTGGCGCGGTCGTGCCTCAAGGCGCCGATTGCGTTGTTATGCAGGAAAATGTCGAGCGCGCGGGCAGCGTTGTCCGCATCACTCAAAAACCGGCCCCTGGTGCGAATATCCGCCCTGCTGGCGTCGATTTTCGCGAAGGCGATGTTTTGCTGCGTGAAGGGCGTCGCCTGACCGCGCGTGACCTCATGCTTGCGGCAGGCATGAATTATGGCTCGCTATCCGTAACCCGGAAGCCGCTTGTGGCGATTGTTGCAACAGGCGACGAACTTATATCCCCGGGCGGCGTGCTCGCACCCGGCCAGATCGTTTCATCATCTCCAGCAGGCCTTGCTGCAATGGTTGCGCAAAGCGGCGGCGAACCTTGGCTGCTGGACATCGCGCGCGACAGCCTGGACGGCCTGGCTGCCCGCATTGAGCAGGCGCGACCCGCTGATATTCTGGTGACGATTGGCGGCGCGTCGGTTGGGGATCATGACCTTGTTGGACGCGCTCTCGCACATGCGGGCGCCACATTTCATTTCCACAAGGTCGCGATGCGCCCTGGCAAGCCGCTGCTCTTTGCCCGTATGGACGAAACGCGAGTGCTCGGCTTACCCGGCAACCCAGTCTCCACACTGATTTGCGCCCGCATCTTTTTACAGCCCCTAATTCATCGTCTTACAAATTTTGGAGGAAGCGGCCAGCGCTTAACAAAAGGCATATTGGACGCCGCTCTTCCCTCGAACGGCGACAGGACACATTACATGAGGGGACGCATTACCGGCGGCCCTCTGGGCGCACCCTTAGTGCGGGTGCTTGAATGCCAGGACAGTTCGCTGATGTCGGCACTGGCGTCATCCGACTGCTTGATCGTGCGACAGCCTGGCGCAGTTGCTGCCGAGGTAGGCCATATTGTGGATATCCTTTCCTTAGACTTTTGATTTTTATTAATATTTTATGGCCTAAGACTTACTGAAACATATTTCTCTTGCGGAACACAAATAGAACAGTTAAGCGTGTTCGTGCTTTGTCCGGTCGAGTCAACCGTAACATCACCATTTAGGAGCCGCATGCTTACGTCCAAACAAAAAGAGCTGCTGCTGTTCATTGATGGCCGCGTCAAGGCAACCGGCGTGCCTCCATCCTACGATGAAATGAAAGAGGCGCTCGACTTGCGGTCGAAATCCGGCATCCATCGGCTCATTACCGCGCTCGAAGAGCGTGGCTTTATCCGGCGTTTGCCGCACCGTGCGCGTGCGCTGGAAATCTTGAAGCTGCCTGAGGTCACGCCTGTCAGCCTGAGGGCGGCGAGGGAGCGCGCGTTTGCACCGTCTCTGGTCAAAACGATTATGAGATATAGCGGGCCGGATGACAACGGCCAGGACACCGTGCATGTGCCTGTCATGGGCCGTATAGCGGCGGGCGTGCCGCGCTCGGCAATCGAACATCAGAGCCATGCCATAAGCCTGCCCGCCGACTATTTCTCCGGCGGCGAACATTTCGCGCTGGAGGTCAAAGGCGACTCCATGATCGACGCCGGGATTTTTGACGGCGACACTGTGATTTTGCGCAAAACTGAAACGGCTGACAACGGCGATATCGTCGTGGCGCTGATTGACGATGAGGAGGCGACGCTGAAGCGTTTTCGCAAACGCGGGCAGTCGGTAGCCCTGGAGGCGGCGAATGCGGCCTACGAAACCCGCATTTTCGGGCCTGACCGCATTAAAATTCAAGGCCGCTTGACTGGTCTCCTCCGCCGCTACTGAACTTCCAGATTAGAATTTATTCCAAAAGCATGCTAATTGCTCCATATTGAGATAAAACGTGAACGAACTAAGCTTGCTAGTTAATGGGTATTGCGTCGATGAGTCAGAAATTCGAAGTCTTGAATGCGACCTCCGCCGAATATGGGAACAAAAATATCGATTGACTGGCGTCGATAAATCTATCGAGGATACGCGGCGCCGCGTCGCAAACGCTGCAGCGCAAGCAGAAAGCAAAGCTCGGGCCAAGTTTTGGGCGTCGAAGTTTTTTTGACGCCATGGCGGACTTCGCGTTTCTCCCAGCCGGGCGAATACTGCCCGGCGCGGGAAGTGGTCGCAATGTGACGCTGTTCAACTGCTTCGTGATGGGCCGGATCGAGGACGACATGACCTCGATATTCGATAACGTCAAGGAAGCCGCACTCACCATGCAGCGAGGCGGCGGCATCGGTCACGATTTCTCGACCTTACGCCTCCAGTGCGCAGTTGTGAAGGGCGTCGGCGCGGAAGCCTCGGGCCCGGTTAGTTTCATGGACGTTTGGGACGCCATGTGTCGCACCATCCTGTCCGCAGGCGCGCGGCGCGATGATAGCTACCATGCGATGCGACCATCCCGACATCGAAGCGTTCATCGCCGCAAAAAGCGATCCACTTCGACTTAGGAATTTTAACGTCTCCGTCTTGGTGACAGACGTCTTCATGGAGGCGGTGCGTGAAGACTCGCCCTGAAATTTGTCATTTGAAGGCAAGGTCTACAGCCACGTTTCGGCTCGCGCGCTCTGGGACAAAATCATGACAGCCCCCTACAGTTTCGCCCAGCCAGGCGTGATTTTCATCGATCGCGTAAATAATACGAACAACCTGAAACACTTCGAAACCATCCATGCGACTAATCCCTGCGGCGAACAACCTTAAGTCCAGTAGTGGTGAGAAGCGTAACGTAGACTTTGCACGCGGAGAAGTCCTGTCCAAGGTGCGAACGCACGGCGCTTGTATCTAAATAAGGCCATGGTCTGCCGCAACTATGGCTATCAAGAGTGTCGTTAGCCGCACATTTGACTTAAAGTTAAGGCGGCTAACAACTATGAGCGCAACTGCGCCTAAATCCTTATGGGAAAATTTTTATTGCTTTAGAACGCCGTAGTGAGGCATGCACGACAAAGGAGTCCACACTCCTTTGCTTTCACCGTCGTCATCTTCATTAGAGATTCCATTGGTTTCGCCAGATTTCTTTTCAAGCATAACTTTAAGCGCTAAACTGCGCATCACCCGAATATCTTCTGCCGCATGCCATATATGCGTCGCCGAAATGGTTAGTACTGGATCTTGTTTAAGCTCTTCATAATATTGTTCAAGAGTTTTCAAGATCACTGACAAAGGTGTTTTTGATTCGCCGTTTTTTCTCACCCGTTTCGTTTTCATTTTTATCTCCTACGCATTACACAGGAATTTTAACTCTGACTATTGTTGGTTGCTAACATCTGACATCACAGAGATTGCAAATGTTCAAAGAACTCCTTTCTAAAAAACGTTATTATAGTTACGTCTCGTCACCGCTTTAAAACACAGTTACTTTACGTTTGCTTAATATCTTTAGCCAGGTAGCGCGATGCAAATCCTTTACAGAAGGGCATAATATTTTAGCAAAGGGAGATCCCGCAACTCATCCTAAAGCGAATTTTCTACCCGTTTGATTATGTATCTCAAAAAAACCTTTAATTGCAAATCATGAAAGAAAATTCATGCACGGCATGTTTCGCAAGCATTCACTCCAGCCACCTTAACAGCGGTGATTATCAGCTTAAATCACACCTTTGAAAAAGGGCAATTTAAGGCAAAAATGAGAAACTCGCTATACTTTCGGCTTCATTCGCTATCGCATAAAGCGAATTTCCTTTTCGTCGAAAAACGCGCTTTCGCGACGTCGGCGCAACGTCAGAGTGATGTCGCAGTCGCTTGCCGCAATACGCCAGTAGCCGTTTTCCTCCCCCCTTAAACGACTTGAAAGCGCTGTCGGGGCGCCAAGAGCGATACATGTGCGCCCCTCTATTTCAAAGCTATGAACAAACCCACGATGCACATGTCCTGACATGAACACTTCAGCCCCCGCAAACGCCAGTGTACGCACCGCGGCCTCAGCGCCGATCGCTGGCCGCACATAACGGGGCGCCTCCGGGCCAAGCCACAAGGGGTGATGCGAAACAACGCAGCGAAAGGTATTCGGGCGCGCTGCGGCGAGTTTTGCCCCGGCAGCAATCACGCTTTTACTCCGCGCAATTCCTTCCTGCCAGCTCAAATGCGGCTGCCAGGAGCGAGTGGTGTTAAGGCCGACAACCGATGCGCCTTCGGTCTCATAAAAAGGTTCGGCCTCGGCTCCTGTAAAAGCCATGAAGCGCTTATACGGACTGGCGAATCTCTCCCACAAGTTCACATAAGGCAAATCATGGTTGCCCGCGAGCACCATCGTCTCCGCCTTCATGCCCCTCAGCCAGTCGCGGGCGGCGTCAAACTCGCGCCTTCGCGCGCGCATGGTCAAATCACCCGCCACGATGATAAGGTCTGGATCGCCTGCTTCGATGTCGGTCAAAAGCGCGGCGGCAAGGCCGTCGGGCACACTGCCAAAATGTAGATCGGCGATAAGAGCCAAGCGAAACATTACGGACGTCTTCATGTTTTGGGCAAAACGTGTTTCATTTCTGTCTCTTCCCGGCCTTTCCGCCGTTATAGGCATACACTCAAGGGAACATGGGCAATTGCGTCAGACCCGCCGCCTCGTCCAGCCCAAACATCAGATTAAAGTTCTGCATGGCCTGGCCAGCAGAGCCTTTCACCAGATTATCGATGGCTGAAATGACGATGGCGCGGCCCGGCACACGGTCGGGGAAAACCGCCATCAGGCAATGGTTCGAGCCGCGCACATGCTGCGTGCCGGGCAACCCGCCCTCAGCCATAACGCTCACAAACTTGGCGCTCTCATAGCGCGTCACCAGCGCGGCGCGCAGATCGTCTGCGGTCGCCCCCGCCGACAGCCGCACATAGCAGGTGACAAGCTCGCCTCGGCTCATCGGTACAAGATGCGGCGTGAAATTCACGATAACGCTCTGCCCTGCCGCGCGTCCGATTTCCTGTTCGATCTCTGGAGCATGGCGGTGGCTCGCCACGCCATAGGGCGAGAGCCCTTCTCCCGCCTCGGAAAAAAGCAGGTTCTGCTTCAGGCTCCGCCCCGCGCCGGTGATGCCTGATTTTGCATCGATGATGATATCGCTCACATCGATTAATTTGGATGAAACCAGCGGCAGTAGCGCCAGTAAGGTCGCTGTCGGGTAGCAGCCTGGACACGCGACAAGCCGCGCAGAGGCAATCTCGCGCGAATAAAACTCGGTCAGACCATAAACGGCGCTTTTCAGCAATTCGCTGGCACCGTGGGTTCGGCCATACCACTCAGTGTAGACGGCGGCGTCGCGCAAACGAAAATCGGCAGACATATCGATAATTTTCAGATGCGGTGGCAGGCCGATAATGATGTCCTGCGCCGTGCCGTGCGGCAAACCGCAAAACACGGCGCTACAATTGCTCCAGTCAGCCTCATCGACGCTGACCAGCCGCGTGGGCCCGAGAAAGCTCAAATGCGGAAATACCTCTCCCAAAGTCTTGCCCGCATAAGTGTTGGCGACAAGCGGCCCCAGCTCGATCATCGGGTGGCGGGTGGCGAGACGAATGAGGTCAGCGCCTGTATAACCAGAGGCGCCAATCACACCGATGCGTATTTTTTCCATAGCCAGCCTTGCATAACCAGAGCATTTTCAGTTTAAAGACTGAATGCAACCGCTTCTAACGAATTAGCCACATAAAAAAGGCCCGCGACGAACGCGAGCCTTGATAAACAACAACTCAGGCAGCGTCTTAACGTTTCGAGAACTGGAAGCTGCGGCGCGCTTTCGCCCGGCCAAATTTCTTGCGCTCGACAATACGGCTGTCTCGCGTCAGGAACCCGGCTTTTTTCAATACTCTGCGCAGTTCTGGCTCGTAATAGGTAAGCGCTTTGGAGATGCCATGGCGAACCGCGCCCGCCTGGCCGGACAAACCACCACCGGACACGGTGCAGATCACGTCATACTGGCTAGACCGCGCGGCCGTGACCAATGGCTGCTTCAAAATCATCTGCAAAACGGGACGGGCGAAATAGGCGGCCACGTCCTTGGTGTTCACCGTGATTTTGCCGTGGCCTGGTTTGATCCAAACCCTCGCCACAGCATCCTTGCGTTTGCCGGTTGCGTAGGCGCGGCCGAACTTATCGATCTTTTGAACATGCACCGGGGCGGATGGCGCAGTCGGCGCGGCTGCGGGCGCAGGCGCTAAAGTTTCCAGATCCAACATTATTTCGCCCTCGCCACGTTTTTCTTATTCATCGCCGCCACATCGAGCGTCTCCGGGCTTTGTGCCTCATGCGGATGTTCTGGCCCGGAGTAAACGCGCAAATGCGTCATTTGCTGGCGCTTTAACGAGCGGCCGGGCAGCATACGCTCCACAGCCTTTTCGATCACGCGCTCCGGGAAGCGGCCATCGAGGATTTTGTCCGCCGTCCGGCTTTTAATGCCGCCAGGATGGCCTGTGTGCCAGTAGTAAATTTTGTCGGTGCGTTTGTTGCCGGTGAAGACGACCTTTTCGGCGTTGACGACGACAACGTGATCGCCGCAATCCATGTGCGGTGTGAAGGTCGGTTTATGCTTGCCGCGCAGACGCATGGCAATGATCGAGGCGAGGCGGCCGACCACCAGACCTTCGCCGTCAATCACGATCCATTTTTTCTCGATCTCCGAGGCTTTAGCGGAGTAAGTTTTCATGTTTGTAATGTCCGAAAAGTAAAATCACAAGCTATGTGCTAGCGATTAATGTCCGTTTCGTCAAGAATAATGACGCAAAAACATGTTGTTAGTCATGCGGTAAAATAATACCTGCTATCTGGGCGGGAGCGAATAGGTGGAAGTTGCGTGCGCGGCCATATCCGTTTGGCCTTCAGAGTAAAGCGCTACATCCCCAACTGCCAGCCGCGAGCCAATCTTCAAAAGGCGCGCTCTGGCGATCATCGCGCAGGGCCCGGGGCGGCAAAGAAAGTTGATATTGAGGTTGGTGGTGACGGCGAGGCCGACAGGGCCGATGGCCGACAGCACTGCGGCGTACATGGCAAGGTCGGCAAGCGCAAACATCGACGGGCCCGAAATTGTGCCGCCGGGCCGCAGGAAACGCGGCGCGTATTCCATCCGCATGTTGGCCTCGCCATGGGCCGTAGATGTCACATGGAAATGACGGCCGCCATCGTACACTTGAGGGAACTCGATCTCCCAGAACGCCATAATGTCCTTCGCGCTCATCAGCGCGTTTATTTCTGATGACATATTAAGCTCTGGCGCCTCTAATGGGAGCGATCTTATCGCCGAACCTATATTTGACCATTTTTTCCCAGAATACTGCCATAAACCTTGATCGTTACGCCGCATACGTCAAAAATGATTATATCGGCAATGGAGCCTGAATATGACTTTACGTACTCCCGGCGCGTTAGTGCGATTTTGCCTGGTGCTTTTAGCGGCGGTTTTTCTCCATGTAGGACTGCACTCTGCGATGGCCGATAAGGCTAAAGTGCAACTCACCAAGGATAGTGTAAAGCGGCTGGTGGACAGTTTTCCGCGCGTTAAAATTCTGGCCGTATCGCAAGCGTTAAGCAAGGGCAAGGACTTAGCGAGCGTGAAGAGCCCGCTCGAAGCGGTGATGAAGTTCGCGGGTGACGCGGAGGTGCGTGCCCAGGCCGATGACGCCGCCAAAGATCATGGCTTCAAGGATTTTGAGGAGTGGTTGCGCGTGGCCCACGCTACCGCCGCCGCTTATGTGCAGCTCAAGGCTGGCACATCTCCCGACGAAATGGAGAAAGCGGCGGAAAAGGTTATTGCCCAAATTCGTGATACGGATTTTCTGACCGACAAGCAGAAGCGTAAGCTGGAGAAGAAGGCGCGCAAAGGGCTAGAGGAGGATGGTTTATTGAGCAGCACGCAAGAAAATATGGCGGCGGTGAAGTCGATGGAGAAAGACCTGGACGCCCTCGTGAAAAAGGGTGGCTAACAAAGTGTCGCGAAAATGATAGCCCAAGCGCCCGCCGTGTGGCGCGGCTAGCCTTTCGGAAAACTCCTATGAACCACGACGCTTACCCGGACGCTTACATTCGCTCCGTACTCACAACTCACAAAACCTTCGCAATGGTGGGGGCGAGCGCGAATGTGGTGCGGCCCAGCTATTTCGCCATGAAATACCTGCTCGGCAAGGGCTATCGGATCATTCCCGTTAACCCCGGCCAGGCGGGCCGCCAAATTCTCGGCATGATGTGCTATGCAAGCCTCGCCGAGATCCCCGAACCGGTCGAGGTGGTGGACATCTTCCGCAATTCTGACGCAGCGCTGCAGATCACCAGGGACACCATCGCACTAAAGGACAAGCTTGGCCTGAAGGTCATCTGGATGCAGCTTGGCGTGCGCAACGACGAGGCGGCGCGGCTGGCAGAGGAGGCTGGGCTTAAGGTGATTATGAACCGCTGCCCCAAAATCGAATTTGGGCGGCTGTCCGGTGAGATCGCATGGGCGGGCGTAAACGCGCGCACCATATCAGCTCGCAAGCCACTAATGGGCGCCAAGGGCTTTCAGAATCTGACACTAAAATCCAGGGATTGACCTCCTACGTCATCCCCGTGAAAGCAAGTATCCAGAATGACAAACTCTTTCTCGCATAGAAAGACTGGATCCCCGCTTTCGCGGGGATGACGTTTAGAGCTAAAATCATTGGCATGTTATGATGCTTCCTTTTGGAATATTAACAAATAGGTGCGGCTATGTCTGATAATCGCGAAGTTGGTTTTAACACTCTCGCCATCCATGCGGGCGCGCAGCCCGATCCGGCGACGGGCGCACGGGTGACGCCAATCTATCAGACCACGTCCTATGTGTTCGACTCGGTCGATCACGCCGCCGCGCTGTTCGGGCTCGAAACCTTTGGCAACATCTACACGCGCATCATGAACCCGACCCAGGCGGTGCTGGAGCAGCGCGTCGCGGCGCTCGAAGGCGGCACGGCGGCGCTGGCGGCGGCGTCTGGCCACGGCGCGCAATTGCTCACGTTTCACGTGCTGATGGAGCTAGGCGACGAGTTCATCGCCGCGCGCCAGCTTTACGGCGGCTCGATCAACCAGTTCAACCACGCCTTCAAGAAGTTCGGCTGGCAGGTCGTCTGGGCCGATGCTGACGATCCCTCCAGCTTCGAGCGCGCGCTATCGCCGAAAACCAAAGCGATTTTCGTGGAATCCATCGCAAATCCCGGCGGTATCGTGACGGATATGGCGGCGATTGGAGCGGTCGCGAAAAAGGCGGGCGTGCCGTTCATCGTCGACAACACGTTGGCGACGCCGTATCTGATCCGGCCGAAAGAGCACGGGGCCGATATCGTCGTCCATTCGCTGACGAAATTCCTCGGCGGGCACGGCAACTCGGTCGGCGGCATTCTGGTCGATTGCGGCACATTCGACTGGATCGCCAGCGGGCGCTACTCTGCCCTGTCCGCGCCGAACCCAAGCTATAACGGCATCGTGCTGGCGGAAACGTTTGGCAACTTCGCGTTCGCCATCGCTGCGCGGGTGCTCGCCTTGCGCGATCTGGGGCCGTCCATCGCGCCGATGAACGCATTTCTAATCCTTACCGGCATCGAAACGCTGCCTTTGCGCATCGCGCGGCATTGCGAGAACGCGCTCGCTGTCGCGCAGTGGCTGGAGGCGCAGCCGCAGGTGGCGTGGGTCAACTATGCGGGGCTTGAGGCGAACAAATATCACACCTTGCAAAAGCGCATTAGCCCGAAAGGCGCGGGCGCCGTGTTCACGTTCGGGCTGAAGGGCGGCTATGAGGCGGGGGTCGATCTGGTCTCCCGCGTCGAGCTGTTCTCGCACCTCGCCAACATCGGCGACACGCGAAGCCTCATAATCCATCCTGCCTCGACGACGCACCGGCAACTCACCAACGAGCAACGCCGCCTGGCTGGTGCTGGGGACGATGTTGTGCGGCTCTCCGTCGGCCTGGAGGACAAGGCCGATATCATCGCCGACCTCGCCCAGGCGCTGACTGCGGCTTAAGCCGCAGTCTCGTAATTGCGGAGGATGAGCGCTTTATAGCTGAACGATAATATCGTTACGGATACCGCCTGAATAAAGCCAAGTAGAATAATAAACAGGATCAGTGTAGGGGCAAAATTGATAAATGCCCAAAGAGGCATGTCTTTCTGAATAGTACCAGGCGGTGCTGCGGTCGAAATTGCTGAGGATAGAAGTGAAAATGCAACAATCAAAAGACCGAATATGATGTAGACCAGTAGTATGAAAATAAATGCAATAAAAAGGACAAGTATGAATCGCCAAAAATTGTCTTTCATTACTCTCCATGAGAGACCGAAATCAATCTCGCCCGCGACAGCCGCGTGGGGAAACGCCAGCGAGAAGCGAACAAGTGGCCATATCATAAAGATAAACACTATAAAATAAGCAACGTAAGCAACCTGTAGTATCGGTGATATTTCTGCTGACGCTGGCCCCTCAGCAGGCCCAAATGAATAAGCAATAACTGTTATAACCCCAGAGAGCGCGTAAAACGGTAGTGCTATAACTAGTCCCACAATAAAATACTTAACTTCCTCGCGCTGGAACCTTACATAAAAGAACCCTGTTGGTTTTTCACACAACACT
>JAWXCE010000040.1:0-4212 GCA_034440495.1 Hyphomicrobiales bacterium | reverse complement strand
CGCCCGTCAGGAAAATCAGGGTGAACGGCTGGAAAACAAGCAGGAACGCCGCGAGGATAAACGCGAATTCCAAGGCGAAAAGCGCGACGCCCGTCAGGATTTTCAGGGCGAGAAACAGGAAAATAAACAGGATCGCCGTGACGACAAACGCGAGTTCAAGGACGACAAGCGCGACGCCCGTCAGGACTTCCGTAACGACAGCCCTGACAACAAACAGGAGCGCCGCGAGGATAAGCGCGAGTTTAAGGATGAAAAGCGCGACGCCCGCCAGGATTATCAGGGCGAGAAGCTGGACAATAAGCAGGATCGCCGCGACGATAAACGCGAACTCAAGGATGACAAGCGTGATGCCCGTCAAGACTTCCGCGAAGATCGTCGTGAAGACCGGCGCGAGAATCGCCAGGATTTCCTGAAAGCTCGTGAGGAGCGCAAAGAGAAGCGGAAAGGTCTGGATGAGGTTATCCGCCGCGAAAAGCAGGATAGCCGCGATGAGCGACGTCAAGATCGTGTGCAGGATCGTCTTCGCCGGGTCGATGAGCGTCTTGGAGGTCTGCGGGCCGCACGTCGCGAACGCCGTGAAGGCGACCGGATCATCATAGATGAGCCGGATAGCCGCCGCATCGTTCGCCAGAACAACCGCGTTATTATCCGCGGCGACGAGAACATTCGTCTGCGTCGCAAATATCGCGACGTGCGCGAAGAACGTCGCGGAGGTGAGATTTTCACAGAGTTCCGCCGTCCAAATGGAACAGTCATTGTGACTGTAACGGGCGAAGATGGTCGTGTGCTTCGCCGTCTACGCCGTTTTGGTGGTCGCGAGTCTATTTTGTTCAACAACGCTCCGCGTCGTGGTGGGGGTTACTATGAAGACTCATTCGTGGATCTGCCGCCGCTTCGCCGCTCCATCGCCCGAGACCGTTATATCGTTGAGGCAGACGAGGCGTCGGAAGAGGACATCGAAGATGCACTTTCTGCAGGCCCGCTTGAAGATCTTGAGCGCGGCTACAATCTTGACGAAGTTCGCTCAAGCATACGTTTGCGCGAGCGCATGCGAAGCGTCGATTTGGATAGCATCACGTTCGACTTTGGTTCATGGGAGCTTGGAAACTCTCAGTTCGCCCGGCTCGAAAGCGTAGCGGAAGTGCTAAAAGGTATAATCGAGCGCAACGCCGATGAGGTGTTTCTGATTGAGGGACACACGGATGCGGTTGGCTCGGATGACGACAACCTTAGCCTTTCCGACCGCCGCGCTGAAACCATAGCGAACGTGCTTCAGGATGAGTTCAACGTGCCTGCCGAAAACCTTGTGACGCAAGGCTATGGTGAGCAATTCCTGAAAATCGAAACCGATGAGCCGGAGCGCGAAAACCGTCGCGTCACCGTTCGCCGGGTTACGCCATTATTGAATGGCAATGACGATCGGGTGAGTGATCGCCGTTAACATTGAGTAGCGATGGGCGGCCTGATGATTTGGGCTGCCCTTTTATATCAGGCTGATAAGGGCGCTGCTGTTGAAAACTGTTCAGGCACCGCAGCCGCCGTAACCCGGCCTTGTGGCGAATTACGGCGTTGTCTTGGCTAACGCGCTATGCACAGCCATATATCCAATCGTAGGTTTCCAAAGGATACCCATGATGACGCAGCAAACACCATTCAAAATGATGAGACTTTCGCCCTGGCAATTCTGGCTGATGGGCGCGGTTGGTTTTTCCCTTGCGATCGCCATTGTTGTCATCGCAGCGACATTTCTTTTGGTGCTAGCTCCCATGGCCCTAGCAGCGGGCGTTTATTATCGACTACGCGGATATGGCCGCAAGCCTCAAGAAACTGAAACTATTGACGTTGATTATGCAGTTGTGGACGACAAACCGGGCAACGGCGTCAAGCCTGTTGCGGGACCGAAAGGTTAGGTCGCCGTGGTCTCAGCGGGCGCAGTCGGCTCGCGCGGTGCGGCTACCTGAAATTTCTCCCCAATAGCATAACCAGCGCCGCGCACGGTACGGATAGGGTCGCGATCTTTGCCAAGATTAATTGCTTTGCGCAGACGACCGATATGAACATCAACAGTCCGTTCATCGACATATACATCCCGGCCCCAAACGCCGTCAAGAAGCTGGGCACGCGAAAAGACACGGCCTGGATTTTCCATTAGATATTCGAGCAGCCGGAATTCAGTTGGGCCGAGGCGGATTTCACGTCCATTGCGCGTGACGCGGTGAGCCTCCCTGTCTAAATGAATATCATCTACCGCGAGGGCGTCGGCGATACGTTCGGGATTGGTGCGGCGTAAAATTGCGCGTATGCGGGCCATAAGCTCTGGGACGGAAAACGGCTTCACTACATAGTCGTCAGCACCGGTCATAAGCCCGCGAACCCGATCAGATTCTTCGGTGCGGGCCGTGAGCATGACAATTGGTATGGCGCGCTGAACGCGGCCGTTACGAAGCCGACGGCATAACTCTAGGCCGGAAATGCCCGGCAACAGCCAATCGAGAATGATAAGATCTGGCGCTTCTTCAGCGATAGCGACCTCCGCCTCGTCGCCACGAGTAACTATCTGGACGCGAAAGCCTTCCGCCTCCAGATTATAGCGGAGAAGAAGCGCCAGGGGCTCTTCGTCTTCAACGACCAGAACTTTTGCGCTCATTTATACCTGCGCTGCTGATTAGTCTTTGCCATTTTTCCAATGCATGTCGGGATACTCGATAACAGTGGAGCTGGTTATGTCGCCTTTCGGGCGATCCTCGGCAATCGGCGTGCCGTGCACGAGATAATGGATCGTCTCCGCGATGTTCGTCGCGTGGTCGCCAATCCGTTCAATGTTTTTGGCGCCGAACAGCAAATGGGTGCAAAGCCCGATATTGCGCGGGTCTTCCATCATGTAGGTCAGTAATTCGCGGAAGAGGGAATTGTACATCGCGTCGATGCGTTCGTCGCGGAGCCATACCTTCATGGCTTTGTCGGCGTCGCGGCTGGAATAAGCATCGAGAACGTGTTTGAGCTGCTCCAGAGCGGTCAGGCCGATGTGTTTCAGGCCGAGCATAACCTGTTTCGGGTGCGGTTCCCCAGCCACCGCTAACGCCCGTTTGGCAATGTTTTTGGCGAGATCACCAATTCGCTCAAGATCTGAAGATATGCGGATAGCCGTTACGATCTGCCGAAGGTCAAGCGCCATCGGTTGGCGGCGCGCAATCAGGCTGATTGCCTGCTCCTCAATAAGCCTCTCTAATTCATCAATAGCCTTATCGTCTTTGATCGCCATTTCGGCCAGGTTTGGATCGCGGCGATCAAGCGCGAGGATCGCGCGGCCAAGCATCTCCTCCGCCAGTCCACCCATTTTGGCGATCTGGCTATCAAGCAGCTTAAGTTCTTCCTCGAACGCCTTGACGATATGCTCGCTCATGCAATTCTCCTGACCGTTCAGTGTAAAGGCCAACTTCGCAGTGTTAGCCGAACCGTCCGGTAATGTAATCCTGGGTGCGGCTGTCTTTCGGGTTCGTGAAGATCACGCTGGTCTCCCCTTCCTCGACAAGAATGCCGAGATGGAAGAACGCGGTGCGCTGCGACACGCGCGCAGCCTGCTGCATCGAGTGCGTAACGATCACGATGCAGTAATTTTGACGGAGTTCGTCCATCAGTTCCTCGATTTTCGCGGTCGCGATCGGGTCGAGCGCCGAGCATGGCTCGTCCATAAGGATGACTTCGGGGCTGACGGCGATAGCGCGGGCGATGCAGAGGCGCTGCTGCTGGCCGCCGGAAAGCCCCGTGCCAGCTTCATGCAGACGATCCTTTACTTCCTTGAAAAGCCCTGCCTTTTGCAGGCTGTTGACGACGATTTCTTCGAGATCGGTTTTTGATCTGGCGATGCCGTGAATGCGCGGGCCATACGCCACGTTTTCGAAGATTGTTTTAGGAAAAGGATTTGGCTTCTGAAACACCATGCCAACGCGGGCGCGAAGCTGCACTGGATCGACCGCCGGTGAATAAATGTCGGCGCCCTCGATGGTAATATTGCCGGTGACACGCGCGCCTTCGATGGTGTCGTTCATCCTGTTGAGGCACCGCAGAAAGGTAGACTTGCCACAGCCGGAGGGGCCGATAAGTGCGGTCACCGCCCGAGCGGGCATATCGAGGTTGACGTCGAACAAGGCCTGCTTGGCCCCGTAAAACACCGAGACCTGGCGCGCGCGCATCATGGCCGCATGATCGGTT
>JAWXCE010000039.1:0-69525 GCA_034440495.1 Hyphomicrobiales bacterium | reverse complement strand
TCTTGATTACCAGATGATCGACAGCAGACACGACGCGATCGGCGCGCGCAAAATCCTTCTCACTCACATGAGCGAGGCGATGCTGGCCCGCCGCGCCGACGTGGACGTTAACCGCTACACGCTCGCAGAAGACCGTATGATTGTTGAATTTTAGATGCACGATGGCCGCGCCGTTCCCGGCGCTGTTGAGCGGCTTTCCGATGAAATGCGTGCGTGCCGTATCTGCCGGGATGAGCCATTAGGACATCCATTGCCTCACGAGCCGCGGCCGATTTTCCGCATTAGCTCCACAGCGCGTATCTGCATCGCCAGCCAGGCCCCAGGCATGCGGGCGCATTTATCGGGCAAGCCGTTTTCCGACCCTTCCGGCGTGCGGCTTCGCGCGTGGATGGGTGTGACGGAGGAGGAGTTTTACGATGACGCCAAGGTTGCCATCACGCCGATGGGGTTTTGCTTTCCGGGGCATGACGCCAATCGCGGGGATTTGCCCCCGCGCAAAGAGTGTGCCCTCGCATGGCGGCAAAGGCTATTTACAACGCTGCCGTATTTTGCATTAACTTTGGTTATTGGCGTGTATGCGCAAAAGTGGCATCTCGGCCCCGATGAGCTGAGACCAAATCTGACGGCGACAATTCTTCAATGGCGACGCGGCTTTGCGCAACCCGGCGGACGCACTATCATACCATTGCCGCACCCCTCGTGGCGCAATAACGGCTGGCTGCGCCGCAACCTCTGGTTTGAAGCCGACCTTGTTCCGGAGATGCAACGACTTATAAGAAAAACCTTAAGTGCTTAAAAAGTATTGCTAAACTTTCTTTTCTTTTGCGTAAACTTAGATCACGTTTATTAACTACATAATTCAGAATAAAAAAAACTTGGGAGCCGTCACCCATGCTAGACGCCACGGACATCAAAATTCTGGAATTGCTCCAAAAAGACTGCACAATGGCTGTTGCTGATGTCGGTAAGGCCGTCGGGCTTTCAACAACGCCATGCTGGCGCCGGATACAGAAGCTGGAAAGTGACGGGGTCATCAAGGCCCGAGTCGCGCTTATCAATCCGAACGCTGTAAACGCCGGCCTCACGGTGTTTATAGCCATCAGCACCGGGGAACACAGCATTCAGTGGCTTGAGCGTTTCAACGCCGTGGTGCAGACCTTCCCGGAAATTATCGAAGCCTACCGGATCAGCGGAGAGCCTGATTACATGCTACGGATCGCCGTACCCGATATTCAGCGGTTTGACGAATTTTATCGCAAATTTATCTCACGGATCGAGGTGAAAAACGTCACCTCTAGTTTTGCGGTCGAGCAGGTCAAGTTCACAACCGCGTTGCCGCTGAAATTTGCTGGGGTGCGTGACTAAGTTATTTCACCAAAACAAGAGCTTGCGACATGGCCGGACGTGTCTCAATGTTCGATCCCGTCGCTATCGGCCCCGCTTCCCAATACGCCGCAAGCCGCCTGGCGATTGCGCCAGGTTTTTCTGCGAACAACCGCCGTCCATTCGCCTCGGCGGCGGCACGCAATGTAGCTTGCCGCGCTACGCAGAAAGCCAGAAACTCTGCGACATCGGATTTTGAACCGAGGCTTGCATGCCGCGCCACGGCGAAATTCTGCAGTACGGAGAGATCCTGGTCGTCGCCCAGTAGCTGCGACAATGTTCGCGCCTGTCTCACCTGTTCCTGAATTGCGGCGGGCCAGCATAGGGTAAGCAACTGCAAATGCCGCCAATGCCGTTGCACGGATTTGCGCCAGTCATGGAAGGCCTCGCCGTCTACGCCTGCGCGCGCCTGCAGGCCATGCATTCGGCTGCGGCCATCATCGTAAACGGCGATCAGGCCTTTTTTCATATCTGAAAAGTGTTCGACATTGATGCTGACCGAGCGAAAATCCCGCTTTAACGACTTAAGCTGCGCCAGAGCCTTTTGCTGGCTGCGATGGTCTGCCACCCCCGCAGCGTCAGGCTCCAGTTTAAGAGCCGTTTTTGCAGCGGTCACGACCGTTCGCACCGCGATGGGTGGAGCTTCCGCCTCTATTTTGGAGACGCTCTCGCACATTGCCTGCCGGTCGCGCGTGGTTGAAAAACACCTCGCGATGTCCCGCACGCCCGTGTTGTAACGCGCGAAGACCTCGCGATCTAATCCCGGGCGGGCAAGCAGCAAAAGCGAGCGAAAGCGTTTGAAGCATTTTCTTGCGCCATGGACGCCGGTCTGGTCGCCAACCTCTGGCGTTAACTGGCTCATCGCTTTACCAAGCTGTTTGACGCCCAGTCGGCTTAGGCTTTTGCCAAGTGGCGCATCCATCGGTAATGTAAAACTCATGATATCCTGTAGACGCTTGTCCGGAGCGCGCGACAGGCGTGCGCAACCAGTGTTTTGAAACATATTTTTTGGATTAGCGAAGATACCCGAAAAACACCTCGCGATCCAGCGCGCTGAAACTGCGACTTATTTGAAGAAGCCATTGCGGGCGCGGCGGGCTGTGGTTATGGTGCGGCGTTCTCGATTTGCCGCTGTTGGGGCGTAGCCAAGCGGTAAGGCAGCGGATTTTGATTCCGCCATTCCCAGGTTCGATCCCTGGCGCCCCAGCCATTCATTGATATTGCCTTGACGCCTCGATGGTCGAGGTATAGGCATGCTAAATGCCTCGCCCCTCGAAGTCTCTCAAGTCTGCGCCGCATCCATCGCCCGATTACACGGATCGGGCCTATTGGAGTGGCGCCATCAAGATGTCGCTATCGAAATTCTTCGTGCTGTGCGTGCTGCATCAGCGGCCCATGCACGGTTACGAGATCGTCCGCGTCGTCGAAGAGACCACGCACGGCTGTTGCAGTCCATCCGAGGGTACGATTTACCCCGTCCTCAGCGATTTCGAGGCGGGCGGTTATGTCATAGGCGATGCGCAGGTCGTGAATGGCCGCGAGCGCCGGGTTTTCACGCTTACCGACCGTGGCCGCGAGGCATTCCGTGTCGCGGCCACGGCGTGGCTTGAAGTTACGGATCGCGTGCTGGAGGCTGGCAAGCTCGCTATCGTGGCGCTCCCAGGATCGTGCTGCAGCGACGGCGAACGATGACCCTTACTCAGCCTGACGCAAGCCGCATTAGCACCGCCTTGGCTTCCGATGCTGCGGCCGAACAAACAGCCACCGCCGCAATTATTTGGGGACTGGGCGCGACGCAGGTGATCGGCTCGGCACACTTTACTATGCGTTTAGCATCCTCGCTGCAGACATGGCGACGGATTTCAACTGGACAGTTGAATGGATTTACGGGGCCTTTTCCGCTGCGCTGCTGATGGGCGGGCTCGCCGCGCCGTTCGCGGGCCGCTGGGTGGACCGCTTTGGCGCTGCGCAGGTCATGACCGCCGGGTCTATTGGAGCCGCTGCCGCGCTGGCGGCATGCGCTCTGGCGCCAGGCCCCGTAGCGTTTGTCGCCGCGCTTATTGTGCTTGAAGCCGCCGCGACACTTGTGCTGTATGACGCCGCTTTCGCCGCGCTTGCGCAAATCTCCGGGCAAGACACGCGGCGCTCCATCACCCATCTGACCTTGATCGCCGGTTTCGCCTCGACGCTGTTTTGGCCGCTCACCAGCTTTTTAAATGACTGGATCGGATGGCGGGACGTTTACCTGCTGTTCGCGGCGCTGCATCTCGGCGTATGCCTGCCCATCCACATCATGCTGGCGCGGCGAATGCCGGATCAAAATACCAGCGCGACAAACGAGGCGACCGTGAACGTAGCGGCCGCTGAAAGCCTTGACATCGCCGATAGGCCGAAAGCGTTCAAGCTTATACTCCTTGGATTTACGCTTGGCGGGTTCGTGTTGTCCGCTCTACTGGTGCACATGGTGCCTTTAATGGCTGCTGGGGGCTTCGGCGCCGCAGGGCTGCTAATGGCCAGCCTGTTTGGCCCGGCGCAAGTGCTCATCCGCCTTCTGAATATGACCTTCGGACGAGATTTGCATCCCGTGCGGCTCGCGATTATCGCCTCCGCCATGCTTCCCGTCGCCGCAGCGTTTTTGATCGCAGGGATAAACTGGCCGCTCGTTGGTTTCGGGTTTGCGTTAATTTTCGGCTTTGGCTCGGGCTTGTCCAGCATCGTGCGCGGAACCGTGCCGCTCGCATTGTTCGGCGCGCAAGGCTATGGCGCGCGGCTGGGCAACCTTACCGCCGTGCGTTTGGTTGTAACATCGGTTGCGCCGTTCATATTTGCATGGATTATGCATAGCTTTGGCGCGGCCGCGGCGCTCTGGACGATGGCCGTTATCGGTGTGATGGCTGTTGCGGCATTTGCCGCACTCGCCCGCATACCCAACGCTTTGACTAAAACTTTGAAATGAGTTCGATATGAGACTTCGCCCCCTTGCCGACGCCGGCCATTTGCCCGCGCTTGACGCACGCTACACTCGTTCAAATCTCGCCTGGGAATTAGGGCTCGCGCCATCGCATCCACCGCGCGTGCTGCTGCTCTACGGCTCTTTGCGCGAGCGATCCTATTCCCGCCTGGCGACAGAGGAGGCGGCGCGGCTGTTGCAGTTTTTCGGCGCCGAGACGCGAATTTTCGACCCTTCCGATTTGCCGCTTCCCGACCAGGTGGCGGGGGACAAGCACCCGGCGGTAGACGAGCTACGCGAGCATTCGATCTGGTCGGAGGCGCAGGTGTGGTGCTCGCCGGAGCGGCACGGCAATATTTCAGGGATCATGAAGGCGCAGATCGACCATCTACCGCTTAACATGGGCGGCGTCCGGCCGACGCAAGGGCGCATTCTAGCCGTGATGCAGGTGTCGGGCGGTTCGCAATCGTTCAACGCCGTAAACACCATGCGGTTGCTGGGGCGTTGGATGCGGATGCTCACCATCCCCAACCAGTCGAGCGTGGCCAAAGCGTTCGAGGAGTTCGACGAGGCGGGGCGAATGAAGCCGTCCGCCTATTACGACCGCATCGTGGATGTGATGGAGGAACTGGTGCGCTTCACGCTGCTGCTCCGCCCGCACGCCGAAACGCTAGTTGATCGCTACTCGGAACGCAAGGAAGCGGCGGCGAAAACGCCTTCGCACGATCTGGCAATGCGCGCGTTAGGGCGTAAAGAAGGCGGGCAGAAATAGCCGGAAACGAAATCACCGCATCGCATTCATATGACTACGTCGCCCAGACTAATGACAGCCATTCGATAAACGGCTGATCGCCGCGTCGCTGGAGGCTTTTTTACCCCTTACATTGCGCTACAGTAATAAAGCGTATTTTTTGGATAAATGGCAGTTGAGACAGTTAACGTTGCAGACCTAACGCTCGAGAGTGTGCGGCGGTTAGAATCCGATCTCAAAAGTTTCAGCGCAGATAATCAGGCGTGGCAGGCCGAAATGCGCCAACTCATAACTGCCGACCTTTATTTTACGCG
The DNA here is from genome assembly GCA_034440495.1 of Hyphomicrobiales bacterium. Classification (GTDB taxonomy): domain Bacteria; phylum Pseudomonadota; class Alphaproteobacteria; order Rhizobiales; family Rhodomicrobiaceae; genus JAWXCE01. Next base: position 64,127 of record JAWXCE010000039.1, on the reverse strand, counting down.
AGGCTTGGATGCGGACTTACGTGGAGTCCTGGTGTTATATCAGGCAAACGAGACTCGCGCGGAACGGATCGAGGCGAAACTCGATCGCGTTCTGGCGCGCCTGGAAATAGCGAATTAGTTACATCCCCGCGTAGTTCGGGCCGCCGCCGCCCTGGGGCGTGACCCAGGTAATGTTCTGGGACGGGTCTTTGATGTCGCACGTTTTGCAGTGCACGCAGTTTTGTGCATTGATCTGGAAACGCGGCTTTCCCGCCTCCTCCACGATCTCGTAAACGCCCGCCGGGCAATATCGCTGCGCAGGTTCGGCGTAAACCGGCAAATTGTGCTTCACCGGAATCGCTGGATCGGTCAGCACCAGATGCACCGGCTGATCCTCTTCGTGATTCGTTCCCGAGATGAACAGCGATGACGCGATGTCGAATGTCAGCTGGCCATCGGGCTTCGGGTAAACGATAGGCGTGAAATTCTCCGCCGGTTTTGTCCCCGCGTAATCAGCCTTGCCATGCCCGATTGTGTAGCCCAGAAAGCCGAACACGGTGTTCAGCCACATGTCCAGGCCGCCGAGCACAGTGCCAAACGCCGTGCCAAACCGAGATAACAGTGGCTTGACGTTCCGCACGCGCTTTAGCTCCTTGTAGATCGGGCTGGCGCGATAGGCTGTCTCGTAGCTTTCCAAGACATCGCCGTGACGATCATCCTGAATCGCGTCAAACGCCGCTTCCGCCGCAAGCATCCCCGATAGCATCGCATTGTGCGAACCCTTGATGCGCGGCACGTTTACAAAACCTGCCGAGCATCCGATCAGCGCTCCGCCGGGAAACGCTAGCTTCGGCACCGACTGCCACCCGCCTTCGGTGATCGCGCGAGCGCCGTAGCCGACGCGCTTGGCGCCCTCGAACATTGGAGCAATGGCGGGGTGCGTTTTCCAGCGCTGCATCTCCCAAAACGGATGGATGTACGGGTTTTCATAGTTCAGATGCACGACGAAACCGACAGACACCAGGTTTTCGCCATAGTGATACATCCATGAGCCGCCACCGGTGCGGTCGTCAAGCGGCCACCCAAGGGTATGCTGCACGAGGCCGGGTTTGTGATGCTCCGGCTTCACCTCCCACAACTCCTTGATGCCGATGCCGTATTTCTGCGGTTCGCGGCCCTTGTCCAGCTCGAACTCCCGGATAATGCGCTTTGCGAGTGAGCCGCGCGCGCCTTCGCCGATCAGCACATATTTGCCGAGCAGCGCCATGCCGCGGGTATAATCCGGCCCCGGCTTTCCGTCGCGCCGCACGCCCATATCGCCCGTCGCGACGCCCATCACCGCGCCCTCCGAGTCCGTGATGAGTTCGGCCGCAGCAAAGCCGGGGTAAATCTCGACACCGAGGCTTTCCGCCTTCTCGCCCAACCAGCGCACAACATTGCCGAGGCTGACGACATATGCGCCGTGATTGCTCATCAATGGCGGCATGATGAACGTGGGGATGTTTAGTTCGCCTTCAGGGCCGAGGTACAGAAAACGGTCTTCCGTCACCTTCTGCTTCACCGGCGCGCCGTCCTTGCGCCAGTTGGGAAGCAACGCATCCAGCCCGGAACCGTCGATCACCGCGCCAGAGAGAATGTGCGCGCCGACCTCAGAGCCTTTCTCCAGCACCACAACGGAAATTTCCTTATCCGCTGCAGCGGCTAGCTGCTTTAAGCGGATCGCGGCGGCAAGTCCCGCTGGCCCGGCGCCGACGATCACGACATCGAATTCCATCGTCTCGCGTTCGGGCAGGGTTTCAGCGGGCATAGCGGCGGCTCCATTCATGTGCTGGGCGTGGATAAGCGCGAAGGATGGCGCGGTCAACCATTCGTTTCGCAGTGCAATATATACGGCGTTTTTTCGGTTGAACCCTCGACGCAGGCGATCTTTTCAGAGATATTTCAGTGCATGAACATCTCGCGCGACGACGCACTCAGAATTCTGGACTGGTATGCGGCGATGGGCGTTGGTGACGCTGTAACGTCAGACCGGCGCGACTGGTTTGCAAACAATGCACCTTCCGCGCAAAATGCCGCGCCGCCCGCCGCGCCAAAGCGCGTTGTCGCCGCTCCTGCGCCGACCGCAATCAAGCCGGTGGAGAAGGCAACCCCCTCAAGCCGAAACCCGGCCGCGCTTGCCGACCCCGGAGCCGTGGCGGCGCGCGGACTGGCGCGGTCTGCCGCTTCAATATCGGAGTTACGCGAGCTTCTTATGCGCTTCGATGGCTGTCCGCTTAAAAAAACCGCCAAGCATCTCTGCTTCTCGCGCGGCGCAGATAGTGCTCGCATCATGTTCATCGGGGAGGCGCCGGGGCGAGAGGAAGACCTAGAGGGTGCGCCGTTCGTCGGCCCCGCTGGGAGGCTGCTGGATCAAATGCTCGCCGCCATCGGCCTTGATGAAAGCAGCGCTCATATCACCAACGTCGTATATTGGCGCCCGCCTGGCAACCGGACTCCGACGCCGCAGGAAACCCAGGCTTGCCAGCCGTTTCTGGAGCGCCAGATCGATTTGGTCAACCCGGAGATTCTGGTGATGCTTGGCGGTGCGGCGGCCAAGCAGATGCTAGACGCACAGGACGGCATCATGAAGCTTCGCGGCAAATGGCTGACTTATGAGGGAGGCGAGCGCCCGCGCCGCGCCATCGCCACGCTGCACCCGGCTTACCTGCTCCGCACGCCCATCGCCAAGCGTCTTGCCTGGCGCGATCTTGTTATGATCCAGTCCGCGCTTGAGACTGAACAGTAGCCATCCTCTTCGATCGTTTTCAGTACTCGTTTGATGGTGTCGCCTTAACCTTGGCGTCAACAAAATTAACTATAAAGTCAGCTAGTTTGGTCAAAAGGGTCGTTAGAGACATCATGAATTACCAAGGGCACTAAACAAGACGACAAAAGTTACAAACCTCCGCAGCTTTTATGAGACAGATTTGGCGTCAGATTATATCGAAGATGAAGGTGTTGGCGCTTTGACCGGCCTTAGTGCGCTGGATGGTGAGTTGACCGCGAAACCGGCTTCCTTGCTCCAACCGGTTTTAGCCGCAAATCCGCGCGCGGCGGGTAAAGAAGCTGTAAACGACTCTGGGCTGCCTGCGCGGTACGCTTCTCTAGAAACAGAGTTGCCGCACGACGGTTCGCGGGCGAAAAAGGCGGGCATTATCATTTCCCTCGCATTTCATCTGGGGGCGTTCGCCGCGCTTGCGACTTACGTTATTTTTCAAGGCGCGAGCGATGAGTATGCCAATGCGATTAGCGTTGAGCTGGCGCCCAGCGATGTGCTGGATTTTGTGGAGGAACCGGAGTCAGAACAGGCAGCGGCTGCATCTAAGGCGTCCGCCGCTGCAAGTGCGAGCGAGGCAAAAGAGATAGAAGAAACGCTGCTTTCGCCAGAATCGGCACAAACGGAGGCAGCGCCGATGGAAGAAATTCCAGCGGAGGAACCTGAATCATCTGCGCAGGCTGCGCTGCCAGAACAATCGCAGCCAGTTCAACCGGAAGCTGACGAAGCATCATCAGAAAAAATTGATCCGGATGGCATGCAGCAGCCAGACGACGCGCCGGTGCAAGAGGTGCGGCCTGCGCCTGATATGCCAAAAAAACTGCAGGAGGCGAGCCCTGAAGCTCCGCTGCCCGAGACAGCCAGTGAGCGGAAACCGGAAACGCCGAAAAAGAACGTCAAACCCGCACGGAAAAACCCAGCCGAGGCTCGCCAAACGCGTAACCGGGCAAAACAACAGGCCAGCCCGCAATCTGCCGCAGCGCGCGGATTGTCGGGCGCGCAGGCCAACGCGCGTCAATCCGCAAGTCGTGGTTTAGCTGCAAGCTATAAGGACATGGTTCGAGCGCGTGTGGCGGCCAACAGGCCGAGCAGCGGCGCAACGCGCGGGAATGTCACGGTGAGCTTTAGAATTTCAGCATCTGGCGGAGTTAATTCTATGCAAACAAATGGTCTGCCTGAGCTTTCTTCTGCGGCCAAAGGCGCCGTGCAAAGAGCCTCTCCCTTTCCGCCGCCCCCGCCTGGCACTTTGCAGCCATTCGTTATCACTTTCACCTTCCAGTAAACTTGTGATTGGCACTTTATAAAGGCTTGCCGATCCATTTGGAAATGACGCCCGCGATGCCCTCGCGAAACACCATGACGCAGACGACAAAAACGCAGCCCTGCACGACCGTGACCCAAGCGCCGAGCGACGCCAGATAGTTCTGCATCGAAACCACCAGCAGCGCGCCGAGGATGGGGCCAAAAATCGTCCCCATGCCGCCCACAAGCGTCATCAGCACCACTTCACCGGACATTGACCAGTGCACGTCTGTCAGCGACGCAAGATTGAACACTATGGCTTTGGTCGCCCCCGCCAATCCGGCCAAAGTCGCGGACAGGATGAACACGATAAGCTTGTAACGGTCAGCGTCATAGCCGAGCGAGATGGCGCGAGGTTCGTTATCGCGTATGGCTTTCAGCACCTGGCCAAACGGCGAATGCACGATCCGGTAGATCATCAATAGCCCGCCCATGAAAATCACGGCGACCAGATAATAAAGCACCTTGTCGTCACTTAGGTTCAGCACGCCAAACAGACTGCCTCGCGGCACTGCCTGAATGCCGTCTTCTCCCCCGGTGAATGGCGCTTGCAGCGAGAAGAAGTACACCATCTGAGCGAGCGCGAGCGTAATCATGGCGAAGTAGATGCCCTGACGGCGGATGGCGAGCGCGCCAAAGACAAGCCCGAGCGCCGCCGCTGTAACCGTGCCTAATAGGATCGCCAGTTCCGGCGTTAGGCCCCATTCCTTCGCGGCATGGGCGCATACATAGCTCGACATGCCGAAAAAGGCGGCATGGCCGAATGACAGTAGGCCACCATAACCGAGCAACAAATTGAACGCGCAGGCGAAAAGCGCAAAGCACATCACCTTCATCAGAAAAACCGGGTACAGAAACCACGGCGCGACGACGATCAGGAGCGTCAGCGAAATAAATATGGCCCGGTGCAGCGCCACGGCCCCTGGAGCAGCGCTCGCCAAGGCCGCGTTTGCAGCTTTTTCCGTCGCCGCGTCGATTGTTACGGCCATGTTACGGCGCCCTTCCGAACAGCCCCTGCGGCTTTATCAGCAGCACGATAATCATGATAATGAAGATGACCGTGGCGGCTGCCTCCGGATAAAACACCTTGGTCAGCCCCTCGACGACTCCAAGCCCGAAGCCGGTGAGGATCGCGCCAAGGATCGACCCCATCCCGCCGATCACGACAACCGCGAAAACCACGATAATCAGGTCGGCGCCCATATTCGGGTTGACCGAGTAAATCGGCGCGGCCAGCACTCCGGCAAACGCGGCGAGCGCAACGCCAAAACCGTAAGTAAGCGTTATCAGCCGAGGAACATTAACGCCAAACGCGCCGACCAGCGTCGGGTTCTCTGTGGCGGCGCGCAAGTACGATCCAAGCCGCGTCTTTTCAATGACGAGCCAGGTCGCCAGGCAAACTGTGAGCGATGCAACGACCACCCACGCACGATAGTTTGGCAGATACATGAAGCCAAGATTTTGGCCGCCCGACAGTTCCACCGGGATGCTGTATGGCAGCCCCGAAGAGCCGTATTGGTTGCGAAATATCCCCTGAATAATAAGGGCGAGGCCGAAGGTGAGCAGCAGGCCGTAAAGATGATCTAGCTTGTAGAGACGGGAGATCAAAAACCGCTCGATGATGAACCCCGTCGCGCCGACAAGCAGTGGCGCTAAGATAAGGGCGGCCCAGTAGCCGACGCCCGCGTAGTTCAGCAGCATCCAGCCCACGAACGCGCCCATCATATATTGCGCGCCATGACTGAAATTGATAATGTTCAGAAGGCCGAAAATCACCGCCAGACCAAGGCTAAGGATCGCGTAAAACGAGCCGTTAATCAGACCGAGCAAAAGCTGGCCGAATAATGCCTGGGGCGGAACGCCGAGCAGTTCAAACATGATTGCAGCCTTCGAGAGAAACCATCGCGCCGGAATTTCCATCCGGCGCGATGGTTCTCATGTTGTTCAGGACTTCTTCACAAGCGGGCAGGCGCTCTGCTCCAGCGGACGCCAGGCTTGCGCGGCCGGAATTGTGGCGCGCAGTTTGTAGTAATCCCAAGGGGCTTTGCTCTCTTCGGGTTTCTTCACCTCGAACAGATACATGTCGTGGATTTTGCGGCCATCCGCCCGCACCGAGCCTTTGCCGAACAGCTTATCTTCAGTCGGAGTCGCCTTCATTTTGGCGACGGTCGCCGCGCCATCGGCCGCGCTATTCAGCGCCTCGACCGCCTTGAGATAATGGATGACGGATGAATACACGCCAGCATGCACCATGGTCGGGTGTTTGCCGTTGTTCGCCGCCGCGAATTCCTTGGCGAAGGCGCGGTTGCCGTCATTCAGATCCCAATACCACGCTTCGGTGAAAATCAGCCCTTGCGCCGTTTTCAACCCCAGCGCATTTACGTCGGAGATGAACACCAGCAATCCGGCCAGGTTCTGCCCGTTCTGCACAATGCCAAACTCGGACGCCTGCTTGATCGCGTTGGTCGTGTCAGCCCCAGCGTTTGCAAGACCAATGATTTTTGCTCCCGAGCTTTGCGCCTGAAGCAGGAATGATGAGAAATCCTGGGCCGGGAACGGATGCTTGACTGATCCCAGAACCTTCCCGCCATTGGCCGTCACGACCGCCGATGTGTCACGCTCCAGCGCCTGCCCGAAAGCATAGTCTGCGGTGATGAAAAACCATGTATTGCCGCCGGTTTTTACAACTGCGGTGCCGGTGCCGTTGGCGAGAGCGTAGGTATCATATGTCCAGTGCAGCGTGTTTGCGTTGCATTTACTGCCGGTGATATCCGACGATGCAGCGCCGGAGACAAGGGCGACCTTGTTCTTTTCTTTTGCGATTTCGTTGACCGCAAGCGCTGTGGAAGACGTGACCAGATCGACGACGACGTTAACATTTTCCGTGTCGTACCACCGGCGTGCGATGCCTGACGCGATGTCGCCCTTGTTCTGATGGTCAGCGAAGATGACCTCGGCCTTGACGGCTTTCGATGTGGCGTTGAAGTCTGCAACAGCTTTATTCGCCGACCATACCGAACCCGGGCCTGCCAGATCAGAATAAGTGCCCGACATATCCGTCAACACGCCGATTTTCACCGGCGTTTGCGCGCTGGCTGAAATAACGGCGCTTGCCGAGATGATCGCTGCCGCCGCGAGTTGTCTTATCGTCATAGTCTCCTCCCTAACTCTTTTTGCCGCTTACGTCATACTCGTAGATAACGGTGCAGTTTCTCCCTGTTATGTTCAAGCTCCGCGTTGGGGATCATGTCGATAATCCGCCCTTGCTCCACCACATAGTGCCGGTCGGCCACGGTGGCGGCGAAATGAAAATTCTGCTCCACGAGCAGAATGGTGAACCCCTCGTTTTTCAGGCTGGCGATGGTGCGGCCGATCTGCTGCACGATGACGGGCGCGAGACCCTCAGTCGGCTCGTCGAGAAGCAGCATTTTCGCGCCGGTGCGCAGGATACGGCCGATGGCGAGCATCTGTTGTTCGCCACCAGACAGTTTCGTGCCGGGGCTGGACAAGCGCTCTTTGATGTTCGGAAAAAGCTGAAAGATGCGGTTAAGTTCAAGGCCGCCGGGCTTCACAACGGGCGGCAGCAGCAAGTTTTCCTCGACCGACAAGCTGGAAAAAATACCGCGCTCCTCCGGGCACCACGCAATGCCCGCCCTTGCAATCGTGCGCGGCGGCAGCGTTATGGTTTCGCGCCCCTCAAACACCACCGAACCGCGCCGTTTCGGCAGCACACCCATGATGGATTTTATCGTGGTCGTCTTGCCCGCGCCGTTGCGGCCAAGCAGCGTCACCACTTCGCCGGAACGGATGTGAAACGTCATGCCATGCAGCACGTGGCTTTCGCCATACCAGGCTTCGAGATTGTTTACCGCGAGAACCGTGTCCGCCGGGGCTAGGCTAGGGGCCATATTGGCCAAGGAGACATCAAGCATGGCCAACCCCAATGTAAGCTTCGATAACGCGCGGGTCTTTCGACACGGTCTCGTAATCCCCTTCCGCGAGGATTTTGCCGCGCGCCAGCACTGTAATGCGCTGACAGAGATTGGCGACGACGGAAAGGTTATGCTCCACCATCAGGATCGTCCGGTTCACCGAAACGCGGCGGATGAGCGCCGTGATGCGGTCGATGTCCTCCTGCGTCATGCCCGCCATTGGCTCATCGAGCAGCAACATTTCCGGATCAAGGGCTAGCGTAGTTGCAATTTCCAGCGCGCGCTTGCGGCCATAGGCTAGTTCTCCGGCAAGCTCGTGGGCGTAGTCTTCCAGCCCAACCGCGCGGACAAGCTCCAGGGCTGCGCCGTTCAGGTCGTCCAGCGAGCGCTGGGAACGCCAGAAATAAAAGCTGTCCCCACGCTTCCGCTGCAGGGCGATGCGCACATTTTCAAGCGCCGTTAGATGCGGGAATACAGCAGAAATCTGAAACGAGCGGACAAGGCCGAGCCGGGCAATCTTCGCGGGCGGCATCGCCGTGATGTTTTGCCCATTGTATGTAATTGCCCCCCGCGTGGGGTTGAGAAACTTTGTCAGCAGGTTGAAACAGGTTGTCTTGCCCGCACCGTTGGGGCCGATGAGCGCATGAATCGTGCCGCGACGCACTTGCAGATTAACCGCCTGCACAGCGGCAAACCCTTTGAATTCTTTCGTGAGATCCGCCGTCGAAAGAATGATGTCGCCGGTCATGTGCCCCCTCGGATCACGCCTGTATAAAACCCGGCGTTTATCAAGTTTGTAGCGAAAATAACCTCTACAGGGTTTTTGCGAAAGGCCTAAAGCGCTTGCGCGCTTGCCCATCGCCTTTCTATCGGGCAAATGATGCCTGAATGAAAAACGGTTAGGAATGAAATGACTTACGACAACATCATCGCCGAGATGCGCGGTCGCGTAGGGTTAATCACATTGAACCGGCCGCAAGCGCTGAATGCGCTTTCCTCCGCGCTTATCGCTGAACTTAACGTGGCGCTGGCAGCGTTCGAGGCAGATGCGGGCGTCGGCGCCATCGTCATCACCGGGTCGGAGAAGGTGTTCGCGGCGGGCGCGGACATCAAGGAGATGCGCGGCAAAAGCTCTGGCGACGATTTCATTGGCGACTGGGATTACATGTCGCGTGTGCGAAAGCCGGTGATCGCGGCGGTGTCAGGGTTTGCGCTCGGCGGCGGCTGTGAACTGGCGATGATGTGCGACTTTATCATCGCCGCCGACACGGCCAAGTTTGGCCAGCCGGAAATCATGCTGGGCGTCATCCCGGGATTGGGCGGCACGCAGCGGCTGGCGCGCTTCATCGGCAAGTCCAGGACCATGGATATGGTGCTGACCAGCCGCATGATGGACGCAGTGGAAGCCGAGCGCTGCGGCCTGGTTTCCAGGGTTGTTCCCGCCGCTGAGTTGCTCGGCGAGGCTATGAAAGCGGCGGATAAAATCGCCGCTCTATCGCTACCATCCGTCATGTTGGCGAAAGAGGCGGTAAACCGCGCTTTCGAGACGCCCTTGGCGGACGGCGTGGCCTTTGAGCGCCGCGCGTTTTACTCGCTGTTCGGCACGGAAGACCAGATAGAGGGGATGGCCGCGTTCGAGGAAAAGCGCGCACCGCAGTTTAGGCGCAGTTAATGAGCGACCTCACACAAAAAGAACTATGGCGGATGCTGGCCGACTTACGGTTCGAGATGCTGCAATCGCGTATCGCCGCTACCACAGATACGCGCGAGCTTTGCCGCAACAACACGCAGATGTTCAGCCAAGGACCGGAGGACGGCGTGATTGCCGAAATTTTCCGGCGCATCGGCGTGAGGGATAAAACTTTCATCGAGATCGGCGTTGGCAATGGGCGGGAGAACACCACGCGGCTGCTGCTGACGCTCGGGTGGTCGGGCGTGTGGGTTGAGGGTAACGCTGAGAACGCCGCTGCTATCCGGCGCGATTTCGCGGCGCAGCTAGGCTCCGGCCAACTCAAACTTGTCGAATCGATGGTCACGACCGATAATATTTCGCCCTTGCTCAACAAGGCGGACGCCCCGCTCGCGTTCGATTACCTGTCCGTCGATGTGGACATGAACACGTATTATATATGGCAAGCGATGCGCGATTTTAGGCCGCGCGTTGCCGCGATCGAGTATAACGCCTCGATCCCGGCGCCTTACAAATTCGTCGTTCCTTACCGGGCGGATGCAATATGGGATGGCTCGAACTGGTATGGCGCCAGCCTTAAATCCCTTGAATTGCTCGGCGCGGAGTTGGGGTTGTCGCTGGTGGGGTGCGACGCTTTTGGCCTCAACGGCTTTTTCGTACGTTCGTCCGAGGATTTGGCCAGGTTCATGGGGCCTTACACGGCGGAGCAGCATTACCGCGCAGCCAGTTATCTCGCGCCCATGCGATGGGGGCATTGGCCCGCCAAACCCGAAACTACGCGCGGCTAAATTATACGCTGTAAAAATCACGATACCAGCCGACAAAACGTTCGATACCAGTTTCTACAGAAGTGCAAGGTTTGAAGCCGGTTAAAGCCGTCAGACTGTCAATGTCAGCGTATGTCGCCAGCACATCGCCAGGTTGCATTGGCAGCATGTTCATGATGGCTTTCTTGCCCGTCGCCTTCTCGATGCAGGCAATAAAGTGCATCAACTCGACGGGATTATTGTTGCCGATGTTGTAAAGCCGATAGGGCGCTGACGATGAGGCTGGATCGGGCGTCGCCGGGTTCCAATTGGCCTGAGGAACCGCTGGCTGTGCCAGCGTCTTCACCACACCCTCGACGATGTCGTCGATGTAGGTGAAATCGCGTTGGTGACGGCCGTGATTGAACACGTCAATTGGCTCGCCGCCCAGTATTTTGCGCGTGAAGATAAACGGCGACATATCAGGGCGGCCCCATGGCCCATAAACAGTAAAAAACCGCAAGCCAGTGACAGGAAACCCGTAAAGATGTGCGTAGGAATGAGCCATCATCTCATTCGCTTTTTTCGTCGCGCCATAGAGACTAACCGGATGGTCGGCCCCATCATGCACGCTGAACGGCGTTTTTGCGTTGGCGCCGTAAACCGAACTGGATGATGCGAAGACAAGATGAGCGACCTTTACGTGACGGCAACCCTCCAGAATATTCAGAAAGCCGGTAATGTTGGACTCGATATAAGCGTGCGGGTTGTGGAGCGAATAGCGCACCCCTGCCTGCGCCGCCAGATGCACAACGGCTGAAAAACGCTCTTCGGCGAAAAGCTCTTCTATGGCTTGTCTATTCGCGAGATCAAGTTTTATGAATCGAAAATTCTGGAGTTTTGTGAGCGGATTAAGGCGTGCGTGCTTCAATAAAGGGTCATAATAGTCATTGAGACTGTCGACCCCAATAACTTTATGTCCCTGTTTCAAAAGGGCTTTTGCGACATAGGAGCCAATAAAGCCCGCTACGCCCGTTACCAGAGTTTTCATGCCCTCACCTGTTACTCGCGCCTTGTCAAAAACTGTCATAACAATAAAGAAGCGTATGAAGCTATGAGCCAGAGTGTTGACGCGGCAAAATCGTGTCGTTATACATCAACATTAACAGTTTTAGCAGACGACGGTGACACAAAGTCATGCGTCCGGTGAAGGCATTGAATGGCAAATACGAAATCAGCAAAGAAGGCCGCACGCAGGGCTGTGCGCCGCACGGATATCAACAAAGCGCGCCGGAGCCGCATGCGTACTTTCGTGCGCAAAGTCGAAGAAGCGATTGCTTCTGGTAATCAGGCCGCCGCCGCTGAAGCGCTGCGTAATGCACAGCCTGAAATTATGCGTTCGGCGCAAAAAGGCGTTCTTCATAAGAACACGGCGTCACGTAAAATTTCAAGATTAAGCAGCCGGATACACGCACTCGCCGCCTAATAAACCTTGATATTTCTGTTAATTTTAGCCGCCGTAGCGATATTCGCTTCGGCGGTTTTTTATGATAAATTCTGCTCGTAGCCGGTTTTTAACCCTACTGGCGCGCTCTAAACAGCGCTGAATCTTACGGATACATATATGTTGCCCTTTAGACACGCGCTCCGCCTCAAAGAAAATGCAAAACAATCATTAATAGCGTCAATATCGAGCGAAATCATGGAATTAAGAGATAAGTTGTGTTTTGCAACTAAAGGTTGCAGAGATGTTGCAAAAATAATCAAGGAAAAAAACTCGCTTTAGCAACAAATATATTGACGCGCCGTATCTGGATCACACTTTTGCTTCGATCCGATTTTCGATTAGATTCAGCGCACTAACCAATGATCCGCGACTCACGGATCACTGGTGTCGTTACGGAGGCTAAAGTTCTGGCCGCCTCTAGAAGTCATCGCGATGCGGCAGGGTTGCGCAAGCGAAGCCCGAACGATATAGTGTTTTCATCCGAACGGGAGGATTTTCCTCCAAAACTTTTGTTCCTGTAATGCGTTAGGTTTCTGTCAGGTTTGCGGTAAGTAGCCGCAGGCATTTTAAACCTATTTATTTTGTACAGTGCAAGGTTGTTAGACGTTGCTACCGGATTTTTGTTGGCGCGCAATGTGTTGCGTATGCGAGCCATTTCCGTAAGCGACTGCTAATGAGCAGGAGGGGAAATTGATTTCGACTGAAGCAACATTCCGCTTTGCTGGCGGCGATGCCGGGGAAAGCGCATGGCGCGCGATGAAGGCCAAGCGCGCAACACGCGCATCCAAACCGCGCCCGTATGCAAATCATGCGGCAAGACTTTCAATGGCGCCAACCCGTTCACCAGCGCGCGCCATCACTGAGAACAGCGGATGGCGTGACGGGCTTAAAAGCCTGTACTGCCGGTCTCTTTCCATTGCGCTAAGCGACGCCATTTTTGTACGTCGCCGCGCCGGGTGGCTAGGACTAACACGCCTGCCTGCTGCGTCTTCTCCCGTTTACTCGTTCGACGTTTTGCCTCCTTCATGGCTGTTGGCTAGAAGTTCCGTGCCCGCATCTAATGTCGAGCGGCTTCGCGCGTCGACTGTAAGGCGGCTGGAACTGATTGACCGCTCTAGCGAGGGCAAAGCGGTCAGTTGCATAAAGGGACAATCTCTCATTCTCGATAAGGCCGCCTAGAAGCGGCGTCGTCAGATAACGACGGCAATGGCCATTAACTTGGCCAAAGAATGACTTGCGCGTTGCGCCATGTAAATAGCGGGGTTTGGTTATGGAAGTAGCAGCAGAATCGACGACAATTGAAAACAAATGGCGCCGCGTCCAATCCCGGCTTCGGGCCGAACTTGGCGAGGACGTCTTCACAAGCTGGTTCGGTCGGGTAGAGCTTGACGCCTATGATGGTCGCATAGTGCAAGTCTCGGTGCCGACAAAGTTTCTGCGCAACTGGCTGCAATCGCATTACTCAGAACGCTTGCTCGCATGCTGCAACGAGGAGTTGAATGGCGCTAGCAAATTAGAGTTTCGTGTCCGCCAGCCTCACGCGGCCTTCGTCCCGGTGCAATCGCGCTCTGTCGAAAGCTCTCTCCCGCGACCGGAAAGTCATCCCGTCATAACCGGCTTTGGTATTGACGACAAAATCCGTGACATGCGTACCGGCTGCGATGGGTTCGACGGCTCGCCGCTTGACAGCCGCTACACATTTGGCTCTTTCGTCGTCGGTGGATCGAACCGGTTCGCTTACGCAGCCGCGATGCAAGTCACCGAATCCGTCGCCAGCCAGCCCTTGCGTTACAACCCGCTCTATATCCACTCCAAAGTCGGCATGGGTAAAACTCATTTGCTGCACGCAATCGCCTGGGAGGTGAAACGCGCAAAGCCGCGCGCCAAGGTGCTTTATCTTACGGCCGAGCGCTTCATGTACAGCTTCGCGGAAGCGCTACAGGCGAAAGACGCGCCGGCGTTCAAGGAAAAGCTGCGTGGCATCGACCTCATGCTGATCGACGACATGGAGTTCCTGCAGGGCCGTACGTTTCAGCAGGAATTCTGCCACACGCTGAATTCGCTTATCGATGGCGGCAAGCAGGTGGTCGTCGCCTCGGATTGTGCGCCAACCGGCCTCGAAAGCTTTGACGCACGCATGCGTTCGCGCCTGTCGGGCGGCCTCGTCACCGAACTGGGCGCGCTGGATTACGACCTGCGTTTCAAAATCCTGAAGCGCCGCGCTCAGGAACGCGCCGAGCAACTCCCCGGCTTCGCCATACCAGACGCCGTAGTCGATTTTCTTGCATCGCAACTCACCGAAAGCGGACGCGAACTCGAAGGCGCCGTGACTCGCCTCTCGGCTGCCTATCAGCTAACCGGACAGCAGGTGAGCATCGAAGCCGCCGAAACGATCATTTCAGACCTGGTGCGCGGCAAAGACCCCAGGCGCGTGAAGATTGACGACATCCTGCGCGTGCTGACCAAACATTTTGGCGTGCAGCGCGGCGATCTGCTGTCCAGCCGCCGCAACCGCTCCATCGTCCGCCCGCGCCAGATCGGCATGTACCTCGCAAAAACTCTGACAGCGCGCTCGCTGCCGGAAATCGGGCGCCGTTTTGGCGGTCGGGATCACACCACGGTGCTGCACGCGATTCGCAAAGTCGAGGAGTTGCTCAGTCAGGATCCATCGCTTGGCGATGACGTCGAAACTCTGAAGCGTCTGCTGCGCGATTGATTGTGAGGCCGTGAAGCGCCGCGCGATCATTCCAGCGGTCGAGCAGCGCTACCTCGCTCATTATCCTGTGAAAACCACTATAAACGCGCAACCACGTTCTTGCGCGTTCGCCACTATGGCGTGTTATCCTGAACAAGGCATGCTACGATCAGCTCTTGAATGAGAGGCTGGCAGCCCAAGCCAGGGCAAAAACAAAAAGATGGGGCAAACATGCGGTTGATTACGGACAAGGGTGTTTTTCTTAAGGCATTGCAACACGTTACCGGCGTCGTTGAGCGCAAGGGAACGATTCCGATCCTTTCAAACGTGCTGATTCAGGCAGCGGCTGACGGCTTGAAACTGCGCGCCACCGATCTCGACATCGAGGTTGTCAACACACTGACCGCCGAAACCAAAGCCCAGGGCGGCACAACGGTATCCGCCCATCTGCTGCATGATATCGTGCGAAAGCTCCCCGACGCGGCCCGCATCGAGCTTTCGCGAGCGGCGGGCGACGCGCGGGTTATGCTAACCTCAGGCCACGCAAAGTTTTCGCTCGCCGCGCTTCCTGCCGATGAATTCCCCGACCTCGGCAAAAGCGAGATGACGCACAAATTCGAGGTGCCCGCAGGCGACCTGCGCAAGCTCATCGAGAAAACGCGCTTCGCAATTTCATCCGACGACAGCCGGTATTACCTGCACGGCATTTACCTGCACGCGGTCGAACAGGCAGGCGCGGCCTCATTGCGCGCCGTCGCGACTGACGGACACCGGCTCGCGCAAATGGACGTCGCTCTCCCAGAGGGCGCAAAAGGTATGCCCGGCGTAATCGTGCCGCGCAAAACCGTGGTCGAGGCGCTCAAGCTCATCACCGACAAGGATGGCGCGGTCGCGATCGAGCTATCCGCAAACCGCATCCGCTTCTCGGCTGGCGACATTATCCTAACATCGAAGCTGATCGACGGCTCGTTCCCGGATTATGCCCGCGTTATCCCCGCGGGCAACGACAAGATTATGAAGATATCCAACGCTGAATTCATTAGTGCGGTAGATAGGGTTTCGACACTGTCGAGCGACAAAGGCCGTGCGGTGAAACTGAATATCGGGG
This sequence comes from Hyphomicrobiales bacterium, assembly GCA_034440495.1. GTDB lineage: Bacteria > Pseudomonadota > Alphaproteobacteria > Rhizobiales > Rhodomicrobiaceae > JAWXCE01. The sequence continues at coordinate 48,353 of JAWXCE010000039.1, read as the reverse complement.
CCGAAAAACTCACTCTATCCGTAAATAACCCTGACTCGGGCTCCGCGACCGAAGAACTCGACGTATCTTATACAGACACGCCACTGGAAATTGGCTTCAACGCTCGCTATCTATTGGATATATCAACACAGTTTGGCAACGAAACGCTTCAGTTTAAGCTCTCCGACCCAAGCTCTCCGGCCGTCATACAAGATGCGAGCGACAGCGCCGCTCTTTATGTCTTGATGCCAATGCGGGTTTAGCGCGAATTCGCAAGCCAATCCGAGGCAACAACAATGCGCCGCACCTCCATGCCGCGAAAAATACTGGCATGTTGATGGAAAACGCCGTCGCCAGACCGTACCTTGTCCGCTTGACGATGACCGATTTCCGCAATGTACGTTCGGCATCAATGCACCTAAGCCCGCAAATTGTGGTTCTGACGGGGTCTAACGGCGCAGGCAAAACCAACTCACTGGAAGCCGTGTCGCTTCTGGCGCCCGGCAAGGGCCTGCGCGGAGCGAATGCGGCGGAGTTAACGCGCCAGGGCGCGAGCGAGGGCTGGAGCGTATCGGCGAGACTGAGCCTTGAGAGCAGAATTGTCTCTGCGGGAACGGGACTTGTCCCACAAAAGTCCCGCCGCCGTCCCGGTCGCGTCGTCAAAATCGATGGTGAGGAACGCGCCAGCTCCAACGCGCTTGGCGACCTCGCCGCCGTGATGTGGCTTATCCCCGCCATGGACGGCCTGTTCACCGGCCCAGCCGTCGAGCGCCGCCGCTTCCTCGACCGGCTCACCGCCATTTGCGCGCCCAGTCATCGCAGCCAGCTTGCCCGCTTTGAGCTCGCTATGCGCCAGCGCAACCGCCTGCTAGAGACGGGTCAGTACAATTCGCGCCTGTTCGACGCTTACGAGCGGCAAATGGCGGAGCACGCGGTCGCCATCGCCGCCGCCCGTGTTGACGCCGTCGAGTTGCTGCGCGCAGTCATCGAGGCGCGCCGCGATGCGCAATCCACCGGGCCGTTTCCATGGGCGGAAGTTCGCGTGGAAGGCGAGCTTGAAGACGCGGTTCGCCTTACTCCTGCCGTGGAGATCGAAGACACGTATGCAGACAAACTTCGCGATTGCCGTAACCGGGATCGGGCTGCGCGGCGCACGTTGTCAGGGCCGCACGCATCCGATATGGCGGTGCGGTTCGGCCCCAAGGATATGCCCGCAAGACTATGCTCCACGGGGGAGCAAAAAGCTTTGCTCATCGGCCTCGTTCTGGCGCAGGCGGAGGTAGTGAAAACCGCCCGTGGCGGCTTTGCGCCAATCATTCTTCTGGATGAAATCGCGGCGCATCTGGACGAAGGGCGGCGGGAGGCTTTATTCAAGGATATTATTACGTTAGATAGTCAGGCATGGCTTACGGGAACCGATCCGGCCGACTTTGCGGCTCTTCGGGGTCAGGCTCAGTTTTTTCATGTTTCGGACGGTGCGATCATGCCCGCCGAAGTCGCTAGAGGCGGCGCCTCGTTGCAAGACGATCAGCCCGCAAGAAGGATGTATGCTCCATGAGTAAAGCGTTAAGGCTCGAAGAGACGTCGGGCGAATACGGCGCGGACTCGATCAAAGTCCTTAAGGGGCTGGACGCGGTGCGCAAGCGCCCGGGCATGTATATTGGCGACACCGACGACGGCTCCGGCCTGCACCACATGGTTTACGAGGTCGTGGACAACGCCATTGACGAGGCGCTTGCGGGCTATTGCGACCGATCCAGCGTCACGCTGAACGCTGACGGCTCGGTGACGGTTGAAGACAACGGACGCGGCATCCCCACGGGCATTCACACGGAGGAAGGCGTATCCGCCGCCGAAGTCATCATGACCCAACTGCACGCGGGGGGCAAATTCCAGAACGAGCAAGGCGGCAGCTACAAAGTGTCCGGCGGTCTGCACGGCGTCGGCGTGTCGGTCGTCAATGCTCTGTCATCGCGGCTGGATTTGACCATCTGGCGCGAAGACAAAGAGCACACCATGGCGTTCGAGCACGGCGTGCCCGTTGCACCGCTCAAAGTGACAGGCGACGCGAATGGCAAGCGTGGCACCCGCGTCAGCTTCACCCCCTCCACCGACACTTTTACGAACGTGGAATTCAACTACGCAACGCTTGAACATCGGCTGCGTGAACTGGCGTTTCTGAATTCGGGCGTGCGGATCATCCTGGAGGATTTGCGCGGCGTGGAGCCGAAGCGCGAAGAGTTAATGTATGAGGGCGGCCTGGAGGCTTTCGTGCGCTACCTAGACCGCGCTCGCACGCCGATCATCAGCGCGCCAATTTATATTAAAACCGAGCAGAACGGTCTGGGTGTGGAAGCGGCGCTGTGGTGGAACGACGGCTATCACGAAACCGTCCTTTGCTTCACCAACAACATTCCGCAGCGCGACGGCGGAACCCACATGGCCGGGTTCCGCGCCGCGTTGACGCGCACCGTGAACACCTATGTCGCTGGCACCGCGAAAAAGGATAAGGTCGCCATTGTTGGCGATGATGCGCGTGAGGGACTGACGTGCGTGCTTTCCGTTAAGGTGCCCGACCCGAAGTTTTCCAGCCAGACGAAGGATAAACTGGTTTCGTCGGAGGTGCGCCCTGTCGTCGAGTCCGCGATGTCCGACGCGCTTGGCTCCTGGTTCGAGGAGCATCCATCGGAAGCCAAGCTGATTATCGCTAAAATCGCGGAGGCTGCTCTCGCTCGCGAAGCCGCTCGAAAAGCGCGTGAACTGACCCGGCGCAAAGGGGCGCTCGACATGGCGAGCCTACCGGGTAAACTTGCGGATTGTCAGGAGCGCGATCCGGCCAAATCCGAAATGTTCATTGTCGAGGGCGACTCGGCTGGCGGCTCCGCCAAACAGGGCCGCGACCGCGCGTTTCAGGCCGTGCTGCCATTGCGGGGTAAAATTCTCAACGTAGAGCGCGCCAGGTTCGACAAAATGCTGGGTTCAGAGCAGATCGGCACGCTTATAACAGCGCTCGGCACGGGCATTGGGCGCGATTACTTCGACTTGGCCAAGTTGCGTTATCACAGAATTATCATCATGACAGACGCGGACGTGGACGGCGCGCACATCCGCACCCTGCTGCTCACCTTCTTTCACCGCCAGATGCCGTCGCTCATCGACGCGGGCTATCTCTATATCGCGCAGCCGCCGCTTTACAAAGTGAAGCGCGGCGCTTCGGAAAGCTATCAGAAAGACCAGCGCGCGTTTGAGGACTTCCTGATTGCCGGTGGCATCGAAGATGCCATTTTGACGCTTGGCAATGGCGAGGAAATCTCCGGTAACGATCTCCGCCAGGTGTTGGAAAAGGCACGCTCCATGGGAACGCTGCTTGACGGATTGCATAGCCGTTATTCACGCGAAATTGTAGAGCAGGCGGCGGTGGCTGGCGCTCTCAATCCTCGCGTGCTTGTCGAGGATGCTGAGGCGCGCGCACTTGCTCAAAAAATCGCTGCACGGCTCGACACATTGTCGGATGAAACTGAGCGCGGTTGGGTGGGCGACCTCAATGAGGACGGCGGGCTTAGTTTTGTGCGAGAGGTTCGCGGCGTCAAAGAGGCTCATGCGGTGGACAAAGCACTCATTGCATCGGCTGACGCACGCAAACTTGACCAACTCTCCGCCCATCTGCTGGATGTTTATGGCGCCGCGGCGACTTTACGCCGCAAGGGCGTGGTTACCCCAGTTTATGGCCCCCGTAGCCTGCTGGAAATGGTTTATGAAGCAGGGCGTAAGGGCGTCACGATGCAGCGTTACAAAGGTTTGGGCGAAATGAACCCCGAGCAGCTTTGGGAGACGACGCTCGATATCAATGCCCGCACTTTGCTACAGGTCAAACCTGGCGAGTTGGACGATTCGGACGAAATATTTTCCCGCCTGATGGGCGATGTCGTCGAGCCGCGCCGCGAATTCATCCAGCAAAATGCGCTCAATGTTGCGAACCTTGACTTTTAAGCGCAGAGGTTAACGCTAGAAAATTTCTGAATGAAGGGTGTCATCGGATTCAGAAAGCGGCAATGACCAGCCTTTGCTGCGATGTCGTAACAGGTTGAAATCTGATCGGCCTAATCTATATCAGCAATGAAATATCTGCCGCCATGGTTAGTCGCTAAGTTCCGTCAAAGTTTGTAAACGTCGCTTACAAAGGACTTTTGCACGATGACACAAATTTCTCTTCCTGGCAGCCTCTGCTATTGGGGTTTGGCGGCCTGGAACGGGCCCTTGATCGCATCGCCAGAAAGCAGCCTGATGGTTATCCCCGTACAACATCGAGCAATTTTCTCCCGCCGATTGCGCCGTGGAGAAGCTTCGCATAACGCTCGCCGTGGCAGGATTGCATTGAGTGCAACTGGACATTTGGCTTCAAGCTAACCAACTAATAATTAGCGGCAAACAAAACAATGACAAAACGAGAACATACTTGCACGGGGGCATTGCAACGCGTCAGTTTCAAAGAGTGTTCGTCCTTGCTGAAGGTGTCCAAGTTGTATCCGCTGAGTCGAAAATGATCTCTTAATCATTGATTTGGAACGGCCGGAAATCGAGCCGTCACTTCGTAAAATCGGCATTGTGCAAAAAGACTGACATCGTGACGTAACGTCACAAGTGGAACGCGATAACTTTGTAGCATACTAGAGTATCGCGTTGGGAGGGTAAGATGGAACATGAACTAAAACACCTCGTTGCCGATAGCAGCGTTATAAGCTCAAACGAGTTTGCGCTTCTTGGTAATGGCGAGATCGCTTACATCCGGCCCCTGAAGGCAATAGATGTGAAAAAGCTGTTTCCGCAGCTTACTGGCGTCCCAGACGGGATCGACCTCTTTGCAGTTTACACAGCCGATGGTACCCCGTTAGCGCTTACCGATAGCCTTAACGCGGCTATTGCAAACGCTATGGAAAACGATCTGGCCGCAGTGAGCGTTCACTAGGCTTTCAAAGCCTCTTAAGCGGCATGAGACGCAAGAGGCTCGGTCAACACGGAATAAAGCGCGGCGCGGTCATGCGAGCCGCGCAATTTGTCAATTGAACCAGGCTCGCGCAGCAAACGCGAAATTCGGGCTAAGGCCCGCAAGTGATCTGCCCCCGCTCCCTCAGGCGCCAAAAGCAGAAAGATCAGATCGACTGGCTGATCGTCGATGGCATCGAAGTCAACCGGTTCTTCAAGCCGGGCAAACATTCCAACAATATGATCCAGGGACGCAATCTTCCCATGAGGTATGGCGATCCCGTTGCCAACGCCGGTAGATCCCAAACGCTCCCGTTGCAGCAACGTGTTAAATATATCGCGTTCGTCGAGGCTCGTAAGCTCGGCGGCGCGGGCTGATAATTCATGCAGAACGAGTTTTTTATTGCCAGCCTTCAGGACCGGAATAATCCCATACGGCGTGATTAGATCGCCTAAATCCATTCGTATTCTCACACGGTGTGTTGCGCCAGCATAGTAACGCTGAACTCAGTTTCCGTCTTTTTTAAGAGATGAAGCTGCGGGGTCTATCCAACCAATGTTTCCGTCCGGGCGCCGGTAAATAAAGTTAATCTGCCCGTGACTCGCATTACGAAAAACTACAACCGGACTGTTACTAAGGTCAAGCTGCATAACGGCGTCGCTCACAGACAGGTGTTTGATGGCTGTTATATGTTCAGCAATAATTGGTGGAGCCAAATCCTCGTTATCCTCGCTGGATTCGTCCGGCTCACTGTTGTCTATAACATAGTTTATGACATCGATATGCGGTTCCTTTGCAGAACCGTGCGCGTGATGGTTTTTAAGGTGCCGCTTATAACGGCGTAACTGCTTTTCAAGTTTGGCGGAGGCGACATCTACGCTTGCATAGGCATCGGCAGCGCTACCGGATGTTTGCACATCAAATCCCGAATGAAGATGCAATGAGCAGCTCGTGGAGAATTCGCCATGCGACTTTTCAACCAAGATCTGACCGGAAACCGGCCGGTTGAAATATTTTTCGACAGCCTGATCGACGCGATCCAGGACGTAATCACGCAAAGCGTCACCAAGATCGAGATTTTTACCAGTCACAGTTATTGTCATCGTTGGATAATGCGCTTTGCGTTAAACAGTGTCCGTGTCCGCGCCACGAACCGCTGCATCACTTTTGAACACTAAGTCATTAAATGAGTATAGCGTCTCACCGCCCTGATAACCAGACTAGTTGAACGTGTTTGCTGAGTCAATTTTTTGCCACTCAGAATAAGGGCTTGCGCATTACAAGCTTCGAGTTAGACGCAAAGCGCTTGCCATATCTATAGGCTTAAACTGCTATCCGTCATCTGGCTGCGTTTTTGCCGTCTACGCTGCACTGACGACGAAATTCGCATCGCCTCCCTGTACTTTGCGACTGTTCTGCGCGCGATATCGACGCCATCCCGGCGCAGCATGTTGACAATCTGATCGTCGGATAAAATCGCCTCAGCGCACTCCGCGTTAATCATCTGCCGGATGCGGTCGCGGACGGCTTCCGAAGAGTGCTGCTCGCCATACCCAGAACTCTGTATGGCGGAGGTAAAAAAGTATTTTAGTTCGAACATGCCGCGGGGCGTGGCGATGTATTTGTTGGACGTGACCCTGCTCACCGTCGATTCGTGCATTTTGATTTTTTCCGCGACATCGCGCAGATTGAGCGGCCGCATATAACGCACGCCGTGCACCAGAAATCCATCCTGCTGCGCTACGATCTCCTGCGCAACCTTCAAAATGGTTCGCGTGCGCTGATCCAGCGATTTGATAAGCCAGTTCGCTGTTGTCATGCAGGCGCCGATATAGCTTTTCTCGACATCGGATTTGATCGAACCGACAACGGATGCGTAATATGTCCGGTTAATCAGTACTTTGGGCAAGGTCTCATGGTTGATTTCGACAAGCCACCCTCCGCCTTTGCGGCGCCGCACAAAAACATCCGGGATCACCGCGTTGATCGCTGCGGCACCGAATGAGTGCCCAGGCTTCGGATTGAGCTGTTTTAACTCGGCAATAGCATCCTGCAAATCTTCTGCGCTAAGTCCCGTGACCCGGCGCAGCTTGGCGATGTCTCTGGCCGCGACAAGATCAAGGTTTTCAAGCACAAGCGCCATGTACGGATCGAGACGGTTCTTTTCGCGCAACTGGATGGCTAGGCACTCGGCCAGATTGCGAGCGCCAACTCCTGTGGGGTCGAAGCTCTGCAACAGCGTGAGGGCGCGCGCGAGAGACGTCAGAGGCGCGCCGAGACGTTCCGCGACTGCCTCTAAACCGTCCCTCAGATAACCCGCTTCATCGATGAGGTCGATCAGATACCGTCCGACAAACCGCAGTTCCGGATCGCCGGTGGCAAGCGCAAGCTGTTCGCTTAGATGATCGCCAAGGCCGCGTGGCCTTTCAATGAGATCGGCGAAATCCGTAAGTTCGGCAAAGCCATCTCCGCGCGATGTATTGGAGCTTTGTCCCCAGTTACCTTCACCGACGCCCGCCTCCCAGTCTTGCGCATGGTCCGGACTGCAAGCCTCCTCAAATGTAAGGTCATTTTTGAGCGCGGTCGCGAGATCGGGCTCCGCGCCCGAATGTTCAATCGTTTCGCTGTTAAACCCGACAGGCTCTGAAAAAGCTTCGCTTACGCCTGCATCGCCACTGGGGGCGTCGTGCTCCAGGAATGGATTCTGCTCAACTTCGCGCTCGACAAACGTTTGCAGGTCGAGGTTGGAGAGCTGCAACAGCTTGATAGCCTGCTGCAGTTGCGGCGTGACGATGAGAGACTGGCGTTGTCTGAGCTCGAGCCTCACCGCAAGCGCCATCGAGTTGTAATCCCTTCAAAACGCATAAAAATGATCGTCAAGACTTAGTGAACATATCGCCAAGGTAAACACGGCGTACTTCCTCATTCGCAATGACTTCCTGCGGCGTGCCTTCGGTCAGCACGCGACCGTCATAAATGATATAGGCCCGGTCGATCAGTTCGAGCGTTTCACGCACGTTGTGGTCGGTGATAAGCACGCCGATACCGCGCTGCGTCAGATGCCTCACCAGCGCACGGATATCGCCAATCGCGATAGGGTCGATGCCCGCAAACGGTTCGTCCAGAAGCATGTACGATGGGCGGCTGGCAAGCGCGCGGGCAATCTCGCAACGCCGCCGCTCGCCGCCGGAGAGTGCGATAGACGGCGCCTTGCGCAGCCGGGTGATGTTGAATTCGTCAAGCAGTGCGTCGAGTTGCTTTTCCCGCTCTTTCTTGCTCGGCTCGGTCACTTCCAGCACGGCGCGGATGTTGTCTTCGACCGAAAGCCCTCGAAAAATCGAGGCTTCCTGTGGCAGATATCCGATGCCAAGGCGCGCACGGCGGTACATTGGCAGCTTGGTTACGTCATAGCCGTCAATCATGACGCTGCCCTGATCTGCAACCACGAGGCCGGTAATCATGTAAAATACGGTGGTTTTACCGGCGCCATTCGGTCCGAGCAGGCCCACAGACTCGCCGCGCCCTACCGAGATGCTGACGCCTTTGACGACCATGCGCTTTTTGTAGCTTTTCACCACATTCTCGGCGACGAGGCGGTTTTGTGTGGAGACGGGAGCGCGGCGCTGGCGGGCAGGTTCGGGATGCCGTGGAGAGACGGGCTGGGCCGGACGCGCCTGAGGCTGCACCGGGCGGAAACCGGCGGGGTTTTGCTTGGGCCTATCTATGATCGTCATAAATCCACCCTTCGACGCCTGCCGGATAAATGTTCCTGCACGTTAGACTTTATCTTAGGGCTTTTATAGAGAAAGTAAAATGGCCTAAAAGTTGCAAGATCATAAAGTCGCAGACTCGTTTCACCGGTTGGCGTAAATCCGAACAACGCCGTCGAATTTCAAAAACAACGGCCGTATCACTGGCTCGCAGGCTTTGGATCGCCTTTCGCTTTCGCTTTTTCCTTGTCTTTATCTTTTGGTTGACCGCCTAGAGAGCCTATATCGCCCTTCGCCTCAAATACAGCAGATGTGCGCCCGTTGTCATTCATCTGAAACGTGCTTTTACCTGTCGTCACGTCGATGACAAGCCTGTCGCCCTTGATGATGTTCTTGCCTTGGGTGACGACCACATTCTCGGTCATCGTCACCGTCTGCGACTTCATGTCGAACACCGCTTTGTCGCTGCTGGCGTTCTGCTCCTTGGAAACGACGAGCACCTTGCCCCTGGCGGTAATCGTTTTGATATCGCCGGAGCTTTGCGTCGCGCCCGGCGTCTTGGCGCCGCCAGCGCTGGCATAGGCGACCTCCAGCTCTTTCGAGCGGATATTGAAATCGCCCTGGGTGGCGGACACGTTTTCGCGGAAAAAGGCGAGCTGCTTTTTGTCGTCAACCTCAAGCGAACGGGCTTCGATATTGATGGGCTTCTTGGCGTCGGCGCTGGCAAACATATCACCTGGCGCGCTTGCTTCAGGCTTCACAGGCTCTGGCTTTGTCGCCACTTTGACCGGAGCGGCAGGGTCGGCGGCGCCCTTCGGGGTGAATACCGCCTTCAGCCGTTTGTCCAGGTTCATTTGAAAAAAAGTTTTGCCCGTCGCGGCGTTGATGATCGCGCTGTCGCTCTGGATGATGTTTTTTTCCTGCGCCACTGTCACGTTATCAAAAAGCGTCATGGTCTGCGTGGCAGAGTCGTAAAGCGCCTTGTCGCTGCGCGCCGTCTGGTTATCCTTGGATGTGACGACCACCTCGCCGCGCGCCTCGATATATTTGATGTCCGCCGCCCCAGGTGTGGCGACAGCGCCTTTTGCTGCGTCCGATGCGGCGTAGGAAACCTGCAACTCGTTCGATTTCATGTTGAAGTCGCCCTGTACGGCGTTCACGTTCTCACGGAAAATCGCGAGCTTTTTGACATCGTCCACCTCAAGCGAGTTGGATGTGATGTTGATCGGCTTTTTCGGATCAAGCTGATAGCTGGCGGACGCAGTGGCGGCGACCGGTTGGGGCACGGCTGGCGTGGCGTCCGCGTTGGCTTCGCGCACAAGGTGAACGGACACATTGCCCGTGAAAACCGCACTCGATCTGTCGGTGTAAAGGTCAAGCGCGTTGGCGCGTATAACGCTTTCTCGCAAAAGAATTTCAACCGGTTCTTTGGAGATCACCAGATTTTTGGCGAAAAACGCGCTGGCCGATTTGAGCCGCGCTGTCAGCCCCGAGGAGCGCTCGATCACGACGCCCTGATTGAAAATCATTTCCTCAAGCTTGGATCGGTAGATGCCGCCCGGCGCTTTCAGCTTTGTCGTCTCGCCGCTGGCGTTGATGACATCGGCGTCGATGTCATTCAGATTCAGGGTGTCCGGATCCGCGATGGTTTGCGTGGCCGAGACGGCGCGCACATCGTATTTCCCTTGGGTTTTGTTTTGCCCCTTGATGCGGGGATTGGTCATTTTAAGGTCGCCGGAGGTCACATCGACCGCGTCAAGCACCACTTCATTACCAGCCACCTCAAATTTCCACTTCGAGGGAACGACATAAAGCCCGCATGTGGCGATTGCCAGTATCGGAAGAAGGACCTTAAAAACGCGAACCCTGCCGCTGTGGCGTATGGCTTGACGAAAAGCTTTTGTGCGGTCGGTTGCAATAGCGATTGAGCCAAAGCGCGGCCCTGGTGGGCGAGAATCTAATGCGCGAGAATGTTGTGTCGCTATCGCCATTGACCCGCCGTCACTTCAACCCGAATAAAAAAATCTCTGTCATTCGCTTTAGTGGTGAAAAACATCCGTTTCGTCCCATCCCAGCAAATCGAGTTTTGCGCGAGTCGGCAAGAATTTAAAACAGGCTTCCGCTATTTCCGTCCGACCCTCTCGCTGTAGCAGAGCATCGAGCTTCTCCTTTAGGCCGTGCAAATGCAAAACGTCGGACGCAGCGTAGGCCATTTGTTCCGGCGTCAAGTCCGGCGTGCCCCAGTCCGAGCTTTGCTGCTGCTTGGACAGATCGACGCCGAGGAACTCGCGGCATAAATCCTTCAGACCATGCCTGTCAGTGAAATTGCGCACCAGTTTGGAGGCGATTTTTGTGCAGTAAACCGGCCCGGTCACGACCTTGAGGTATTGACTCATTACGGCGATATCAAAGCGGCCGAAGTGGAAAATTTTAAGCACGGCTGGGTCGGTCAGGAGCCGCGAAAGGCGAGGCGCATTATAGTCTCCGCGCGCGAACTGCACCAGATGCGCCGTGCCGTCTCCGCTCGAAAGCTGCACCAGGCATAGGCGGTCACGGTGTGGGTTAAGTCCGAGTGTTTCCGTATCGATGGCGACGGAAGCGCCGAAATCCACGCTTTCGGCCAGATCACCTTTGTGCAGTGTAACAGTCATTAGAACATGCACACCCGGTGTTGAATTGATTGACCACCAATGTGGCGGTTAGATTTCGACTTACCCAGCATCATAATTGATAAATGCAGAAAACAGACAATTAGTTGGTACGAATTTAACGATCAGCAGTCAACTCACTGGTTTCGCCGGCACCCGGCCGGAGGTGATGCTTTAATCCCTCGTTTGTCCAAAAAAACAGTAAGTCAAACAGCCGCAGGTTGCGATTTGTGGCAATCCGGCGTCGCATTTGGTTCATTTTTCGCATATTGCTGTGTCGAGACCAAGACAAAGGAAAAACGATGCGCCCAATTTACGCATTCGCCGCATGCTTTGCACTCATGGCGCCCACACTCGCTGACGCTGCTACTCTCACACTCAAAATTTCAGGATTAAGGAGCGATAACGGGGTCGTGCGGCTTTGCGTTTTCTCCGAGAAAACCTCTGCCCCCGCCGCCTATCCGGATTGCGCGATGGGATCACCCTTTAAAAAGGCGAACGCGCCAATCAAGGGCGGCGAGGCATCTGTCATATTCAAGGACATACCAGACGGCGCATATGCCATATCCCTGTTCCACGACGCGGATGGCGACGGCAAAATCAGCATGAAAAGCCTGCTGGGCGTTTCGACCGCCATCCCGCGCGAGGGCATCGGCATTTCCAATAACCCGCAGCTCTATGGCAAGCCAAGCTTCAGGCAGGCGCGCTTCGCCGTTGCCGGGCCAACCGCAATAATCATTTCAATGAAGTATTTTTAACGGGAATCATACCGGTCGGCGGGATTTAATCGCCGCGGCCAGTGTGCCCTCGTCGAGATAATCGAGTTCCCCGCCAACCGGCACTCCGTGTGCTAGGCGGGAAACCACAACGCCAGCGCTTTCCAGTTCGGACGATAGGTAATGCGCGGTAGACTGGCCCTCGACGGTGGCGTTGAGCGCCAGCAGCACTTCGCGGACTCCATCCACGCGCGCCCGCTCCAGCAGGTCGGCGATATTGAGGTCTTCCGGCCCTACGCCATCCAGCGGCGAAAGTGTCCCGCCGAGCACATGATAGCGGGCGTTGATGACGGCGGCGCGCTCCAGCGCCCACAGATCGCCCACGTCCTCGACAACGCAGATAAGCGTCGCATCGCGTCGCGGATCGCGGCAAATGGAGCAGGGCTGCACGGTGTCGAGATTGCCGCACGCTTTGCAGACGCTCACCTTCTCCGCCACCTCCGCCATGGCGCGCGAAAGTGGGGAAAGCAGTTGTTCGCGTTTTTTTACAAGATGCAGCGCGGCGCGACGCGCAGATCGCGGCCCCAGACCCGGAAGCCGCCCGAGAAGCTGGATGAGCGCCTCAAGCTCCGGGCCGGCAACTTTGCGGCTCATAACGGAATTCTCAAGAACGTTGGCCTAAAAAAGCTTAAGGCCAGGCGGCAACTGCATCCCGCCCGTGAGCGACTGCATTTTACCAGCCATTTCCGCATCGACCTTGGCTTTGGCGTCGGCGTGAGCGGCGATGATGAGGTCTTCCAGCAACTCCATTTCGTCTGCCTTGGCCATGCTCGGATCAAGCTTCAGCCCAATCAGAGCGCCCTTGCCGTTGATCGTGAGCGACACAAGCCCGGCGCCCGCCGCCCCCGTTGCCTGAAGACTTTCCACCTCAGCCTGCATTTCGGCCATTTTGCTTTGCAGCTCCTTGGCCTGCTTCATCATGCCGAAAAGATCTTTCATGCCCTGTCCCCTAATCGAATGTTGCAACTGTTAAGATAGCCCGGACAGGCGATGTGTCTAGCCCGCCGCAAATTTTATTGCCGGTCACGCTCCGCTTTCGCAGATGGCTTACCCCGGCCAGTGGTTGGGTTTTTAGGTAGAGCACGAACGGCGGTTATTTCGGCATCCGGGAAATGGCGGAAAACGGCTTGCACGGAGGGGTGCCGGCGGGCTTCCTCTCGCAGATGCGCGTTGTCCTCGCGGCGGATTTCTCCCAGTGGACGCTCACCGGGCGCCTCGGCCAGCGACACCATCCAGCGCTCGCCCGTCCAGTCCTGTAATTTGCGGCTCAACTCCTGCGCCAAGTTTTGCGGCGCCTTGTCCAACAGCTTTAGTTCGATATGGCCAGGACGGAAGCGGACGAGGCTAACGCAATCCTCCAGCGCGATCCGCAGTTTGATATCGCGTTTGGCGGCGGCGAGCGCCACCACGCCTGCGAAACTTTCGAGTTTTGCAGGCGCTTGCAGCGGCGGCTCGACAATAGCGGCGACATCCTCAATCGTTTCATTGTCGCGCGCAATCTCCGGCGCGCCGGCAAGAGTCACGGGTTGGCTGCGCGTGGCGCTGGGCTTCTGTTCGCTATTCGCCCCGTCGGACGGCGTTGCGAAAAAACCTTTCAGCACCTCGTTCGGCGGCGGTAAGTCGGAGACATAGCACAACCGGATGATGGCCATCTCGGCCGCCGCCAGAACCCGCGGCGAGCGCGCGGTTTCGTCGAGCGCTTTTAGCAGCATCTGCCAGACGCGGGCGAGAACAGGCACGGACAGAGCTTTCGCGAGGGTGATGGCGCGCTGCTTCTCGGTTTCGCTCAATGCCGCGCTCGCCGCGTCCGACCCGGCCACCTTGATGCGGGAAACTGCGTGAACAGCGTCCGCCAGATCGGTTAGCAGTTGAATGGGATCGGCGCCCGCATCGTAAAGCGCGCCGAAGGTTTGCAGCGCCGATGCGACATCACCCTTCAAGATCGTCTGCAGCAAGTCGTAAATGCGCACGCCATCGGCCAGCCCCGCCATGGCGCGCACATCGGCCGCGCCGACCTTGCCGCTAGCCAGTGCAAATGCCTGATCGAGCAATGATAAGCCGTCTCGCACCGAGCCTTCCGCCAACCGCGCGATGATGGTCAGCGCTTCATCGTCGATGATTTGCCCCTCGGCGGCGGCGATTTTGGCAAACTGCGCTTTCAGCACCGCCACATCCACGCGGCGCAGATCGAAGCGCTGGCATCGCGAAAGCACCGTCACCGGCACTTTGCGGATTTCGGTGGTCGCGAAGATGAACTTCACATGCGCGGGCGGCTCTTCCAGCGTTTTCAGCAGACCGTTGAACGCGGCCTTGGACAGCATGTGCACTTCGTCGATGATGAACACTTTATAGCGCGCATAGGCCGGCATGTATTTCGCGGACTCGATGATCTCGCGGATGTCGTCAATGCCAGTGTTCGACGCGGCGTCCATCTCCACCACGTCCATGTGACGCGATTCGAGGATAGACTGGCAATGCTCGCCCGGCTCGGCGATGTCGATGGTGGGCGCGGTGACCCCGGGCTTGGCGTAATTTAACGCGCGGGCGAGGATACGTGCGGTGGTGGTTTTGCCGACGCCGCGCACTCCGGTGAGCATATAAGCCTGCGCGATGCGGCCAAGCTCGAACGCATTGGTGAGCGTTCTGACCAGTGCGTCCTGGCCGATCAGATCGTCAAAGGTGCGCGGGCGATATTTGCGGGCAAGAACAAGATATGGCGCTTGAGCCGTTCCCGCCTTTGCGCCGCCGTCATTTCCGGAGTCCGGCTTTGTTGGCTGTTTTTTGCTCATCGGCTCGCTTGTGTGTGGCTAGGCGGAAGCCTGCGGAGCACCGGTTCGCGAAAAATAATAGGAGGCTGGACGGCAACCCGCGTCGAAACTCGTTGTGGCTGCTTCCTTCCGGATCTGACCAGATTGGCGAGGGATACGTCCACCGCCAACCTCCCAAGATATATATCGGATAAATCGCCGCCAGAGGCAAGTGCCGCCGCGATTTATGCCGCTGCTTGTGGCTGCGCCGCTCTGGCGCAGTTTATTCTCCACTCACCAGCTTCTGGCTTTGTTTTGGAAACTTCTTAACAAGCCATGCCAGTACATCAAGCTGATCGGAAATCGCCGCCCGCCGGATTTGCATGAGCAACTTCGTGGAGGATGGTCTGTCGAGAGTCAGGTTCGCCGCGCCTTCATTGCATATTGAACAAATCGCCCTAAGGTTGGCCGCTTCGTCCGAACCGCCCTGCGATTTATCGACAATATGTCCAATATGCAGGCGGACTTTCCTACTGAGGTCATAAGGATGCGGATCGCCCGCGACAGCGCCGCACATCTGGCAGGTGAAGCCGTTCCGATCCAACACGAGCGCGCGCGTTTCTTTAGAAATGTCGCGGGCAAAAGCTAGGCGAGGCGCAGCGTCAAGAAGCACATACTGACCAGGCTTAAGGTCGCTACGGTCTTTGTTCGTTAGAATTTGATAGCCTTCTTCGTCGCGTAATTCGCGGACGCGCCGCGCCCACTCCGTAATGCCGCCAGCAATCTCCCGCAGTTCGTAGGCGCCGATAACTTTGCCGACATTCGCGAGAAAGTGCGCCCTAAGAGCGTCGCGAGCGCTCATTTGGTCGCCGCTCTTGACGCTTGCCGCGAGATAAGGGCGGCGGCGATACTTCTTGAAACCGCACAAGCCACAGGTGGCGGAAAGGCATTGCCAACCTGACGGTACGATGCAGTCTTTTTGCCCCAGAACTGCCAGTCGTCTGGAAAACCCTGAAGACGGGCAGCCATGCGGACGGTCAGCCTTGGCATGCCGGTGAAATCTGCCTCAGGCGGATTATCGGCAATCCCCATTCCATCGACTCCTAAAGCCGCCCACGCTTTTTTAGCTCGTGTCGGCCCAAGATCAGGACCACCATGCTTTTTCGATCCGCCCACGATAGTTGGCGCGATAGAACTGGCGTGCATTTTCCAAGCGTTCACTCCTGCCCAACCACGCGCAGTCATAAGGTCACACAACGTGTCGCCAACAGAAAGGGGAGGCTTTTGCTTGTCTGGCCACGAAAAATTTTCGGCTAGGTTGGCGCGCAAGGCCACCAGAACAACGCGAGGCCGGAGCTGACAAACGCCGAAGTCCGCCGCATTCAGCAAGTTCCACCCGCAGGTATAACCCATTGACTTTAGTCGGGCTTCGATAAGCTCACGATAATAGCTAAATGCTGGATCGAGCAATCCGCGCACATTCTCAAGCATTACAGCTTTGGGGCGCACCTCCGCAATAATCCTTAATCCCGCCGGAAATAGATTTCTCTCATCATTTTCACCAAGCTGCTTACCGGCGACAGAGAATGGGGGGCAGGGCAACCCCCCTGAAACCAGATCGACGCCTCGAAAATGACGCGCATCGAAACTGTTGAGATCGGTCTCAAATACAGTCCAATGGGGGCGGTTGAGCCGAAGAGTTTTTGCTGCGTGCGCATCATTGTCGACAAGAGCTACATGCTCAAAACCAGCGGTCTCCAGACCAATAGCTTGGCCGCCTCCGCCTGCGCATAATTCCAAGACCGTACCTGAGTTCATTTTTATTCAGTTCCGCGATTCGGCTAAGCCCTTCAAGGAAAGACATAACACACAAAGGAACATAAGAAGAACAAAAATGTTGGCTATTTCCCCAGCTTTTGAGTTTTATCTCTAGGGTCGCCTTGCAAAGCTGATCGTTTTGATCAGTTGACATCACGCATAAATAAAAGCCCTACCGCGCTGATGCGGTAAGGCCTCATCTCATCAAGGGGCGTGGATTAGAGTTTGCTGGCGGGGGTGGCGAAAATACGCTTCCAGTTGCCTTCACCCTTGCTGATCACCGTCTTGGTGTCGCCGAGGAAAAGTTTGTTGTGGGCCGCGTCGGAGCTGTTCAGGTAGAGCTGACCGTCAACGATCGCCCAGAACTCCGCTTTTACCGGCACTTTCTTGCCTTTGCTGGCGCCAGCGGAGCACCATCCGCCGTAAGCGGGCGCGTATTTCGCAGGGTCGGCGGCGAATAGGTCGCGATTGGCGGCGCTGGAGAAGTTCCATTTCACGCCCTGATAGTCTGCGGAGAACTCTGTCGAACCCTGAACCGGCTTCCCGGCGGTGAAGAACGCGACGGTGTCGTAGCCGTCAATGGCGACGCCGTCCTTTGCGTAATGCTCGTCAACGGCGAATGCGGCGGACATTGGCGTCAATGTCGCGAACAGGACGGCGGCTAGACCTAATCCCAGATGTTTCTTGATGGTCATGCAAACTCCAAATGTTAGGGCGTTCCCTCGAACAATCCTTGCAGTTGGAGATTCGCGAGACGGCAGGACGGCGTTACCTGGCTGACGATCAACAAATGGTCAGATGATGTGATGTAACGTTTCGCCGGTTATCCCGAGCAGTTTATTTCCCCGGGCGGCCGGTTTTGGAGGAGCGGCGGCGCTTCTGCTTGGTGCGGACGTCCACCGCCAACCTCCCATTCCATATATCGGACAAATCGCCGCCAGAGGCAAGTGCTCCCGCGATTCACTCGGCTTCATTATCAAGCTACGTGGAGTGCCTAATTAAAAATGCGGAATCAGTGCAGTTTTTATATTCTAGTTCGCATCCCTCGCTAACTTAGCTTGAAGCAGCGCGCCTATCAGCAATGCGAAATTTTACAGCCTCAATGATTGAGGTTCGTAGGTACGGCAGCTCTCCACTAAATTCTTCTTCTCTCACAGGAAGCTGCTGCCTCTCAGCAATCGACTTAAGCTGCTTACGGTTTCGTCTTTTCAAGAATGACATCACTGCATCATCGCCTTCCATCCTTAGGAGTTTTACGAGGCTCACTGCAGGAGATTTAGGTTTTGAAGGCCTTTTGGTGGTTTGGATGCGCAGTACAGCCTGTTTCGGCAAAGATTCGATAAGTCTATGCGCGAAGGCTTTGTTTACACGCGCTTCTTGCAGAACAACACGGAAAATCTGCTCTAAAATGGCATCGCCATCAATAATTTGGGTTTCATTCATCAGGATCATGCCGCGTTGATTATGCTAAGGCTGCAACTTCATCGACCAAAGCTTTGACGATCTTTGCACCTTTGCGACCGAATTTAGCGTCTATCGAAACTCTCTGTGCACGCCAGTTAAAGGATGACGCGATTTGATCGTCTAAGGGAATTTGGGTGGTTAGAACAGGGTGATAGGCCTCGATATCCTGAAGCCGCTCCTGCGCGACAGCCTCGTCGGTCATAAAATTCCCGAGTGCCCGATAACGTCTCTCCTTATGAGGTATCTCATCAAGAGTGTCGAGATTTGCCTTACCCTCAATCAGAAACGAAATCCGATCCACAGCGAAATTGGACACAAAGTCCGGACGGAAGGGAACGATGACCATATGGGCAAGTCTGATAGCGGATTTTGTCGCAAAAGAAAGGCCGGGCGGACAATCAAGAACAACGCAAGAATAGCCTTTGCAAAGCTTTTCCAGAAGTACCTGCATTCGGCCGATGACATTTTCCTCAGCCTCGCCGAGAGCGCGGCCGGGTGCGCGGGCATGTAGGAGTTCATGTTCAATATCTTCTAAAATCAACGATCCTGGTGTTAAAGATAGATTCGGAACATTTTTTCCTGGGTTTCCAATATCGCCCACGTCTGGAAAAATATAATAGCCGATGTCCTGAACTGAGTGATCAAAACAGTCGCCAAAATAATCGGCTATATTACGGCCTTTTATGCGCGCATTTGACCAATTTTGACCGCCAAATAATATGAGCGAGGCGTTACATTGGGCATCGAGATCTATAAGTAAAACATTCTGGCCACGAACTGCTGAAAATCCATAAGCAAGCATTGTCGCTACAGTAGATTTTCCAACGCCGCCTTTACGGTTTGCAACAGCATATATCGTCATTAAAACGCCATCCTTATCAGTAATTATCAAAGTAATATAGAGGAGGCTCGTAATTATAGCAAAATAAATGCTACTGCCCAGGCCTGCCGGTTTTGCCGCTGCGGCGACCTTTGCGGGCTGGTCGCGCGCCGGGGCTGTCGTCCTCCACGTCGATGGTTTTGCCGGGTTTGATGACTTTGCGCGAGGGGTCGCCGAGGCCGATGCTGGCGCCCGGCGATGGCGGCGCGAAACCGCGTTCGAGCGCGCGGGCGTCGCTCGGCATGGGGCGCGAGGAGTGCGGCCCCATTTCGTCCAGGCTCGGCTTGTGCGGGCGCGACAGCGGGTTGGAGCGCGGCGGCGATTTGCCCGCGCGATCCTCCACCGCTGATTGGCGCGCCAGCGGATCGTCGGCCACCGTCAACTCCACCATGCGCAAGCGCTTCACCTCATCCCGCAGGCGCGCGGCTTCCTCGAAGTTCAAATCCGCAGCCGCCTCGCGCATGCGGATTTCCATGCCCGCCAGAACGCTGGCGAGGTTGTGGCCGATTAGCGGCGCCTGCCCGCCTTCGCCAAAACCCGGCCCGGCGTCCACCAGCACGTGGTCACGCTCGTAAACGCTGCCCATGATGTCGCCGATCTGCTTCTTGATCGACTGCGGCGTGATGCCGTGCGCCGTGTTGTACGCGATCTGCTTAGCGCGGCGACGTTCGGTTTCGCCCATCGCGCGCTCCATTGAGCCGGTGATGCCGTCGGCGTAGAGAATGACGCGACCATCGACATTTCGCGCAGCCCGGCCGATGGTCTGGATGAGCGAGGTCTCGGAGCGCAGGAAGCCTTCCTTGTCCGCGTCGAGGATGGCGACGAAGCCGCATTCGGGGATGTCCAGCCCCTCGCGCAGCAGGTTGATGCCGATGAGGATGTCGAACGCGCCCAGCCGCAGGTCGCGGATGATCTCAATGCGCTCCAGCGTTTCAATGTCCGAATGCATGTAGCGCACGCGCAGACCCTGCTCGTGCATATACTCGGTGAGGTCTTCGGCCATGCGCTTCGTAAGCGTCGTCACGAGGCTGCGATAGCCGGCCTGCGCCACCCGCCGCACCTCGTCAATGACGTCATCCACCTGCGATTTGGCGGGGCGTATCTCGATCGGCGGATCGATGAGGCCGGTGGGTCGGATGACCTGCTCGGCGAACACGCCGCCGGTCTGCTCCAGCTCCCATTTGCCGGGCGTGGCGGACACATGCACCGTTTGCGGGCGCATGGCGTTCCACTCCTCGAACTTGAGCGGGCGATTGTCCATGCATGAGGGCAGGCGGAAGCCGTGCTCGGCAAGCGTCCATTTGCGCCGCCTGTCGCCGTTGAACATGCCGTTGAGCTGCCCGATTGTGACATGGCTCTCATCCACGAACACCAGCGCATTGTCGGGGATGTACTCGAACAGCGTCGGCGGTGGCTCACCAGGTTTGCGGCCCGTGAGCCAGCGCGAATAGTTTTCGATGCCGTTACAAACACCGGTCGCTTGCAGCATTTCCAGATCGAAATTGGTGCGTTGCTCCAGCCGTTGCGCTTCGAGCAAGCGACCGTGCGCGTGCATCTCGGCGAGGCGCTGTTGCAACTCGTTCTGGATGCCAATGATGGCCTGACCCATGGTCGATTTTGGCGTGACATAGTGCGAATTGGCGAAGAATTTGAAGGTTTTGTAATCGCCGGTTTTCTGGCCTGTGAGCGGGTCGAACTCGGTCAGCGCTTCGATTTCGTCGCCGAACAGCGCGATGCGCCAGGCGCGATCCTCCTGGTGCGAGGGCCACACCTCGATGGTGTCGCCACGCACCCGGAAGGCGCCGCGCGCGAAATCGACGTTGTTGCGCTTGTACTGCAAATCCACCAGATCGGTGATGAGCTGGCGCTGCGAAATCTTGTCGCCCACCGTCAGTTCGAACGTCATCGCCGTGTAGGTTTCCACAGAACCGATGCCGTAAATGCATGACACGGACGCCACGATGATCACGTCGTCGCGCTCAAGCAGCGCGCGGGTGGCGGCGTGGCGCATGCGGTCGATCTGCTCGTTAATCGAGGATTCCTTCTCGATAAACGTGTCGGTGCGAGGCACGTAAGCTTCTGGCTGGTAGTAATCGTAGTAGCTGACGAAATATTCAACCGCGTTGTCCGGGAAAAAGCTTTTGAACTCGCCGTAAAGCTGGGCGGCCAGCGTCTTGTTCGGCGCGAGAATGAGCGCGGGCCGCTGCGTCGCCTCGATTACCTTGGCCATGGTGAAGGTTTTGCCAGAGCCGGTGACGCCGAGCAGCACCTGGTCGCGCTCATGGTCGTTAACGCCTGCGACGAGTTCCGCGATGGCGGCGGGCTGGTCGCCCTTCGGCTCGAACTCCGACACGATGCGGAACGGAATGCCGCCCATGTTCGGGGCCGGGCGCACGGGCCGGTGCGGTACGAACGCGGGCGTCGCGCCAGACATCAGCGGATGCTCCGCAATCATCGGCAGCAGCGGCGCCCCCGTGTCAAACGGCGCCTGCGGCCGCTCCCCCATCCCAGTCTGTTTCTGGCCAGTCTGTTTCTGGCCAGTCTGTTTCTGGCCAGTCTGTTTCTGCGCTTTCGCCATGCGTTCAATATGGCGCGCGTCGCCGTCCACCGCTAGCGGCAAGTCGATGTTTTACGCTTGCGAGTTTGCCGATTTTAGTGAAGCGTTGTCATGACAAGAACAGGAAAGACCCATGATTATACGTTTCATAACATGCATGTTCATTATCCAATGGTGTTCAATGCAAGCTTCGCAAGCGGAGTCTTTTGCCTCTGGCTATGCTGCACTAGAAAAAATGGCCGGATGCTTTCTAGTGGACTACAATTATACTGAGATGGAAGTTCTGAAACCTGATTATAGTATAGATAAGCGCGTCTATGACGTAAACACGGAGCGATCCGTCAAGGAATGGATTTATCTGGAGCGCATTACGTCTACGAACATTCGCCTTCAGCATGTGCTGTTCGCCACGGCCAAGGATGGAGCACTGCTTAAGGACCGGATGCTTAAACATCAGGCGGAGGATTGGGATTACGGCGCATCCGCTGTTTTCGATTTTGAGAAGCCGGACACCTGGCGCACTCGCTCGCTGCCCGCCGGAAATGATTTATGGACGCGGCGGATTACAAACCTGGACGACGGTCTGCGTTACCAATGCGCCGCCAAGTGGTCCAAAAGCGCCGCCTATCCCGAGTGGTCCTGCGATAATTACGCTCCCATCCCTGGACGGGAAATGCGGGACATGAAACGTAGCGATTACAACACCATGCGCCGCTCCACGCGCATCATTGTCTATGGCGATAGCTGGCTGGAGCGGCAAAACAACGTCAAGGTAACGCATACGGCGGGGAAGCAGACGGCGCTAGCGGCGGAAGCTGGGAAAAACTGGTATGTGCGGCTTGCCGACGCAGAATGCGACGCGGCCCGCGCCTTCTCCCAGCCGCGCATGGCGTTCTGGTCGCTTTTACGGCAGACCTGGGAAGGGGTGTTGGCCAGCGGCGGCGAGTTCCGCGAGACCAAGGCCACCGGATCGCCGCCCCGTTTCGCGAGGATGGGCGAAGTGGAAGAAAAGTACATGACTCAGGATTTGAACGAACCGGATGTGCGGGCACGTGCGCAAACTGCGATTCTGGATGTTATCAACGCCTATAAAGCGCCCTGATTGTGCTTGGCGGCGCCATCCGCTGCAGCAGGTTAATGTAAACTTGGCTGCCTCAACGTCCATCAGCCCCGGAATGGGAACCTTGTCCATTTTTCACCGTTTTCCTCGCATCATAAGGAGATAGAAAATGACAAAGTTTCTCGTAATAGCAGCAGCCGCCATCGCGGTAGCCACTCCGTCTTTGGCTGCCGAGTACTATATTGTTCGTGGCCCGGACAAGAAATGTAAAGTCGTTGAAACTCGCCCTACGGATACAACAACTGTTCAGGTCGGACCTTTGGCTTTCACGGCTCGCGAAGAGGCTGACCGGGAAATCCGGGTTGTTTGTAAAGAACAGTTCTCAGATGTTGACGAGCCGCGCGTTATTGAGCGTGAAGTGCGCAGGGAACGTTACTAATAGGTAAAATCACGAGAGTGTTAAGAGACGATTTACATATTGTAAATCGCCTCTTTTTTATTCTGTTGCCAGAACAAAACTACTACAGTAATTACTATGACGAATGATACAAATTATGTATCGCAGACGCACCGCATTATAGTCGTGATGTCCTGCCAAGATGCGCTTTATTGTAGAAGAGTAGCAGAAAGCTCATACTGTTTAATTAAGTCCGGCATGAGAAGGGTGTCAAAACCGGTTGCCGTCGATGAGAATAGAGCCGTTAGAGTAAGCTATGATATCTCGCGTCATTGATGAAAGACATGCGGGCGGATATCGCTTCTAGCTGCGCTTTCAAGACGATCTTACCGGAGAAATCGACCTTAAATCAGAGTTGTGGGGGACCAGTTTTGAGGCATTGTAGGATGTTTCGAGTTCACAAAATTGCGTGCAGATGAAGAGCTTCAGCCTCTCGCGTGGGGGAATGGAGCTGATCTTGCGCCCGAGTTTTTGTACGAATCGGTTTAGGGGTGGATCATGTTACGTCGTATTCTATTCATTGCTCTTGTCTTCGGATTGCATGGCTCGGTGCGCGCGGAGGGAGCGCCGCCGTCCGCTCAGGAGGCTGAGCTTAGAGCAGCTTTTGACGCAGCTACCAGAGTCGTCAAGCCCGGCCCGGCCGACATCCCACTGACTACCCAGGGAACGCTGCGCCTTCCCGAAGGCTACGTCTTCGTGCCACAACCGGAAGCAAACCGCATACTGACCGCCATGGGCAATAATCCGGGCGGAAATCTTAACGGTCTGGTTTTCCCCGATGGAGAAGGCAAAGGCTCATGGTGGGTCACAGTCGATTTTATCGCAGCGGGATACGTGCGGGACGAAGAGGCGCAAAACTGGAACGCAGCCGAGTTGCTTCAAAGCCTGAAAGACGGCACGGAGGCAGGCAACGCCGAGCGCATCCAGCGCGGCTTCCAGGCGATTGAAGTTGTCGATTGGGCGGAGCCGCCAGCCTATGACAGCGCCGCGCATAAGCTCGTCTGGGCGGCGACCGTCCGCGATAAAGGCGCGCCACTAGCCGATGAAACCAGCGTTAACTACAACACCTATGCCCTTGGCCGCGAAGGCTACTTCTCACTCAACCTCATCACCGGTTCATATGCGCTCGGCGCGGATAAAGCCCACGCTCAGCGCCTTCTCGGCGGGCTGCAGCATGTCGCAGGCAAAGGTTATGGCGATTTCGTCGAGGGCACGGACAACGTGGCGGCCTACGGCATCGGAGCGCTGATCGCCGGCGCCGCGGCCAAAAAGCTTGGGCTGCTGGCCCTCATCGGCGTCTTCCTGCTAAAGTTCTGGAAAGTCGCCGCCGTGGGTGCAATGGCCATCGCGTGGGCGGCGAGCAAATTCTTTCGCCGGAAATCCTAAAAAAACCAATGCATTGATTGGGAATAACAAAAGCTTTTGTGGCGCAAATGTAGTGAGTCGCATAATATTTCATCAGGCAACAAGCGGGAGGGCTTATGAGCGGCGCGCGATTTACTTCATTATTTTTAGCAGCTCTAATGTTGATCTGTGCAAGTCAGTTTAGTGCATCAACTGCAGAAGCAGCGGACGTGTTTAAGCAGCTTAATGGTAGTTGGCGCGGGTCGGGCGCCGTGCGTCTTCAGGGCGGCAACGAGCGCATTTCCTGCCGGGGGTATTACAACGTAAAGTCAGGCGGCTCTGGCTTGTCCATCGCCATCCGCTGCGCCGCGCCGAGCTATCGCATTGAAATGCGCAGCAACGTTACGGACAGTGGCGGGCGCCTGAGCGGCAACTGGGAGGAGCGCACTTTTAACGCCGAGGGCGCGCTGAGCGGCAGTGTAACCGGCTCCTCGGTCAACCTCTCGATCAGCGGCGTCATCACCGGAAGCATGTCGATTTCGGTAAACGGCTCCAGCCATCAGGTTAATCTCAGCGCATCTGGCCCGAGATTTAAAGGTATGTCTCTCAGCATGTCGCGCGGCTAATCTCCGGACATTCCAAAGTGCGCCTCACACTCAAGGTAGGAATCCGGGGTATGAGATCGTGCGTTTTAGCCCGTTAGCTGAAGATGAATAGCTATGCTCATTATGCTAATGCGCTTTGTTGTTTTGGCGCTCGCTGCGGCGACAGCCTATGAGGCTCCCGCTGCACGAGTTCAAACGGAGGCGCGACTTGCCGTATCGGGCTGGCGTTATTCCAAGCTTCCGCCGCAAATGCATATGAATTTGTGCGAAGCGGACTTTTGCGTAAAAGGGTCAAAGGTCAGCTACATTTTTTTCGCGCCCAGGAAAGATTACACTCTTAGGCAATTCAAGACCGAACGCGCTAAAGTGGCTGCCATGCTGGCGGATCGCATGGCTGGCGTCGCATATGACTATGATGAAGCGACGGAGACAAATGACGGCGTCTTTCAAATATTGGAGTTGCGCCGCAGAGAAACGCATCCGAACGGACAAAAAATCAACGTGATTAGCAGTCTCGTTCTGACGGAAAAAATGTCTATAGAAGTTATCAGTTCATCTCAAGATGCGAGGGCGGCGAACGATAATTTGACCCTGTTCAAACTGCCGCTGTTCGCAATCGCTTCCCGCAAAAGCAATTAGCTTGGCGATCTAGGTTTTAGTGCGGCCTCGACAATGAGTTAATGGGAAAAGCAATAGCTCCATAACGCATTAAATTGCGTATCAGCCACCGAAGGTATGAGGTCGCCTCGAGCGGCGCTTCCCCGCGATGAAATTTTCACCTATGTAAATGCTATGAGCATAATGACAACAACGCCCATCTCCCGCATCCGCAATTTCTCCATCGTGGCGCATATCGACCACGGTAAATCGACGCTGGCCGACCGGCTGATCCAGATGTGTGGCGGCATGTCTGATCGCGAGATGAACGGGCAAAGCCAGGTGCTCGACTCGATGGAAATCGAGAAGGAGCGCGGCATTACCATCAAGGCGCAGACGGTGCGGCTGGATTACAAGGCGAAGGACGGGTTGATGTATCAGCTCAACCTGATCGATACGCCCGGCCATGTGGATTTCACTTATGAGGTCAGCCGGAGCTTAGCGGCCTGCGAAGGGTCGCTACTTGTGGTGGACGCCAGCCAGGGCGTGGAAGCGCAGACGCTCGCTAACGTTTACAAGGCGCTCGACAACAACCACGACATCGTGCCGGTGCTCAACAAAATCGACCTGCCTGCCGCCGAGCCAGAGCGCATCCGCCAGCAGATCGAGGATGTCATCGGGCTGGACGCATCGAACGCGGTGCTCATTTCCGCCAAAACCGGTATCGGTATTGCCGATGTGCTAGAGGCTATCGTCACGCGGCTGCCCGCGCCGAAAGGCATGGCGGACGCGCCCCTGAAGGCGATGCTGGTGGATAGCTGGTATGACGCTTATCTGGGCGTCGTGGTGCTTGTGCGCATGGTGGACGGCGTGCTCGCCAAGGGCATGCGCATCAAGCTGATTTCCACCGGCGCCGTGCATACGGTGGAGCGCGTGGGCATTTTCCGCCCGAAATCCGAAATCCGCGATAACCTAAACCCCGGTGAAATCGGCTTCTTCACCGCCGCCATCAAGGAAGTGGCTGACACGCGCGTCGGCGACACGGTGACGGACGACAAGCGCCCCACGAACCAGGCGCTGCCTGGTTTCAAGCCTTCGCAGCCGGTGGTGTTCTGCGGCCTGTTTCCCGTGGACTCGGCGCTGTTCGAGGATTTGCGCGAGGCGATGGGGAAGCTGCGCCTTAATGACGCGAGCTTCGAGTACGAGATGGAGACCTCCGCCGCGCTCGGCTTCGGCTTCCGCTGCGGCTTCCTCGGCCTGCTGCACCTGGAAATCGTCCGCGAGCGGCTGGAGCGCGAATTCAACATCGACCTCATCACCACCGCGCCGAGCGTGATCTATCACATGCACATGATGGACGGCACGATGCAGGATTTGCATAACCCCGCCGATATGCCAGACGTGATGAAAATCCACCGCATCGAGGAGCCGTGGATCAAAGCCACGATTTTTGTGCCCGACGAGTATCTCGGCGCGATTTTGAAACTGTGCGAGGACAGGCGCGGGCGGCAGAAGGAACTCACTTACGCCGGCAGCCGCGCCATGGTGGTTTACGAACTGCCGCTGAACGAGGTGGTGTTCGACTTTTACGACCGATTAAAATCCATTTCGCGCGGCTACGCCTCGTTCGATTACGCCATGCTGGATTACGAGGAAGGCGACCTGGTGAAAATGTCGCTACTGGTCAACGCCGAGCCGGTGGACGCGCTTTCGATGGTCGTGCACCGCTCGCGCTCACAGCAGCGCGGCCGCGTGATGTGCGAGAAGCTGAAAGACCTCATCCCGCGCCACATGTTCACCATCCCCATTCAGGCGGCGATCGGCGGCAAGGTTATCGCGCGCGAGACCATCAGCGCCATGCGCAAGGACGTGACGGCCAAGTGTTACGGTGGCGACATCACCCGCAAGCGCAAGCTCCTCGACAAGCAGAAGGAGGGCAAGAAGAAGATGCGTCAGTTCGGGCGGGTGGAAATCCCGCAGGAGGCGTTCATCGCCGCGCTGAAGATGGACGCGAACTAGTTCGTGTCCCATCCAATCTATGTGCGTATCATTTGCATGCGGTGCGAACATAGTTCCGTTATTAACAAAGAAAGATTTTATGAGTTAACAAGTCTTAGTTTTTTCTTGGAGGAATTGGCTGAGGTGTATCCGAGGTTTAGATGCTGTAAATGCACATCGCCACAGCCTTTAATAAAAACGAACTAGAAATCACAATTTTTGACTCAAACAGATTAGTTAATTGCGCAAGGTGCGGCGCTATTATTAATGAGCTTCGTTTTCGAGCGGCACCGTCCACCGAGTTATGCGGTCCGTGCTCAATCTCGTAATGATTAAGCGCAACATCACAGCAAGCGCAAGCTCCTCGACGCAAAAAGCGGGGAAGAAGATGCGTCAGTTCGGGCGGGTGGAAATACCACACGAGGCATTCATCGCCGCGCTGAAGATGGACGCGAATTAACCTTTAACCATATGAAATTCGTAGACCCATCCGATACTATGTGCTCTGCCTGCGGCATTAAAAGCCAACAAGCCGTAAATGATCTTATCAGATTGAAAGTGAAATGTCCGAACAGCGGCTTCAACTTGTCAGAAACTGGTTTGCGTATGCGAGCTATAATGGACGAGTGGTCTGATGTAGTTGCTGTTATTGAAATTCTTCTTATTCTTGAAGATGATAATGGCAAAGTTGTTTTTGATGACGATCTCATTAAGCAATGTAAAACGATCGCCGATATCGCAAAACTAGAGTCAAATCTTTGGAAGCGGGACAAGCCACTTGATTTTTGGATTGACCACGTAATCGTTGCGATTGAGGTTTCAAAAAAAAAGTAATCATCTTTTTAGGATAACATCGCCCGAAACCCGAGCCACTCAGGCCGATGCAGATAAGCGGATTTCAGATTTGCTGTATCCTCATCGTTGGAAAGACGGGTCTAATAGCCAGCTGCACTTCCGATCGTAAGCTGTATGATCCATCTTATATTCTGCGGCGAGCTTCAAGTTTTAATCAGTTCGTACAAAAAACTCAGGTGCTAGGTCGGCGCCGTTCCACCATGCAAGCGTCTGCATCTCTTCGTCAGCGCGAAGTTTTGGCGAGCTCGCGAACATCCTTCAATGGCTCAAAAACGGACCCCCATAACTCAGATTTAAGGTCGATTTCGCCCCGGGACCAAACGATACGAGAATATGGTTGAGTTTGATGCCATTGAAGCTCAAGGCGGCATGCTTTGCACGAACGGCAAATGGCGCGCCGTTGACGGAAGCGCCTCCGGCACGACGCCATTCCGAATGTTCATCAAAGACGGCGTTGTAAAACGCGCCCCTTAAGTTTTGGCCTCAGGCGAGCCGGTTTCCATCAGCAGCTTCAACCGCTCAAGCCCCTCGTCATAATCGGCGGCGATGAGCTTGGCGAAGATGAGGCCGAACCAGCGAGCTAGCGGATTGTTGCCCAGGTCGGTTTCAAAGCTCCAGCCAACCGTTGTGCCGCCGTCGATTGGGCTTAACTCCAGTTTGGTCGTGGCTTTAAGCCCCGCAAACTCCGACTCGCCGAACACCAGCGATGGCTCTTCGCTTCCGGTGATCGTAGACGTACCCTCGCCAACGTCAGGCTTATCGCTTTTCCAAGCCATTTTCGCGCCCACGCCGGACTGTGGCCCCGAGAACTCATGCTTTATGTTCGGGTCGCGTTTGACCCACGGCGACCATTCATTAAACTTCCGGAAGTCATTCAAATAGGGGAAGACTTTCTCCGGCGGCGCGTTGATAACGGTTAACCGTTCAACGGCCAAATCCTTTGGCAGTAGAAAAGCCGCACCGGCCATTACGCCTAAAAGCAGAAGTAGTCCCCAGAATATTCGACGCAACACGCGCATCCGCCTCACTCCCTCTTTTGCATTATGTTTTAAAACGCTAACATCTAAACAATGGAATTTAATGACACAAACTGTCTAAAGCATCTAAAGCATCTAAAGCATCTAAAGCGAATGTCACGGAGCCGTTGTGCTCCAACGTTAATTTCGGTTTTCCAACATACCTTCAGGAGCTATTCATGCGCTTGTCACCTCCTACCAGCACTACGTTTATCATCTCGCTGCTGCTTGCCGCTTTAGGTCTGGTGATGAACTTCGTGCCAGCCGTCGCAGGCGCCGTGCCGCTCTCGAATTTTTATGTCTTTGTCATTGCTTACGCGATCTTGCTTACGGGCACACTCGTTAAAGGCATTTAACCCTCCATACGAGCGAAGGCGTTTGCATGCATGTGAGTTCATTATATTGCGTGCAATTTTGTACTCGCCATTAAATCAGATATTGCTTAACACCATCTACGACAGGCGCGTCGTTCTAGACCCCAACGTTTGTTAAAGTGTTGCGAAGCAGTAGCTCATTTTGAGGAGACCGCCGCATGAGCGAGCGCGTGCTGGGCGTCGGATATACCGTTCGTTCGGATGACGATTTCGATTTTAAAAAACTGACGTCATCCCTCCACGAGGCGGACCGGCTCGGCGTCGATTTCCTCGAGTTGCCGCTTTATGCGCTGGATGTGACTGCAGGCGGTCGCATCGTTGCGTCGAAACTGCGCGCGGTGAAGAACATCGCCGCAGACCGGTCATATCGCTACACCGTGCATGGGCCGCTGGGCGTCAACCTCATGGATATCGCGGAACGGTTGCCGCTGCATAAATCCGTCATGCAGGTTTCGCTGGAAGCGGCGGCGGAGCTTGGCGCGGTGCATTACGTGCTGCATAGCGGATTTATAGACGCGCCGAGGCAGAACGACGCCGCGTCTCTCCATGCGCAACAGCGCGATATCCTGAGTGAGTTTGCCCCAATAGCGGAATCGCTAGGAATCATAATCACCATTGAAAACCTGTTTACTTACGACAAGACCCGGACGACCGCGCTGCCATCGCAGCTTGCACGCGATATCGAAGCGATCAATCACCCCAACATTCACGCCTGTCTGGATTTCTCACATGGTTTCATTAATTCCACGCTGCACGGCGCGGATTTCGTTGCAGAGGCGAAGGCGCTGGCGCCCTACGCCAAACACCTGCACATCCACGACTCGTTCGGACGCCTGCAGAACATTCCCATCTACACCCGCTCGGAGCGGGTAGCGTTTGGCCTTGGCGATCTGCACCTGCCGATTGGTTGGGGCGCCATACCGTGGGACGACCTCATGACCTCGCTCGATTTCCCACAGGGACTTGTTATGAATCTGGAACTTGCGCCGCCCTACTGGAGCGAGCTTGAAACAAGCGTCGCATCGCTCCGCCGTCTGGAGACACTGGTGCGCGAACGCACCGCCAGCTAAGCTTTCGCTTGGAAGATCAAGAACCCGCCTGCGGCTATCAGTGCAAACCCGGCAAGGTGCCTCCAGGTGAGCGCCTCATTCAGGTAAAACACGCTGAAAAGAGCGAACGCTGCCAGAGTTATGATCTCCTGCTTCGTTTTCAGTTCAGCAGCGGAGTAAACCTGATAGCCGATGCGGTTTGCGGGGATAGCCAACCAGTACTCGAAAAATGCGATGCCCCAGCTTATGAGCACAACTGCCAGCAACGTCGCATTTTTGTATTTGAGGTGTCCGTACCAAGCGAAGGTCATAAAGATATTCGACCCGATGAGCATTATGATCGGCCAGA
The DNA here is from genome assembly GCA_034440495.1 of Hyphomicrobiales bacterium. Lineage (GTDB taxonomy): Bacteria > Pseudomonadota > Alphaproteobacteria > Rhizobiales > Rhodomicrobiaceae > JAWXCE01. The sequence goes on along the minus strand of JAWXCE010000039.1, from coordinate 17,086 downwards.
TATATGTGCCCGTGGTAGCTGAGGCTGCTCCTGTAACCATGATGCTTTCACTGCTAAATCGCACAGATGCAATGACGCTGGCAGGTTTGAATCGTTCCCTGCGAGATCAAGCCTAACGGCGCCTAAGCTAAATACTTCCTAAGCGCTGCGAGGCGGCTTGCCTTTGGGTTTGGTGTTTTGCGCAGCGCTGGCCGTTACGGGCGGTTTTGGGACTGAAGACGGAGCCGCCGCCCGTGTCTCGCCGACAATGGACGCGCCGCGCATGTCGGATGCCATGGCAGCGATTTCCTCTTTGCTGTCCTCGCCAAAACGCTTCACCAGGCCACGCGATTGCGACGGGGAATCATGAGGGCCGCCCTCGTCATGATGGAGGAGTTTAAGCGCGTAGGAGAGCAGGCAGATGGAAATCGGTAACACCAGCATCTCCCATTTCAGGTTGCCCGAGCTCTCGATGATAATACGTGCGAAAATGACGATGAGCACCACGATGACGACTTCCGCCAGAGTGCGCTTGAGCTGCCCGACGCCCTCGACCAGCATCCAGTCCGGGAGATAATCACGGTAGCGTTCGGCGACATGGTGAAAAACGAAGCCCAGCGCGATGCCGTAAGCGAAGATCATCAACACGAGCGCGAACAGGAAAGCGTCTACAGCTTCGAGAATGTAGACGATGACGCGCGACTCGCCCTCGGCGGCCTTCGCGGTATAAGCGACAGCCTCCAGACCGATGAGCGTTTCGTATGCGTGCAAAAGATGCTTGAACCCTGTCCAGAACATCAGCAGCGCGCCGAGAATGGCGCCCGCGGAGGCAATGAGCATAAGCCCGCGCAGCCTGAAGAAAAAGTCCAGCAGGTTGCGTTCCGATGATATTTTCTGCCAGATATTGCGCGACATGGGCTAGGACTTTTCCGATGATTGGATATTCGTTACCGTTAGCCGCGTTAATAGCGCGTTAATCGTAAAACAGGCGAACAGTTTTGACGGTCGCATCGACGCATGCGCTTTACCGAGCCGTTGTTTAAAAGGTATTATGAGGAGCGCAGGCAACAGACTCCGGATTGCATTCAAGCTGGTTAGCGCCGCATTTTATCTGGCGCGCGGACGCAAGATGCGCAAATTCATTCGTGGCAATCAGGTCGTGGCGCCCCTCGCATCGCCGGAGCGGAGCGCGGCCGTTAACTCCGCCGCAAACCAACTTGCGTTCCCTGCTGTTGAGTCACTTCCGCATCGCATGGTGCGCATGGCGCCAATTGTCCGTGGCAGGCCGGTTTGCCTGTTTGTCACACATAGCGGCGACGGCCGGGTTTGGCCGCACGTGCAAGCCTATTGAAGCGTTTTCGCGACGCCGGGGTGTACACGATGCTTATTGCGGCCAGCGACCGCTCCGATATGCTTGTCCATGACCCCGGCCCAGACGTTGCCGATGCGGTTATGGTGAAGCGAAATGGAGGCTACGATTTCGCCTGCTGGGCGCTGGCGCTGAAACTGTTTCCCGAGCTTTGGGACGTCAGAGCGATCTATCTTGCCAATGACAGCGTTTACGGTCCGCTCGACGGTTTCGAGCCGATGATGAAGCGCGTCGAGCGGTCAGACGCAGACCTGATTGGCCTTACCGAAAGCGACGACATCGCCTGTCATCTGCAAAGCTATTTTCTGATGATGAAGCCGCGCGCGCTCGCCAACCGTGCGATCCGTGAGTTCTGGGAAGGCGTGCGCAACATTGAATCGAAGCACCGCGTGGTGAAGGAATACGAGTTGCCGCTCGCCCGCCTCGCCGCGAATGCGGGCCTGCGCGCTGAAGCGCTGTTTCCGTTGCGGACTAACGGCGCCGTGCTGATTAATCCAACGCTTTTCCGGTGGCGCGAACTAATCGAGGCGGACTTCCCGTTCATGAAAGCGCATTTGTTGCGCGAAAATCTGAGCAGCCAGGATATTGGCGGCTGGCGCGGGGTGTTCGCCCGTCGCGGTGGCAACGTCGATCTCATCGCCCTGCATTTGGGCGGCGTCAACCCCCGCGCGCCGGGACTGCGAACGGAGTAGGTACTAACATAGAAATAAACCGTCGGCCGGAACACCCCGCCCGGCCGACGGCCCAAGAGCTTAGCGCTTTTGTCGCTTCATTACGATGCTGGAAGGATCGCGATGTCGCGAACCGCGCCCTTGATCCCGTCGATTTCTTTCACTTCCGTCGCTTTGCCGCTTGCAACATCGACTGTGTATAGCGTTTTGCCAGCCATCAGATACGCAGTGTTGGCGCCAGCGGCGTCGGTTGCGATGTCCATGGCGGGAGTTTTGACCGAAATTCCGAGTTTGCCGATGGTGTTCAGGATGCCGTCATTCGGAGGCGCCTGTTTAACCAGCGTCGCGGCGGTGCCGTCGATGTTGTAGAGCGCGGTTTCTTTTGCGTCGGCCATCGAGTTTGTGTAAGCGCCAGCAACGACCATTGGGGTCGATGCTTTCATCGAGTCGGCGTCGGCATATTTGTGGTTGCCGTCTTTGGTGACTTTGCCAGCGTCAACGTCGCAACGTAGGCTTGCGCCATCCGAACCCATAACGCGCAGTTTGTCAGCGACCGGGTTAAAATCGACAGTGGCGGTGACGCCGTCGGCAAGCGTTGATTCAAGCTTCACTTTCATCGTCGCTTTGCCGGTTTTTACGTCAACGGTGTAAATCGTGCCGTCAGCGGCAAGAGCGTAAAGCATGCCGTCTTTGGGGCGAACGTCGATGCCGAGCACTTTGCCGGAAACGCCGTCGATTTTCATTGCAGCGCCAGCTTTGCCGGTGCTTGAGTCAACGATAGAGAGCATGTTGTCGCCAACAAGTGCGGCGACGCTTGCAGCCTGAGCGGCTTGAGCAAATGTAAACGAGGCCGCAACTGCAGCCAAAACAATACGCATGTTCATGATGATATCTCCTTGGTGCATGACGCCAGCTAAGTGTGCGTCTGACCTGAGTGTTACCCATTTGCAAAAAGGCCGGATGCAGTTGACGGCAGTTTTTTTGAATGCATCCGCCAGCATATCCGCCGTGTAAGCAATTCAATACAAAGTAAATGACCCTCGACTGGACACCTTTTCATGCAAACTGCGCTGGCCATTTCGGGATACAAGCGCCTACCGCTTTACACGCCGTCACTGGCAGTGTATTCGTCGCGCCTCATATCGCGTGAACTCGCCAACGAGAGTGCGGCGCTGATGAAGCCGTCGTTATCTTTCTCAAAGCCCGCCTACTCTGCTGCGTTCGATTACGATGCGGCGCTAACCGCTTGCGCCTCCGGTGACAGCCGCGCTTTAAAAGCGCTTTACGATGTCGAGGCGCCCAGAATGCTCGGCGTGGCGATGCGGCTTCTTAAACGCCAGTCTCTGGCGGAAGACGCTGTGCACGACGCCTTCGTTAACATCTGGAGTAAAGCGGCAAGCTTTAATACCGATTTGGGCGGCGGACGCGGCTGGATGTATGCAATCCTGCGCAACCGCGCGCTCAACATGCTGCGCGGCGAGGATCGCATCGATTTTACGGACGATCTCGAATCATTCGGTCTTACCTCCGAAGATGAGAATCCCGAAGACGCCATGAGCCGGATGTCGGACGCAAGCGCCTTGCGCCGCTGTTTGCAAACTCTAGACGAGCCGAAACGCAACGCTATCGTGCTTGCCTACATGCACGGCCTCAGCCACGGCGAACTCGCAGGCAAGCTCGGCGTGCCGCTTGGCACCATGAAATCGTGGATACGCCGCGGACTTCTAGCCCTGAAGGAGTGTCTGGGATGATGTCCCCTGCTCCTGAAGACAGAGACGCGCTCGCCATGGAATACGCGGTGGGGCTGCTGGAAGCGCATAGCGCGCGCATCGAAGAGATGATGGAGGACGATCCTGTCCTGTTCTCCTGCGTGCGTCATTGGCGTCAGCATTTCACTGAACTTGACATGACCGTCCTACCATTCTCGCCGTCCGCCGGACTCTGGCGGCGGGTTGAGGAAAGCGTGATGCAGTTTCGTCCGGAGGCAGCGCCTATACGTCACCGCACAAGCAACACGAACTCGTTGTGGCAGAATTTGCCTCTCTGGCGGTGGACGGCTTTGGCGGCGGGAGCTGCGTCCCTGCTCCTCGTCTTCGGCCTTACTGCGCAGATTTTGCAGACGCCATCGCCCGCTATCATGGTCGCCGTGCTGCAGCAGGACGATGGCAAGCCCGGGGCCATTGTTGAGGCGCTGGCGGATGGTAGCGTGCGGTTAATCCCATTGCAGCAGATCAACGTGCCGCGCGGCAGAGCGCTTCAGGTCTGGACGAAACGCAACGACGTCGAAGGTCCAATTTCCGTCGGTTTGCTGGATCAGGCGCGCACGCTCAGGCTTGATCTGGGTCAACTACCGACGCCCGGTTCTGGCCAGCTTTTCGAGATTACGCTTGAGCCTGAAACTGGATCGCCCACCGGGCGCCCTACCGGACCTATCTTAATGAAGGGTTTAACGGCTGACACGCTCTAGCGGAGTGGCGCTAGCATTTTAAGTGCGGCTGGAACAATTTCAAAGGTCAGCGGAGAGTCGAATTTCTCGATTTCCCCATCATTCGACAGCTCAAAATGCGATCTTGTCACCGCCTCGATGACAACCCGTGTAGGTGTGCTGCGCTCAAAATCTGGGTCGTGTGGCTTCGAACCAGCTAACGCCCTCACCAGCGACCAGAACGCCGCCGCCGTGCTCTGATGTTTCATGACATACAGGCCAAGTTGTCCCGTCGCTATGGATGGGCGGGTCAGATTGAGCAGCTTGGTGTCGTCGTAGGGGTTGTTTGAAATAATGGCCATTTGCATCTTCACCGGGCGGACACCGCTGCCATCGTCGAGCCGAACGCGGAAACTGCGGGTGTGACGCCATATCGTGCCAGCCATAGCCAGATAGCCGCTAAGGCGCTGAAAGATGTTGCCGCCCCGTATTTCCTGGCGCTGCCTGGGCAGAGCGGAGGGAAGTCCAAGCAGCGAGCTGCAAAGAAAGACGCGGCCATTCACCTTGGCAACATCTACAGGCGTCGGGGAAGCGTCCAGCAACGCATCGACCGCCTCCCGGTATGTAACGGGTATGCCAAGGTCGCGAGCCATCAGATTTGCCGTGCCCAACGGAATGACGCCAAGCTGGACCTCCGTTCCGATGACGGCATTGGCGGCCGCGCAAATGCTGCCGTCGCCGCCTGCAATGATGAGCGTTTCGCAACCGTCCGCCACCGCAGCCTTCAGGCGCGCCACAATGTCGTCAGGCTCAACAGTTTCGACTTTCAGCGAGGACGCAGCGCCGCCTAACTGTTCCTCGATATATGATTGCATGCTTCCGGCGTCTTCATCGAGCGCCGCGCCCGCTCTCGCATTGATAATGACATGCGTGCGGCCAAGTACGGTGTTCGGGGCAAGCGAGACGCTTTGTAAGTCAGGGTGTAGCATGTCCGGAATTCCAAAGATTAAAGGAGACAGTGGTTTGCTCGCGCATCGCCCATAACGCACTCCATTCGCGCCGGTTCCACACGCGAAAGACTTAGACCTGATCCCGATTTGATTGAGTCAGTTAACTGGGTGAATCAGCTCTAGACTTATAATTAGAGCCGTTCTCGTCCGAAAACCGCTAACACTTTTCAGGAACGGCTCTAGGCGGGTGGCTTGGATGCGACGCCGCGCCGAAACATCATTGCGCAACCGTATGAGAGTGCGCCGGCCTTTGTTCATCTCGGATTTGAGATACGGCTGGTTAACTCGACACCAACTTTAAACCGACGATTGATCCGATGAGCATGCCGATAAAAAACACGCGCCAGAAAGTCGCTGGCTCGCCGAACACGACGATGCCCAAAATCACGGTGCCGACCGCGCCGATGCTGGCCCACACCGCGTAAGCCGTGCTGACAGGGATGGTCTGCACCGCACGATCGAACAGGATGAAACTGGCGATAATGCACGCAACGAATATTGCGACCGGCACAAGTCGCGAGAAGCCGTCCGTGTATCGAAACGCCGTGGTGAAGCCGATCTCGAAAAGGCCGGCCGCCAGTAGATAAATCCATCCCACGTCGCCTGCTCCATAGTCGTTGGTTCGCGCTGTCACTTGTCTTGACTGGATATGCTACAATTTGAGAGTAAGGTGCTACGCGGGCCACCTCCGAGAGGCTATATAATATTGGTACCAAGTATGGAAAGAAACTGATGCAGTTCACCCAGACAGAAGCCCTTACGCAAGCGCCGATGATCGACCCGTTCGGGCGCCATGTGAGCTATTTGCGGGTCTCGGTGACGGATCGCTGCGATTTTCGCTGCGTTTACTGCATGGCCGAAAATATGACGTTTTTGCCCAAGGCTGATCTGCTCACGCTGGAGGAGCTTGACCGGCTGTGCTCGGCTTTCGTCGCAAAGGGCGTGCGCAAGCTGCGGCTGACGGGCGGCGAGCCGCTGGTGCGCAAGAATATCATGTGGCTGGTGCGGTCGCTTTCGCGGCATCTAGGTGGCCCGCTTGAGGAAATCACGCTGACCACGAATGGCAGTCAGCTCAAGCGCTTCGCGGGCGAGCTAGTGGATGCAGGCGTACGGCGCATCAATGTTTCGCTGGATACGCTCAACCCGGACAAGTTCAAGGCGATCACGCGCTGGGGCGATTTCGCGCAAGTCATGGAGGGTATCGACGCGGCGCAGGCGGCGGGCCTGAAAATCAAGCTTAACGCGGTCGCGCTTAAAGACTTTAACGAGTTCGAATTTGACGACATGATCGCTTGGGCGCACGGGCGCGGCATGGATTTGACCATCATCGAGACCATGCCGATGGGCGACATCGACGGCGACCGAACCGATCAATACTTGCCGCTCTCTATCGTTCGTGCGCGGATGATGGACAAGTGGACGCTCGCCGACATCCCCTACCGCACCGGCGGCCCCGCCCGCTATGTGGAGGTGACGGAGACCGGCGGCCGCATCGGCTTTATCACGCCGCTGACGCACAATTTCTGCGAAAGCTGCAACCGAGTGCGCGTCACCTGCACGGGGACGCTGTATATGTGCCTTGGCCAGGACGACGCAGCGGATTTGCGCGCGCCACTGCGGGCCAGCGCAGACGACGCATTGCTCAGCGCCGCCATCGACGAGGCGATTTTGCGTAAGCCGAAGGGACATGATTTCATTATCGATCGGCGTAGCAAAAAGCCGGCCGTAGGGCGGCATATGAGCGTCACGGGCGGTTAGTTTTTTGTCAGTGTGTGTTTATGCTGTGCGGAGTTCGATATTTTCCATTCTTATTGTTTTGTTTGCCGCGCTCGGAGCCAGCGCCTCAGCTAAATCCGTGAACTTTTAGCTAAAACCTTAAGCACATTCGCATTTATTATCTGAAACGACTAGTAGCCGGTTGGCGCCGGGGGTCCAGTCCAGGCTGCCTTCGGAGTGCCCAAATTACGCGCCGCCGTCGTTTCAATAGTAGTAAGACGGCAATCCTTGTCTCCATCGGCGATCTGGAAGGCGGGGTTCGGCCGGTCGACAAATTCCGCCCGCTCCACCCGGCCGTTGCCATTCGTGTCGAAATATTTGAAATCGGCGACGCTGAACATGCGGTCGTTGGCTTCCAGAGTCTTGAACTCGGCGGGTGTGACCGCTCCAGCCTTGTTTCGATCAGCGCCGTCGAAAATCGATCCCGCGTAAGCTTTCCACTCGTCGCATGTCACGGTGTTGTCACGGTTTGAGTCCCAGCTCGCGGCTGCGGTCAGGAACATTCGATCCGTGTCACTGCGGCCACCGCCAGAGGCACAGGCCGTGAGCAAGACCACGACGCAAAGCGCTGACAATCTCGCTACAGACGCTGTCCAGATCATAACCGCACCTCCATGTGTTTAAATGGATGCAGCGAGAAGGCGGCGCTTTTCAGATGATTCGCAACTCGATTATCATAATTTTGAACTGTGATTAATCGAACACGATCTTTGGCGCCGTCCGTTGCGCGCCCGCGCCCTCGGCCTGACGCCAGGCTGCGGCGGCAATCTCACGGTAGAGCTTGGCGTGAACCGAGCCGGGGTCGGTCGCGACAAGGGGCAGCCCGGCGTCGGACTTCTCGCGGATATCCATATGCAGCGGCACCTCGCCGAGGAATGGCGCGCCCAGCCGCTCCGCCTCCGCCCGCGCGCCGCCATGGCCGAAAATATCGGAGCGGTGGCCACAGGACGGGCAAAGGAAATAGCTCATATTCTCGATGATGCCGAGCACGGGCACGTTCACCTTGCGAAACATCGCCAGCCCCTTACGCGCGTCGATCAGCGCCAGATCCTGCGGCGTCGATACAATAATGGCGCCAGCGAGCGGCACTTTCTGGCTCAGCGTCAACTGCGCATCGCCCGTACCGGGCGGCATATCGACCACAAGCAGATCGAGTTCGCCCCATGCCACATCCGTCAGCATTTGCGTCACGGCCGAGCCGACCATCGGCCCACGCCAAACGATGGGGCTTTCATCCTCCAGCAGAAAGCCGATGGACATGACTTTCAGCCCGTAATTTTCCATCGGTTTGATCGTGTTAGGGCCGATCAACTCCGGCTTGCCTTTGAGCCGCATCAGCTTTGGCACGGACGGGCCGTAGATGTCCGCGTCCATAATGCCAACGCTGAGACCATTTGCCTGAAACGCCAGCGCCAGATTGACGGCCGTCGTGGATTTGCCGACGCCGCCCTTGCCAGACGCGACCGCGATGATGCGCTTGACGCCGCCGACGCCCTTGCCCGGCGCGGCTGGCATCGCTCCCTTGTCGGCGGTCAGCGTTACCGTCGCGCCACTCACGCCGGACATCGAGCGCACCACCTGCTCGGCGGCGAAGCGCACGGGCTCCAGGCTTTTGGCGTTCTGCGGCGAGGCGTAAAGCGAGAAGTAAACCTTGCCCGCGTTAATGACGATTTCCGAGACAAGGCCGAGCGACACGATATCCGGGACACCGCCGGGGCCTTTGACATTCTTCAGAGTTTCTAAAACCCGCTCCTTCGTAACCATAACCGTCCGCCTTTCATGCAGCCTGCGCCGCGCCCGCCTCGCGCACCTCGCGTCGCTGCCGGAATACCATCAGGCCTCAAATTATGATCCGCAACAGGTATTCCAAGAGGTTCGGCGAGCGGCCATTTTTACCGCAGATCATCACGCGTTGGAGCACTGATCCCGGGCGCGAGCGGTTTGACTGCTGTCTGAGCTTTTTCAGGGGAACGAATACGTGGCGAACCGGCAGAAGGGCGGGCGGCAACACGAGGACTTAGCCTGGCTCCCTTGGTGCAAACGCGGGCGGCGCCGGTGCAGCGCCATTCATCCATGTTGATGACGCTCGGCGTCAAACGCCGCCAGGGTTTGCCGGAACAGGCTTTTCTGCAACTCTGCGGCAGCGGGCGGCGTTTTGGGCGACAGCTCGAGCACCGCGCCTTCGATGGGGGCACCCTTCGCAATGGCATGGATGGCGGCGCGCAGGCGCAACGACGAGGCTTCCGAGATCAGCACGTCCTCTTCCAGCCGCGTCCGGTCGGCAGTTTGCTCAGTCGGGTCCAGCTCGACCAGCAGATCGCCCTCGCGCACCGTCTCGCCCTGACGCACGGCGATAGTCTTGACCGTGCCGGTAATCAACGGCTCAATCACTTTCACCTGACCAATCGGCGTCACCTTGCCCTCCAGCACCGCATGAATATCCAGCCGCCCGATAATCGACCACGCTAGAGCCAGCAGGAAGAACCCAATCAGCGACGCGCCCAGTAAGCGCCCGGTTGGAGAGGGCGGCGTTTCTAGGATCTCGATGGCAGCTGCCTGGAACTCGCGCTCATCGCGGCGCAGGCTCGGCTTAGCGCCGCGCTCCTTTTCGTCTTTCAGCGCCGCGCGCGCCACCTTGCCGTAATGCCACAAAGAGCCGAACATTACTCCGCCGCCCCTAAATTCACGGTTTGTAGGCGCCACAGCGCTGCGTAGCGCCCATTTAGACGCAGTAGTTCGTCATGCGTGCCCAGTTCGGTCATGCGCCCCGCTTCAACGGTCGCGATACGGTTGGCGGAGCGGATCGCCGCCAGCCGGTGCGCAATGATGAACACCGTCCGTCCCTTGGTCATGCGCGCCATATTTTGCTGGATGACATATTCAGATTCGTAATCGAGGGCGCTCGTCGCCTCGTCAAAGATGAGGATGCGCGGATTGGCGACCAGTGCCGGCGCGATCGCTACCCTCTGCCGCTGGCCGCCGGACAGGTTCGAGCCGCGCTCCTCCAGGATGGCGTCGTAGCCCTTTGGTAGTTTGAGGATGAACTCGTGCGCCCCGGACAGTTTGGCGGCCTCCACCACGCGCTCAAACGGCATCGCCGGGTCGGCAAGGGCGATGTTGTCGCGAACCGACCGGTTGAACAGGATGTTCTCCTGCAGCACCACGCCAATCTGGCGGCCAACCAACGGGGATCGGCCATGGCGAGATCGACGCCGTCAATCAGTACGCGCCCGCGCTCGGGCACATGCAGTTTCTGGATAAGCTTGGCGAGCGTCGATTTGCCGGAGCCGGACGGCCCGACGACGCCGATGACCTCTCCGGGCTCCACCGCCAAGGATAGGTCGGTGAGGATTTCCGGGCCGCCCGGCTGATAGCGGAAGGTGACGTGATCGAAGACGACGCGTCCGCCAATAGATTTCAAAATGCTAGGGATGGCGCCGGTTTTCGATTCGGTCGGCGTGTTGAGAATATCCCCAAGCCGGTCGACCGACACTCGCACCTGTTGGAAATCCTGCCACAGCGAGGCGAGCCGGAGCACAGGCGCGGCAACACGCCCAGCGAGCATGTTGAAGGCAATGAGTTCGCCTACCGTCAGCGCCTCCGCCATGACCAGCGACGCGCCATACCACAGCGTGCCCACGGTGACGGCCTTGTTGATCAGTTGCGTTGCGTGGTTGGCAAGATTGGCAAGCGTCACCGCCCGGAAATTGGCCGACACATAGCCTGCTAACTGATCCTCCCAGCGTCGCTGCATTTGTGGCTCGACGCCCATAGCCTTCAGTGTCTCGACGCCGACAATGGATTCAACCAGAAATGTCTGGTTTTCCGCGCCGCGCGAGAACTTCTCCTCGATGCGGCGGCGCAGCGACGGCGTCACTGCTATGGAGAGTATTACGTAAACTGGCACTGAAGCGTGTACGATAAGCGTCAGCGCGGGGCTATACATCCACATCACCGCGAACATGACGAAGGCGAACAGCACGTCTAGAACGGAAGTAAGTGCGGACCCCATCAGGAAACTACGGATGTTTTCAAGCTCACGCACACGGGCGACGGATTGGCCCGTCTGGCGCGATTCAAAGTAACTGATCGGCAGCCCCATCAAATGGTCGAACAGCTTCGAGCCAAGCGTCACGTCGACTTTAGCAGCTGTATGGGCGAGCATATGCGCCCGCAGCGCGCTCAAGAATGTCTCGAAAATCGAAACGGCGGCGAGCCCGATTACCAGGACATGCAAGGTGGAGAGGCCGTCATGCACCAGCACCTTATCAATGACCAACTGAAAGAAAATTGGCGTGATAAGGGCAATAATTTGTACGAACAGCGAAGCAACTAGCACCTCGCTGAGGATTTTGCGGTAGCGCACAATCTCCGGCACAAACCAACTGAAATCAAATCGGCGCAAGAGCGGCGACACGCCGGTGCGGGTGGTGATGAGGATGACACGGCCGCTCCAGACCGCCTCGAACTCGCCAAAGCATAATTGCTCTGTTCGCCCAACGAGCGGGTCGCGTATCAACACCTCGTCGGACGCGACAGCGGCAAGCAGCACGAACGTCCCGTCGCGGCGCTCGGCTATAACCGGCAGTGCCAGTTTATCGAGGCGGGATACGCTAATTTTGGCGCGACGCGCTCGAAAGCCAAGGCGCTTGGCGGCTTGCAAGAGATCATGCGCCGCAAAGGCGCCGGTGGTTTTCCCCTAGATCATGTGCGATCTGATCGGGATCAACGGAGACGCGCAGGAACTGCGCCAGGAGAACCAGACAGGCAAGGCCGCTGTCAGCACTTGGTGAAAAAACAGACGCATGGCTGTTTGGCTCAGTGTCTGTCACGCGGGGCCGTTACCTGATACGCTATCCAAACAAAAATTTGGGTCTCATAGCATCTCTTGCGTGCCTACGGCCAGACCGAACTGCTGTCTTGCTCTGTTTTGCCAGAATTGGAGCGTAATCGCGCTGCCTTGCGCAACCTTAGCGCGAATATAATTGGCGCAGCACGCCTACTCAGACAGTTTGGATTTATTATTTTCTTCAGCACTCAGACCTCCCGTGACATCCATCGCCACTATCGACGCGCATCTTAATGACCCGTCCGGCACGCTCTATGCCGCCTCCGACACGCTGCTTAACCGGTTTCCACCCACACAGATCGAGCGCGTTGTCGAGAGCCTGATCGGCAAAGCGCCCTCCTACATGGCTCACGCGCTGGGAGGCGCCTGGACCGGCACGCAGACCGTTGCTGGCGCGCTGTCCTATTTCGGCGAGGCGGTGAACCGGGGTCGCGAGCAGGGGCGGCGCAACGCTATCCGCACGCTGATGCGCAGTTACACGCTGACGCGGCCGACCATCGCCCTCAGCGACCAGGAAAAAGGCCTTATTCGCGGCATGGCGGCGCTGCTGGCCGACGGACGGCTCGACCAAGGCGACTTTGACGCCTTTCTGGCCGAGATGACTTGGGGAGGCGGCAAGGCGAGCTTTTCTGCCGCCCAGAGCATGGCGCAGCACAACCAAGAGGCCGTCGCCCGGCACATTCTCACCCAAGCCTTGCAGCAGCTTCTCCAGCCCTATCCACAGTTTCTCAGCAGCACCGCCAACCGGCTGGCCGAGGAACGCGGCAATGGCCGCGCGAGCGGGGCCGCGATCACGCGCTTTCTGAATGCAGGCAGCGCCTGGGGCGACCTCGATACGGGCCCGACCCGCGAGACTTTCAGCAGGACGCCGACGGCGTCATCTCTCACGGTTGGCTTTGACGAACACGACCGGGGGCCCGTGTATTTCTCGGGCGATGAAAGCCTCATCACCATTGCAGGGCCGGGCACCGGCAAAAGCCAGGTGCAGGTGATGCGCAATCTGCTGACCTATCCCGGCTCCGCCTTTGTGCTGGACGTGAAAGGCGAGCTCTGGGAAACCACCGCCGCCCACCGGCAGGCGCATTTCGGCCCGGTCTACCGCTTTGCCCAGACCGACCCGGCCGGCAACACCCACGCCTATAACCCATTCGATTTCGTGAGCAACGACCCGACCCAGGCGGCGGTTGATTGCGAGCTTATCGCGGCGCAGATCATACCGCCTAACTCCAACGCCAAGGACCCGTTCTGGGATAACCGGGGCCGCGACTTTCTGTGGACTTTCGCGCTGATGACGGCGCTGTCCGAGCCGCCGGAACGGCGGACGCTAGCAACCGTCATGGAGCACCTCGCCATCCCGGTCAATTTCCTCGACGGGATGACGGACGCGGCGTATCTGGCCTCGCCGACGCCCGCCATCATCGCCCATCTGAAGGCTCTTGCGGCGCACTTCCTCATCCCGGCGCTGGCGCAGAACGCCGTCGCCATCGAATCCGGCCTTAACGACCGCACCGACGGGTGTTCGACGCCGCGCGTCGGCATCTGACCGTTTTCTCGCGGTCGCGGCCCTTGCGCGAGGCGATGAGCCGCTCGGACTGGTCGCCGGTCGATTTGCGGACGCAAACCGGCGCCACCGTCTATCTCTGCCTGTCGGGCGACGATATTGACACTTACATGCCAATCGTGCGGCTAATCCTGCAGCAGCACGCCAATCTGTTGCTGCGCACGCCCCGCGAGCGCGGGGCGCCGCCGATCACCTTCTTTCTGGACGAGTTTCCCCAGCTTGGACGCATGGAAAGCATCCAGCGACTGCTCGATGTCGGACGGGGCGCTGGCCTGCGCCTGTGGCTGTTCGCCCAGTATATCGGGCAGTTGCGCGACACCTACGGACGGCGCGCCGATGGTCTCATCAACGCCTGCCGGGTGCGCTCGTTCATGCAGCCGGACAATGAGGCGGTGGAGTTTTTGCGCCCGCAGCTCGGCAACGTCACCCATTTGTTCAGCGGCGAGAGGAAACCCCTGGCGGAAGCCCATGATCTGATGGGTTCGGCCTTCGCCGACAGCATCATCGTCACCGCGAGGGGCACGGACCCGCTGCGCCTCGCCAAGCGCTACGCCTTTCAGGACCTAGGCCCTCACATGGCAAGGCCAGCGCCGCAGGTGCGGCGACGACAATAACGGAAAGGGAGACGCGCAATGGCTGACAACGAGGCGGACGAGGGACGGTTTATCGCGTTCCTGAGCGCAAAGCATGACCAGGGCGACAAACGCCCGGCGTTTGAAGGGATTTTGACGGCGCCCGGCGGTCGGGAAGAGCGGCGTGCGGCCTTGTGGGTACGCACGACAAAAACCGGCAAGACCATGCTCAGCGGTCGGGTGAGCCGCAGCACGATGGAGCAGATTGAAGATCTGGCGCAGCCGCCCCAGGACAAAGGTCTTGATGAGGCGCAATCAGACGGCGCTCAGTTCGCCGTGGATGCTCAGGAGATCATGCTGTTTCCCAACGGCCAGAAATCAGACGCGGACTCAAAACTCCCCGATTACTGGGGTTATTGCAATCCCGGCAAGGGAAAGCCGCTGTTGCGGCTTGCCGTCTGGGCGACGACGGACCGCAACGGCAAAGCCATGCTGACCGGATCGGCGACAGTCCACGCGCCTGCTAAGGATGCAGGCCGAGCGCCAGCGCCGCCGGGCCCGGGCGATGTGAATGGGCGAACCAGCCTACATGAGCCGTCCGCGCCGCCGCGTCCTTTGCGGCGCAGGCCCCGGATTGTCAGACCTCATGGATAAGTCCGGCGTTTGCTCCAGAGCTTTCAGTTGCGCCTTGGTCTCGGCAAGACCACGGGTGATGGCGTATCGCATCAGATCGCGCAGCAAGGGCTCGCCGACCTCGGGGGCGGGCGCTGAAAGGCCGTCCCAGGCGTCCGGCTCGGTAAAATCGATCAGCCGGTCGAGCGCCAACTTCGCCTCCTCAGGCTTCACGCCAGCTTCGCCGGTCAGATTTCGCCAGCGGGCAAAGGCCAGCACGGCGCGGGAGGGGGCCGTCAGGGCGTCGCCTTCTGCCTCTGCGGCAATCAATCGTTTCAGGTCAGGTTGCGTGGTCACGGCGGTTACGTGCGTTGTTTCCCTGCAACCCTAGCATTTGCAGGCGATGACCCAACATCTGCCAACCCGACTTATCCCCATGGCCGAGACCCGCGCGCTGACCTACCGCTGCCTCTGGCAATCCTGGTGGCATGTGCCGCTGGTGCTGACCGTCGGCATCGCCGTCACGGTGCATGCGATCATCCTGTATGTCTCTGGATTGCAATGCCACGGATGCGCTTTGACCACCGGGGAGGCTCTCTCCGCGACGCTGACCATCTCTCTCATCATCGGCCTCCTTGGCCTCGCCTTTGGCGTCGGCCGCAACAGCGGCGCCAAGGCGCTGGTCGGCCAGGCGTTCAATGTCGCCTATCTTGGCGAGAACCATGAGCTGACCCGGCGCGTACATGGCCTCTCCGACCGGCTTGGCTTGCCGCGCCCGTCAGTAGGCATCATGAGCACCGCCAATGCGTTTGCGGTCGGCGCATCGCCGGAGGACGGCGCCGTCATACTGGGGCGTCCGCTGATCAACGTCCTGACGAGCGAGGAACTGGATGCGGTGATTGGCCATGAGCTGGGCCATATCGCCACCGGCGACATGCAGAAAATGCAGATCGCCACCGGCTATCAGAGCCTGTTCGACGTGGTGTTTCAGGCAATCGGGGTCGTCCTGCAGGTCGGGCTCATGATAGCCGCCGCCATCAACAGCCGTAATGCCCGTGACGCGCAGGCCGGACTTGGCATCGCCTACGGTCTGGCGACGCTCGGCCGTGTCACCATCGCTGTCGGTTCCGAACTGATGGTGAAAGGCATGTCCCGCAGCCGCGAATATTACGCCGACGCGGTCGGGGCGCATTTGACCAGCCCTGAGGCCATGGAGACCGCGCTGGTCAAGATCCATGAGCTTGGTTCGCATGTCGGGGACGAGGAGCGCCGTTTCGGGGCGCTGATGTTTCGCTCCGCCGCCAGTGGGCACATGTTTTCCACCCATCCAACCCTCGGGGCCCGCCAGAGGGCGCTGCGCCGGGGCGACTATGTGGCCCGCATCGAGCGCCGGGTGGAAGCGGTGCCGGTCGCAACCCAGCTCAAAGCCGGAGGCGAGAAGGTTCTAGCCTTTGGCGCGGTCGCCGCGCCTGTCGCGGGCCGAGGCGCGGTGCAGGGCTTCGCCATGCTCATGAACCCCCGCCTGCTGAAAGCTTTGGCCGCGCTGGGACTGTTGGCAGGAGGAAGCTATGCGGTCATCGCGGCATCGCAGGCGGTGCAACAAATCGACCTAGCCTCCTTGTGGCGGACAGCTGCGCCAGCGCCCAGCCTGAACGCCATGGGCCCTTGGCGCACAACAGAAGCTCCCAACCGGACGCGCAAACGGGCGCGCCTGGCGCAAAAGGTGCGCTCCGGCAAAACGGGCGGCCCGGCGATCCTCACCCGCCAGAACAGACTAACCATCGCCCGCAAAGGCAAAGCCCCGACGGTCAAGGGCGGCGAGGGCTAGGCGAGACAATCGCCCATGGTTTCAGCAGCCTGTATTGCCGGTGTATGCGCGCCGGGTCATGCTTGGGCTCGCGAACAGAAAGCGAAACCCATGACCGACCCCCAACCCCAAGGCAACTTCATCGGCGGCCTCAACCGTGGCAAGGAAGCAGGCTCCAGACAGCCGGACTTCACCGGACGCCTCAGTCTACCCGGCCGCCCGGTCCTAATGACCCAGCCGCTCCACCGCCTCCAGCTCCCCGGACACTGTCGACGCTCCTTCCACCAGCACCACCGGAGTACTTTACCGTGCCGATACCGCTACCTGCGGAAACGCCAATGCCGCCAGAGCCGCCGCCGCAATCTGGACTGTCACCCCCTGCCGCCGACACGGATGCAGCGCTTAAGCCTGTTCCATTAAACCAGGAGGCTCCACCTGCGGCGCAACTTGAAGTC
>JAWXCE010000038.1:0-81138 GCA_034440495.1 Hyphomicrobiales bacterium | reverse complement strand
GCGCGGCCATTTCGGTATCTTCGGTGGCCGCTATGTGGCGGAGACGCTGATGCCGCTGGTGCTCTCGCTGGACGAGGCTTACGAGGCCGCCAAGCGCGACCCGAGCTTTCAGGCGGAGGTCGATAATCTCAACACCTATTACACCGGCCGCCCAAGCCCGCTCTATTTCGCCGAGCGGCTAACCGAGCATTGCCGGGGCCTTTCGCCAAACGGCGGCGGCGCGAAAATCTATTTCAAGCGCGACGAGCTGAACCACACCGGAAGCCATAAAATCAATAACTGCCTTGGCCAGATTTTGCTCGCCAAGCGCATGGGCAAAACCCGCATCATTGCGGAGACCGGCGCTGGCCAGCATGGCGTGGCGGTTGCGACGGTATGCGCGCGCTTCGGCCTACCGTGCGTGATCTACATGGGCGCAACCGACATCGAGCGGCAGAAGCCGAACGTCTTCCGCATGAAGCTGCTTGGCGCCGAGCTGCGCCCCGTAACCTCGGGCAACGGCACGCTGAAGGACGCCATGAACGACGCCCTGCGCGATTGGGTGGCCAATGTCGAGGATACGTTTTACATCATCGGCACGGTGGCGGGGCCGCACCCATACCCTGCGATGGTACGCGATTTCCAATCCGTCATCGGCCGCGAAACGCGCGAGCAGATGCTGGCGGCGGAGGGACGGCTGCCCGATACGCTGGTCGCATGCATTGGCGGCGGCTCGAACGCGATGGGGCTTTTCCACCCGTTTCTCGATGATCGCACGGTGAAAATCTACGGTGTGGAGGCTGGCGGCCACGGTTTGGACGTCGAGAATGGCCACGCGGCGTCGATGAACGGCGGGCGCCCCGGCGTACTGCACGGAAACCGCACCTATCTGCTGCAGGATGCGGACGGGCAAATACTGGAGGGCCACTCGATTTCGGCCGGCCTCGACTACCCCGGCGTTGGCCCTGAGCATGCCTATCTGCGCGACACCGGCCGCGTGACCTATGTGGCGGCGACCGACAAGGAGGCGCTGACGGCGTTCCAGCTCTGCACGCGGCTGGAGGGCATCATCCCCGCGCTCGAACCCGCGCACGCCCTCAGCTACGTCACCAAGCTCGCACCCACGCTGCCGCAAGACGACCTGCTCGTCATGAACCTATGCGGCCGCGGCGACAAGGACATCTTCGCCGTCGCCGGGCATCTGGGTATGGAGATTTAGTCTATTATTGGATAATGTGTTTGAACTCAGTAAGCACAAATTGACGTTGCTGACTGAACCAAATTTCTATTTGTCTAATCCTCACCTCATATGCCTCTGATTCACGTTTTGGGTTATTCTGCAACCTGATTAAACCTATGATATCTCTGATATTTAAAATCATTTCGTCCAATTTCGTCGCTATATTTGAGTTGCAAAACATTTGCGCGAGTGTATTGGACTCCTCCAAACTATGTAGCGTGGCAATCCATGCATCGGCTGTGTCGGCATGAAAGCGAGTTGCATTTAACATAGATTCAAAAACTGGTAATCGTTCTGATAATCGTGAATCCGATCTAGCTAAACGTTGGATTTGAAGCTGTTTCCAGCTAACCAACAATGCGAAAGAGCTAAAAATGATGGAAAGAGGCGTTAAAGCTGATTGAAGCCATTCAAGCATATGTACCCCCAATTGTTCATGGAAGCTTGGATGAGTCGGATTGCAAAATCATTTGAATTAGAAACCCGCGTGGCGCTGGTAACATTCGTCACGGCGGGCGATCCGGACTATGCGACTTCGCTCGCCATTCTCAAGGCGCTGCCGGGCGCTGGCGCGGACGTTATAGAACTGGGCATGCCGTTTTCCGATCCGATGGCGGACGGGCCGGCGATCCAGGCGTCGTCGATGCGAGCGCTCGCGGGCGGGCAGACGATGGCCAAAACGCTGGACATGGTGCGCGCCTTCCGCGAGGGCGACGCCACAACGCCCATCGTGCTGATGGGCTATTACAACCCGATTTACATTTACGGCGTGGAGCGCTTCGTGGCGGATGCGAAAGCGGCGGGCGTCGATGGCCTGATCGTGGTGGACATACCGCCCGAGGCCGACGACGAACTCTGCCTGCCAGCCCGCGCCGCCGGCCTCGATTTCATTCGCCTCGCCACGCCCACCACCGACGACAAACGCCTACCCGCCGTGCTCGCCAACACCGGCGGCTTTGTTTATTACGTGTCCATCACTGGAATTACCGGCACGCGTGCGCCAGATATTGCTGAGGTTGCAAGGAACGTGGCGCGCATCAAGTCGCAAACCCCCCTCCCCGTCGCCGTCGGGTTTGGCGTCAAAACGCCCGAACAGGCCGCCGCTATGGGGAAAATCGCCGACGGAGTGGTCGTCGGCTCCGCCATTGTTAGCGCCATCGCCGACAGCCTCGATGCGGACGGTTGCGCCACGCCGTTAACCGTGCCGAACGTTTTGGCGCTTGTGTCGGAGCTGGCAGCGGGGCTAAAACAACCGGTATAAAGTCTTAAGGTCTATAGTGTCATCCCCGCGAAGGCGGGGATCCAGCGATGCGAATACAAAAAGTCTGGATGCCCGCCTTCGCGGGCATGACAAATGGGCGCGGGGCGACAAAGCTTTAGAAGGCGCATTTAGTGAACTGGATCAATAACGTCGTTCGCCCGAAAATTCGAGGTCTATTGCAGACCACGAAAAAAGAGCTGCCCGACAATCTGTGGGTCAAATGTCCTGAAACCGGGCAAATGGTGTTCCATAAGGATCTGGAGGCGAACCAGTTCGTCATCCCCGGTTCTGGCCATCATATGCGCATGGGCGGCGAGGCGCGCCTTAAAGCGTTTTTCGACGGAGGCAAGTTTGATAAAATCGTTATGCCTGAAGTCCCACTCGACCCGCTCAAATTCCGCGACGAAAAGCGCTACCTCGACCGCCTGAAAGACGCCAAGGCGAAAACTGGCATGGAAGACGCAGTTATGGGAGCTTACGGCTTTCTGGACGGCCTTCGCGTCGCTGCCGCCGTCCAGGATTTCAGCTTCATGGGCGGTTCGCTCGGCATGGCGGCGGGCGAAGCGATTGTCACCGCGATGCTGAAAGCCGTCGAGCTTGGAACGCCCTTTGTGTTTTTCGTCTCCTCCGGCGGCGCGCGCATGCAAGAAGGCATTCTCTCGTTGATGCAGATGCCGCGCACGACAGTTGCCGTTCAGGCTTTGCGAGACGCTGGCCTGCCTTACATCGTTGTCATGACGCATCCGACGACCGGGGGCGTCACCGCATCCTACGCCATGCTGGGCGACATTCACATCGCGGAACCTGGTGCGCTTATTGGCTTCGCAGGCCCCCGAGTAATTGAGCAGACGATCCGTGAGAAACTGCCAGAGGGCTTCCAGCGCTCGGAATATCTGCTCGACAAAGGCATGATCGATCTTGTCGTGCACCGGCATCAATTGCGCGAAACCCTAAGCCGCATTTGCCGCACGCTGACATCGGCCAAGTCGCAACGCGCCGAAACCAAGTCGGCCAAGGCGAATAAAAAAGCGCCCGCGCCTGTCGCTGACACTGTTACCGTCACGGAGCCTTTGCCGCGGCCGCCCGCCGACGCACCCACCCCATCGACGGAGCCGAAACCTGGTTTGCCAGCTATTATCGGACACAAACCCTCCGACGCGCCTGAGAAGTTAGCCAACGGCCTCGACCATGACTCCCTAAATCCAGAGTCGCCACAAACCTCATCGAAGCTCGCGTCATAGCAGTAGCCTATCAATAAGCTTGTCATGTTTGCGTCATCGCCGTTAGGCTGTTGGGCGAGGAATACTATCCCCTATAACGCAGGATTTCTAATACGTGCCTATCCAAGCTAGTTCTGACGTGCTGCAGGCATTCGAGCGACTGCACCCGAAATCCATAGATTTATCGCTTGATCGCGTGCGACGCCTCCTGGCCGATCTCGGCGATCCACAGGATGCCTTGCCGCCGGTCATTCACGTCGCCGGCACGAATGGCAAAGGATCAACCGTCGCGTTTATGCGAGCGATTATTGAAGCTGCTGGATACCGGGTGCATGTCTTTATCTCCCCGCACCTCCGGCGTTTTCACGAGCGCATTATGCTGGCTGGCGACCGTAGCGCCGCGCCCATTGACGAGGCTTCGCTCGTAAGCGTACTGCGGCGCGCGGATGCCGCAAATGCCGGAGCGCCAATCACCTTTTTCGAGATTACCACGGCGGCGGCGTTTCTCGCGTTTTCCGAGCACCAGGCCGATGTGCTGATTCTCGAAACCGGCCTTGGCGGACGGCTGGATGCGACAAATGTCGTCACAAATCCAATGATGACGGTCATTACACCAATATCCATCGATCACACGGGATTTCTTGGCGCGACGCTCGCGGACATTGCGGGTGAGAAAGCTGGAATTCTCAAAGCGCGCACACCCTGCATCGTCAGCCGTCAGGAGGAGGAGGCGCTGGATGTGATCGCCACGCGCGCGGCTGAAACCATCTCTCCGCTATGTATCGCGGGGATGGATTGGGACGCCTATGAGCAACACGGCCGACTGGTTTATCAGGATAAATCCGGGCTCATCGATCTGCCAATGCCACGACTTCTCGGCCGTCACCAGATTGACAATGCCGGGGCGGCCGTAGCCGCTGCGCGCCGTTTGCCGGGTTTCCGTATCACGGAGGAGCATCTGGCGCGTGGCCTTACAACCGCAGTGTGGCCGGGGCGGCTGGAGCGGTTAGGGCCGGGCGCGCTGTACGCTCTAGCGCCTCCAGGCTCTGAAATCTGGCTCGATGGCGGGCATAATCCTGCGGCGGGTGAAGCTCTATCTCGCGCGCTTGCCGATCTGGAGGATCGAGTTTCATGCCCACTTCATTTGGTTGTCGGCATGATGTCCACCAAGGACGCTGGCGGATTCTTGAGTCATTTTAAGGGCCTCACTGAATTCGTCGCAACGGTTTCGATTCCCGGCCAGAGTAACGGCTATGAGGCGGCGGAACTTGCGGCCATGGCGCGCAAGCAGGGGCTGTTTGCGGAGCCTGCGACCGATCTGGAAGATGCTTTTGCGATGAGCCGGGGTCTGGCGCGCGGGCCGGTGCGGATATTGATTACCGGATCGCTTTATCTAGCGGGGCATGTAATGGATGCGCACGAACACGGCCTGGCTTCGACGTAAAGTAACCTCAGGCGGCGCTGCGTTCACGCGGCGTTAGAGCCTCCATGACTGAAATGTTGACGGCTTGCGCGGCTGGCGAAAGTACGCCATGCGCGCCGTAAACCGTAATTTCTACAACAGGCAGCGGGGGCAACCCGTGCGCGCTGCCCAGCACTTTCATGCCGGGCATTACCGACGACGCCGCAATTGCCGCAACTGCCAGGCCCTCCGACACAGCGGGCAGGAGGCTTGCGAGGCTCGGGCTTTCGTATGCGATGCGGCTAACGAGTTGAGCGCGGCCCAGAGCATCCAGCGCGGCGTCGCGGAAGGGGCAGCCGGGCGAAAACATGGCGAGTGGTAACGGCCGCCTCGCCGCCAGCTCCTCGGATGCGGATACCCAAAGCAGTGGTTCGCGCCGAACCGTAACGCCGCCCTGTAGGCCCGGAAGCCGCGTCACAAGCGCCAGATCGAGCTGCCCCTTATCCACTGCATTAACCAGTTCAACCGACAATCCGCAACGCACCTCCACCTCGATATTGGGGTGGCTAACGGCCAAGCGCCGTAGCACGGCCGGCAGCATGAACGCCGCGTAATCATCCGGCGTGCCAATGCGGACGCGGCCTTCCACATCGGCGCCGCGCGTGCGCGCAATCACTTCGTCGTTCAAAGCGACGATGCGCTTGGCGTGACCCATCAAGCGCTCGCCAGCAGGTGTGAGAGTGGCGCGTTTGCGGTCGGCGAACAGGCGCGCGCCAAGCGTATCCTCCAGCCGCCGGATTTGCATGCTTATCGCGGGTTGCGTGCGGTTAAGACGTGCCGCTGCGCGGGTGAAGCCGCCATCCTCAGCGATGGCTAGGAAAGCGCGGAGGCAGCTCGGGTCGAGATCAATAATCATGGTTTGTGATTTTCATAATAAAAACTATGCGTTTCCGTGATGAACAATACACAGCTATCTGTATTTGCGCAATCGCTGGAGATGCACCATGACAACCGCCGCCATTCCCGTTTCGCCACTGGCGAACGCATTGCCTAAAGCGCTCTTGCTCATCGCGCTTGGCGGGGCCCTCACCGGATTTTCACCTATACTCGCCCGGATCAGCGATGTCGGGCCGCTTTCGACTGCGGCATGGCGCATGGCCTTTGCAGCACTGGCGCTTGCGCCGCTGCTCGCAGTTAAAAGCACGGCGAAAACCTCACTGTTGAGCAAATGGCCATTGCTGCTTGCTGGCCTGTTCTTCGCCATTGACCTCGGTTTCTATCACTGGGCCTTGCAGCTCACTAGCGTTGCGCATGCAACACTGATTGTGAACATGGCGCCTGTGGTGGCGCTGGCTGCGGGCGTTTTGGCCTTCTCCGAGCGGCTCGGTAAACTAAAGCTTGGCGGCCTTATCGTCTCGATCGCGGGCGCGCTTTTGATGACCACCGGCCGCGCGGACGTGTCAGGAACTCTGGAGGGAAACACGCTCGCGGTCGCGGGCATGTTGGGTTATGCGTTTTACCTGATCGCAGTAAAGCGAGCGCGCGGTATGCACGACACGGCGGTCATCATGGTGTGGTCGTCTGCATCCGCCGCATTATTGCTGTTTATTGGAGCGGCTCTTGCGGGTGAAATCATCATGCCGCAATCGGCTGCCGCGTGGGGCGTCGTCATCGCCATGGGCCTCATTACCCACGTCGCGGGTCAGGGCCTTGTTGCGCTGGGTATGCGAGACGCTCCAGTCGGGCTGGCGGCAATCGTGCTTTTTACGCAGCCAGTCATGGCGGCGCTCGCGGCGTGGGTGGTTTTTGGCGAAACCATGGGCGTGGCCGAGTTGTGGGGAGTGGCGCTGGTTCTGGGAGGAATTGCGCTGGCAACGCGGTCGCGTCAGTAGGGTGAGATAGGAGAGCGGTCATATCAATATGACCGCTCAATGTTTATCGAACGTATGAGCCCCATTTTGGGTCACCTTTGTTCACTTCACGTTTCACGGATACTTTTCCGTCGCGATAGGCGTTAATTTCAAAAAACTTGTTGTCTTTTTTGCCCAGCAACTTGAAGTGCTTCTTTTCAGAAGCGGGGTCCGCTAGAACTTCATAACCTTCCTTCACTGCGAAGCCTCTTGCCTCGGTTGCGCCAAAGACTGCTTTTTCTTTTATCGATCCATCGCGGTGAATATCAATCTCGAAGGGCTTGTTGTCCTTCATGGCAATTGTTTGAAAATGCTTTCTCTTGGGCGTTAAGTTGCCAGTGATTTGATAGCCCTTATCAGTTGCAGTTTTGCGCGCGTCGTCCGCCGTAAATGGCTGGTCTTTTTTCGGGTCTTTGCCAAGGATCCATTCGACCCAGCCGACCTTTTTGCTTTTCATCTCGTAAGTTTTGCCGTCGGACAACGACACGCGCTTTGCTTTCACATCATGTTTGCGTCGGTCGCCAATGACGGTGATTTCGTCGCCAGTCCGGATTGTAACCTTGCTTGCGCCTTTTGCGCCCAGGTCGACCAATGATCTTTGACCATTGGCTTCAACGACGATGCGCGGACCAAAGATATCCGTGATCTTGCCCTTCAGTTCAATACGCTCGGCTTGGGCCATGCCAGCGCCAGCCGCAAGAAGAACCGCGCCTGCGATAAATGATTTTACGGTGCTCATAAGGATGCCTTTTTTCAAAGCCGCAGTTATTCTCGCGGCGCATCCAAAACGCATAAAGTCGTTAGCAGTTCCTAACAAGCGACGAATGTAATTATGCTTTATTCAGCCGGGCGATAAGGCTTGAGGTGTCGTAGCGGGCGCCGCCCATGGCCTGGATTTCTGCGTAAAACTGATCGATCAAGGCGGCGATTGGCAGGCTTGCGCCATTGCTGCGAGCCTCATCGAGGCAAATCGACAAATCTTTGCGCATCCAGTCAACGGCAAAACCGAAATCGAATTTGCCCTCGTTCATGGTGCGCCAGCGGTTCTCCATTTGCCAGGATTGCGCGGCACCTTTCGATATGGTGTCGATCACAGCCTCCACGTCAAGGCCAGCTTTTTGCGCGAAATGCAGCCCCTCCGCCAGCCCTTGCACAAGGCCCGCGATGCAAAGCTGGTTGACCATTTTGGTCAACTGTCCAGACCCGGCAGGCCCCAGCAGTTTTACTGCGCGTGCGTAGTGAGCGATCACCGGCTCCGCCCGCTCGAATATCACGGCGTCGCCGCCAACCATGACTGTTAGCGCGCCATTTTCAGCGCCAGCCTGTCCGCCCGATACCGGAGCATCCAGAAAGCCAGCGCCGCGATTGTTGGCGGCCGCGTGCAGCTCCCGGGCAATGCCGGCAGACGCGGTGGTGTTATCGATAAAAATTGCGTCAGGCTGCAGTGTATGAAATGCGCCATCATGACCTGTCGTCACGGTGCGTAGATCGTCGTCGTTTCCGACGCAGCAAAACACAAACTCAGCGTCGTTTGCCGCTTCAGCGGGTGTAGGCGCTGCTTGACCGCCGAATTTTTCCACCCATGCCTGGGATTTGGCGGCATTGCGGTTGTAAACAACCACATCATGCCCGCCGTTGATACGGATATGGCCCGCCATCGGAAATCCCATCACGCCTAGACCGATCCACGCAACTTTGCTCATGTCCGTCTCCTGAAAGCTTTATCCAGACTAAGATTTTATCTGATTTGAAACGCAAACGCGACTTTAACTCAATACGGCATGACTGATGTTGCGCTAAGGCGCCGTCATCAGGCCAGAAACGAACGCTCCCACTCTAGCGCCCGCTCGTCCCAGGACTTTAGTCCAGGATCGGCCATGGCGCTGTTGTGCTGGGCAAACCACAGAGCGTCGTCGCGCAGGAGAGATAGAGTGCTGGCGGCGAATGCTTCTGCTGTTTTAGCGATGAAGCCAGTTTCGCCTTGCCGAACACGTTCGGAGAGCGAGCCGTGGCCGCGTGTGACGATGGGCAAGCCGCTCGCCGTCGCCTCCGATGCGGCATTGCAATAGGTTTCATCGCGATGACCGGGACAAAGCAGGACCCTCGCGGACTGCAATTCGGCGACAAGTTCGGGTTGGGGAAGTCCGCCGCGCAGCACGACTCCTGCGTCGCGGAACGCTTCCACCCACCCCATTGATGCACCGCCCTTTGGCGAGAACACATGCAACTCGGCGTCAGGCATTTGCGGATGAATTGCACCCTGCCAAATATCCAGAACCCACTTCAGACCGCGATAGGGCTGTGAGGTGAATAACGCCCGGGGCGACGGCGCGGCGTTGACTATCGCAGCGCGGCGAAACATGTCCGGCACGCCATGTTCTATGATGCGGCGACTTCTGAATGGCAGTGCCGCGGGCGTCGAGGCTTTGTGGGAAGCGCTTAGGAATACTCCGTGCGGGCGATAGCGCAAAAGCTGCGCCAGCAGGTTTTTTTTCCAGATTTTGGACACAGCTATCGGGTTTCGCGACCACAACACCCGGTTTTTGCAGGGTGAATGCGCAAACAGATCGACGGCGTTATTTACGATGACGGCGTCAGATGGGTTGACGGCGCATTCGCCGAACGGGCGCCAAGTCACGCCGTTATGCTCGAACTGCTGACCCGTAAGCGAGTAAACCTCGACCCTGTGTCCGCGCCGCGCTAAAGCCTCCGCAAGATTGACCGTGCCTGCCTTGATACCGCCGGTTGAGACTTCGCGGACGCTGCGTCCGTCGAAATCTTTTTCCGTGAAGAAGGCAATGCGCGTCATGCTAATTCACTCCGTGATGTAATGGCACGCATACCTAGAATTTGCCGCCATCGCAAAGCGCAATCGACGTTAATCGACCAAATTTGCCTTGGCGACTTTCAGCCATTCCTTATCGGTGGCGGTCATGATTGCAGGTTTGGCGTCACCCGCGCGGATAAGGCTCTGGAACAGCGCACGGGCGCGGGCTGGATCGCCAAGGAGAATTGCAGAAGGCCGAACCGAGCGCGCGCTTCCAGACCGGCGTAATAATCGTTCAGCGCCTGATACTCAATAACTGCAGCCTCGGTTTTACCCTGCACTTCTAAAGCGCGGGCGTAAATGAGGTGCGCTTCCTGATGGTTCAGATCCGGATGAGCCTCGCGCATTTTGTCCAATATGCTTTGTGCGGAGGCTGGATCACCGCCGCCGAGGTGCGCCCGTGCGAGGCCGAAAAGCAGTGCCGGATCATCAGAGAACACGCCTGTCGCCGCCGTCTGGTAAAGTTTGATGGCATCGACCCACATGGATTTGCGCTCGCATTCCTCGCCAAGCGAACGCTTGGCGTCCACGGAATCCACGAGTTCCGCTGTGGCGAGGCGGCGCTTCCATTCGCCATCTGGGTTCAGAATGTCCCCGATGCCGCCGGAAACCTGTCTGACGCGCCGAGTGTTCGCCAGTTCCGGAACCAGCTCGAAAAGCACGTAAGCCAGTGAGCCGACCACGGGTACTAAAATCAGAACATACATCCAGAATTGCGGACGCCCGGTTTTCATGGCATGCACCGCAAAGCCAATCCCGATCAGTAAATGCACTGCTGCGAGTAAAGGCATGACAACCCCCATGCTTGTGACAAGCAACGGGACTTAAACAGCGCCTTACGGCTTCGTCAAGCGAGCCAGCATCCCCGTGCGCGCGCAACGGGCGTTTTTACATTCGATTGTGGCAACCGCTTCCTACATATCGCGTCCGCCGGGACGGTCGCAGCGCCACTTGATAATGCGCCAGCCTGGATGCTCGCCAGCCCACTGCGCCGCGTGGAGTATGGACACCGCATTGCACTGCATTGGATTGCTGGTTTCCACAAGCTCAGGGAGCCGCTGATCCATGCACCGGCTTGGTTCGGATATCAGACACACGGAGAGAATTATTTCCATATCTTTACCTCCTTGTTTCGAGCGGACAATCCGCTACAAAATAAGATAATTATAAGAGGCAAGATCGGCGCCAGTTGGCGACTGAGATCAGAACACCGCACTCACAAGAGGGTTCCAAAAATTTCGCAAGAAAAATGCTGCGTTGCAGCATAATTTTACACGCCGCCTATTGCATGTTTAGCCCAGCGCTAACAAAAAAGCGCTCTTAGATCAGGCGAAGGTTACTTTTTAGGCAATCCCTTGCCTTGGCGGCATTTATCGGAGCAGAATTTGACGTTCTCCCAGTCGCGCGCCCATTTTTTGCGCCATGCAAACGGCCTGCCGCATGCCGCGCAGGGTTTCTGCGGCAGATCGCTTTTCTTAACGCCTTTTAGCATTTTTCAGAGCTATGGCTGCGAAGCGGGTCGCGCCACGTTTTCGGCAGCGCGGGTATTTCAGCGGGCAATCCACGCTTTTTATGGCGGCGGTCTGAGGATTGCGGCAGCGGGCATATTTTTTGGGGCAAGCCGCTTTGGACGCCACGGCGATCCGCAGTAGTCGGCATCGAAGCTGTTTTGGATCGCAGGATTTCGCGTCGTCTGAGGTAACCAAAGCGGCGACCGGCGTCCGGCGGGGTTTGATTAGCGCCGTTACCGCTATTTCTTCCGTTAACAACGGACATTTGGCGGAGGCAATACGATCGCGCCCACGGATATGACGGCGAGTTGTAAAACCATATTGCTCGCCGCACAAGGTTGCTGCTGGTGGAAGCCGGTCACGCTCGAACGCGGCGAACGCTGGCCGCAACTCGCGCCAGAAATTAATGGATGGGTGTTCGAGTTTGGCTGCTAAGTTCTCCGTCGTTAGAGCAAACGGGAAAATGTGGACGAGCACGCGCTGTTGTCCGTCCGCAAGTGCTGCATCAACGAGGTCGTACACTTCCTCCACATGCGGATCGGTTAGCGCAAAGCAGCCGATCGATGAGCATTTGCCGTGAATGAGAATGCCCGATCCGGTTCGCGCGTTGGTGCGGTCATAGGCGTTCGGGAAGTTCACGCCCATGGCGCGATGCCAACGCGCGTTGACGCGCAGGTCTTCGGCTCGGATATCGTATATGCCCTCAGGGCTTTGCCTGTCACCCTCCTCAAATTTTGGCCCCAACTCGCCCGACCAGCGGCAAATTTTGTACGTAGCGAACAGCACGAAGCGCCCGCGCTTTTCCAGCCAGACTTCGAGGCTTGAGCTTTCCTTGAAAATGCGGATGAACACGGGCGCACCGGATGCAAAGCCCCGCTCGCGAGCACGCCGCTGGACGGCAGTTTCCGCAACTGCGTCACCTGCTTCCACCTGCGCGTCTTTGCGTTCTGCGCGGGCCGGTTGCGGGCTTACAAATCCCAAGATTAAAGCGAATAGTACGAAAAAATGTTTCATTCAGCGGACTATAAGCGGTTATTGGCCGTAGTTGTGAGCAAAATTGCGTGAGTTTAATCCCCGTTAACCATGGGCAGGTTAAGGATCATCTGATTTGAGCTGCTTTTTCTGCTGCCTTGTTGCTGCCTTATAGGAGCAATCCCGCTTTTGCGGCTGCCGTGCTTTTCCTGAATGCCGTCGGCCTCCGCATGGAACGCGCCGGAGCGTCGCGCGCCATATATTTTAGACTGCGCCGTCTTGGCGGACGCGATGTGATCGACGATGCGTTCAGGATACGCGCCGCCAAGCAACGCCGATGCGCCATCCCACTTCCACGGCTCCTGAATGAATGCATCTGGCACACCGGCAAGCTCGGGTATCCAGCGGCGGACAAAAGCGCCGTTTGGATCCTGATCGTACCCCTGTTTGACGGGGTTATACACTCGCACGGTGTTGATGCCGGTCGTGCCGGATTGCATTTGCGTCTGGGGCCAGTGAATGCCCGGCTCATAGTCGGTGAATTGCCGCGCGAGATGTAAGCCGGTTTCGCGCCACGGCAGCCAGAGTTGATAGCTCGCAAAAGACATTAGCATCGCGCGCATTCGGAAGTTCATCCAGCCCGTGGCATCCAGCGCGCGCATACAGGCGTCTAGGAAAGGAAACCCGGTTTCGCCTTTGGACCAAGCTGCAAGATGCCGATGATCAGCCTCGGATGGCCGAACGCCGTCGTATGCGCGATGAAAGTTCTCGAACTCGATCCGAGGCTCACTTTCCAGCTTTTGCATAAAATGGCAGTGCCAGTGCAACCGCCCGGAGTAGGAGACGAGCGAGGCGCGTAAAGCCTTCGCTTCAGGGGTGGGATCACCTTTCAGATCGCCAAGCCTCCGCCACACGGCCTGAGCCGTTTCTCGCATCGATATAGAACCGAAGGCGAGGTAGGGAGAAAGCCGCGAACATTGCTCAAAGCCAGTCACCGGGCTGGACATGCCGCGCCGGTAATTTCGCCCGCGTCCGGCCAGAAAGCTGTCCAATGTCGCCAGCGCCTCACGCCTTCCGCCGGGTTGTCGCTCCGGGCAAGCATCCGGCGCTATGCCCAGATCGCTCGCCGATGGAATGCCGCCAGGTTGAGTGTTTTTGATCGGAGGCAAAATGCGCGGGGGATGGGCTTGCGACGTCGCCATGAAACCGTCCCAGGCTTTTGCCCATCCGTTGCGATCCTTTAACCGCCGCATAACGCCATTCTGGCGTAACTCGCGCCACTCAACTCCCTGCTGGCGCGCCCATGCCGCCACGGCTTTGTCGCGCGCGAATGTCCATCCGTTGCCTGTCTCCTCATGTGACCAGAGCGCGGTGGCTCCATGCGACTGGCGCAGAGTTTCCAGAACCTTAACGGCGTCGCCTGTGCGAATGACAAGCGGTTGCCCGAGCGCATCAAAGGCGCGCTGCAACTCGGCCAATGTCTCGGATATGAAAGCCCGCTGACGCCCCGAAGCGTCCGGCTGGCGCCAAAGTTCCGGCTCGAAGATGTAGAGTGGAATGACCGGGCCACGCGCCGCCGCTTCGGACAGGGCGGCGTTATCCTTGATACGCAGATCGCGCTTGAACCACAGGATATGCGGCGCGACGAGCATATTCGGCTTACCCCTTGCCGCTAATTGACGACCGCCCACCATCGACCCTAAATATCTGGCCTGTGATCCAACCGGCCGCGTCCGACATCAGGAAAGCGGCGACTGCGGCGTGATCGTCAGCCGCGCCGAGACGCGGGATGGGATGCATTTTTGCTATGGCGTCTGCCATCGCGGGGTTTGATGTCATGGATTTTGCGAGAGGTGTGTCCGTCAGGCTTGGAGCGATACAATTGACACGGATTTCCGGGGCAAGTTCCGCCGCAAGCGAGACCGTTAATCCCTCGATCCCGGCTTTCGCCGCGCCAATAATGGCATGGTTGGCAAAACCACGGCGTGCGGCTATCGACGAGAACAGCACCACCGAACCTTTGCCGACCTTAAGCGCCGGGGCGGCGAATTTCACGGCCATCGCGCCGCCTGTCACATTGAGCGCAAACGCCTCGGCCATCTGCGTGGCTGTCACCTGTCGCAGCGGCTTCAGCACGATTGAGCCAACGCAATAGGCAAGGCCGGAAAGCTCACCTGCTTTTGCGGCCTCGCCGACAACCGCTTCAAGCGCGGCTTCATCCAAAACGTCGGCGGCTAGTGCAGGGGAGCTAAGCTTTTCCCCAAGCTTGAGTAGCGCTGACTCGTTACGGCTTGTCAGAAATACTGGATGGCCAGCGGCTGTCAGATTGCGGGCAAGCGCCTCGCCGATACCGCCCACAGCGCCAAAAATTAAAAACGGCCCAGCCATATTAAATTGACGCTTTCAGAGTGGTGAAATTTCAGTCTTAACTGCCGAAGAGACGGGCTTAGAAAGCGTTTGATTGGGTTCTGTCCGCGCGGATGCGACTCGATGGCCACTAGGTATATGCAGCCCTCCAGATCGCCAGCAACCCGTTCCGATGACGCGCCCTGTTCAAAATCGGCGAAATCGCCGCTTACAAATTCCTGTTTAGCGGTTGAATACGATCCCCACAATACAAGCGTCGCCTCCGCGCTCTCCGACACATGGCGGGGCAATTTATGCCCGCGCTCGACGCGGATAAACTGAACTTCACCATCCGCATTGTCCGGTAGCGGGACAGGATAGTGCTCCACGCCTGGGGAAACTTGCCGCCACGGAATTGTCGCCCGCTCAAAGCCGGTGTGACGTGCGATAGGAAGCGGCAAATAGCTCTCCATTGGAAAGCCAGTCCGGGGATAATCAAGATCGACATGAACAGTCGGTTTGTTCCGCGCTTTTTGCGCCCGCGAATGTGACGCTAAGTCAACTCCCGGCTCTGAGAGCGACGCGACTGGCGCACGTTCCAGCATGAGACCGCCAAGCATCTCCATTCGGGCGTAACGTGCGCGGCATTTTGGGCACCAGTCGAGATGTGCGGCAGCCACCGCAGAAAGCGCAGAATCTAGTCCGCCCGCCGCATAGCTCATCAAAAGATCGTTGGATATGTGTTGATGCGGGATCATAGATCGTCACCCACCACGTCGCGTATTTTGGCGTATGCGAGACGTATGCGCGATTTCACCGTGCCAAGTGGGGCCTTGATTCGTTCAGAAATTTCGTGATGCGACAAACCCTCGATAAATGAAAGCTGCACAACCTCATATTGCTCGGGCGGAAGCGTTTCGAGGGCGGCGCTCATACGCTCGCGCACTTCGTTACGCGATAAAGCCACATCGGGCAGATCGTCTTCGCTGACCAGTTTTTCGAGTTCTGGCTCCAGATCCTGCCAGACAACATTGCGGCGCAGCCGGTCAATCCTCAGATTACGCGCGATAGTGAATACCCAGGTCGAAACACTGCCTTTGTTTTCGATAAAAAGGTGTGCTTTTCGCCAGACAGCCATCATGGTGTCCTGAGCGATTTCTTCCGCGGTCTCTGCGTCCGCGCCTTGTCTCATCATCATCGCCTTCACGCGGGGTCCAAATTTCAGGAAAAGCTCCCTGAATGCTTGCGGGTCCTGGTCGCGGGCGATTCTTTGTATCAGGTCTGGCATTGTCGCCTTATTGGCAGCTTCCGTGTCGAAACGAGTGCTTCGACGATCCGGAAAACTCAATGCATACCCTAACGTCCCCATCATGCAAATGTCTACGCCCGCAACGGCTGCACAGTTCACCGTAAGGGCGTGACAGGCTGGCGCAGGAGCGATGGCGCAAAAGTGGGCAAAGCCGTAATTACGGAGCACTCGAACCGTGCAGTTCGCTGAATGAATGGACTGTGTATGACCAATTGTTAGGTCGTATTTGGCACCATTATTGATTACAGTGACTTAACGCAATGGCCGAGGATGGTTCGCCTGCGCGTGTCCGATGACCCTTTTGGCAGGGTAGGATTAGCCGCTGGCGCGATCTGTTACAAAATCGCCAGCGGCCTTTTTACGCTACGTTCTCGAACAGGAAGCCGCCGGACTGGCGCGCCCACAACGATGCGTAAAGCCCGCCGTGGCGCACGAGCTGCTCGTGATTGCCTTCCTCCACGATGCGGCCCTTGTCCATGATGATGAGCCTGTCCATCGCCGCGATGGTGGAAAGCCGATGTGCGATGGCGATCACGGTCTTGCCCTGCATCAGGTTATGAAACTGCTCCTGAATGGCGGCTTCCACCTCCGAGTCGAGCGCAGACGTCGCTTCATCGAGCACAAGGATTGGCGCGTTTTTAAGCAACACGCGCGCGATGGCGACCCGCTGGCGCTGGCCGCCGGACAGCTTTACGCCGCGTTCTCCCACATGCGCGTCGTAGCCGGTGCGGCCGGCCATATCCTCCAGGCCAGGGATAAAGTCATGCGCGTGAGCGCGCTTGGCGGCGGCGAGCACGGCCGACTCAGGCGCATCGGGCGCTCCATATCGGATGTTATCGCGGACGGAGCGGTGCAGCAGTGACGTATCCTGCGTCACCATGCCAATCTGCGCGCGCAAGGAGTCCTGCGTCACATCGGCGATATTCTGCCCGTCGATAAGCAGCCGCCCGCTCTCCAGATCGTGGAAGCGCAGCAGCAGGTTGACCAGCGTGGATTTGCCCGCGCCCGACCGCCCGACAAGGCCGATTTTCTCGCCGGGCTTAATGGTCAGGTTCAGGTTGTCGATCAACCCGCCGTTCTCGCGCCCATAGTGGAAATTGACACCCTCGTAACGGATTTCGCCCTTGTTCACGACGATAGGTTTAGCGCCCGGTTTGTCCAATACAGTCCACGGCTTGGCGATGGTCTCCATGCCCTCCTGCACCGTGCCGATGTTCTCGAAAATACCGGTCAGCACCCACATGATCCAGCCAGCCATATTGTTAATGCGGATGACGAGGCCGGTCGCTACTGCGATGGCGCCGATGGTGATGATGCTTGTGCTCCAAAGCCACAGCGCAAGGCCCGTTGTGCCGGCAATAAGCATGCCGTTCAGCAGCCACAACGTGATCTCCATGCGAGTGATTAGCCGGAGCTGGTCTTGGAGCTTCTCCGTCTGGTCGCTGATGGCTTCCTGCGCGTACTTGTCCTCGCCGTCGTTGTAGGCGAACAGTTTGACCGTAAAGATGTTGGTGTAGCTGTCCACGACGCGGCCGGTAAGCGTTGATCGCGCTTCAGCCATGATCGTGGATTTCTCCTGTACGAGTGGGATGAAGTAGCGCATCGTCAGGAAGAAGCCGATCACCCACAAAATGAGCGGGATCATAAGCTTGGGATCGGCCTGGAAAAAGATTACCAGCGCGCTTACCGCGTAAATGATGACAAACCACAGTGCGTCGACGATCTCGACAACCGTCTGGCGCACGGCGGGGCCGGTTTGCATGATCTTGTTCGCGATTCGCCCCGCGAAATCGTTCTGGAAGAACGACAGGCTCTGACGCAGCACATACCGGTGCGTTTGCCAGCGCACGAGATTCATGAATTTGGCGTTGATCGTTTGGTTGATGAAGATGGCGTGCATCGCGAACGCCATCGGACGCAACAGCACAGCGACCACCGCCATGAAAATCAGCGTACGGCCGTTTTCCTGGAAAAACGCTTCTGGGCTGGATGCGTTTTTGGCCAGGTCCACAAGCTGGCCCATAAAGGTGAATAGCGACACCTCGATAAGGGCGCCAGCAAGCCCGAAGATCATCACCGCAATAAAGGCGGGCCAGACATTGCGGACATAGTGCCAATAAAAGGCTATCAGCGTGCCCGGCGGCTGGACAATGTCATATTTCTTATAGGGGTCAATAAGGGTTTCAAACCAGCGCAGCATGGCTTTTTAGCTCCGTTTATCGCGTTTCGGTATATCGACTGAGCGCGCGGCGGAGCGAAGAAGAGTTGCGTGGACTTCGCTGGGGTCTAAAGGCCGCGCCGTTGCAGGCGGACTGAAAGTGTTGTCACCAATTGTCCCCCTTTCTCGCAGCGATAGCTGGCCTTGTTACGCTGTTACTAAGGGCTGCGTAGGTGTAGCCGCAGACCCCGCGTAATCAGCTCGACTTTGGATGATGCGATATGCCTGTCAGAACGTGGCAAAACTGTGATTTTTGTACATCTGTCTATCAACGGCAATTGGCAAGAAGATGCCTAAATTTTTTCTACAAACTGTCGTAATTCTGCAAGCCCCTCGTGCGATACGGAAATAGGTCTACAGGCAGGTGAGATTGATCGTGGCTATGGTGACGACCAAAAATTACGTAAATCTGTCGCGTTGTGTGGTGCTAATTATTTCATTCTGTGCTTCACTTTCACCTATAAAAGCTCAGGAAATACTAACTGAAACAAAGTCATGTTCATCTGCCGATATCAAAATCACAGACCTGTCCGCTGGGCAGTCCCGTGTATCCCTCGCCTCTTCTTGCCGCGCCAACCAGATGCTCACCATCGAATATGCCGGATGCAGAACTTTTAGTCAAATTAGCTTGATTGCAATTGCAGCCATCGCATACACGCCGACTTTGGCGGCGGAAGTAACGCTGCGCTCGCGGACTGGCGACATCGCCATTCAGGGGGAACTTGCCGCCTCGGACGAACGCACCTTCATTATCAAATCCGACAAATTCGGCGTCATGATGCTTGAGGTCGCCAAGTTTGAATGCGTTGGAGCGGAATGCCCGCGTAACAAATCGAGCGAGTATTTCAGCGTGCGTGGGTCGAACACCGTTGGTGCGCAACTCATGCCGGGCATTATCGAAAAATATGCGGAAAGTGTCGGCGCCAGCGTCGAACGGCGTGTGGGGGCTACTTCAGAAGAAGTCGAGATTACGCTGAAAGCGGCTGACGGTAAGAATGTCGCCGTTGTTGACCTGCACATTGGCGCCTAACCTTGCTACGAAAAAAGCAGAGATAGGTGTGTCTTCGCGTCAATCAAACCTGAAGAAGTGAAAACCATAGCCGACGCGGGGATGATGGTGAACCCTTATGTGGTTGCTTTAGACGGTTTGCTGGTTTTCGTGGCTCCCAAGAACCCTTTAAAGCAACTCACGCTAGAGCAAGTCGCTAAGGTTTTCCGGACAAATTACGGATTGGGTCACTTGGGACAGACACCGCGAAAAATCAACGTACACGCGCGTGACGACAAAGCTCGGCAGGACATTACCCGGCTCGCGGTTTTTCTCAAGACGCCGGGCATGAGCAACAAAGACATCAGGCTCGCGGGCTTTACCGAGTCGTTTGGGCCCTTCGATGGCAATCGTGTCATTTCACTTAACCGCGCCAACGCCGTGCAACGCTATCCTCGCTGCTGCGGGCCCGGGCGTCAATCCCGCGAAGCTTACGGTCAAGGCCTATGGGGAACTCTTACCCGTAGCTTGTAACACCGAAGAAGCAGGCCGTGAAAAGAATCGCCGCGTCGAGGTATGGGTGCGGGATTAAACGACCGGGAAGGGTGGATGCTAGGTAGCGCACCGCGCTACCTAGCCGTCACTTTTTGCAGGCGCGTGCGCGAATGTTGCATGTCCAGTTGCCACCGGATTGGCCGCAGTTTATCACCCTGCCAGCGGCGAGAGTATAGCGGCCCCATGTCGAGCCGTATTCTAAAACTGTAAAAGATGACCAGGCTGAAATTGCGCTTGCCTGCGCGGCTTTCTGGCTTGATCCGGTACCGGAGCCGTAGTGGAAATGGTCAACCAGACAGGTTTTGCCGCCTTCCTTGCGCCAGTCGTGAATGCCAGCAAAACCAGTTTCCGCCGCGTTGGCCCCTGTTGCGATAAGTGCGGCGCCAATGTTCAAAGTCCAAAACGCAATTTTCATCAAAAGTATCCCCGATATGCAACGAAGCGGTGACAGGTTGGTCACAAGTCGCCGTTAGCAGCTCTGACGTTGATTCACCAGTGCGCGAAGCCTGAAACCGCCGCATTTTTTGCAAGTGTGGCCACCTCGCCAGAGTGCGGTGGCGGCACGCTCAAATATAAAAAGTGTTCGCTGTAGGTTCGGTGTTTGTTTTGTTGTTCTTTCCAATTTTTATCAAATGAGGAGATATGTTTCTGATTTACGGCTCAAGTGTAAGAAACGTCTATATTCTGTTTAAACATGCATGCTTGTAACTTGATCGACAGCATTGGCGATTTCATTGCGAAAGCGTTGTGGAGCAAACCGCTGCGCGCTTTCGGCGCAGGCTTCGGCAGTAATGTTTTGACTGTTCGCCTCAAACGCTTCCACCGCGTCCTTAACGCTTTCAATTGTCTGACGTGTGAAGAGAACGCCTGTTGCAGCCGCTTCGGCGCCCAGCGGCGTCACAATATCGCTAGCCCCACCTCGTTTGAAGGCGATGACGGGCGTGCCAGCAGCCTGCGCCTCGGCCAGCGCAATTCCAAAATCCTCACATCCTGCAAAAACCAGCGCGCGCGCTTCCGATACCGCCTTGACGTAAGCGTCCTGGGATAGAAACCCCGTGAATGTAACATTCCCGCCAGCCAGCTTGCGTAGCGCCTTCGATTGTTGCCCATCACCTACAACCAGCAACCGCTTAGAGGGCATCTCCCTGAAAGCCTGAATGACAAGGTCGGTGCGTTTATAGGGAGCCAGGAACGAGGCGGTAATGTAGTAATCGTCCTTATGCAGCGAAGGCTTGAACTCGCCCACCTCAACCGGCGGAAAAATGACGATCGCGTCGCGGCCATAAATGCGCTTGATGCGCTGGCGGACGAAGTTCGAGTTCGCCGCCATCAGGTCGGGGCCATGCGCGGTGCGAACATCCCATGTTCGCAACTGATGCAGAAAATAGCGGAACAGCAGCCCCTTTGGCCCGTAGCCGAGCTTGCCCTGCTGAAGATACGAGAACTGCTCGTCCCAGGCATAACGCACCGGGCTATGCACGTAACAGAGATGCGGCTGATCCGGACGGGTGATAACGCCGCGCGCAAATGCTGCTGATGATGAGATGACTAGATCGAATCCCGTAACATCGAACTGCTCCATGAAAAATGGGCAGGCGAAAAAGATGCTCCGGTAATAGTGCTTTACGCCGGGAAGGCTATTGGCCGCCGAGGCCTGAAACTCTACGCCGGGGAAATGGCGGGCTTTCACATCCTGTGGCAGAAAGTCAAATAGGGTGTGCACGATGGCCCCGGGGTGCATTCGCGCCAGTTCGGCAAGCACCCTTTCGCCGCCGCGAAAGGAAGGGCACCAATCGTGCACTAAGGCGACGTTGCTCTGGGTCATTTTGGTTGGGTGGAGTGGGGCGGGCTACGTAAGCTGTCGTGTTCTTGTAACGTTGTCGCGGCATCTGTCAAAAGAGCGCTACGGTTCATTGTATGCATTGCGGAGCACCCCGAAGCTGTGTTTTTTAGTTTCCGAAAGACAATGTCTGAAAGTTTCCAACGCTAGGTAAACTGCATTGAAAGCTTTTTTGGTTAGAATTCTGGCGAGCGTATCCCGTTAATTGGTAACACATGCAGAAACTGTTCCAAAGGCATACACCTGAACCATATCCGCTATTGAGTTACGGCTACAAGTATCACCGCCCCGCAACTGCATTAAGACAATTCGTGTACGGAGAACGCAGATGAAGCTGGCTGTGATTATTCCAACCCTGAGTAGAAAAACTCTTGTTACGAAAGTGTTGGGTTTGCTCGACGATCAGACACGGCCGCCAGATGAAGTGATCGTTAGCGCCCCGGACGACGGTCACACTGAACCATATCAGGCGCGAAATTTTAAGCTTAGTTTCTCCTACGGTACGAAAGGATTATGCGCGCAGCGGAACCGCGCGATGGATTTAGTGCGAAATAAAGTAGATGTGCTCATATTTTTCGACGATGATTTTTTGCCGGCCCGGACATATCTGGAGAATCTTGAGATTGCATTTGAGCAAAATCCGAATTGGGAGGTGATCGGCGGAAGGCTCGCGGCTGACGGATCTCAGGACGGGCGGGGATATTCCTTCGATGAAGGATTGGCGATTTTGCGCGCCGCCGAGAATGCGGCTGATCCAATGGCAGGTTCGGTTTCCCATCATCCCGGCGCCTATGGCTGTAATATGTCGCTCCGAACGGCCAATCTTGGCGATTTGCGGTTTGATGAGCGTCTTGCCCTTTACGGCTGGCAGGAGGATATTGATTTCACCAGTCAGCTCGGAAAGTTTGGCGCGATAGTCGGTGTTCGCTCTCTTCTTGGGGTGCACCTCGCTGAAAAGGCCGGAAGAGTGAACGGCGTGAAATTCGGCTATTCACAGGTATGCAACCCGATATATCTTATGCGCAAAGGAACTATGCCTGTGCGATTTGGCCTAGAACTTATGTGCAGGAACATGGCCGCAAATCTTTTAAAAAGCATATGGCCTGAACCATATCTAGACCGTAGGGGGCGCCTCAAGGGTAATATAATTGCGCTCTCCCATGCGTGTTTTGGGCGTATTGAACCAGAGTATATATTAAAGTTATAACGGTATATAAGCGTTGGAAAAGGTCGCAATCAATGTTGTATTCAAATATTAAGCTAAATATGAAATCATATTGTATTGCATTTTTTTGCATTGCTTTTACCGCTTTTCACAACCAGGCCTCGGCGGAGGTTTATCGCCTTGGCGCGCTTGATAAAATTAGCATCAAGGTGTTTGAGTACCGGACTTCGATTGGCGAGATTTATGAGTGGAAATCGCTCAATGGCGCATTCATTCTTGGTGCTGGCGGCGAAATTTCAATTCCCCTGATTGGCACAATACAGGCCTCCGGAATGACGACAGTGGAGCTCGGGGCGGCGGTCGCGACCCAGATGAGCCAGAGCATCGGACTTGCAGCGCCTCCGTTCGTAGCTATTGAGGTTACAGAGTATCGCCCGATTTATATTGTAGGGAACGTTGACAAGCCCGGGGAATATCCTTATCGGCCAGGACTTACCGTCTTGCAAGCTATGGGCATTGCAGGCGGTCTGCCAAAGTTGACTGATACAGGCGTTCTCAGGCTGCGCCGCGAGGTCATTTCGCAGCGCGGCGACGTTCAGCAACTTAATTCAGAGCTACAGGCGCTGGTTGTGCGCAAGGCCCGCCTTATCGCTGAAATGGGAGACGCCGAAACCATCCTGT
Source organism: Hyphomicrobiales bacterium (assembly GCA_034440495.1). Taxonomy (GTDB): domain Bacteria; phylum Pseudomonadota; class Alphaproteobacteria; order Rhizobiales; family Rhodomicrobiaceae; genus JAWXCE01. The sequence continues at coordinate 57,714 of JAWXCE010000038.1, read as the reverse complement.
TTCCGGGCGAGATCGAAAAGCGCAAATCTGACGCCTCGGTCACTCAACTTGTTCAGCAGGAAACATCAATTTTTAACGCGCGCCGAACAGCGCTGAAAACGGAACTTGCTGCCCTTGCCGGGCTTAAAGACTTCCTTATCAAGGAAGTTGGATCGCTGGAGGCTCAGGTAATTGCTCAAAGAAAGGAACGGACAACCGTTCAGAAGGAGCTAGATACAGTTACCGCTCTCGTTGAAAAAGGACTGTCTGGATCTCCGCGGCAGCTTGGACTTGAGCGCACTATGGCGCAGATGGAAGGCGACCGCCTTCGTCTTGAAACGCTTCTACTGAAAGCCAGACAGGAAATCAGCCGCGCGGAAATTTCCATTCTGGAAACCAGCAATAAACGCGCGACGGAGATTACAGTCGAACTACGGGAAACAGAGGCAAAGCTGGAGTTGACAGTCAGCAAGTTCCGTGTCGCGGACAAACTGTTGTCCGAAGCGCAGATTTCAGCGCCTTCCGTCGCGGGCGGCACTCGGCGCAAGCCGCCGGAGCCGGTGTTTTCAATCGTGCGGAACGTTAGCGGCGCTGTTCAGGAGTTGCAGGCTTCCGAGCGTTTGCAAGTGCAGCCGGGGGATACGATCAAGGTCTACATACCTCCGCCTGAGGATGGGGTGGAAGAATTGCTACAATCTCCATCAAACTAAAAATAAGCAACGGCTTGGCAGGTTCATTGCTGCTGAGGCTGATAACTGTAGTTAACCTGCTTCTTATGCGGGATGTTAACCGCTGAGGGGGCAACCTTGCTGAGGACGACGCCCAGTATTTCGGCCTGCGCCGTGTGCAGGCCGCCCACTACGTCCTCTAGTAAATTCAACGGCGTCTCCGCCCATTCCGCCACCAGAATGATACCGTCCAGTAGCGAACTGATCGCCAGCCCATCAACAATAGGTCGTAGCGGGGGCATGTCGAGAATGATGTAGTCATAGGTCTGTTTGAGCGTGATCAAAGTCTCGCGCATTTTGTCGGAGCTTAAGAGTTCATAAGGAAACGCCGATGATCCCGATGTCACCAATGGAAGGATGTCCGGCCCACGTCCTTTACCACTCACGATGGTTTTGCTCAGAGCAACATCGCCGTTTAGCACTTCGATCAATCCCACTTTCACATTGGGTGCAAATGTATGGCTGATGGTCGAATGATGAATATCGACGTCCACCAGCAAAACTCGGCTTTTACCGAGTGCGAACAATAGAGCCAGATTTCCGGAAATAGTTGTTTTCCCTTCACCGGGAAGGGCGGATGTGATGCCAATGACGCGCACAGGCGTTTTGTTGCTGGCGTTTACGATGGCGGTTCGCACCATCTTAAGCGCGCCGCTAAAGGGCGAAAATGGCGCAGCGGCAACCTCCCGGAACGTATATTCTGTCGAAAGCAGATCCTGCCCCTTCGAGAGAAAGTTCGATCCCGTATTTATCAGTCGTGGCACCATCGCCAGGCAGTTCAAACCCAAATTATCGCGAACCTGCCTAGCCGAGTGCACGGTGTTGTCCATGGCGTGTCTTATGAAAGCGACGCCGAAGCCCACCAGCGAGCCAATGATAACGCCTAGAATGAAAATGAGCTTCGACTTCGGTTGTCCCTTTGTGAGCGGTCGGGTCGCAGCAGTGATGACGCGAGCGCTCGCAACCTGAAATGACTGTTTCTGTACGGTCTCCGTGAAAGCTTGCAAATAGGTTTCGTATACTTTCCGGTAATTCTGGGCTTTTGACTCAAGCTCGGCGAGCGTCACCCATGCTTGCGGGTTTGACAGCGGCGCACTTGAGTTAGTCCCAAACGTCGGGACTTGCGGTTTACCGTCGGCAGGGCCTGGGTTTTGTGGTGGGATGAAACTGCGCGGGTCAGCAGCAGGCGAGTTCTGGCCGCTACGAAAAAGCTGCACTTCCCTTGCCGAGTCATTAAGTTGCTTGCGCAGCTCGTCAATACGTTGCTCCAACCAGACGCTACTTTGTCTGGCTGCCTCCGACATGGTTTTTATCTGATCCTGAACATAAACATCCGCGACAGCGTTTGCGATACTGGCGGCGGCATCGGGATTGCGTGACGTGTAAGCGATATCTAAAGCGTAAGACAAGCCTACGCGGCGAATATCAAGATTGTTTTGAAACTGCGCAACAGCGACGCGAGTGCGAATGAACTCGGCCTCCGCCAAATTCTCGGAACTTTCATCCGGGCCGCCAAGCAAAAACCTGCGCGCTGCGTTCGACATTCGTCCAAACAGAGATGGTGCGTCCCCCTTGAAATCTGGAGAATTCGTCAAATCGAGTTTTGCAATAACGCTTTGCGCGATCGTCTCAGATCGCAGCACGGCAATCTGTCCTTCCACCTTCGCCGGGTCAAACCCGCCGCTTTCAGGCGCGCCTGTTTTATCACGAATAGCCTGGGCCGCTGCGGGATCAATGAGAATCTGTGCACGCGCAGTAAATGTCGGGGGGGTTGTAATGACAGTCCCAACGGCAAGGCCTGCGCCTGCCGCACTACAAACACCTATAGTAAGCGCGTATTTCTTCAGAAATCGCAGGACATCGCTGTGATCGAGGTAGTCCTGATCCTGCGAATACCGTCCTAGCTCTTTCGGCATTACCATTCTCTGTGCAGACTGAGGCAAGATAAATCTGTCGGTCACAAAACCCCTCGCCGTATGTTTCTCACAGCCCGCCTTAAGCACAATAGACTTTACATTCTAAGCTCTGGTGAAATTATGTAGAAACCTTAAACTGCTCATGAAATATCTTGCAATCTAGACGTTGCCTCGCAGAGGTTGTAAATTCTGGCCAATTTATGACTTTTTAATGGCACAAAAACATTAATTTCAGAAGAACGCCGGATACTTTAACCTGAACTCGCTCGACTGAAGTAAGTTTCTGGCAAGCTCACCGCGGTTGATTTTTCCCTTTCCAAGCTCTGCAACATAATCATCATAACCTTTTGTGTCAGGCTCTCTCGCTAAAAGCAAACGATAGACAAAGCCGACATAGTCTGCGTCCCTCATGGTCAGCGTCTTGTGTTTTTCTTGAAATTCCTCAGAATCTGTCATAGCTGCAAGCATGTCTACTGCGGGCTGGCCAGTTTTGATGTTTGCTATCCAGCTACGCATACCGACCGTGTCCGGGATCCGGCCCAATATCAGGCAATATCCATAGACGACGGTGTTGGGGATGTTGCGCTCGCGGTCTGAGTGAGCTTTTATATCGCATTTCCTGTCGATAGAAGCCGTGGCCGCTGGCGCGCGGCCCGTAACAATTGACTTGACAGTCCCGTAAGCAATTTTTGGCTCCCCCGGCATCCATCCACCACTGCCGTTCGAGTTGAGTTTCACAAGCCCCATGATGGCTTCGAAATCCGGCGCCCAGTAAGTCTCATCCATTAACTCATAAATGTGGGCCGCCTCGACCTTGTAGGGTGCGCTGAGTTCAAGCAACCGGCGCATCCATTTTTGCAACCCATCTGCCTGTGCCTGCTCTCCGTCGCGGCTGCCTTGTGGATGATTGATCTCCGTCACCCAAATCGGCTTGCCATATTCAGCCAGAATTTTGAAAGCCCATTCAGGGTCTTCGCCGTACATGTGCCAGACGGAAATATCCCATTCGATTCCGTCATTCTTCATGCGTGTGAAAGCGCCAGCATGACCCCATCCGGCGGTGCCGATTGCGCGGCGCACTGTAGGATCGGCGTCGCGGGCGCCTTCGGAAAGGCCCTTGAGCACAGCGCTGCTTTTGGCCCATCTCGGCCCGTAATACTCAAGTTCGCCAACGCCGCCCGCCGGCCCCCACGCGCAATTGTATTGCACGCCGTTGTCCTGCATTTCACAGGCTTTGATGATTGCGTACACTTCAAGCTCGTTGCCAAGCTCCCATGTGCGTATGTCGTTTTTGAATATCGACACCAGAGCTTTCGAGAATTCGTAGGCTTTGCGATGCAGACTAACCGCATCTTCCTTATCGAGGTCGAGCCCTAGCGTCAGAACGGGCAAAATTTCGATGCCGGATTTTTTAGCGATTCTGACAAGATCAAGGAGCGCGGGCACCGACGAAAGGTCGCTAATATTAACACGGTAGGATTTCATCCCAAGGTCTTCGACATAGCTGACTTGCTGATCCAGGCTTACGCCGGGGTACGCGGTAAATGGGTGTCCGTTAACGCCCCAGACAAATGTCGGCTGCGACCAGGCTTTTTCGATGCCAAGAGCTGCGAAGGCTAAAACAAACGATAATGCTAAATAGCGCACGACTTCACTCCGTATGCTTAGCCACCCTTGTTGCACTGCAGCATAATTCTTTCAATAACATTTTAAGTTGCAGGGAAACGCAAAACAAATCGTGAAAAAGTGGGAAATCCCATATTTTCCGCATATCGTCATGAATACTGTGTTGCAGATTAGGCTAGATATCGTGATCCAAGCCGTATTTGAAGGTTTGATTAATAAATCGGGAAAGGTGGCGTGATAGCGTCCAGAAAATTTTACATCGCAATAAGAGGGATCGCAGAATGACGGTGCTGGTTATCGGCGGCGGCGGTTATGTCGGCTCGCATATGGTCAAATGTCTGCTGGAAAACGGTGAAACGCCCGTCATCCTCGATAATTTCTCCAAAGGATTTCCCGATGCGATCCTTGGCGGAGTCACAGAGCGCGGTGATTATGGCGACGCAGCAACGCTGAGGGATGTTTTCAGCCGCCATAACATCGACGCAGTGATGCTGTTCGCCTCCTTCATCGAGGTTGGCGAGTCCGTCTCCCATCCAGCTAAATATTACTCCAACAATGTGGCAAAATGCTTTGTGCTGCTGGAGGTCATGGTAGAGCGCGGGCTGCGCAACCTGGTTTTTTCGTCTTCCGCCGCCGTATATGGATCGCATGAAGAGGCAATTCGCGAGGACGCGGCTTGCCGCCCCTTAAGCCCCTATGGCCGCACCAAGTGGATGGTCGAACTGGTGTTGCAGGACTTCTCCGCCGCTTATGGCATCGCCTTTTATGCGCTGCGCTATTTTAACGCATCAGGGGCGAGTCCATGCGGGCGAATTGGCGAGCGTCACAATCCCGAAACGCATCTTATCCCCCTTGTCTTGCAGGCGGCATCGGGAAGGCGCGCGGACATCAAAGTGTTTGGGCGCAACTATCCGACACCTGATGGCACATGCCTGCGCGATTACGTGCATGTGGATGATTTGTGCGACGCACACTGGCTGGCGCTCAAGCGTTTGCGCGTCGGCGATATAGGCGGTTTCTACAACCTCGGCAACGCCAAGGGCTACAGCGTCGCTCAGGTCATCGATGTGGCGCGCGAGGTAACTGGGCGCGCGATCACGGTTGAGGATGTGGCTTCCAGAGCAGGAGATCCGGCAATTTTGGTGGCCGATTCCAACAGCATCCGAAATGCGCTAGGCTGGGTGCCGCGCTATGATGAGTTAGGCGTGATCGTCGAGCACGCCTGGCGGTGGGAACTATCCAAAGGAACCATTTGGTAGGCGCTGAGCCAAGCATTCAACTCGTTCCAGCGCACGGCCGCTAACTGCAAGGCGCGCTAAATCTGCCCCGTTTACTCGGGCGGTGTAATCCAGCCGGATGCAGTTGCGTGAAGATCGAGAGCTTGTCGCAGATAAGGCAGCACGCCAGCCACCTTTTCCGGAATGGTGAAGGGCGCGTTAAACACGAGCAGCCCGCATCCGTTCAGCGTATCGGGCTGGCTGCGTGGCAGAATGAGCGCTTCGACAAACCAGGTGTGGGGAAGGCCCAGCGAGCCGGCCGCTCTTTTCAGCGCCTCAACGGGAAGGTGCGCTTTGATCGGATACCACAACAGATAGACGCCGCCAGGCCAGCGCTTTTTCCACTGCGTCATTTGCCGGGAAAGAGTTTCAAACTCGTCCTTTTTCTCAAATGGCGGATCGATCAGGACAAGCCCGCGCCGTTCACGCGGCGGAGTATGCGCGCGGATGCACTCATAGGCGTCCTTGTTAGTCGCGCGCACATTGGCGAACGGTTCGGTCGCCGCCATTAGCGCCTCGAAAGCTGGCGGGTGCAGTTCGTTGGCGATGAGCCTGTCCTGCGGGCGCAGACCGCTGGCGATGAGCAGCGGCGAACCCGGATATTTGCCGGTCTCAAGCCATAGGCGGATCATACCGAGATAGATTTCAAGCTCTGTCGCAGCGTCTGCCGCGCTATGCAGACGGCCAACGCCCCTCTCCCACTCACCCGTTTTAGCCGCCTCAGCCGAATGCAGATCGTAAACTCCCGCGCCGGCGTGGGCGTCCAGAATGCAGAGCGGCCCGTCCTTCTTTTTCAGATAGTCGAAGCAAAGCGTGAGCACGATATGCTTGAGCACATCGGCAAAATTCCCCGCGTGATAGATGTGGCGATAATTCATAACGGCATGTTTACGACGCGCAGTCCCCGCCCGCAAGACAAGCGTCGAGCGGCTCCCAGCCCTCGCTCTACGCTGATGCTCGGACGCTGACGGACGGATTGCTCAAGCTCGGTAACTACGCGAGAACACGGCGCGCCATGGCTGCTTTGACCAATATCGTTAAACGCTATTTCGTGTAAAGTTGAGTGAATGGCTTCCGTAGTCTGCGCTGGTGCAGCATATCGCTCTTTCGGTAGGAATCGCGCATCGCCGCCCTCAATTTGTAAAACATGTCGCGACATTAGCAGACGGCCCGGCCCGCCGCCAAGCGCCTCAAAACGTATTGTGACGATCTCCGTTAGTAGGCGGCATTGCGTTGCGGCGGGCGCGGATATACCTTCTCATAAGCATTCAAGGGAGGTTTTCATGCAGGTTTCCAAGTGGGGCGACAGCCTGGCGGTGCGGCTGCCCGCCGCCGTGGTCGAGGCGCTCGGCCTGAAAGAGGGCGACGACATCGAGATTGTCGTGGCAGGCGGCCGACGTTTCGAGGTCGCGCGCGATGATAAGCGCACCGCCGCGCTGGCCAAAACAAGGGAAATGCGCTTGCCAATGCCGCCCGACTACAAATTTGACCGGGATGAGGCGAATGAGCGGTAAGGCGTTTATCGACACAAACATTCTTGTCTACGCCTTTTTTGATAACTCAAAAGCCAGAACCGCCGATGCGGTTATGTCCCGCGGCGGCGTAATCAGCGTTCAAATACTAAACGAGTATGCGAACGTTTGCCGCCGCAAGCTGATGTTGGACTGGCCCGTGATAGAGGATCGTATCCGCGCTATTTGCGAGGCTCTGCCTGAGGTCGTTCCATTAACGTTTGATCATCACGTCAAGGCGGTGGCGCTTGCTCGCAATCATAGTTTCGCTATTTACGACGCGCTACTCATCGCTTGCGCTCTAAGCGCGGGATGTACCCGGCTCATCACCGAAGATATGCAGCACGGGCGTATCATTAACGGCCTAACTATTGAAAACCCTTTCACGGCGCTGTCCTGAGATGGAAATGAGCGGTGAGGTGGAGGCGCATGTGCGGGGGGTGCTCTCGGGCGACCGGGCGGCGCTCGGGCGGGCGATCACGCTGGTGGAGAGCCGAAGGCTGGAGCATCGGGCGCTCGCCGTGCAACTGTTGCAAGCGCTGACGCCACACACCGGCCGCGCGCACCGCATTGGCATCACCGGCGCGCCGGGCGCGGGGAAATCCACCACCATCGACCAGCTTGGCGTGAACCTCACCGCACGCGGACATAAGATCGCGGTGCTGGCCGTCGACCCGTCCTCCAACCGCTCCGGCGGCTCTATCCTCGGTGACAAAACCCGCATGGCGCAACTGGCGATGGACGAGCGCGCCTACATCCGCCCGTCGCCCGCCGCTGGCACGCTCGGCGGCGTGACGCAGACCGCGCGCGAGACTATGGCGCTGTTCGAGGCGGCGGGCTACGACATCATCATTGTGGAGACGGTGGGCGTCGGCCAGTCCGAGGTCGCGGTGGCGGGCATGGTGGATTTTTTCCTCGTGCTGATGCTGCCCGGCGGCGGCGACGATCTGCAGGGCATCAAAAAGGGTCTGCTGGAGCTAGCCGACATGATCGCCGTGAACAAGGCGGACGGCGACGGCGAGCCGCGCGCCCGGCAAACCGCCAACGATTACCGCGCCGCGCTGCACATCCTCACGCCACAAAGCCTGAACTGGTCGCCGCCGGTCACGATGATTTCGGGGCGGCACAACCTCGGCCTCGCCGAACTGTGGGAGAAGGTGGAGGCGCATCGCGCGGCGCTGGAGGCCTCGGGCGAGTTCGCCGCCAAACGCCGCGCGCAGGCGGTCAAATGGATGCACGCCATGATCGAGGAGCGGATGCGGGCCGCATTGCGACGCCAACCGCAGGCCACCACCCGCCTCGCCGAACTGGAGCGTGACGTGCGCGACGGCCGCGCCATGCCTGTCGCTGCAGCGGAGGAAATCATTTCACTATTGAAAATTTAAACAATTTTATCATCGCATAATTGCATTGGTGTCTATACTTTTTATAGCGCAATAGTCACTTGTATATCTATGGTTTATAATTAAGGATATTACATCAAAGGATATTTGTGTCAATTCTAATTTAAGTCGTATTTTGTATATCGCAATTAAAGACATATAACAAATTAGTCTAATAATCAAACTTGCTGCTCCCGGGTGCAAGCTTTATAAGACGTCCACTACAATTGACCAGAATTTTGCATTCAGCAAGCTACTATATAGCGGCTCGGCGAGCCATGTCTTATACAGCCGGGCTCAAGCAGCGTAAGCGCCGCCTCCTTAAAGTGCGATGTTATAAGCTTGGCGCTTATTGCTCGGCTTACTGTTTATTGCGCCGTCCAGCCACCGTCGATTGGCAGGGAAGCGCCTGTGATCGATGATGCTGCGTCCGAGCATAGAAAGACAGCCAAAGCTCCGATGTCTTCCGTCGTCACGAACTTTTTGGTTGGCTGAGCCGCGAGGAGAACATTGCGGATGACCTCATCCTCGGTGATGCCGCGGGCCTTGGCGGTGTCGGGAATTTGCTTCTCGACAAGCGGCGTTTTTACGTAGCCCGGGCAAATGGCGTTGCAGGTGACGCCATGCTCCGCACCCTCTAGCGCCACCGTCTTGGTGAGGCCGAGTACGCCATGCTTGGCAGCCACATAAGCGGACTTGAACGGCGATGCGACAAGGCCATGCGCCGAAGCGAGGTTGATAATGCGCCCCCATCTGCGCGCTTTCATGCCGCCAAACGTAAGGCGGCTCAGGTGGAAAGCGCTTGAAAGATTAATAGCGATAATCGCGTCCCATTCGTCGATCGGAAACTCCTCAATGGGCGAGACGTGCTGGATGCCGGCGTTGTTGACCACCACGTCAATCTGGCCGAAATTAGCCGCCGCCGCTGCCGTCAGATCGGCAATTTCGTTTGGCTTGCTCATATCCGCCGGGTGATAGGCGGTTTTTACGCCAAACTTCGCCGCAATCTGCGCCTTGATGTCGTCGATGACGGTGGCGTCGCCGAACCCGTTAAGCATGACATTCATGCCCGAAGCCGCGAAAGCCTCGGCGATACCAAGGCCGATGCCGCTTGTCGAGCCGGTTATGATCGCTGATTTGCCCTGAGACATGGTCGCTTTTCCTTGCAAGGTTAACGCTGTCGCGGTTTTAAGATGGAGCTAACGCCGACTCAAGCCGAATCTAAGCTGTTGTGCTTGCATAGACGCAATTGACGGTTTTGAATAAATTATTTAAAAGGCGGATTTTAGTAGGAAACTAAAAAAGTCTGTTTGTATACAAAGCCAGTGCTTAGGAATATCCGTGCTAAGAAATTGAATTAAATATTATAAAGTCAGGCTTGCCATCCGCCCTCTGCTGCAAACCACCAAATTAGTATCAATCGCCGTAGAAATATAAATCAGTCCAGCGTTACGGAAAAGACAAATGAAGGGATATCAAAAAGCCCAGATTGAAGCTCGCGCCGCAAAAGTGCCTTTGAGCCGCGTATCAGGCGATTTCCGCAGAGCAGACCAGAATCTGAAGGAAAAAGCCGTCTTTATTATAGTGATCTCAATAACAGCAATATCTGGTCGGCTTTATAGCATTCTACTTTAGGCCATGGCAGCTTACGAAATTGCGGTTGTCACCGTCACAGCGCCTCAAGAAGGTACGCAACTCCAAACTGCGCCGTTAGAACCGCAAAAACTTCAAATTGCCGCGCAAGAAAATTCTGCTGCTCTTGCGGAAGCTTCGCAGGATGAGAAAAATCTTAAGCTTGATCCCACTCCCGTGGAGCCGCAGAAGGTTTCCTTACAAAATGAAGTGGTCTTATCTCCTGTAGACGATGCGGCTAGAACAATTCTCATCCCTGCCGAAAAACCCGTTGAAGTGACTTCTTTAACAGTCCGGCCTGACGAAGGTACCTCTTAAGATGCTGTTGCAACGGCGCTTTCGCAAATAAAAGCCGTAATGGCGGACGTTGACGGAACGGAAAGTTGTGTTTCCAGAATGCGGTTGCTGGCTAGAGATACAACCGTATATTTCCCCCCATCAGGGATTGCCGTTGCTCCTCAATATCAGGAACCTCTCAAGCGCTTAGCCGAGGCTGCTAGAGGATGTCTGCAAGTAAAATTCGACGTTGCGGGTCACACTGACAAGACTGGAGAAGTTATCAGCAATCTTCAACTGAGCTGGCAGCGCGCTGAGGCGACAATTAATTTTTTGAAGTCGCAGCGGTTCGAGACTTCTCAGTTTTTGCCCGTTGGATTTAGCAATGCTCGGCCTGCATCCCAAGATGCAACCGGTCTAGGACAAGCTAAGAATCGGCGAGTGGAATTTGTGGTTCGCTAAACCATGCAAGCCTGAGGATCAAATGATTGAAACTTCCATACAAATTACTCTTGCAATTGCGTTTTCCGCAATCTCGTCAACTTTAGTAGGATTTTTTGTGGCGCGGTGGCTTTATGCCGAAAGTGCAACACTTCGCGTTGGCGTCCTGAAAAAAGAAATTTTACAACGGCGCCGCCGCATTTCTGAAAAGGGGAGACGAGAAAGCAACGTCAGAACGGCAAGTATCGAAGATGCGCCGTGGCGTTAAAACAAATCGTATCATTCCGAAGCTACTGGAAAACAAAGTCGAGAAGAAACCGATCTCATTGAGAGGCAGTGAGTCCTCTTATGAGCGCCCGCCGATTGATCAAAGAACCCCCTCCGCCAAATAAGGCGTCAACTCCCGCCAGGATAAAATAAATGAACTTGTGTAGATTGGTGTACTTTAGCCAACGGAATAATTCTGTTGCCTTAAATATGAAACAACTTATCGCCACGTGCCATAAAAACAATTCAAAGACGACCCTTACCGGAATTCTCCATTATAACGGAGAAGATTTTATTCAGGTTTTAGAAGGCTCGCGCGCGGATGTAAGTCAGACATTTATCCGTATAGCTGGCGATCCACGACATCAGAAAATGCTTCTGATGTCGTTTGTAGACGTTAGAGAACGACTGTTTCCAGGCTGGTCGATGGGGCTGCATGAGGGCATGAACGAGCGCACGAGGGCGATATTCCTTCGCTACTTTGCAACCGACAAGATCGATCCTTCTCAGGCGAGCGTGGAGAGCTTGCTGGATGTGCTTCAGGACATATCGGCAGAACTTTAAAATTACGATTCGGGAGAAAGCCAAGAATCCATAAACCCCGGTAGCCAGCGCTCTTTGCTTGGACCGTGCTGCAAATGCGCGTCCATTTGTGCGTTTCGCGGCTGAACGCAAGGGCCGCTGAAATGGTCGAGAGAAAGCGCAGTCCAACGGTTAATCATAGCGAGCGTCATTTCCGGGTGGAATTGCAAGCCGGACGCGGAGCGGCCATAACGGAAGGCCTGGTTCTCAAACACATCGCCGTGCGCTAGAGCTGTCGCCCCGCGCGGCAGATCAAACCCCTCGCCATGCCATTGATAAACCGACTCTGGCCAGTCCGACGCATTGCTGCAAACCGGGGTGATGGGGTGGTAACCGATCTCCATGAGCGATTGCGAATGAGCACGCACTGTTGCGCCGAGGAACTTCGCCAGCATCTGGGCGCCCAGGCAAATTCCCAGCAACGGCTTTTCTTCTGAAAGCGGAGTTTTAATCCAGTCAATTTCGCGGGCGATGTACTCGTCAGGATCGTTCACGCTCATCGGGCCGCCGAAAATGACCGCGCCCGCATGGTTTTCCATAGTTGCGGGCAGCGGATCGCCAAAACGCGGGTAGCGGATGTCGAGCGCAAAACCCTGTTGGATTAGCCACCGCCCGATGTGGCCAGCGTTCGAACACCGCTTGTGCATTATGAGAAGAATGGATTGAGATTGCATCTGGATCGCGAAGGGCAAGTTGTTGCAGATTTAATCTAGCATTTTTTGGGCCAGATCAAGAAAATCGCGAGGTTAGTACCGCTTTTTGAGCAACCAGCCGATAAACGGCGTTATGATAAATGTTGGTATGGCGCGGGAAAACACTGATGCGATAAACACCAGCGTTCCCGGCACGATGACGCGGCGGCGCATGAAAAAGCCGTGGTATGCGCTGCGAGCAACCCGTTCGGCGCTTATAATGCCCGGGAATTTAAGATAGTTCGCGTTGCCGACGCCCGCTTTTTGATGAAAGTCTGTATGCACAGGGCCGGGCGAGACCACGGAGAACCGAACGCCGCTACCCCATACCTCCCATGCCAGCGCGTTGGTGAGCGAGCGCACATACGCCTTGCTCGCGTAATAAATCGCCTGGTATGGGCCGGGATAAAACCCACCGAGCGAACCTAGATTTAACACGCCACCGTGGCGCGCGCTTCTCATGCCGGGCAGATACCGCCGCGTCAGCTCAGTGAGCGCATACATATTGAGATCGATCAGCCGCCGCATCTCCTCCGGCGCTTGGCTTGCAAACTCGCCGCCGTAGCCTACGCCTGCATTGTTGACCAAAATGAACACGTAGGCGTTCTTTTGTGAAAGCGCCTCATCAACGATGTCCAGGCCGCTTTGACTGGATATATCCGCTGCAACAGCGTGCACGGCTTGCCCGGTCAAATCGCGAATGCGCTGCGATGCCGCTTGTAAAGTCGCGGCGCTCCTCGCTACCGCCATGATGTCGTGGCCCTCGCGGGCGAACCGCAAGGCCAGCTCATAACCGATGCCCTCGCTAGCGCCAGTTACGAGAACCAAGGGCGTGCGTCCATTTTGATCAGGCTTCGAGCCTAGCTTTAGTCCTAGCTGCACGAACAAGGTCTTCGAGTCTAGAGCCATTATTTCCCCGCCGTCTCCGTTGCGCGCTTTTTCATCGTCATCCGGTCGCGCGTGGAGACGCCAAGTAGTTCGGATGCGCGCCACACCAGATTGTCCTCCAGGGGATCAAGCTTGCCGTCGGCAAAGACAATCTCCCACATCATGAAAACCATACCCTGCCGTTCCTCTTCGCTCATCATGTGTTTCAGTTTCGAGGTGAAGCCATAAAGATCGACGGCCTCCTGTTCACGACGCTCGGCAGCGATAAGCAATTCGTTTGTTTGCTCCGGCGTTAAATTGAACCTGTCTTTCAGCAACTCGGCGAGGCGTCCGGTCTCGATTTCACTCACTACGCCATCGATCATGCTTGCGTGCACCAGCAGCGCCGCCGCCGCAACGCGAATGTCCTGTTCTTTATTTTCCTCAATTTCGGGGGCCGCGCCGAACAGACGGGCAAACGTATCGCTTAAGCTTTTCATGGTGTTAGCTGTCTTTGCTGATTCCGGTCGCCGGTTTCTGCGGCAACCTTTGCTATTTCTTTTAAATGCGTGGCCGAAGCGCAAGCATTTTTCAAACTGTTTTCGGCATGATGAGAAAACGCAATCAAGCCCATCCTATCTGAAAGAGTATATGTAATGCGTTCATCAAATTTGGAGGGTGGGTTCGTTTCAGCCTCTCCGCAAGCGCCAGCGAATATGCGCAGCGATACCCTCATGCGGCATTTTCAGGCTCATGCGCCCCATTATGGTTTGAATGCCGCGACACTCCTATCGCCGGAGCCGCTCAGTCAGTATTCACGGCTTGCCATGTTGTTTTCACTGTTGCCGTCAGCCCCGCGCAGCATCGCTCCACAAATTTTCTCGTGGCGTCCGATCAGCTATCCTGGCCATTTCGCCGCTTCGCAGCATCCTTCGAAAGATTTTATCGCCACCGCCTGGCGTTATGCGCCATGCAGGGCCCAGTTCGACGCCGCGCTCATCGCCTTATGTGAGACCAGCGTCAACGCAATCGCCGCCTTGCGCCTTCTCATCGCGCATGGAAAGGTGCACCAGGCGCGGGCTTTATGCGAGGCGAGCGCGGAAAATATTGCCAGTAAAACAGCCGCCGCGCGCAACATAGCGATCGCCGTCGATGCTGGCGATTTCCAAGGCTGTTAAAATGCGTAGACTCTTTGCCGGAAACGGAGACGCCGCGATGCACGACAGATTGGCGCCAGGGTGGCGCGCTTTTGCGCTCTCGATAATCATGCTGTTCGCGGCAAGCTCGCTATACGCGCAGGGATCGCCACCGCCAGAGCGCGAGGAACGGCCTTACGACGCGCAGATCCTACGACTTGCTGAAATTCTAGGCGCAATCCATTACCTGCGCGAGTTGTGCGGCCAAGATGACGGCCAGAACTGGCGCGATCAGATGCGGGAGCTGACCAACGCCGAAGGCTCAAGCGCGTTGCGCAAGGCGCGATTGGTAGAGAATTTTAACAAAGGCTATCGCGGCTATTCGCGCACTTACAGGGCGTGCAATCGCTCCGCCATCGTCGCCATAAATCGTTTCATCGAGCAGGGCGCGGCCATTACCAGTGTTCTCATTCAAGATAATAAATAGCGCTATAAGACACTTACGTAAACGGTTCCATCGCAAAGCGAAAGTCTTGCCGTTCACGATTAATCAATGCTTGTCTTGCGGCTGCGCGCAGGATTAGGCTGTGATGCTACCGAGGACTAAAGTAATCATTGTAGACGCCCCCGGGCAAACGGTGGAGCGTGTATCGGGAGCGTGTCAGTTATGACGCATCAGGAAATTTCCGTCGAACAGCGGAAGCAGGCCGCACTGCGGTATATTCTTGAGGCGTGGGAAGAAGCGCTTCGCGATGGCATTGAGCCGGAAATGTTGGCGAATGCGGCGCTGTTTTCCGCTCTAACCGATCTCGTTTCAATTTACGGCGAGGATGCGGTTGCGTCCATGACATCCAATCTTTCGCAACGTATCGAAAACGGCGAGTTCACGATGAGCAAAGTCATTCAGTAACTAATTCGGAATTGGCCGTACAGTCGCTTGAGCTTGATAAAAGTCGACAAGCCCGAGCGTAAACTGCAGCAGCAGCAGCCCGCCGAACAGCAGCATGATAACGCCCGCCACCTGATTAATCATACGCAGGCGACTATGGGTCAGCTTATGCCGGATGCGCGAGATGAGGCGCGACAGGCCGATCCACCACAGCATGCTTCCCGTCATAATGGCCGCCACGAGGATGATGGCATGGCTGGTTTTGTGAACGCCGCCGACAATCGACCCTAGTCCGCTCATAATCGCGAAAAGTCCGATAATCGCGCCAAGATTGGTGATCGTAAGGAAAAACGTCTGTGGAATGATGGCAGCGTGCGGCATGATGCGCCAAATGGAAAGGCGTAGTGCAGGCCGCGCAAACCCAGGGATGAGTTCAACAAATCGGCGCAGGCGGGCAATGTTTGTTGTGGCGGTCGCTACAATTTTCGGCTCAGTGAGAAGCAGTTTAACGCCAAACGCCACCATGACCACAGCGCCGATGAATGTGATTTTATGCTTGTGGGTCTCCATGACGCCCGAAATCGCCGTGATGCCGAAAGCCGCGACCGTCGCAATCAGACCATCAGCCAGAACAGCGCCCAACCCGGCTGCGAAACCGCCCCAAAAGCCGCGCTCCAGCGTCCTCTGTATGCACACCACATTCACGGGGCCAACAGGCGCAGCGATGATGACGCCGACGACGAGCCCGGTTAGGACAATATAGAGGAAGGTGAAAACCGGATCTCCGTTCAACCGTTCATTTCCTTCGTGACGGCGCGATCTTTACACGCGCCGCGCCATTCCAAGGCCCTAAATAAGCTCGATATCATTTCAGACAATCATTCGCCTTAGCCTCAAAGGATTTATTTTGCCAATGCCCATAAGATTGAGACAATTTCGGTGTCGACTGCCTTGGAGAGGGGAAAACAATACAAAACGTGCGCGCGGCGGCATGGTTGCAATGGCCCTAACTGCATCCCTAATGACTGGCGGCGGCATTGTCCATCCGCGCGCATCTCAGGCACAGACCCCCGCGCCCGAGATTTTGCGCGATGTGTCAAAGCTTCCCGAGGAAACGCAGCGTATGCGTCAGGCGATCTTGGCCGCCGCAGTGTCTGGCGACATAGAAACATTGCGCGTCGCCGCCGATATGAACGAACTGCCGCCGGTGTTCAGCAATGGCAAAGTCGCCGATCCGGTCGCGTTCTGGAAGAAGCTGTCTGGCGATGGAGAGGGGCGGGAAATTCTCGCCATTCTCATCGAGATTTTTCGCACGGGTTATACTCGCAAAACCGGCGGCAAGGATGGCGATTTATTCATATGGCCATACTTCGCTGAAACCCGCCTTCAGTCGCTCAATTCCGGCCAGCAGGTGGAATTACTTACCCTAGTCTCGGCCGCCGATGCGAAGAAAATGTTGGAGACGGGCAAATACACACACTACCGCGTCGGCATTTCCTCAACAGGCGTCTGGCACTTTTTCGACAAGGCCGAATAATAGCGCGCCGGAACGATCCTTAGGGTTTCGCATTGCTAACACTATGGAGACGACTACCGACCGGCCGCCATCTCGTAGCCGGGGTTCTCTCCAATATTTTTTGCATGGAGACCCGATGCCAAAATCTTACTCGAAAACACAATTGCGAAAGCCGCAGCTTGGCGCCGCTTTCGTAGCCCTGCTCAGCCTGCAAGCGACCAGCGCCGTCATCGCTGAAGAAATTAAAACCCAGTCGGGGCCTGTCACTGTCGAAAGCCTCGCCCAGTTAGACAATCCCTGGGGCATCACGCTTTTGCCGGATGGAAGCTATCTCATTAGTGAAAAGCCTGGGAATTTGCGCATTTTCGCCAACGGCAAACTGTCGGAGCCGATTAAAGGCGTGCCCGAAGTGTCCTACCGCAGGCAGGGTGGCCTGCTGGACGTGGAAGTCCACCCGGATTTTGCGAAAAATAAGACGGTTTACATTTCCTACACCGAAGCCGCTGAAAAGCAGCCCGGTGGCAAGGATATCGCCGATCCCCGCCTCGGCCAGTATTTTGAAGCCGAAGATAACGTAATTAAAGGCGCAGCCGTCGCTTCCGCGCGCCTCGATGACGGCGCGTTGAAGGATGTGAAAGTCATCTGGCGGCAGGTTCCGAAAACAATGGGTCGCGGGCATTTTGGTGGACGTCTGTTATTTGCCGCTGACGGCACGCTCTTTATTACGTCTGGCGATCGTCAACGTTTTGACCCGTCGCAAGACATGAATAGCAACATCGGCAAAATCCTGCGCATCAACGCCGACGGATCGATCCCAAAGGACAATCCTTACGTTGGCAAGTCCGGATCGCGGCCTGACATTTATTCGCTCGGCCACCGCAATCCGCTTGGCGCGGCAATCAATCCATACACACAGCAATTATGGATCAACGAGATGGGGCCGATGGGCGGCGACGAGGTCAATGTTGTTGAAAAAGCCAAAAACTACGGCTGGCCACAGGTCAGCGAAGGTGACAACTACGATAAGACGCCAATCCCTCGCCCTTCGACCGAGCCTAAACTCGCCTCAGCCGCGAAGTCTTGGAATCCGTCCATCTCGCCATCGGGCATGATTTTCTACACGGGCGACAAGTTCGCGGCGTGGAAGGGCAATGCGCTCGTTGGCGGATTATCTTCGAAGGCGCTCTTCCGTTTGACGGTCGATGGCTCGAAAGTAACCGGCGAAGAGAAGATCGACATCGGCAAGCGCATTCGCGATGTCATCCAGGATCGCGATGGCACGTTGCTGCTAGTAATTGACGCTAGTCAGGAGGGTGTCGGCGGTGAATTGGTTCGGCTTACCCCGGCCAATTCAACGATGCGGTAGGCTCTCCGTAAACGACACCGGTGCGCCATGTGCGGAGGCTGCAATCTGGCCCTCGCGCATGGCGAAATGCCCGCGCACGATGGTGGCCACCGGCCAGCCTTTGACCGCGCGGCCAGCGTAAGGCGTCCAGCCGCAGCGGCTTTCGATCCATGCGTCCGTGATCTCCCGATTTGCTTTCAAATCGACAATCGTGAAATCCGCGTCATAGCCCGCCGCGATGCGTCCTTTGTCCGCGATACCGAACACACGTGCCGGGCCATGGCTCGTCAAATCCACAAATCGCTCGATGGAAAGTCGTCCCGCATTCACATGATCGAGCATCACTGGCACGAGGGTTTGCACACCGGGCATCCCAGACGGCGATTGCGGATAAGGCTTCGCCTTTTCCTCCAGCGTGTGAGGCGCGTGGTCGGAGCCAAGAATGTCGATCACGCCCGACGCGACCGCCTCCCACAGAGCAGCGCAATGGCGCTCCTCGCGCACCGGCGGGTTCATTTGCAGCTTTGTGCCCAGCGGGGCGTAGTCGTCAGCGGCCAGCGTGAGGTGATGCGGTGTAACTTCGACCGTCGCGATATCTTTATTGGCTTGAAGAAGCGGCAACTCCCCAGCGGTGGAGACATGCAGCACATGCACGCGCTTGCCCGCAGCTCGCGCCAGACGAAGCAATCGCTCGGTCGATTGCAACGCCGCAATCTCATCGCGCCAGATTGGGTGACTGGCCGCGTCGCCATCCACGCGCAAACCGGCGCGCTCCCGCAGCCGCGCCTCATCCTCGGAGTGGAAAGACGCGCGGCGCGAGAGTTTGCCCAAGATGCGCGCAAGCGTCGCCTTATCGTCCACCAGCAGGCTGCCCGTGGACGAGCCCATAAACACCTTGATACCCGCCGATGCTTCCAGCCGCTCCAGCTCGGGGATGTCGTTTACATTCTCCGCCGTGGCGCCGGCGAAAAACGCGAAATCGCAAAACATCCGGTTGCGCGCGCGGGCGACTTTGTCTGCAAGGGCCTCGGCGCTGGTAGTGGGCGGATTGGTGTTCGGCATCTCGAAAACCGCTGTAACGCCGCCCATGACCGCCGCGCGGCTGCCCGTCTCCAAATCTTCCTTGTGCTCCGCGCCCGGCTCGCGGAAATGCACCTGGGTATCGATGACGCCCGGCAGCACATGCAGACCGCGCGCGTCAAAAACCTCGCCCACCGCGCCGGCGGGAATATCTCCCAGGCGAACAATGCGCCCATTGCGAACGCCGATGTCACCCATCCAGACGCCGGAGTGATTAACGACCATTCCGCCGCGAATGATTAGATCGAAAATTTCGCGCATGTTACTCCACGAGGCTGGAACGTCCACCGGCCGCTCGCCGTTGTCTGATATAAACCAAGTGGAGGACGTTCATGCAAGATTCAAAAAACAGCCCCCGCCCCGAAGATCGCGATGCGAGCGACGGCGTTATTTACACCGATAAACAACAACAGCCCGACAGCGACAAAATGAGCGAGCAACCGGACACGGCTCCGACGACCGATGAACATCTGGACGCGGCGCTTGACGATACCTTCCCAGCAAGCGATCCCCCGTCCATGACATCTACGACCCAGCAAACCGACGAGCGTTCAACAGACCTCAATGAGCGCGACGGGAACGACGGCCCGGACGAAATTCCAGACGAGTTTGCGCAAAAGCGCGAGAAGCCTGTTGTACCCGTGGCAAGCCCTGACTAAATTAGCGCCTTAAGTCGAGGCGCAACCATGCAAAATCAGCATAGCACAGCACTCCATAACCGGGGCGTCTTGCGCGTTTCAGGCCCAGATGCAGACGCTTTCCTGCAGGGCCTGATAACAAATGATCTGGACAAGGCCGTTGATGGCCACGCCATCTACGCGGCACTTTTATCGCCGCAAGGCAAAATCCTGTTCAGCTTTTTCATTGCGCGGAGGGAAGACGCTTTCTGGATAGATTGTCCGGCCGAACTCGCCGCGGCGCTCGCCAAGCGCCTAGCGCTTTACAAACTGCGCTCCGCTGTGGCCATCGAGGATGTTTGGGAAACCTACTGCGTAACCGTAACCTGGGGCAATGCGGCCAATGGCGGTGCTGAGAGTTTCGCCGACCCCAGACTGCCCGCCCTAGGCTATCGCCGCATTTCTCCGCGTGCCGGTTTGGAAGATTCTGGGGGTTATGACCCGCATCGTATCACGCTAGCCGTGCCTGAAGGCGGGCGCGATTACATATACGGCGAGGCATTTCCGCACGACGCCTGCATGGATTTGCTAAACGGCGTCGATTTTAAAAAAGGCTGCTACGTCGGCCAGGAGATCGTCAGCCGGATGCAGCATCGCGGCACCGCGCGTCGGCGAGTGGTTGCGGTCGTAGCCGATGCGCCGCTGACGGAGGGCGTGGACATTATCGCGGGCGCGGCAACGCTGGGTTCTCTCGGTTCCGCGCATGGAGGGCGGGGCATAGCGATTGTAAGGCTGGATCGCGCGAGGGAGGCAATGGCGGCGGGCACGCCGATCACCGCTGGCGGCATGGCGGTGACATTGGGTATCCCCGAGTGGGCCAACTACTCGTTCGAGGTGCCGACGGCGGCCGGAGCCGCCCGTTGAAACAGCGCTGCGAGTGGTGCGGTGCCGATCCGCTTTACGTGCGCTACCACGACGAGGAATGGGGCGTCGCGCAGACGAACCCGCAGGCGCTGTTCGAGAAGATCGTGCTGGAGGGTTTTCAGGCCGGGCTGTCGTGGATCACGATCCTGCGCAAGCGAGAGCATTTCCGCCGCGCTTTCGACGGCTTCGACGCTGAGAAAATTGCAGCATATGGCCCGGAGAAAATCGCCGAACTGGCGGTTGACGCACGCATCATCCGCAGCCGCGCGAAAATCGAGGCGGCGATAGGGAATGCGCGCGCTTATCTGGACGTTGCGGAGCGAGAGGATTTCGCGCGTTTCATGTGGAGCTTCACGGGCGGCGCGGCCGTGCAGATCAAATTCCGCGAGCGTGCCGACGTGCCGACGCAGACGCCCGCAAGCAAGGCGATGTCGAAGGCGCTGAAAACGCGCGGCTTTCGCTTCGTCGGGCCCACAACAATGTACGCGCTGATGCAATCCTGCGGCATGGTGAATGACCATTTCGTGTCTTGCATCCGTTACGCCGAATGTGCGGATATTACGCCGGTATTTGCTGAATGAGTCATGGCAGGGCTTGACCCGGCATCCAGCAGATCAAAATCCAAACTTTGGATTGCCGCCACAAGGGCGGCTATGGCTCGTATTGGATAACAATTAATCATCGACGCAGTGGGCGCGCACCCAGTCGCGGAAGGCGTCCTCGCTCAATTCACCCGCAGCGAGGGCTAGAAACATCCTTTCGCCGTCGCCTTGAGTGATATCTAGATAGAGGCCGTTCATGTGTGATGTGACGCCGAGAGCTATGGCCGAAGCGCGCTTATTGCCATCGACGAAACCATGCGCGCGACAAAGAGCTGCGCTGACTGCTGCTGCGACATCAACCGCGTCAGGGAGTGGATCGGCGTAGGCCAGCAATTGATCGGCGCGCGCTAAAGCCGCTTCGATAGCGCCTAAATCGCGAGTGCCCGACGCGCCGCCATGCTTCGCCAAACTTTCTGCGTGCAGCTCAATAAGAGCCGTCAGCGGGATGATCCTCACTTCGCGAGCTTGGCGAACATACGGTCATAGCGGGCCATGAAATCGCGGCCATAAGCCATCGCCTCGGCATGGTCGCTGTCGGCGCGGGTGATGGTGATTACGCCGTCCTTCGCTGTCACCGCAACAGCGTCGCCGCGCGCCATGCCGGCCTCGGCCAACACATCGGGACTGAGGGTGAGCGTTGTCGAGTTGCCGTTGCGAGTGAGTTTGCTGATTTGTTCCATGTCGTTACGTAAGACGAAATGTCAGACATGTCAACTAAAAGGGGACTTAGAGCTTTTAAGTTGACAAAGCATCAGGCGGCGCTGGTATCACCAATCCAAATTTATTGGTGATATGATGTCAGCGAAACCATTGCATAACGTGAAGACGGTGGCGAAAGCGAAAGCTGATGCGGTCAGCCCCCCCGCCGAGGAGCCCGCCCGCGATTACGCTGAAACGCTGTTCCTGCCGAAAACCGATTTCTCGATGAAGGCGGGGCTGCCGGAGCTGGAGCCTCGCCTGCTCGCGCGCTGGGCCAAGCTGGGCCTGTACAAGCGCCTGCGTAAGGCCGCTAAGGGCCGCGAAAAATTCATCCTGCATGACGGCCCGCCCTACGCCAACGGCCAAATTCACATCGGCCACGCGCTGAATAAAATCCTGAAGGACACGGTGGTGCGCTCGCAGCAGATGATGGGCCGCGACGCCAATTACGTGCCGGGCTGGGACTGCCACGGCCTGCCCATTGAGTGGAAGATCGAGGAGAAATATCGTGCGGGCGGCTCGAACCGCTCCAAGGACGAAATCCCGACCAACGAGTTTCGCGGCGAGTGCCGCCGCTTTGCCGAGCATTGGGTGGGCGAGCAGAAAAACGAGTTCAAGCGGCTTGGCATCGAGGCGGATTGGGACAACCCCTACACCACGATGAGCTATGACGCGGAGGCGGTGATCGCGGGCGAGCTGTGCAAATTCGCCATGAACGGCTCGCTGTATCGCGGCTCGAAGCCGGTGATGTGGTCGGTTGTCGAGCGCACGGCGCTGGCCGAGGCGGAGGTGGAGTATCACGAGCATGTCAGCCCGACCGTGTTCGTGAAGTTCCCTATCAGTCCATTTAAGCCAGGCTCAGAAGAGTGGGATTTGCCGAAAGAAGCGCTGATCGACCTAGTATTTAACGCCGAAAAAATTGATAGCGCATCAATAGTAATTTGGACGACGACGCCTTGGACGCTGCCGGGCAACCGCGCCATTGCCTTCTCGCCGAAGATCAAATACGGCGCTTACAAAGTTACGGAAGCTCCGGCCGATAACTGGGCCAAACCTGGTGATGTTCTCGTGTTTGCCGACTCTCTCGCAGAAAATGCGAAAAAAGCGGCGCGCATTGATGCTTGGAAGCGGCTGAAGGACGTTAATCCAAAGAAACTTATTTGTCGGCACCCGCTGTACGAACGTGGGTACAATTTTCCAGTGCGACTGTATGAAGGCGATTTCGTAACGGACGATACCGGCACTGGCTTCGTCCATATCGCCCCGGGGCATGGGGTGGACGACTACGGGCTTTACATCTCCAACAAGGCGACGTTCGCCGCGGACGGCATCGACGACGTGCCGCACACCGTCCAGCCCGACGGGCATTATTTCCCGCACGTGCCGCTGTTCGGCGGCGCGAATCCAAAGCGCATCGTGGACGACTACGGCTCGTTTGGCAAGCTCGACGACATGGCCTACGCCAACGCCGCCGTGGTGCAGGCGCTGAAGGACGCGGGCGCGCTGCTCGCCATGGGCAAGCTGCGGCACCAATATCCGCATTCGTGGCGCTCGAAAGCGCCGGTCATTTTCCGCAACACCCCGCAATGGTTCATCAGCCTCGACAAGCCGGTGAAGGTGAAGGGTGTCCCGCGCTCAAGTAGCGAAGCGGTAGCGCAGAAAAAAAGCAACGATCAGACCATCCGCGACCTCGCGCTGTCCGCTATCAGCGACACGCAATTTTACCCCGAGAGCGGGCGCAACCGCATCAACGGCATGATCGAGAAGCGCCCGGATTGGGTGGTCTCGCGCCAGCGCGCCTGGGGCGTGCCGATCACCGTGTTCGTGCACAAGGAAACCGGCGAAATGCTGCCCCGCCCCGCCCAAGCTGCGCTCTCCGCCGTCACTGCGACCCGGAGCGAAGCGAAGGGGAAGCAATCCAAAAAAGCCAGGAGCGCGGACGATGGATTGCTTCGTCGCGACGCTGCTCGCAATGACGAAATTGTCAAACGCATCACGGACGCCTTCGCGGCGGAGGGGGCGGACGCGTGGTTTGCGGAGGGGGCGCGGGAGCGGTTCCTCGGCGGGCTAGTCAATAACCCAGGCGATTGGGAGCAGGTGCGGGATATTCTCGATGTGTGGTTCGACTCGGGCTGCACGCACGCCTTCGTGCTGGAAAAGCGTAAGGATTTGGCCTGGCCCGCCAGTCTTTACCTCGAAGGCTCGGACCAGCATCGCGGCTGGTTCCATTCCTCGCTGCTGGAGGCGTGCGGCACGCGCGGGCGCGCTCCTTATGACGCGGTGCTCACCCATGGCTTCATCCTCGACGAGAAGCAGGAGAAAATGTCGAAATCGGGCGGCAACGCGCTGTCCCCGCAAAAGGTGATGGAGACGAGCGGCGCGGAGATTTTGCGGCTGTGGGTGGCCTCGTCCGATTTCGAGAACGACATCCGCTTCGGGCAAAGCATCGTGCAGGCGGCGACGGATAGTTACCGCAAGCTGCGCAATACGCTGCGCTTTTTGCTCGGCGCGCTGTCGCATTACAAGCCGGAACTGCGCGTCGAATACGCCGATATGCCTGAGCTAGAGCGCTGGGTGTTGCATCGCCTGTCCGAACTCGACGAGCAAGTGAGGGCCGCCTACGCTGAATATGACTTCCGCCGCGTCTTCACGCTGCTGTTCAACTTCTGCACCACCGACCTCTCGGCCGTCTACCTGGATATCCGCAAGGACGCGATGTATTGCGAGCCGCACTCATCGGCGAAGCGCCGCGCCTGCCTTACCGTGCTCGACGAGGTGTTCTCCTGTCTCACCGCGTGGCTCGCGCCCATCCTGTGCTTCACCACCGAGGAAGCCTGGCTGGCGCGCCACCCGGACGAAAAGGGGTCGGTGCACCTGCGCACCTTCCCCGAAATCCCCGCTGAGTGGCGCGCAGATGCGAACTTCGCCGCTAAATGGTCTCTCATCTGGGATGCCCGACGTGTTGTCACGGGCGCTCTCGAAGTCGAGCGTCGCGAGAAGCGTATCGGCTCTAGTCTAGAAGCTGTGGTCACAATTTATGTCCAAGACCCAGTCCGATATGAAGCATTCGAAAACGAAGATTGGGCGGAGATTACGATAACCAGCGCGGCGACGATCATACAGGGAAAAGGTCCCGAGGACTGTTTCGAGTCGATGTTTGACGCCCCCGGCGTAGCAGTCGTCCCCGCGCGGGCCGAGGGGCGCAAATGCGCGCGTTCGTGGCGCATCTCGCCCGACGTGGGCGCCGACGCGGAATTCCCCGACATCACCCCGCGCGACGCCGCAGCCGTCCGCGAATGGGACGCCCGCCACAAGTCGGCGCATGGATAACAGGGTCTTGCGGCAAAACGCGCCGCACCCCATTGGCCCGCTGCTCGATCCGCTGCGGCGGCGCATCCGACGGCTCGTGCGACAGCTTCCTGCGCCGCTCGCGGAATTTATCCTCTTTGGTCTCAAACAGGCGTGGTGTTGTCTCTTCGCGGGCATAATGCTTGGGCTGCTGATCGTCACCAAGCTCATCTGGAGCACGGATTGGGCCTTGCATCGTTACGATGCGCTGTTCATCTCCGCCATCGCCATTCAGGTGGGGTTTCTCTATTTCAAGCTGGAGAGCTTCGAAGAGGCGAAAGTCATCCTCATCTACCACGTGGTCGGCACCATCATGGAGCTGTTTAAAACTTATATGGGATCATGGAGTTATCCGGAAGCGGCCATCATGAAGATCGGCGGCGTGCCGCTGTTCACTGGCTTCATGTATGCGGCGGTGGGCAGCTACATGGCGCGCGCTATTCGCATCTTCGACATGCGCTTCAGCAACTATCCGCCGTTCTGGCTCACCGTCGCGCTATCACTGGCGATCTACGTCAATTTCTTTACCCATCATTTCGCCGCCGATCTGCGCTGGGCTCTATTCGCGGCCACGGCAGCGCTGTTCTGGCGCGTACGGATCTATTTTTGCGTCGACGCCCAAATCCGATGGATGCCGCTGCTAACCGCCGCTTTCCTCACCGCGCTTTTCCTCTGGATCGCGGAGAACATCGGCACGGCGACAGGCACCTGGATTTACCCGGGCCAGCGCGAATGGCAGTCGGTAAGCCTGCAAAAGCTTGGCTCGTGGTATCTTTTGCTCATCATCAGTTTCGTGCTAGTCACGCTCGTGAACAGGCCGCGCCTGCCAGATGTTGGCGAGCGCGTGGGTCAGGCGCGAAAGAAGGAACTGCTTGATGAGGCGATATAACTGGGCGTGGGGCAGGTATAGCGCGTTTGGCCTCGCCATCGCCGCGCTCGTGTTCGCGGTGGATCAGGCGCACAAATACTGGATGATTCATGTGTACGAGATTGCGAAGCGCGGCAAAGTCAGCGTTGCGCCGTATCTCGATCTTGTGATGGTGTGGAATCCGGGCGTGTCCTATGGCCTGCTCCCGCAGAACAGCGCTAATGGCAAGCTTGTACTGATCGGGCTGTCGCTCGTGGCGGCCGTGGCGCTAACGCTTTGGCTGGCCCATATGGTGTCGCGCTGGACGGCGGCGTCTGTCGGTCTCATCGTTGGCGGCGCGCTGGGTAACACGGTGGATCGCATTGTTTACGGCGCGGTCGCGGATTTTTTCTCGTTTCATTATGCCAGCTTTTCCTGGTATGTCTTTAATATCGCTGATGTGGCGATTGTGGCAGGCGTCATCGGGCTGCTGGCGGAGTCGCTTTTTGCGGGCCACAAAACCGTCGCAAAAGCCCCGTAGTTTAATATACTTGCGGTTACGATTCGCAGGAGCGCAGACATATGAACGTGTTGAAATCCGGGTTTTCCATTTCGCGAACGATAGCTGCTTTAAGCATCGCAGCTCTTGCCGCAGGGTGCGCCGAGGGCATGGATGTGGATTTTAATGCTCCTATTCTGGAAGCTGCCGGGATAAATCTCTCCAGCAAAAAAGCCGAAGGTCCGGATTTGCCAGACCGCCCCGGCATCGTGATGCCTCCATCTAAAGACCGCCTGCCAGAACCGGGCGAACGTAACATCGCGTCGGCGCAACAATGGCCAAACGATCCCGATCTACAGAGAAAGGCAGACGCCGCAGCCGCCATTGAGAAAGAAACGAAATACTGCCGCGAGGGCGACTGGAGCGGCAAGGGCGGCATTGAGGAATTTGATAGAACCACGGGTCGGGCGCCACGCTGTCGGGCTCAATACGTCAAAGACGCCATCAAGAAAAATGAAGAAGCGAACGCCGCCATCGAGGCTCGCAACAACGCGCCTGAGCCCGCTGCAACCGCTGCGCGCTAACGGGCGCTATATTAAACCTGTCTTCTAGTTAATTTGACACGTCACGTTGTGATCGAAATGATCGCAATGTGATGTCCATTCGTATAAGTGACGTGACGCGACCGGACGCAGATCCGCGCCTGCTTTAACATCGAAGAGTAACGATGCTTAACTTCGACGCTCTTATTAGCCGCAAACCTCATCTCATATCCATTTGGGCCGCCGCGATCATGATGCTGATCTCTTCTCCATATACGTCGTCAAATGCGCAGGGGCGCGCCTTTCACACTAAGCTCGCCAATGGCATGGAAGTCGTGGTTTTGCCGGATCGGCGCGCGCCGGTTGTCACGCATATGGTGTGGTACAGGGTGGGTGGCGCCGACGAACCTATCGGTAAATCTGGCATCGCGCATTTCCTGGAGCATCTGATGTTCAAGGGCACGCAAAAAATCGCGCCCGGCGAGTTCTCCAAAATTATCGCGCGTAACGGCGGGCAGGATAACGCCTTCACATCGAATGATGTGACCGCCTATTTTCAGCGCGTCTCGAAAGACCGGCTGCCGCTGATAATGGAGATGGAAGCCGACCGAATGGTCAATCTACGGCTCGATGAAAACGATGTGACGACAGAGCGCAAGGTTATCCTTGAAGAGCGCCGCTCCCGTGTTGATAACGAGCCTTTGAGCATTCTGCAGGAGCAGATGCAGGCGGCGTTTTATCTCGCGCATCCCTATGGCATTCCCGTCATCGGCTGGGAGCATGAAATCGAGAAGCTGAACCGGCAGGACGCACTCGGCTTCTACAAAAAGTTTTACGCGCCAAATAACGCAATCCTCGTGATCGCAGGCGATGTCTCGCCCGAAGATGTCATGCTGCTCGCCGAGAAATTTTATGGCGTCATACCGGCCAATCCTGATGCCGCCGTGCGGTCGCGCGTGCAGGAGCCTGATCACGCAGCTGAGCGCCGGGTGGTTCTGAAAGACAGTCGTGCGGGCAAGGCGACGCTACAACGCATCTATATGGCGCCGGCTTATCCCAACGCCGCGCCGAGCGAAGCGGAAGCACTGGAGATGCTGGCTCGCATCGCCGGGTCGAGCAAAACCAGCCGCATGTACATGAAACTTGTCGTGGAGGAGAAAAAAGCGTCCTCCGCCAGCGGCTGGTTCTCGGGTGCAGCGCTCGACTCTGGCAGCATCGCTTTTTACGCCGTGGCGGCGGGCGACGCCAAACTTGAGGATATCGAAGCCCTCATGGACGGCGTTCTCGCTGATGTGCGCGAAAACGGCGTGACGCAGGAAGAACTTGACCGCGCTCGCAACGCCGCCGTCGCCGATATCGTGTACATGTCGGACAATCAGGCGAGCATGGCGCGCACCTATGGATGGGCGCTTGCGACCGGCCGTACCGTTCAGGATGTCGAGACAAGGGCTGAACGGCTTGCCAAAGTTACGGTCGAGGATGTCAAGAAGGCCGCCAATAAGTATCTTGATATCAAGCGCTCGGTGACTGGCCTGCTCTTCCCGGCGCCATCGCAGACGGCCAACGTTGCGCGACCATCAACACCGAAACAACCGGGCGCGGGAGTTCATTAATGAGGTGTCAGATATTGAAGAGCCGGGCGTCCGTTGCGGTCTTGCCCGAAACGCGAACGCGCTCCCGGATGGTTGAAATAGTCGCAACCGTCATCATCGCGGCAGCGATTGTACTGTTTACTCTCTCGCAAAGTTTTGCCATGCAAATCCAAAAAGTCGTCTCCGCCCAGGGTATCGAAGCATGGCTTGTCGAAGATCATCAGGCGCCACTCATCGCCATGCAGTTCGGCTTTAAGGCTGGCGCCGCGCAAGACCCGGCCGATAAATCAGGGCTTGCCTATTTCGTTTCCGGCACTCTGGATGAGGGCGCGGGCGATCTGCCAAGCCGCCAGTTCCAGCAACGCACCGAGGAGCTTGCGACCAAGCTGAGTTTCGACGCCGCGCTGGACTCATTCACCGGCTCGCTGCAGACGCTTACTGCCAACAAACGCGAATCGTTCGATCTTTTGCGTCTGGCGCTGACCAAGCCGAGGTTTGAAATCGACGATGTGGAGCGTATACGCGCGCAGATTTTGTCCAGCATCATTAATGACAATAAAGAGCCGGAGAACATCGCAAGCCGCGAGTTTCTGAAGCTCGCATTCCAGTCGCATCCTTACTCAAGGCCGCTTAAGGGCGAGGCCGAGTCGGTTAAGACTATTATGTCTTCGGATTTGCGGTCGTTCGTCGCTAGGGCTTTCGCGCGCGACAATCTGAAAATCTCCGTTGTCGGCGATATCAACGCGGAGGAATTGAAGACGGCTCTCGACACCGTTTTTGGCGATCTCCCAGCAAAATCATCACTACCACCGGTGGCGGAAGCGGCTTTTCCAAAGGGTCGGCAGACCAAGGTCCTCACCATGGCCAACCCGCAATCGGTGGTGCAGTTCGGGCTTCAGGGGTTTAAACGCAAGGACGAAGATTTTATTCCCGCATTTATCCTGAACTATGTCCTGGGCGGCGGCGGTTTTGCCTCGACGCTGATGATCGAGGTGCGCGAGAAGCGCGGGCTGGCTTATTCGGTCTACACCTATCTTTACCCGCTCGATAAAGCGGGCCTACTTCTTGGAGGCGTGGCGACCGAGAACAAGTCCGTTAAACAGTCGCTGGACGTCATTGAAGAAGAACTGGCGCGGCTGGCAAAAGACGGCCCCGACGCCGAGACTTTGGAAAACGCCAAGCAATATCTCACTGGCTCATACGCGCTTCGTTTCGACTCCGGAGTTAAAATTGCCGGGCAGCTTCTTGGCACCCAGATGGAAGACCTAGGCATCGATTATATTGCGAAGCGCAACGACCTCATCAATGCGGTGACAATTGCCGACATGAAAAGGGTCGCCGTGCGGCTGCTTAACACCCGCGACATGATTATAACCGTGGTTGGAGAGCCGGAAGGCGTTGTATCGGCAATCGAAAGCGCGCCCAAAGGATAATTAGGCTTTCGTTACCCTGAAAAACGTTGTGAGGGACTACCCCTCTCAAGGTGCCCTTGCTAAGACAGTGCTCTCCGGAGCTGTTTAAAGGGCGCGCATCATGAGTTTCTCTCAATCGATCAAGGGTTGTCTCGCCCCCTCCATTGGCGAGCACGGGTTGACGGAAAGCCAACTCGGTGGCTGGCTATCGCGGCTGGAGCCGGGCTTTCAGGCTTTGCGCGAACAGGCTCGCAGCCGCAGTCTCGCCCATTTCGCCATTTGTGACAATGAGAGCGATATCGCTGACGCTGAAGCGGCGTTCGCCAAGCTTTGTGACGACGCGCATACGCTCATTGTGCTGGGCACCGGCGGATCGAGCCTCGGCGGCCAGACGCTAGCGCAACTTGGCGGTTGGTCGATCCCCGGCGACAAAGGCGGGCCAAACCCGCAAAAGCGCCCGCGCATCCGTTTTTACGACAATCTCGACGCACGCTCTTTTGCGCACGGCCTCAACCTTATAGACCTCACCAAAGCCCGCTTTCTGGTCATCTCCAAATCCGGCGGCACGGCCGAAACCCTGTCGCAAATGCTTACAATTTTCGCCCTGTTGCGCGAACGCGGGCAGGAGGCGGACATCCCGCGCCTCTTCCTCGGCGTGTCTGACGCGCGCCAACTGGGGCAGGCGAATGGTCTGCGCGATGTGTGCGAGGCTTTCGATATTCCGGTTCTGGACAACCCCTCGGCCATCGGCGGGCGCTACTCTGCCTTGAGCATTGTCGGGCTGTTACCGCTCATCGCGCGGGGGATCGATCCGCGTGCGGCGCGGCGTGGCGCCAGGATGGTGCTCGATGCGTTTGTCGCGGCGGATAATCCCGGCGACTTCGCACCCGCCGTTGGCGCCGCCGTGAACATTGGCCTCTATCTCGACAAAGGTGTGAATGTCTCGGTGATGATGCCCTACGCTGACCGGCTGGAGCGGTTCGCCGCCTGGTATGTGCAGCTTTGGGCGGAGAGTCTCGGCAAGGACGAGAAGGGCACGACGCCCGTCGCCGCGCTTGGCCCTGTCGATCAGCACAGCCAGATGCAGCTCTATCTCGGCGGCTCCCGGCATCACATGATGACTGTGCTGCGCGTTGCGCCATCATATGGTTTGCCCAGCATCCCCGCCGATCTGGCCGCCAAAGCGGGCGCGGCTTATCTCGGGGGCTTCAGTATGGCCGATCTGGTGGATGCGCAGAGCCAAGCGATCGCCGACGCTTTTGTGGAAGCTAACCGCCCAGTGCGCGTCATCGACATCCCCACGCTTGACGAGGAGGCCATGGGCGGTCTCATGATGCACTTTATGATCGAAACGATTCTCGCCGCCGATCTGCTGGGCGTGAACCCGTTCGATCAGCCCGCCGTGGAGCTGGGCAAGCGCATTACGCGGGACTATCTCGCGCGCATGACGCCGGGGAAGGCCGCCAATGCCGATACGTCAGCTTCCACAGACGGTAGTTAACCGCATCGCAGCGGGCGAAGTTATCGAGCGCCCCGCGAGCGTCGTCAAGGAACTTGCAGAGAACGCCATAGACGCAGGCGCGCGTAACATCGAGATCGTCACTGCCGATGGAGGATTGTCGCTCATCCGCGTGACAGACAACGGCTGCGGCATGGACGCTGACGATCTGGCGCTCTCGGTGGAGCGCCACGCCACCTCCAAGCTGGACGAGGAAGACCTCACAAACATCGCAACCCTCGGATTTCGCGGCGAGGCGCTGCCCTCCATTGGCTCAGTGGCGCGCCTCGGCATCGCTAGCCGCTCTCATGGCGCGGAGTGCGGTCTCGCCATCGCCGTCGATGCGGGCGCGAAAAGTGCAATCAAGCCTGCCGCAGTAGCGCAGGGCACGCGCATCGAGGTGCGAGACCTCTTCTATGCAACGCCCGCGCGCCTGAAATTCATGAAATCCGAGCGGGCCGAGAGCTTGGCCATCTCCGAGATGGTCAAACGGTTGGCGCTAGCGCGGCCCTCGGTCGGCATATCGCTGACCACGGGCGAACGGGCCAGCCTCAATCTGCCCGCCGTGCCCGAGGGTGATGACGCGGGCTTCCGCCAACGGCTTGCGCGCATCATGGGACGCGATTTTGCATCGGACGCCGCGCTTATCGCTGGCGAACGCGAGGATATTCGCGTTTATGGCTTCGCTGGATTGCCGACGCTGCATCGCAATGACGCCGCCGGGCAATTCCTCTTTGTTAACGGGCGCCCTGTCAAAGATAAGTTGTTGGCCACCGCCGTGCGCGCGGCTTATGCCGACCTACTCCCGCGTGGACGCCAGCCCATGCTCGCCCTGTTCGTCGATCTTCCGCCCGCGCTTGTGGATGTAAACGTGCATCCCGCCAAGGCGGAAGTGCGCTTTCGCAACGGAGGCCTGGTGCGCGCCATCATCATCGGCGCGTTGCGTGATGCGATAGGCCGCGCGGCATTCAAAACATCGCACGCGGTGAGCATGGGGGCGTTGCAAGCACTCCACGAGTCCACCCCATGTATGAACGGCTTCGCCGAGCCATCCTGCACATTCTCTTTCCCTTCCATCGTCCCCATCGATGCAGAAGGGGGCTTTGCTTACCCATCGGAGGCCACATTTTCTTCTCCATCTTCTTTCGGAGGGAATGAGAGGCGGGGAGAGGGCGAGTTCCTCGGCCAATCCCGCGCCCAGTTTCATGAAAACTACATCCTCGCCGAAACCGACAGCGCCGTGATTATCGTCGATCAGCACGCCGCACATGAGCGTATTGTCTATGAGCGCATGAAGGCCGCGCTCGCGTCGGGCCGCATCGAGGCGCAGGCGCTTCTTATTCCTGAAATTGTCGAGTTGGACAACGATGCGGTTGCAAGCCTCGCCTTCCAAGCCGATGCGTTTGCAATGCTTGGCCTCGTGCTCGAAGCCTTTGGCGATGGCGCGATCATTGTTCGTGAGATGCCTGCGATCTTTGGTCAAGGCGACATCAAGAACCTCATCCACGATTTGGCTGACGAAGTTACTGAGGCGGGGGAAACGTTTAGCCTTCAGGAAAGACTCAACGCCATTTGCGCCAAGCTTGCCTGCTATGGCAGCGTGCGTTCGGGGCGGCGCTTGACGTTACCGGAAATGGACGCGCTTTTGCGACAGATGGAGGCAACGCCAAATTCAGGACAATGCAACCACGGCCGCCCGACCTATATCGAGCTGCAGCGCGCCGACATCGAACGCCTGTTCGGCCGCCGCTGAAAATTGGTCTAAAACGACCACTCGCGCGACTTCGCCACCAGAAAATCGCGGAAGACATTCACGCGCTTGGAGTTTTTCACTTCCTCCGGATAGACGAAATAGGTCTCCAGCACCGGCATGTCCGCCTCGCTGAGGACTTCGATCAGATCGGGATCGTCACGAGCTACATAGTCCGGAAGCACGGCTATGCCGATGCCGAGTTGCACCGCCTGTTTCAGGGCGTAGATGCTGTTAATGCGCAGCGCGGGCTGACGCTCGGCCGAACCGTTGCGGCCGGCGGTCTCCAGAAAATTAATCTGGCGCAACGGGTTCGGCACGCCGCCATAAGTGAGGATGCGGTGGTTGTCCAAATCCTCCAGGCTTTTCGGATGACCGGTGCGGCGCACATAATCCGCTGATGCATAAACGTGATAATGCACGCTGAAAAGTCGGCGGCGGATGAGGTCGTTTTGCGTAGGCTCAGCGAAGCGAATGGCGACGTCTGCCTCCCGCATCGACAGATCAAGCTCATCGTCAAACAGCAGGAGATGAAGGTGAATATCGGGGTAAAGTTTGATGAACTCGCCAAGGCGGGGCGTGAGCCAGCCCGCACCCAGGCCCACCGTGGTTGTCACCTTCAGATCGCCGGACGGCTTGTCTTTGCTATCAGCCAGCATGATCTCGGCGCTGGCGAGCTTCATGAACACGTCTTGCGTCGTGCGATAGAGGAGTTCGCCCTGCTCGGTCAGAATAAGCCCGCGCGCGTGACGGTGAAATAGCGGCACGTTTAAATCGCGCTCCAGTGCGCTGACCTGACGGCTGATGGCGGATTGGCTAATGCTCAGGGCCTCGCCCGCATGGGTAAAGCTGCCAGCCTCGGCGGCGGCATGAAAAACCCGGAGTTTGTCCCAATCCATCACGATGCTTAGTCCAGCTTTTCCGATTTGGCGCGAGCGCCCGTTACTCTGCGGCCATCTCGAACTTAGGCAGCGCGGCCAGGTATTTTTCAGCATCAAGCGCCGCCATGCATCCCATGCCCGCCGCTGTCACGGCCTGACGGTAAATCTCGTCGGTGACATCGCCCGCCGCAAAAACTCCCGGCACGCTAGTTGCTGTTGAGCCGGGCGCGGTTTCGATATAGCCGTTTTCGCGCATTGCAACCTTACCCTTAAAAATATCCGTCGCGGGCGAATGCCCGATAGCGATGAAAACGCCGTCCACGGCGCGTTCCGTAACGTCGCCAGTCTTGATATTTTTGAGCCACGCGCCCGTCACAGACAGCGGCCCGGTCTTGCCGAGCACTTCATCGAGCACCGTATCCCAGATCACCTCGATTTTTGGATGCTTGAGCAATCGCTCCTGCAAAATTTTCTCGGCACGGAAATGATCGCGGCGATGCACGACCGTTACTTTCTCGGCGAAGTTCGTCAAAAACAGCGCCTCTTCGACCGCCGTATTGCCGCCACCGATTACCATCACCTGTTTGCCTTTGTAGAAAAAGCCGTCGCAGGTGGCGCAGGCGGAGACGCCGTAGCCCTGAAATTTCTGCTCGCTTTCGAGGCCGAGCCAGCGCGCTTGAGCGCCCGTTGAAATGATAACGGTATCCGCAGTGTATTCATCGCGACTATCACCCTTGAGCAGGAAGGGGTGGCGGGTGAAATCCACATCGACGATGTAGTCGGAGATAAGCTCCGTGCCGACATGCTTGGCCTGCGCGCGCATCTGCTCCATCAGCCACGGCCCCTGGATGACGTCGGCGAAGCCCGGATAATTCTCGACATCCGTGGTGATCGTCAACTGCCCGCCGGGCTGCACGCCCTCGATGAGCAATGGCTTCACCATCGCCCGCGCTGCATAAATCGCCGCAGTATATCCAGCCGGGCCAGACCCGATAATGACCATATGACTATGACGCGCGCCCATGCCAGCTCCTTCATTTCGCCACAGACTATCTAATCCGCGCAGTCATAGCTTACAAGGCGGCTAAAGGCTTAACAGCATGAGGATAAACGAAAGGCTACTTCGCCGCCATGCTGGCTTTATTATCCTCCCACCGGCGCAGAATTTCTGCGGCTACTGTGGAGGCGGCCTGAACCGGATTATAAGTCCACCCGTCTAGCGAAGAAAACACATCCGGAGCGTTTCGCGTAGAGCCAAGAGCCGTCAGAGCGCTATGAAAACGCTCGAATTTTGCCTTTCCGCCGGATGGATGGAAAATATGGATTGGCTTACCTGTCGCGGCGGCTTCGCCACTCAAATTAACCGAATCAGCTGTCACTAAAAACACGTCCGCGCTGGCGAGAAAATGGGGATAAAGATTTTCCCCGGAGTTGCGTGAGATGACATGAGGCGCTGACGCGATAGCCGCCTCGGCGCGCGCCATGAATTCATGCGGCGTCCGGCGGGAGCCGGTCATCATAAAGCTGGCGCCCAGACGCGAGGCGGAAGCAAGCAGCCGCTCGAACCGCGCCGCATCAGCGGATGTGAAGGCATAAGCGGCGCTTGGCCCGCCAATCAGCACGGCGATGCGCGGGCGTTTCAGTGCGGCGATCTCGACAGGAGGCCTGGCGGCGAGCGCGGCCAGTTTCTCCTGGCTGAAGCCGTGCGGCGCCGTCACCGTGTTAATGACATTGTCTCCGCGCAGTTTGTCGTGCGCGGGTGCCCAGATGAGATCAGCCGTGCGCGCGCCCATGCGGGGGTCCTGAAAAGCGACGGTGAATGTCTGGCCGAAGGCCGCCCAGTGGATGGCGCGCAAATATGGAATCGTGGTGCGCCCCGCCGCGAAGACAAAATCGGGCCATGGCGGACGAAACGGACTGGTGGCCGCGCCCGGTCGCTTGGCGGGACTGACCGGCGCCCAGGGCGCGAAAATACGCCGCAGACCGCGCGGCGCAACGGGGATGACTTTATAATTTAGCCCCATGGCCTCGGCAACGCCTGTCGTGATGGCAAGATGTCCCGCTTTTCCATCCGAAATGATCCAGGCGCGCAGCCCTTGCGCGGGC
Source organism: Hyphomicrobiales bacterium (assembly GCA_034440495.1). Classification (GTDB taxonomy): domain Bacteria; phylum Pseudomonadota; class Alphaproteobacteria; order Rhizobiales; family Rhodomicrobiaceae; genus JAWXCE01. The sequence goes on along the minus strand of JAWXCE010000038.1, from coordinate 21,255 downwards.
GTTGGGGAGGGGCGATAGTCGAGTTCGGATTCTTGCATCATGCGCCTGATTTATCATTCCAAGGTCTGGTGGTTTTAGTCATATCCGGCCGCAGGGACAAGCTGCGGCGCAGCAATTTCAGGACAATGGCTGTGACGGCTTTCAAACTCGACTCGACTGACTGGCGCATCCTCAGCGAAATGCAGCAGAATGGCCGCATTACAAACTTAGAGCTGTCAAGCCGTATTGGCATTTCCGCGCCGCCGTGCCTGCGCCGCGTGCGAGCGCTTGAAAAGGCAGGCTTCATTGAAGGCTATCACGCGCTGCTCAACGTAAAAAAGCTTGGTTTCGATCTGACGGCGTTCGCGATGGTGGGTCTGGCAAGCCAATCCGAAACCGATCTTGCCGCTTTCGAGACCCGCGTGCGTGGCTGGGACATTGTGCGCGAATGCTTTATGATGTCCGGCGAGGTGGATTTTATCCTCAAATGCCTTGCGCCCGATTTAAACGCTTTTCAAACGTTTATTATCCGCGATCTGACAGCGTCCCCGAACGTCAACAGCGTTAAAACCGCTCTATCGATAAGGCAAAGCAAGCTACATACCGGCGTAGTGATAGTCTAGGTCGCGTACTTTATACAACCCTAGGTCGGCGTGGGTACAACCGTAGTGAGGTTGCGCCCAAAAAACGCCACGTGCTAAATAACTTGGGGCGGTAAAGATCATGCAAAAATCAAGTTTTAGTCTTGGCATTATTATTTTCGCTACTATCGCCGGGGCCTTTTCGGCCTTAAGCGATCCATCGGTTATCGCGCCATTAGCGACGCCCGCTGCCAAAAGCGTGCAAACACCGTTGATAGTGCTCGCCGCTGAAAAGAAACCAGTGGCGCAAACAGAGCCAGTTGAGCGGCCGGAGCAGGATGGCTGGCACTCTTCGCGGGGCCTATACAACGAATGGCCGCGACTTGGCCAGGATGACTGCGCGCGTTATGGCGCACGCTACGGGTATAGCGAATGCGGCAAGGCTCCTGCACCCAGAAAGATACCGGAGAAAAAAGCGCTACCTGAAAGCATTTCAGCACCTAAGGTAGAGGTCGCCAAACCTCAGATTAATGCTGTCAAAGCCAAAATCAGCACCGGTAAGGTTGCAAATCCTCGGGTTCGGCCAGAGCAGAGGCTTTTGTCGATCAAAGTTCCAAAATCTGTGCCGCCGTTGCCAGAACGCAGATTGAGCGTCGTTAATGTGGTGGCTCCCCAAGCCAAAGATATCGGTATACCTAAGGCTCAAGAGATTGTCTCAGGCGGTGATGTTAGCCGTCTGCTCATCATGAGCTTTGATGGCGTGTCTGAATCCAGCGATGAGGTTAAGAACGCGCGACGCAAACTTGAGCAGAATTTGGCGGCCCACATCATACTTGCGCCCCGCAATATGAATGACCGCGAGCAAACGAAGGTGCTGATCGCTTACTTTAAACAAGGCCGTCCGCAGCGGGATGGTTTGGTCAGCACTGAGTTCACTGGGGGCGAGCTTGCCAAAAGCGGTGGCTTCAAGTCATATCCAACACCTTTCGACATCGGGCAGGGGAACGAGCCACAAACGGCTCATGCTCTTTATAAAGGTATGGCGGTCGAGCTTGCAGAGTTGGGTATTAATATCAATTTCAGCCCGATACTTGGCCTTCATAGCGAGAAAAATTCGGGAACGAACAGTTTTGGCGCAGACCCGCTCCATGCTGCATCATTCGCTTCAGCCTATATCCACGGTCACATGGATGCAGGCGTGATTACGTCTCTCAGTCATTTTGCGGTATCGGAAACTCACCCAGCGCCTGCGGATTTACAGGCGTCTTCAACTGTCTATCGCGAAATTTTCAAGAAAGATTTGGGCGACGCAGTTACAGTCGATGGTGAAAATTTTGCGGTTACCATTAAAACCCTGCGTGACGACCTCGGCTTTCGTGGCGTGACTGTCGCCGACTTTCAAAACTTCGATATAACTGGCGAAAATGGCAGCCGTTTTGAGAAAGTGATTGTTGAGGCGGTGAATGCTGGTGCTGATTTGCTTTTGGTAAAAAGTTCAACAGCGATTAACGACGACCAGGTTACGATAGCGGCGCAGGCATTGCGCGCTGCAAGCCAATCCGGCGCTATTGATCGCGACCGTTTGAATGGTTCCTTTGCAAAGGTTGAGAAGCTTCGGAAGAAAGCTGAGGCTCGTCTGGCCGCGAGGGAGAAGCGCGATACCAGCGTCACCCGAATAGACATTGAAGGCGAGACGGTGAAAAGCAACTAACTCTCACCGTTTACTTTACCGTGCAAATTTATAATAACAGATTATCGCGTTGGAACGGGAGTTTCGCCGCGATAATCATAAAAGCCCCTGCTGGTCTTGCGCCCAAGCCATCCGGCTTCCACGTATTTCACAAGCAGCGGGCACGGGCGATATTTCGAGTCCGATAAACCTTCATACAACACGTGCATGACCGACAGGCACGTGTCGAGACCGATGAAGTCCGCCAGTTGCAGCGGCCCCATCGGGTGGCGCGCTCCTAGCCGCATGGCGGTGTCGATCGCCTCAACCGAGCCGACACCTTCATAAAGCGTATATACTGCCTCGTTAATCATCGGCAGCAAAATGCGGTTGACCATAAACGCCGGGAAATCTTCCGACACAGCGACGGTTTTGCCAAGGCTCTCGACGAAGATGCGCGACGACTGAAATGTGGAGTCATCCGTTGCAATGCCGCGGATCATTTCCACCAGCTCCATTACCGGCACCGGATTCATGAAGTGCATGCCGATGAACTGCTCGGGCCGGTCGGTCGCTGCCGCAAGCCGGGTTATTGAGATCGATGACGTGTTGGTCGCGAGCAACGCCTCTGGCTTGAGGAAAGGGCATAAGGCGACAAGAATTTTACGCTTAATGTCCTCATCCTCGGTAGCGACCTCGATGACCAAGTCGGCGTCGGCGAACGCTTCAAAGTTCGGGGCGTATGAGATGCGGCCAAGAGCATTGTCGCGTTCCTGCGCCGTCAGCTTGCCTTTGCTGATTTGCCTTGTCATATTGCCGTTGATGGACGCCATTGCTGTGTCAATGCGATCCTTGGACAAATCGTTGACGCTCACGTCATAGCCGGCGACCGACAATATCTGGGCGATTCCTTGCCCCATCTGGCCCGCGCCAATGAGACCGATCTTTTTGATCGCTAATATTTCGCGTTCAGATTTGCCGCCTGCGCCGGGTCTGATGTTCATGGAATTAATCAATATCTCGTTCATGCGTTCTACCCTGCGGTGCTGGCTCGCTTAACCCGCCGCTTTGTCCAGCTCTGTTTCAAATTGTGGTAGTATTTCGAACAGGTCGCCCACCAGTCCATAATCTGCGATCTGGAAAATTGGCGCTTCCGTATCTTTGTTGATCGCGACGATGACTTTAGCGTCCTTCATGCCCGCCAGATGCTGGATTGCGCCCGAAATGCCGACCGCGATATACAACTCCGGAGCGACGACCTTGCCGGTTTGGCCAACCTGATAATCATTCGGCGCAAAGCCTGCATCAACCGCCGCGCGACTCGCCCCTACAGCGGCGCCCAATTTATCGGCGATGCGCTCTAGAATCTTAAAATTCTCGCTGGATTGCATGCCGCGCCCGCCAGAAATGACGATGCGCGCCGCGCCAAGATCAGGCCGCGCAGATTGTGACAATCGCTCCGAATGGAACGACGAAAGACCTAGGGTTGCGGGAACGTTTATAGACTCAATCATCGCCCCGCCACCTGTCGGCGCAGCGGCGAAAACGGATGGCCGCACCGTAATCACGTTTTGGGCGCTGGTGGACTCGACAGTTTGAATGGCGTTGCCCGCGTAAATCGGCCGCTCGAAACGGTTTGGGGCCAAAACGGCGGTAATCTCGGAAATCTGCGGGATATCGAGCAAGGCGGCGAGACGCGGCGCAATATTTTTGCCGTCAGCCGTTGCCGGCGCCACGAAGGCGTCGTATGCCGCCATCAGAGGCTGCGCAAGGTTCGCCACATCCTCAGCTAGCTTTTGCGCAAGGTGCGCAGCATCGGCGATAAGAACCTTGCGGACACCACCGAACCGGGCCGCTTCTTCGGCGGCGGCGCCGCAGTTGAAGCCCACGATAAGGATGTCGATATCGCCGCCAATGGCAAGCGCCGCCGTCAGCGTTTTCGCGGTCGCGGCATTGAGCTGGCGGTTGTTATGTTCAGCCAGAAGCAGGATGGCCATGGTCAAAACACTCCAGCTTCATTTTTAAGCTTGTCAACGAGAGCCGCCGCGCTTGCGACTTTCACGCCGCCCTTGCGCATCGGCGGCTCGGTCGTTGAGACGATTTTCAGCATGGGAGCAAGATTAACCCCAAGAGATGCGGCGGCGATTTCCTCGAGCGGCTTCTTCTTGGCTTTCATAATATTAGGCAGCGACGCATAACGCGGTTCGTTCAGCCGCAGGTCAGTCGTCACCACAGCAGGCAAATTCAGCGTCAATGTCTGAAGACCACCATCGACCTCGCGGGTCACGTGCGTCTTTTGACCCTCGATGACCACTTTAGAAGCGAAGGAACCTTGTGGCCAGCCAAGCAGTGCGGCGAGCATCTGGCCGGTCTGATTGCAATCGTCGTCGATGGCCTGCTTACCCATAATAACGAGGCCCGCACCTTCTTTCTCGACAACCGTCTTTAACAGCTTGGCGATAACAAGCGGTTCAAGCACATCGTCGGTCGAGATGTGGATCGCGCGGTCGGCGCCCATGGCAAGAGCGGTGCGTAGGGTTTCCTGACTCTTTTGCGGCCCAATAGAAACAGCGATGATTTCCTGCGCAGCGCCCGATTCCTTGAGGCGTATCGCTTCTTCGACGGCGATCTCGTCGAAAGGGTTCATTGACATCTTCACGTTGGCTGTCTCAACGCCACTGCCGTCTGGTTTAACGCGAATTTTGACGTTATAATCGACCACGCGCTTGACCGGCGTCACAATCTTCATGCCAGCTCCGTATCAACCCCAAGACTGCACATTAAGTTCGCATTTGCGAAATGAAACGACAGTATGAAGCGTAGCGTGATGCAGCGCAACAGAAACAGCATTGTTCATTTGGCCAGTCCTGTGCCGCGATCGAACAGGAGAATCCCGGGGCGGCGCATGAACAGCACAAGCACAGCACCCGCGATAAATCCGCCAATATGCGCCCACCAGGCGGTGGCGCCGCCCACATTCGTGACCACATTGACGATCTGTAAAATGATCCAGATGCTGAGAATAAAGCCCGCGCTCAGGCGGATCGGGATCTTGAACAGAACAAGACACCAGACGCGCACATTGGGGTGCAGCATTAGATAAGCGGCGATAACCCCGGCGACGGCGCCGCTGGCGCCAATAAGCGGCACATCCGAACTCGCCTGGCTGAGAGCGTGAGCGATCCCGGCGAATATGCCGCAGAGGAGGTAGAAGACCAGGAATTTCAAATGGCCCATGGCGTCTTCGACATTGTCGCCAAACACCCAGAGAAACAGCATGTTTCCGCCCAGATGCAGCCAGTCGGCATGCAGGAACATGTAGGTGATAAGCGTCAGGCCCTCGGGAAATTGCGTAGCGACCTGGTTAATAGCTGTCTGCGTGGCGGCGTCAGGCACGAACACCGGGCTTATCAATTCGCGCGGCACCACCGCGAGACTTGAAAGCTGTTCGCTCGTCATCTGGGCGACCAGATCGAATGCGCCAATCTCGAAAAATGCGAACACAATGATATTGATGACTATGAGGGTCGTCGTCACAAACTGAAAACGGACTGTTTCTAGCGGATTTTTATCCCACAACGGCACAAACAGCATCGATAATCTCCTGCCCGCCTATCGGTTTGCGCCTGGCTTCCACAACACGTCGTTAGCGCCCTTGCCATTCACATAGCGACTGGCAACAAACAGAAAATCGGAAAGCCGGTTGATGTATTTCAGGGCAGGCTCGCCCACGATCTCGCCCTCTTGCGCTGCGAGCTCGACCATGGCGCGCTCTGCGCGGCGCGACACGGTGCGCGCGACATGCAAGGCAGCGGAGGCCGGGTTTCCTCCGGGCAGCACAAAGGATGTGAGAGGCTTTAGCTCGCTGTTTAGCGCGTCGATTTCTGTTTCAAGCCTTACAACCTGAGCATCGATAATGCGGAGGGCTTCGTAGCCGCCCGTGTCGCCGCCGGGCGGGATGCACAAGTCGGCGCCGAGATCGAACATGTCGTTCTGGATGCGCCCAAGCATGTCGCTGACGACGGCATGGGCGGCCGGTATGACTTCGCGCGCCACTCCAATGAACGAGTTTGCCTCATCCACAGTGCCATAGGCGGCAATGCGCAAATCATATTTTGCGACGCGCTTGCCCGAGCCAAGCCCAGTGGTTCCCGAGTCGCCGGTTTTTGTATAGATTTTCGTAAGAACAACCATGCAGCCGTAAGACGCCTATTCTACCATTTATAGCCGAGGCGTACTCCAGCGTTGGTTAAACCATCATTATCGCCGCAAAGGCCCGCATTCGACATATGTTCAATTGTCATTAGCATACGCCATTGCTCAGACAAAGCAACGCCAAGCGAGCCTGATTCGCGGAAGTTTACGGCGCAACCAAATGCCGCCTCATCCTTGTCGTCATGCGCTCCATCATGAATGGCACCGCCAAACGAGGTCTCAAAGAAAAGACGTTCTGTCAGTTTGGTGTCCCAGGTGACCCCAAAATAACCCATGCTTGTATCACCGCTAAAACTAATGTTAGCGCCGAGGTGCGGGCGAGGCATCAGAAAATGATCCAGAAAGTTGCCGCGCTCATGCCCGATGCGGCCGAACAACACTTCAAGATTGAGGTCTACGCCGTCTTCACTATTGCTTTCTTCGGCGTCATGGAGAAGCAGGCCGAAACGAATTTCGTCGATTGCGGGAAATGCCTCGGTTTTCTCAAAGTTATCAAAAAAACCGGCGTGAGAAATTTGTGAAAACCCTAAAGCTGCGAATAAAACCGCTGCGAAAAGGCTGCGTGAAGTTGAAATCTTGCAGCGCAGAATCGAAAACATGAGTAGCTCTAAAAAATTACGATGAACCTTAATCGCAGACTCTTGAGTCCAAAGTCAAACGGCGGGGCGTTGAGGAATGGGCTTTTGCAACTGTCGTGAGAAAATTGTCACGGGGGGTAAAAACGCGGCGCCTTATGGCGTGCGCCCGCCAAAATAAATCGCCGCCATGACAATAACGATGGCGATAAACTGCAACCCGATACGCCACCGCATCAGGTTTTGGCTGGCGTTGGGGCTGCCCCCTTTCAACAGGGTGCGCAACCCGAGAACGAGCACCACCGCCACCGCCGCCAGCGCAATAGGCAAAATATTATTTAGAATCTGTTCCATAAGATCATCCGTGATAATTCTGGCTTTGAAGAGTCTTAAGCGAATAAGCGGCTCAAGCGTGTAGAGTAGAGCCGCGCAGACTGGCCTTCAACTTTTCGGACGACGATTTGAGCTGTCCGCAGGCAGCCATGATGTCGCGGCCGCGCGGCGTGCGTATCGGGCTTGCGTATCCGGCGCGGTTGACGACCTCGGCAAAATGCTCGATTTGCTCCCACTCCGAGCATTCATACGGCGCGCCCGGCCACGGGTTGAACGGGATGAGGTTGATTTTCGCGGGGATGCCAGCCAGCAGCCGCACCAGCTCTTTCGCCTCAGCTATGCTGTCATTGACGCCCTTCAGCATCACATATTCGAAGGTGATGCGGCGCGCGTTCGAAAGGCCCGGATAGGCGCGGCAGGCGGCAAGCAGCTCGGCGATGGGCCACTTGCGGTTGATCGGCACCAGCACATCGCGCAAATCGTCGCGCACGGCGTGCAGCGAGATGGCGAGCATGACGCCCATCTCGGCGCCCGCGCGGGGGATTTCAGGCACGACGCCGGAGGTTGACAGCGTGATACGGCGCTTGGAGAGCGACAGCCCGTCCGGGTCTGAAGCGAGCGCCATCGCTTGGCTAACGTTGTCGAAATTATAAAGCGGCTCGCCCATGCCCATGAGCACGATATTGGTGATTTTCCGGTCGGCGTCGGGCAGCCCGCGCTTATCCTGCGCCTCGGCGCCGGGCCAGTCGCCAATCCGGTCACGCGCCACCATGATCTGCCCGGTAATTTCTCCCGCGGTGAGGTTGCGCACCAACGCTTGCGTGCCCGTGTGGCAGAAGGTGCAGTTGAGCGTGCAGCCGACCTGACTGGAGACGCAAAGCGTGCCGCGATCCGCCTCGGGGATATACACCGCCTCGACCTCTGGAGGTGTTTCGCCGGGGCGCGAAGGCTTGAGGCGCAGCAGCCATTTGCGCGTGCCGTCATTCGACACCTGCTCGGCGGCAATTTCCGGCCGTTCCAGGCTGAAAGCATCGTCAAAAACCGCGCGAGTCGCCTTGCTGATATTCGTCATCGGCGCGAAATCGGCGGCGCCGCGCACATATAGCCACGACCACAACTGCGCCACCCGCATGCGCAGTTCGCGCTCGGGGACGCCCGCCTTGGTCAGCGTCTCGCCAAGCTGCGCCCTGTTCAGCCCGATCAGCGCGGTTTTGCCGGAGACCGCCGCGTTACTGGCCAGCAAATCTGCGGAGCTGCGAGCAAGAGTTTCCTGCGCGGGATGTCCGTGGGCCACGTCTAATATAAGGGGCATAATGTTGCCTATCCGCGATCCGCAACCAAAGCGATTACGGGCAGGTCTGCTCCATTTTTTTAACGGCGGCGCCAATGCCCGCCAGCGAATACTGATCCGATGTCTCGGTGCCTCGCGCGGAAACGCCTTTCACGATCATCGTCGGCGTCGCAGCGCTGGACATCGCTTCGACAAGTTTGCGCTCGGTCGCCGGGTCTTTGATGAACGCTTTGTCCTGCCGCCCGAAAAACTCAAATTCATCGGCGCCAATAATCACTTTCACCGGGCCATCGGGCTTGATTGGATAGCCTATTGATACGCTAACCTCGTTGCGAACGCCGTCCTTCGGCCATGTCGTGAGGTAAAAGTAAGCGGGGCCACGTTTGGCCGCCTTTGGCTCGCTGTCTTTCGGAGTAGCGGCGGCGAAGCACACTTTGGCCCCACCTGCTTCGTGCATATAGGAATGCCAGTCGTCATGCTTCTCGATGAATTTTGGCGGCGGCGTCACCACGACGGGTTTTGGTTTTGGCGGCGTAGCGGGCGCTATCCCTGGCGCCGGCGCCGCCTGAGCGGCGGGTGCTATGGGCTTTGGCGCTTGAGCAGCGGGCCTGGGGGCCGCAGGTTTCGGCGCCGCGCCTGGCTGTGTCTGCGGAGTAGCAGGCTTAGGCGCAGGCTGCGCCCCAGTTTGCTGCGCGGCGGCGCTCCCCGCCAGCCCGATACACATCATCGCAAATATGGAGGCTGCTATTCGCATAGGTCAATCCCGGCATCAAGTTCATTAAGTTTTCAGTTCGCTCTCTTTATACGGATTTCAACCGATGCGCCATATATCGAATAAGGAGTTCACGAACCGTTTAAGTTCGGCGTCCGCCTGAAAGAGGCGCCAAATACATGTTCGGGAGCAACGTTGGCAGGCGCTCCCTCCGACAGCGGCCTTGGCGCATGCCGCCCAAGGCTTACCAAACGATCATACATCACAATCGCGCCCGCCATGGCGACATTTACACAGAATGCGGACGGGATTTTGACCACATGGTCGCAGCGCTCCAAAACCTGCGGTGAAAGCACGCCGCGCTCGGGGCCAAGCACGTAAGCCGCCTGTAGCGGATGCCGGAAACTTGGCAAATCCACCGCCTCGTCGAGCAATTCGACGCCCACCAGACGGCAGCCCTTCGGCAGCTGCATCTCCTTCGCGCCCGCCCAGTTATAAAGCGGCAGGTGCGTTGTCGATTTCGACGTGTCGGATTTCATATCGATGGCGCGCACATGCGCATCCAGCGTAAAGAAGAAGCTAGCGCCGAAAGCGTGCGCCGACCGCATCAGATTGCCAAGATTAAGCGGCTTGGAGATGCGCTCCGCGCCAATCGCGAAATAACCGCGCATCGCTTTGGTGTCGCCTCAGGTTGATTTTGCTTATTGCCTGCGCTGATATGGGCCAATTGAGCCATCTTGTCCAGCGGAGGAGAAATTATGCGGCTCTCGACCCACGGATCTGAAGCGTGTTATACTTTAAACATGAGCGAGACAAAAACAGCTACTAGAATGTCGTCATGGGCAGTTCCGACCGGCACCGATGACGATACTTGGGAACGTTTGACGCGCGAAGAGCAGTTTGCTGCATATCAGGCGCATTTCAATAGCTTCGATTGCTCCACTTCCACAGAAACAACCGTTGCCGAAATTGTCGAGCGTTCTCGCGCAGCACGGCCTCCGAAGCGCGCGATGAATGATCAAAACCTATAAACTTTCACCCGCAGCCATCGGCTCTATTGCGGAAATCGTCGCTTATAACGATGAGGCTTTTGGCGTAAATCAAACCGCTGCTTACATAGCAGGTCTCGAATCGAGTTTTGAACTGATCGTAAAATTTCCCGGTACAGGCGTTGCCGCATTCGAGGTTAAGGCTGGGCTTCGCCGTTATCGCTATCAATCGCATTACATACTCTACACCGAGCAGCGCGCGCATATCCGTATTGAGGACATTTTCCACGTTCGGCGAAAAATCCGTTCCGACCTTTTCGATACATAACCCGGATGTTCAAGGATGCGCGCGATACTGTCAGATGGGGTGAGCGGGATCGGGGGGTTGACCCTCAGCAATGTCGCCGTGCCTGCGCCCGGGCCAGGCGAAGTAGCGGTTTGCGTCTCCGCGGTGGCGCTCAATTTTTTTGATACGCTCGTAGTCCAGGGCAAATATCAGCACCGGCCTACCCCGCCATTTTCGCCGGGAGGCGAGATCGCGGGCGTTGTCTCCGCGCTGGGCGCGGGCGTCACGGAGTTCGTCGTGGGGCAGCGCGTCATGGCTTATGTGAAGTTTAACGGGTGCCGCGAAGTCAGCATCGCAAATGCGTCGGACTTGATCTCCATTCCTGATGGCGTTACCGACGAGGTCGCCGCAGGGCTGACCATCACCTACGGTACAGCGCTGCACGGGCTTGGCGACCGCGCAAAACTGGCGGCGGGCGAAATGGTTGCGGTGCTCGGCGCGTCGGGCGGCGCGGGTCTTGCGGCGGTCGAGGTGGCCAAATTAATGGGTGCGCGGGTCATCGCCGCTGCGTCGTCGCCCGAGAAACTGGCGATCTGCCGCGCGCATGGAGCGGACGAGGTTGTCGATTATGAAACGCAGGATTTGAAGGATACGCTGAAGGCGCTCACGGCTGGGCGCGGCGTCGATGTTGTTTACGATTGCGTCGGCGGGCCGCACGCAGAGGCGGCGTTGCGCGCGATGGCGTGGGAGGGCCGCTATCTCGTCGTCGGTTTCGCGGGCGGCGGCATCCCGAGCATTCCGCTCAATCTGCTGCTGTTGAAGGGTTGCGCCCTGCTAGGCGTATTTTTCGGCGAGTTCGCCGCGCGCCACCCGGAACGCTATCGCGCCAATATGGAGCGCGCGCTATCATGGGTGGCGTCCGGCGCTCTTAAGCCGCACATTCATGATGTGATGCCGTTAGAGAAGACAGCGGAGGCGCTTACACTTCTGGCCGAGCGGAAAGTGACCGGCAAGCTCATTATCCGCGTTTAACGACAGGCCGCGAGCCGGTGAAAGGGTTATGCCGCGAGGCCATAATGGCCTCGATCTCGGCGACAGACCATGGACGGAAATCGTGGCTGTCCGCGCCGACATCCAGGCTGAAGCCGTGCGGGTCGTGGCTGAAGCGTCCATGCACATGGCCGAACAAATGCCATGCGCCGCGCCACGACCCGTGCCACTCGCGCATCGGATAATGGCATAAAACCACGCGGCGCTCGGCGATGCGCACCTCCTTGATATCGCTAACCGAGGCGAACACCCCACGAAACGCCTCCAGAGTATGTACATCATGATTGCCCGCGATCAGATGAATTTCGCCATTTAGCCGCCGCACATATTCGTCCGCGCCCTGCGCGTTGCGGAAGCACACGTCGCCAAGATGATAAACGACATCGCCGGGTCCGACCGCTGCATTCCAGCGCTCGATAAGCGCCGCATCCATTTCCTCCACCGATGCGAACGGGCGGTTACAAAGCCCAATGATGGCGGCATGACCAAAATGCGTGTCAGAGATGAAAAACGCCGTGATGATTTTAACGCCTCTGGATGCCTGTATTTATGCAGCGCTTTTACCGTCTTTTTTCGGTATACAAAGCCCAGCGCTTTTCCGCATCTCTGGAGTTACCATGTTTCGTCTTCTGGTGTACGCGTTGGCTGCGCTACTGTACGTCGATCCCGCTGCGGCGCAAAACATTAGCGGCAATGTTTTCAACAAGCTCAAAGCTGGTGGCCACGTCATCCTTATGCGCCATTCGCAGACAACGCCGGGCGTGGGCGATCCGGAAGGCTTCCAGATCAGCGACTGCGCCACCCAGCGCAATCTGAATGACCCGGGCCGGGCGCAGGCGCGGCTTCTTGGTCAGCGCCTCCGCGCCAATGGCATTCGAATCACCAAAGTCATGTCCAGCGCATGGTGCCGTTGCGTCGATACCGCGAAGCTGGTCTCGCCCTCGTCAACAATTGAAACAAGCGAAAACCTTGGCTCCTACTGGAAGCGCGGCGATGCGAGCATAAAATTGGCGAGCGAGGCCGTTCGTGCGGAGATCGCGGCATGGCGCGGCCCCGGAACGCTGCTCTTCGTTACGCATCAGGTGAATGTGCTGGCGATAATGGGCCCGAATTTGCAGCAGGGCGGCTTTGTTGTCATCGAACCGCGTGGATTCAAAATAGTGGCCACGCTGAACCCGTGACCGCGCCGGGTAAAGCTTCAGGACATATACATAAAGTCTTGCTAGAAAAGCTGTATGCGCCGACAAAGAAAGTCCGCCGCACCAATTTTGCGATCAAAACCTCGGAGACTGCATGGCAGTCCGGCGCGCGCTCGCATACAGTTCGGCGGAGAGATACGTCAATCTGCTGGTCAACTTCGGCCTGATCGCCGCCGTGTCGCGCCTGCTGACGCCGCAGGAAGTCGGGGTTTCGGCGCTCGGCGTCACTATTCTGGGTCTTGTCGAAACCATCCGGGATATTCCCAGCAGCTACCTTGTGCAGCGACCGACGCTCACCCGCGAAGATACAGCATGCTGCTGACCATACCGATACAGATGGCCGTCACCTTGGCGATCATCAAATCCCACATCCATTTCACCTGGAAAGAGTTGCGTATCGCGCTAATACCCAGCGCAGTTCTGGCGGCGTTCAGCATAGCGCTTCCGCTTGTCTGGCTGGCCTACAGGGGATTTGCGTTTGACATGTCAATACTGACTGGCGTCGGGATTGGGATCTGCGGCGTCATTGGATGGTTCGCTGGAGTGTGGATTACAAAACACCCTTTGCAGGGCGAGATGCTTCTTCTCGCTCAACAGGTCAGGCGCCGTATAGCGCCAAACGCCTTAAAACCGGGCGAGTGATTATCGACCTGGCGCGTCAGCCTCCGCCATCAAGCGCAGATAGGTGCGTGCTATCTCGCGCCACGAATAGCGTTCGGCCTGCGATGCGCCTTTGCGGGCCATATCTGCGCGCAACGCCTCGCTTGAATGCAACTTTGCGACTTGAGCCGCCCAGCCTTCCGCGTCATCGGGGTCGGCGTAAAGCGCCGCATCGCCCGCGATTTCGGGCAGGCACGGCGACGTTGAGGCGACCACCGGGCAGCCATGGATCATTGCCTCCACCACTGGCAGCCCAAAGCCCTCGATGCGCGACGGAAACAGCAGACAGCGCGCCGTCTGAAGCGCCGCCGCCAAATCGTTGTCGCTAATGCGGCCCAGAAGCCGCACATTCTCCGGCGTTTGCAGGCCAAACGAAGCAATCGCCGCCTTGTCGAGATCGCCGGCCACGTAAACATCGAGACCCAGCGCGTCCAGCGCAGGGGCTATCCGCCATACAAGCTCGATATTCTTATATTTCTGGCGCTGGCCGAGGCAAATCACAAACGGGCGCGGCCCTAGAGGCAACAGTGAACGCGAGGCATCCCATCGCCGGGCATGATCCGCGCCATTATAAGTGACGGCGATTTTTTCGGGCGGCGCAATTTTATGCTCGACCAGATGACTTTTCGAGAGGCTTGAAACGGTGGTGATGCGAAACGCGGTACGCCCAAGCGCCGGGAGGATTAAGCGGTGCGCAAGACGAAAGCCCGCGCCGTAACTTTCTGGCATGAGGAAGGTGTGCAGGTCGTGTATGCATACAATATGCCGCTGCTTCCAGACGGGCGCAAGATTGCAGAAGCTTAACAGGCCGCCTTCCACAAATCGCGGCAATTGCGCCTGCGCCCACACCTGCGGAAGCCTCGGCTTGTTAAACTCTGGCACAACCCGCACTCGGATGTGCGTGAGATTAAGGCCCTGCGGTTCGCGCGGCGCGACCATCAACAGGCGCAGATTTGCCGTCAGCGGGTCGGCCTCGCGAACAAGCGCGTCGAGCGCCACTGTCACTTCTCGGGCATAGCGGGCGACGCCGGTTTGCTTGAACCCCACAAAGTCGCCGTTGATCGTCCAGCGGCGCTGAATTTCAGCCATGGCTGTCGCTCCGTAACTTGCACGTCGCCGGTATCTCGCGAACATTTGCCTAGGCCTAGATTTCTGTAAGGAATTTTGCTGCGATGCAACAGCGCGATGTAATTTGTTGTCATGTTCGATCGCCGCTGATGCATAAACTTAACAAACAGCGTGTAAATGCGGATGGCATTAGCGAACGAATGGCGGGATGCATGGCTGCACGCAAATGGACTATCAACGGGCGATTTCTGACGCAGCCGATGTCTGGCGTGCAGCGATACGCTGAGGAAATCACCCGCTCAATCGATGGGCTGATCGCCGATGGCCATCCGCTTGCGAGCAGTCTGGAAATCGAAATTCTTTGCCCTCCGAAGGCTCGCGATTTGCTTGGCCTTCGCGCGTTGACGCTGAAACAGGTTGGCACAAGCGGGGGACATAAGTGGGAGCAAACGGAACTACCGCGCCATGCAAGCGACGGGCTTCTCAGTTTGGGGAACAGCGGGCCTTTGGCGAAGTCGCGCCAAATCGTCTGCATTCACGATATGAACACGCGGCTGTTTCCATCCAGCTATTCAAAACGATTCCGGCTACTCTACGGTGCCTTACTGCCAGCGCTTGGCCGGCGCGCCGCGCGTATTGCAACGGTTTCACATTTCTCCGCCTCGCAAATCGTGCGGTTCGGTGTGGCTCGCGCAGATAAAATCGACGTTATGCCAGATGGCCATGAGCATGTTTTTGCATGGAAATCCGATTTGAGCGCAGCCGTGCAAAGCGCCGCGCAGCCGGATGTCATCGCCCTGATCGGCAGCCCCGCGCCACACAAAAACGCCGCGCTTATTTTGAGCATGGCCTCCGAGTTAGAGGCGCTAGGGCTGAAAATCGCTGTGGCAGGCGGCCGTGATAGCCGGGTGTTTCAAAACAGCGGCGCTATAACCGACGCCGCCAATGTGCTCTGGCTCGGCCAGTTGACGAATGAAGAGCTTGCGGCCGTCTTGCAAAACTGCCTGTGCCTGGCTTTCCCCTCGTTCACTGAAGGCTTTGGCCTGCCGCCTCTGGAGGCCATGGCGCTCGGGTGCCCTGTTGTCGTCACCGATCAGGCCAGCCTGCCGGAGGTATGCGGCGACGCTGCTCTGTATGCCTCCCCCCACGACAAGTCGGCGTGGTTAAAGCATTTCGCAACCTTGCGCGACGATGCCTCCCAGCGCCGCCGCCTGATCAAGGCCGGACATGAGCAAGTTCGCCGCTTTAGCTGGCGCCAATCGGCTGAATTGTATCTTGAGGCAATGGCGAAAGTTGACGCGGCAGGGCCCTGAAAATCCAGCTCGATAAGCAGAACGCGCTCGTTTGGGTTGGACAGCGCGTAATGAGCCGCAAGGTTAGCGGCGACCGTCGTTTTGCCAACGCCGCCTTTCAAGTTGGCCGCCGTTATAATGCGCACGCCGCTTCTGCAAAGGCGCTGCGTATAACCATCTTGCGGTCTCGCGGGCAGGTTTGACAGCCAAACGCCCGGACTTGTCTGCGCGACGGTCGCTCGGGCGGCGTTAATGCGGGCTTTGGCTATGCCGTTTGCAAGAACAATAGTCACTACATAGCGGTAAGCGCGGCGCAGAAGCTTTATGATAAGATAGACCACTACGGACGCCGTGACGCCTATAATAGTTTTTTCTCAAGGGAAAGCTCGGCGGCAACGCCCACCCACAGTCTTGATAACCACTCCAGCATGTCGCTCTCCAACTCTTATACTCTAAGTTGAAGAAGAGCTTTTTACATCACGGTCAAGCAGGAGCAGCGCCGCGTTAGGAGTTCAGGAAAGACTGTGGTGCCCTTGCGCGCACCAGTCCGTGTCGCTGCACACGTACATGCGCTCGCCCCCGTCGCCGGTGACGATCTCGTCCAGGAAGCTGCTCTCGGAGCCGCAAATCGCGCAGGCGCCAGCCGCTTTTGACGCCTCGAACGGGTGGTCGTCGAAATCGACCGAGCGCACCTCCGTCCACGGCGGCAGCGCGTAGATGCGCTTCTCGCGGCCCGCGCCGAACAGCATCAGCGCCGCGTTCATGTGCAGCTCGGGATTGTCGAATTTCGGGATTGGCGACGGGTCCATCAGATAGCGCCCGTTCACCATCACCGGATAAGCGTAGGTCGTCGCGATATGCCCGTGCCGCGTGATGTCCTCATACAGCTTCACATGCATCAGGCCGTATTCGGAGAGCGCGTGCATCTTGCGGGTCTCGGTCTCGCGCGGCTCCAGGAAGCGCAAAGGTTCGGGGATAGGCACCTGAAACACGATGATCTGGCCCGCGCGAAGCGGGTGCTCGGGGATGCGGTGGCGGGTCTGGATGACGCTCGCCTCGGCGGTGCGCGTCGTCGTCGCCACTCCCGCCGTCTTTTCGAAGAACTGGCGGATGGAAACGGCGTTGGTAGTGTCGTCCGCGCCCTGATCGATCACCTTCAGCACATCGTCCGGCCCCAGCACCGCGGCCGTCACCTGCACGCCGCCCGTGCCCCAGCCATAGGGCATCGGCATCTCGCGCGACGCGAACGGAACCTGATAGCCGGGCACGGCGACCGCCTTCAGAATCGCGCGCCGTATCATCCGCTTCGTATGCTCGTCCAGATAGGCGAAGTTGTAATGGCCGGAGGTCATGCCGGGTTTGCCCGCAACCATCTCAGCACAACGGCTGCGTGCTTATCTGGCGGAAAAACTGGATAAAACACGTACGTGATATGAGCGCCATCGGCGACGATGGTCAGCCGCTTCAAAAGCCGCTGCCCGCCCGCTTCAAAAGTCGGCAAGGACATCGCGTCCGTCAGCTTGAAGTCCGCATCGCTGAGAAGTTCAAATGGCAGATGCGTGCGGTCGCGGAGTTCGCGCTGATACGAGGTGTCTTGAGTGCTCAGGCCGAATACGGCGTTCACGCCCGCCGCTTTAAGGTCGGCAAAATGGTCGCGAAAGCCGCAGGACTGCGGGGTGCATCCGCGCGCGCCCGGAATAGCGTCCCAGCCATCTGGCATGTTAATGCCCGGAACGCCGGTTTTGGGATAAGCGTAAATTACCGTGCGGCCAGCGAGATTGTTGAGCACAATACGTTCACCGCTGGTGGATACAAGCGACATGGCGGGAAGCGATGCACCGAACAGATGGCTGGCGGCGCCGTCATCTTGCGGCTCCGGCAAATCCGCCGGAAGCGGGTAATAATCAATGGCTGTGCTCATCTTCAAAAATCTCCTTTAAATCTATCTCCATGCCCGGCGGGTCGAGGCGGAGCGTCTCCCCAGCCAGCCGCGAGACGAACGCGCCGCCCTCGCCCCGCGTGTGATGGTAAATCTCCCGCGCCTCACCGTTCACAGTGAGTACGTGCACGATGGAAGGGATCGTAAAATAGTGCCGTATCTTGACCAGCTGATCGCGCGATGCCGAGGAAGGCGAAAAAACCTCAACAACGATTATTGGGTTGGTCGCGAGCATCGCGTCCCGCAGCAGCCGCTCACCACAGTTCACCAGCGCACCCGGGATGTACGTGGTGAAGGCGTCAATCGCGACGCCGATGCTATCCACAAACGCCTCACAGGAGAGCCCGGCCGTTTTAACTGCGGCTTTCAAGGCAATAGCAATGTTGAGTTTGGCTTGGCCGTGCCGCACGCGCTCAGGCGCCATCGCTATCGTGGAAGCGCCAATGATGAAAGACGTGCGGATGGGGACAATGACGCCGTCATGCAGCTCAAATTTGCCGTCGCCGTCATATGCACCAGCCCATTCAAGGAACTCGGTGACGGTTAGCGGTTTTTGTTTGGATTGCGCATTCATGGCTCAAGCATATCAGCGGCGCGAGCATCCGTCATCCGCCGCATCTTGCGCACGAGTTCGAGTTCAGACTGAAAATCCACATAGTGCGGCAGCTTCAGGTGCTCCACGAAGCCGGTCGCCTGCACGTTGTCGCAGTGGGCCAGCACGAATTCCTCGTCCTGCGCGGGCGCAGCCGTCTCCTCGCCCAGTTCGCGGGCGCGAAGGCTCCGATCCACCAGCGCCATCGACATGGCCTTGCGCTCGAGCTGGCCGAACACGAGGCCGTAGCCGCGCGTAAAGGTGGGCGGCTCGGTTTTGGAGCCGTGGAATTGGTTGACCATCTCGCATTCCGTGAGAGTGATCGCGGCGATCTCGATGGCGAAGCCAAGCTCGGGCAGAAACGCCTCAACCATCACTTCGCCAATGCGGATTTCACCCGCAAACGGGTGCGTGCGCCCGTAGCCGCGCTGGGTGGAGTAGCCGAGCGCCAGCAGAAAGCCCTCATCGCCGCGGGCTAGAGCTTGCAGCCGCAAATTGCGAGTTGAGGGGTAATTGAACGGCGCGCGCGTGATGTCGCCCGGCGTGGCGGCAGGGTCGCCGCCCGGCCCCTCCACCAGCCCCTCGGCTTGCAGAATAGCGAACATTTTCGGCGTGGCAAAGCCCGCAACTGCGTCATCCTCCGGCTTGACCCGGGGGTCCAGACTTGTCTCGACAGTCTGCGCTCGTGGCGTGGATTGCCGGGTCAAGCCCCGCAATGACAAAAGTGCGTCATTGTGAGCGGAGTGAACCAATCCATCTTCGCTGACATTCTGAAGATGGATTGCCGCGTCGCTACGCTCCTCGCAATAACGGCAGATAGTTTCCGTGACGCCCCCTGAGGTGGTGGCAAGTGAGAAATCCAGCAGGCGGTGGGTGTAGTCGAAGGTGGGGCCGAGAACCTGCCCGCCGGGCAAATCCTTGAAGGTTGCGGAGACGCGACGGATGACGGCCATGCGCGCCGTGTCCACCGGCTCGGAATAGCCAATGCGCGGCAGAGTTGTGCGGTAGGCGCGGATGAGGAAAATCGCCTCAATCATATCACCGCGAGCTTGCTTGATAGCCAGCGCCGCGAGGTCGCAATCGTAGAGCGAGCCTTCCGCCATCACCCGGTCAACGGCGAGGCTGAGCTGCTCCGCGATCTGATCGACGCCGATTTCGGGCACGGCCAAGTCGCCACGCCGCTCCTTGGCGAGCAACTCATGCGCCGCCGCAATCGCTTTCTCGCCGCCCTTGACCGCTACATACATCAGCGCGCCTCCCCGGTCATGCGGATGTTCGTCGACCGCGGCAGCGCCGCCATCTCGCCATCGCCGCAAAACATGAAATCCACGCCAAGCGGATACAGCGCGGAGTTTTCCGCAGCGATAGCCCAGAACTCCGGCGCTAGATTCGACGCGGAAAACGGTCGAGGTTCCCGTAACCCAGGCCCCGAAAGTTCGACGGCAAAACCTTCGCCAAAGCGGCCAGCGTCGAGGATGACGGTCGCTGAAGCATCAGGATAGTCCGCCGTCCCGTGCGGCAGCGCGCGCCAAAGCTGCGCGTCAAAATCGCGCGGATGTACAAGCACAAACGCCGCCTTCGCCGCATCCACCCGAAGCGCCCCGGTGTGAAAGCTCAGATACCCTTCGATGTGTGCGTCGTCCGCGAGGCCCGTCAGCGCGTATGGCGTTTCATAGTCCAGCAGCGTGAGCGCCAGAGCGGCCATGACAGGCGGCAAAGGAGCATGCGCGAGCTGCAGACATGGCTGGCGTGAACCCGGTGCCGCCATCGCCGCCAGCGCGGCGCGAAACACGGCCTGGGCGTCCATGACCGGATCGCTCAAGCCTTTTACCGGAGTTTGCGGATGCGAGGCGCTCATGCCGCATCCTCCCCGCGCGCGACGGTGAAAAAATCGACCTTGGTTGTAGCGCTTGCGCGAGCGCGATCCTCGGCGGCGGCGGCTTCCGTTTGCACCAGCGGTGTGAGGATGAGCCGGATGATTTCCGCGCGCCGCGTCTCATCCGCCATCAGCGCATCGACGAGCGCCGCGTTCGCCGCGTGCGCCTCATCGCGGCCCGCAACCATGCTGTGGCCAGCCGCGCCAGACGCGAGCGTGACCGAACACCGCGTCACGGTCATCTCCCCGAGATTGAACGGCGCGCCCTCCCCGCCGATCCGGCCGCGCACCATGATAAGTCCGGTTTCAGGCGCGCGTAGCAGGTCGTAAGGTTCCGCGAGATTGGTCGCAGCCATCAGCGCAGCGAGTTTTGCTGGCTTGGCCCGCGCCAGCACTCCCATCCATACCCGCCTTTCCTCGACGCTTTCGATCATAGCATCCTCATCCTAGATTTGCGTATCATCGCTTGCGGGAGCAGCCCGCCGCGCAGCCAAATGGCAAAAAACCTTCAAGGTGTTTACCCGTTGATGTTGACCGGATGATAACAATCCTGAAGCCTCAAAATCCGCAGAATGATGCCTGTGGGTAACTGTCAACAAATTAATTTAGCTGCCTTAATTTTGCCAAAAGCTAGCGGCACATTCGCAACAGTTGAGGCGATGAGTAAGTTCTCTCGACAGGTTTAGTCAGCCAGTTGCGTTCGTTGCGTATGCGTCGTCCCCCCGCTTCGTAAACGTCATGAATCGCCGGTTGATGTGGTTTTGTAAGTCCGTTGCGTTAGTCTTCACCAGCAAGGTAGGCATTTCGCAAGCGGCGTGGTTTGGAAAGAAGGCGAGGTGAAAGCTTCGCCTTCGACAAAAGGCTCCCGCCCGGACCTTTTATATAGCCTTTACTGTATGCCTAAAGAGAGATGCGGTTTGGATTGTTGCCCCCTCAACCCCCGCTGGAT
>JAWXCE010000037.1:0-34702 GCA_034440495.1 Hyphomicrobiales bacterium | reverse complement strand
GAAGCCCCAGTAAACGGCGGCCGTAACTATAACGGTCCTAAGGTAGCGAAATTCCTTGTCGGGTAAGTTCCGACCTGCACGAATGGAGTAACGACTTCCCCACTGTCTCCAACGCAGACTCAGTGAAATTGAATTCCCCGTGAAGATGCGGGGTTCCTGCGGTTAGACGGAAAGACCCCGTGCACCTTTACTATAGCTTCGCATTGGCATTCGTGAAGACATGTGTAGGATAGGTGGGAGACTATGAAGCGGAGCCGCCAGGTTTCGTGGAGTCAACCTTGAAATACCACCCTTGTCGTTATGGATGTCTAACTGCAAACCGTTATCCGGTTTCAGGACCATGCGTGGTGGGTAGTTTGACTGGGGCGGTCGCCTCCCAAAGAGTAACGGAGGCGCGCGATGGTTAGCTCAAGCTGGTCGGAAATCAGCTGTTGAGTGCAATGGCATAAGCTAGCCTGACTGCGAGACAGACACGTCGAGCAGAGACGAAAGTCGGTCATAGTGATCCGGTGGTCCTGTGTGGAAGGGCCATCGCTCAACGAATAAAAGGTACGCCGGGGATAACAGGCTGATGACGCCCAAGAGTCCATATCGACGGCGTTGTTTGGCACCTCGATGTCGGCTCATCGCATCCTGGGGCTGGAGCAGGTCCCAAGGGTATGGCTGTTCGCCATTTAAAGCGGTACGTGAGCTGGGTTTAGAACGTCGTGAGACAGTTTGGTCCCTATCTGCCGTGGGTGTAGGAGAATTGAGAGGAGCTGTCCTTAGTACGAGAGGACCGGGATGGAAGCACCTCTGGTGGACCTGTTGTGGCGCCAGCCGCATTGCAGGGTAGCTAAGTGCTGACGGGATAACCGCTGAAGGCATCTAAGTGGGAAGCCCCCCTCAAAACAAGTTCTCCCTTGAGAGTCGTGGTAGACCACCACGTTGATAGGCTGGGCGTGGAAGTGCGGCAACGCATGAAGCTTACCAGTACTAATATCTCGATTGGTTTGATTACTCTCATTTATCAATGCCGGTCTGGTCGTTAGCACGATCAGTACATGACAAAAAATCCCTGATCATCACAACATTCTTCGTTTACCTGGTGGTTATAGCGGAGCGCCCCCACTCGATCCCATCTCGAACTCGACCGTGAAACGTTCCAGCGCCAATGGTACTATGCAAATGGGAGAGTAGGTCGCCGCCAGGTATATAAAGAATGTTGTTACGAGATTATCCCCTTTTTTTCAAATCAAAACTCCGCCAAGCTGATGCTTGGCGGAGTTTTTCTTGTTCAAGGTGGCGGGCATATAAAAGCCGATATAATGTTCAAGACGCAACTGATACATATAGAGCGTGACGGAGGCTTTATGACCGTTCTGATAACAGGTGCGACAGGACTTATCGGCCGGGCGTTGGCGCAAAGTTATTTGCAGGATCGTGTTTCCATCAGTGCTCTGGCTCGTGATACGAACGTTGTCACAAAAATGTTTGGCTCGTCAGTGAAAACCTATAAATGGGATCCGGTGTCTGACGCGATCCCGCCAGCCGCCTTCGATGGTGTGCATAGTGTCTTTCATCTAATGGGTGAGCCCGTCGGCGGACGCTGGACAGATGATAAACGCAGCCGCATCATTGCTTCTCGCGTCACTGCTGCCCAAAAAATCGCCGATGGTCTTCGCGGTCGACCAGTCCGCTTTATCTCCGCGTCGTCGTTTGGGATTTATCCCGGCAA
The DNA here is from genome assembly GCA_034440495.1 of Hyphomicrobiales bacterium. GTDB lineage: Bacteria > Pseudomonadota > Alphaproteobacteria > Rhizobiales > Rhodomicrobiaceae > JAWXCE01. Next base: position 32,985 of record JAWXCE010000037.1, on the reverse strand, counting down.
GCATGGCGTCGTTTACGACGAAACTGACGCGCTCGCTCCGCCCGTCACGGAAATACAGACCATCCTGCAAAACTGGGAAACTGCGGCCTTCTCAGCCGTTTCTAGAAATACCCATGTCAATATCCTACGTTTTGGTATGGTATGCGCCCCCAAGGGGTACCCTAAAAGACTTGTCCGCCTATTCAAGCGCGGACTTGGATTCGTCGCAGGTCGCGGCGATCAAATCGTGCCGATTGTTTCGCTTGATGATGCGGTTGGCATGCTGCGCTGGGCTGCATCCGGACAGGCGGGGAATGGGCCGATCAATTGCGTATCCCCGCAACTCCCTACATTCCGTAATGTCGCTGGCATCATCGCCCAGTGCCTTGGCAAACAGATACGGTTCTCACTGCCAGAGTGGCTGGCCCGCCTAGCGCTGGGTCGCAGCGCCGACTATTTCCTCCTCAGTTATAAAATAAAACCGCGACAGGCCCTCGACCGTGGGTATAATTTTCGCATGAGCGATCCCGAGCAAATTCTTCGCTCGGCCATCCTTGGTCCCGAATTTGTAACAGAAGCGATTATATGACTGATTCAAGCGCTCAGAAAAACGTTTTTGGCGAGCCATTATCAGATTGCTCGACGAATCCTCTCACCGGTTTTTTCCGCAATGGCTGCTGTGACACGGGCAAAGAGGATTTCGGCTCGCACAGTGTATGCGCGGTTATGACCGAAGATTTTCTCACCTTTTCCAGAGCCGCTGGTAATGACCTATCCACGGCTGTTCCGGAGTTCGATTTTCCGGGACTGAATCCCGGTGATAGATGGTGCCTCTGCGCCGCACGTTGGCAACAGGCATTCAAAGCGGGAAAAGCCCCTAAAGTTGCCCTTGCAGCCACAAACGTAGCGGCGCTTAAAATCGTTGCACTCGAAGATCTCAAACGCCACGCCATCGACCTGTCTTAAACAACCGTAGACTCTTTCGTGCCAATCGAGCAACTCACGCCAGTACCGCCCAGACCGCAATATCCACTCGGGTTTTTCGCAAGATACTGCTGGTGATAGTCCTCGGCAAAATAAAACTCCGGAGCAGGCAAAATCTCAGTTGAGATCGGTCCAAAACCTTTTCTCCCAAGCGCCTTCTCATACCCGGCTTTCGAAATTTGCGAGGCCGCGTTCTGCTCGTCGCTATATGTGTAAATGCCCGAGCGATATTGCGTGCCGACGTCGTTCCCCTGACGCATACCTTGGGTCGGATTGTGACTCTCCCAAAACAGCTTCAGCAACGCCTCGTAAGATGTTTTTGCCGGGTCAAAAACTACGAAAACCACTTCGTTGTGGCCAGTTTTCCCCGAACATACTTCTTCATAAGTCGCGTTTGGCGTAAACCCGCCTGCATAACCTACGGCAGTCACATGTACGCCTTCCCCTTGCCAGAAGACGCGCTCTGCCCCCCAGAAGCAGCCAATCCCGAATAGAGCTTTTTGAAAACCGTCCGGGTACGGCCCTTTCAGTGATGTATGTTTGATGAAGTGTTTCTGCGCTGTGGGAATTGCCTGGGCGCGCCCAGGCAATGCGTCCTCCCCACTTGGCATCGTTATTTTTTTCCCGAATCCGAATAACGCCACGGCAACTCTCCTTGTTTTTTACCTAATGGTTATATGGCCGCAACGCCGCCTTCATAAAAGATGCGTCTGCGTGCCAATACATTGTTTTGACCTTGACACCCCAACCGGCGCGGGCAAGTTCAAGCTTTAAGAATTCCCGCCTCTTTGGAGATTTTCATGACCAAAACGGAAGCTGGAAACACAGTGATTTACAAGCCGGGCGGCGGCTTGCGCGTTATGCTGACCATCTCTTTCGCCCTGCTCCTGATTTTCCTTGCCAACGCAGTCGCCGGATCAATCTGGCTCGCCAGCCGCTCTCTTTACGGCGACGCCGCAGTATTTTTGGTCATGTTCGGCCTCGGCGCCGTGCTCATCATGCTCAACGCCATTTTTCTGTTCGCCGCCTCGCATGTCGAGGTTCGGATGGAGACCGAAAAGTGTGTCATGACGCTTCCTAACTGGCGCGGCCCGACGCCACTTTTCCCCTATACCCAGATGCAAATTCCTTACAAAGACATTGCCGCTGTCGAAACGCGCAGTGAAATTTACCACTATTTCATGCTGCCAGTTGCCGTTCACGCTTCCAGTTTCGTTCGCAAGGATGGAAAACGTTACACGCTCGGATATATGCGCGAAAGCTCGGAGGATCACGCTGTGCCCTACCGAGAAATCGCCGACGAACTTGCGCGCCGCGCTGGCGTCGGCGTAAATTACCGTGGCGTCGTGGCAGGCGGCGCCAGAGCGCGCGCGATTATGAATGACGAACCCGACTGGGAAACTGCGACGCTTGACGAGGCGAAGATTGCAGAATTGCGTAGCAAGGAAACCGCTTTTATGAAAACGGCGGCGGTTCTGTTTATTGCATTCGTAGTCGTTGGCCTCGCCTTCCAGATTATCAAGCTGACAGGGGCCGTTTAAACGAGAAGGCGGGCAGAGAGAAGATCTAGAAATCCGCCACAATCTCGCGGGGTTTCGAACGGTGGCCCGCCAGATATAAGAGTGAGCCAAGAAAGCCCATAGTTAGCCACGCGGGCATAAGTAGCAAAGGGTTAACAAACGCTGTCCAAGCATAAGGTACGGTTTTATTTCCCAAGGCGTCTAGGTTTTCAAGAGCCGATGCGGCGAGAGCCGAACCTAACTGGCGCAGCGAACTGGTGGCCAAATCGCCATTCGCCAACGTCCGCGTTCCGTCATAAGCCAGTGCTGCAAGGGCGCATGCTAACAGTGTTAACCCCAACAATCGCAATATAAAACTCATGCCATCACCATCCTGAAATCCTAAGGCGAATATGCTCGCCTATGCGCTTGCGATCAAGCTGGAGATGGCTATAGTGCGCAGACCTCAGGCTCATTAGCTGCGCGCTCATAGACAACTCGCAGTTAATTCAGGCGGCGCGTTGTTTGCGCCAGAGTTTTGCAAACATAAGCGCAGCTCGGGCGCGTAAGGAGAGATGGCCGAGTGGTTGAAGGCGCACGCCTGGAACGCGTGTAGGCGGGCAACCGTCTCGAGGGTTCGAATCCCTCTCTCTCCGCCATTTTACAGGCTAAGGCATTAGTTCGCTGCATATTTCATACTGAAAATGGGCAATCCATACCTTATAACATACCCTAATGCGACTTCTGGCTCTCCGGGTATTGAGATGCTACTTGCGGCAGCAAGCCGACTCGGACACGTGAATGTTATGAAAAGATTCATATCTCACCGAAACTGGGGCTACGCCGCAATATTTTTTATTATTCGCTGCCGTGATGTAGCTTGTCCCAGAAAAAGACAGGGCAACAGCCTTGCCCTCAACTCTTTTTACATTGCTTGCGTCCTTATTCAGCTATGCGGCCCTTCTCTATTCAAGGGACAAATTCGTGCTGGATTTGTTAGATAAAAAATTTGAAATTTATGCAAAAGCTTTAGAGTTTTGCAGTATTGTTATAGAATATGGTGGCTTAAAACATCACAGTGATGCAAATAATGAAAATTATGTAAAAGCTTTAAAGGCGGCCGATTTGAGTTTTAGAAGCATCGGGTGGCACAAGACAAAAGCTTTATTTGATGATGACATCCATGAATTATTTGCAAAAATCAATAAAAGTTACGCATATCTAATCAGTTTTGACGAAGCGCCACATGATGAAGCGGAACGCAAGGAATGGGATCAACGGTGGTGTGATGAAAACAAATTCATATGGGAAACTGTAAATAAGCTACCGGAAGCATTTAAGCCTTACGTGTATTTTGGTGACTATCGGCGTTGAACACTTATCGCGACATTAGAAACGCGAGAAACTTAACCGCCTCTACATCGCCAACAACCTTGCCGATGATCGCGCCCGCGGCGGTAGTATAAGGTGATTTGCGCCGCCATCTGTATTCGTGCGGAATGCTGGCTTTTCAGATAAGCTTCAACCCGCCGCACGTTGATGCGCAGCGGCCTTCCGTCATATGCGGAATGGACGTGCAGGAACAGACACCGAACATGTTTGAGTGTAGTTCCGCCCTGCATTCGTCACGTTTTATTCGTGTGCTTTCGCATCCGGTTGCGGCGACAAGTGTTTGCGAGACGTTTTACTGAGCTACCAAAGCCATTTCTGGCCTGGGGTGGCGTTTGAAACCACCGACCTCCTGCTTGCGCAGACGCTCTACCATGTAGTCCCGCAGGCATTCGCCGCATGTTCAGTCGTGACGACAAGTTGTTAGCGAAACGTTTTGTCGCATGCTCTCCCTGTGCTACGAGCCTTGCGGCCCGGCGGGGCCTTCACCCGCGACCCTGCGATCAATGTAGTTCCACTGGAATTCGTCACATTTCAAACTCAGTCAACAGGTTATGGCGACAAGGTTCCGCGAGAGTGAGCTGCAGGTAACGATGGGCCGGTGGCGTTTTCCAGACGCCGCGCTCGGGGTGGAGGATGTAATCCCGCGTGCATTCGCCATACTTTCGTTTGGCGGGGGAAATTCTTTTTCCCCCGCCCCGTTTTTATGTAGCGAGTTCGATTTTCTCGATCTCGCCAACCCAATGATCGGGGCCGAGATCGCCTTTGGCGAGGGCCGCGATAATGTCGAACACCGCATCGGAGAACCCCCCGATGTTGAGAATATCGGCCCGCTCCACCACCTGCGACGAACCCAGTGGCTGGATGTCGATGCAGACGAGTTTTGCTTGCGCGTTCCGCGACTTCACCTTCTCCCACGCCTGCATCATCGCCGTGCCCTGATGCCCGGACTTCGCATCCACCCAGGACTGGTTATCGGAGACGAACACGACCAGATCGACCGCCGCCCGCTCCTTCGCCAGCGACTCCAGAGGCGCCGAGCAGTTGGTCCCGCCCTCGCCAATGGAGGCAAGCTTTTTAGCGTTGGTCATCACCGTATCGCGCGGGTTGAGGCGGACATCCACCACAGCCTGCTCGAATGGAAGCACCCGCGCGTCGCGGTTCGCCCGCAGAAACGCCACCGCCACCAGCGCTGCTACGTCGATGCACCGCACCGCCGAGGTCGCGCCCTTGCGATGGCCGGTAACGGGCGAGGCCATCGACCCCGACACGTCCGGGCAAATAACCACACGGCCCGCGACCTTCGTTACGTTGGCGATGGCGATTTCCATCGCATCCTGTAGCGCCTCGCGCACCGGCTCCGGCACGTCCTTACCCGCCATGGCGTAAGCCGCCATAAGCTGATACGGAAACACCTTGGCCTTCTGGATCGCGTCCGCATCCGCCAGCCGCTCCGCCACATGCTGCGCGAAACCCTCGACCTCGAACGCTTTATGGCGCGCGAAGGTGTTCAGGTTCATCCGCAGCATATGCCAGCCAGCCTTGCGCCCGATGACGGCCCAATGGGCGCCCGTCAAAGGCAACGCGGTCAGCATCTGGAACGGCACGTCCGGCAACGGCGCCGTGGCATCCTCTTTGAACGCCTCGAAAACTTTGGCGATCTCAGGCAGCGCCGCCACGTCATACGGCTTGCCGATAAGATAGCCATACAGCGCCTCGCGACTTGCGTTTTTCGGCTTCGGATGCACCATTTTGATCACGTCGGCGAGCGAAGGGTCTTGCCCCACAGACGCGCGCATGATTTCGATGTCGGAGGCCGTCTCCAGCCACCGCTGCACAAGCCGCTTCGGCCGCGGGCCGAGTGATTTACGGCCCACCGCGCCAGACCGCATGATCTGCACGAAATTGCGCAGCATGCGGCCATTATCGACCACACGGTTGAACGCCGCTGAAAACTCCGCCCCTTCGAGGGTTGAAAGATGCGCCGTCAGCAACGCCGGCATATCCTTCATGAAGCCGTGGTCGCGGGCGAAAATCGCCGTCTTGGCGATGAACGCGGCGTCAACTTCGCGCGCCGCAGCCAGCACGTCCGCCAACTTGTCTTTCGCCTCGGCGTAAAAAGTCCAGCTCAGCGTGCCCGTCGCCGCCAACTGCGCCAGCTTATGGCGCGGCGTCAAAGCGTAGGCCGGTGCGCCTTCCTTGTTCAGCGTATTTGTGGCCGGAATAAACTTTCCGGCAATCGTCCGAAATAAAGTTTTGTTGGCCATGTCCGAATTCCTTCTGGTTACGAACCCTCTATTGCGAGGCGCGTGCCAAGTTCGGGACAGTGCAGATTTTCTCTAATAACCACATGAAGTAGCTTCGGAAAAAGTTTACAGACTACCTGCGGCCTAAAATCTGACTTTTCTAGGCATGGGAAAATATGATACTGTTGTTTCGTACTTATAATTTTGGATAAGATAAAAATGGGTAAACGGCAGGTCGCGCTGGGCTTCCTGGGCACCCACCATGGACGCCGGTAAATGGGACAATCGGTGGGAGCGGTGGCGGCCCACCGTCGCCATGTGTCAACATGAGGATATGGTCATCGACCGGCTTGAGTTGCTGCACGACAACCATGCCACGGCGCTTGCCGAGTGTGTGGCCAAAGACATTGCTCAGGTTTCACCGGAAACCTCCGTTCGCAGCCACCTCATGAACCTGAAAGACCCCTGGGACTTCGAGGAGGTCTACGTTTCGATGCACGACTTCGCCCGCGCCTTTCCATTCGACGAGGACGCCGAGGAGTAGCTGGTTAACATCACCACCGGCACCCACATCGCCCAAATCTGCTGGTTCCTGCTCATCGAGTCGCACTATATCCCGGCAAAAATCCTGCAACTCACGCCACCAAAACGATGGACGGAGCAGCAGCCCGGTGCCTACACCATCATCGACATCGATCTGTCGCGTTATGACCGCATCGCTACGCGCTTCAAGGCGGAGCAGGTTGACGCGACCTCATTCCTCAAATCCGGTATAGCTACGCGCAACGCCAACTTTAATAAGATGATCGACCGCATCGAGCAGGTGGCTATACGCTCGCGCGCGCCATTATTGCTTACCGGGCCGACGGGCGCGGGCAAGTCGCAGCTCGCCAAGCGCATTTACGAGTTGAAGAAAACCCGACGCCAAGTGGAGGGCGCCTTCGTCGAGGTCAACTGCGCCACCCTGCGCGGCGATAGCGCGATGTCGGCGCTCTTCGGCCATGTGAAGGGGGCGTTCATGGGTGCCGTAGCGGATCGCGCCGGGCAACTCAAATCAGCGTATAACGGCATCTTATTCCTAGACGAGATTGGTGAGTTGGGTCGCGACGAGCAGGCTATGATCCTCCGCGCCATCGAGGAAAAACGGTTCCTGCCGGTTGGGGCCGACAAGGAGACGGCGAGCGATTTCCAACTCATCGCGGGCACCAACCGCGATCTTTCGGCCGATGTGGGGACGGGCAAATTCCGCGAGGATTTGCTAGCGCGCCTGAACCTGTGGACATTCTCTCTGCCCGGCCTTAAAGATCGGCGCGAAGATATTGAACCGAATATCGAATTCGAGATGAAACGCCACGCCGAGCGCGAGGGCGCGCACGTCACTTTCAATCGCGAGGCGCGGGCGCGCTACCTCGCTTTTGCCGCTTCGCCGGAGTCTGAATGGCGCGCCAGCTTCCGCGATCTTGGCGCCTCCATTACGCGCATGGCAACGCTGGCCCCGGGAGGGCGGATCAACGAAGACGTAGCAGCCGAAGAAATCACGCGGCTGTTGCGAACATGGTCACGCGGCGGCGACGATAGCGACGCGGCTTTGAAGTCGCTGCTTGGCGAAGAGCGTCTGGCGGAACTCGATCTATTCGACCGGCTACAGCTTGCGCAAGTTATTCGCTTGTGCGGCGCTCACTCAACATTGAGCGCCGCCGGTCGATCCCTGTTCGCCGCTTCCCGTACACAAAAAACAAGCGCTAATGACGCAGACCGTCTGCGCAAATATCTCGTCCGCTTCGGCCTGGACTGGAATGCGATCTTATGAACTCCGCTGCGGGAGCGCGATATCCTGCGCCGCCGACATAAGGAGATATAGCTCCCGCTTTAAGCTGTCGCCATGAACTAGGGAAACTGGTCTGGTGTGCAGGCGAAAACGGGCGCGCCGAACCCCTGCGATGGTTTTGCATACGCGGCGTGACGTCGTCTTGCCATCGCCGCTTAGGCGAGAAGCACGGTGGAGATTCACATCGATGCCCACTAGTTGGCAGCCGGACGCCGCGCAGGGGGGAATCAATCGCCGCTATCTCTTGATATATTATCGAGAATAAAATCTTTTTTCCGCTGCGCAGAACAGCGGCTTAAATCTGAAACCGAAGTCAGGGCGTGGATGACTATTGGCGTGGCTGCCGAGTGCCCTGTTCAGAAACACTCTCTTACGGCCATCTGACCGCTCGCACAATTTCACCGTTTCATGAAAGTGCGAACGGCGCGGATTGTTTCGGCAGGACGCTCCTCCTGAGGCATGTGCCCGCAATCCTTAAGGATATTCAGCTTCGCGCCGTTGATATCCAGCGCGAGCCTCCGCCCAAAAGCGAGCGGAATGATTTTATCATGCTGACACCACAAAATCAGCGTTGGCAGTTTTATGGATTTGTAGCGCGCCGCGTATTCGTCAATGTCCGGCGGGATGATCTGCAGCACAGTTTTACGCAACGCCTCTTTCGCCTCGGGCGCATATAGCGGCTGCGCATACTCGATCACCGATGCGGCAGGGATCGCCTTGTCATCGTGATAGGCGATGTTGAGCGCCTCCGTAATCTGCACTTCCGGAGGGATAAGGTGCATGCTAATTGGCCCAATTGCGGGAGTCGTCAAAATCTGAAAGAAAATCGGAAGCGTTTGTTTGTAGGCAATCGTGTCCATAAGCACGATTTGCTTAAGCCTGCGACTTTTGCTCTCAGCCAGATCAAGCGCCAGCGCGAGGGTGACGCCACCACCAAAAGAATGGCCCATAACCGTCAAGTTTTGCAGATTTTCCTGCTCGATAAATGTGCGGACAAGCGCCGCCTGATCGATCACCGAGTATTTCTCATCGGCGGGTTTATCCGATGCGCCGAACCCCTTCAAATCGATGGCGATGACGCGGTTCGTTTTCGCAAACTCGGGGAGAAGATGTCGCCACGTGTAAGTTGATGTGCCAAGACCGTGAATGAACAGGATCGGTTCACCTGCGCCCGCCTCCTCGACCGCCAGCGTCAACGGCGGGTCGGTTTTCAAGACAACGCGCTTTTGCACGTCTTCCTCGCGAGTCGACAGCAACGGCGCACAGGACGAAGCGCTCACCAGCATGGCGGTTGCGCCAATGTATAATACGCTTAAGACGCTATGCTTTACGCGCGGGATGTTCACTCAGTGATCCTGAATCAGCCATATTCATTCAGAGATACGACTAGAAACCATATCTGACAATCGCTTTGTGGTCGGCGTTAGGAGAAGTTATTCCTGACTGTCCACAGCCAAGCTATGTATTATAGAAAAAGTTAATACACTTTATCCAAAATTAATAATATCTTTGAAGGTAGTGAATTTGCGTACCCGGTGAGTTATTGTGCACCAATCAAAAATCTTTGCAACCCTAGGATTAGCTTTGCTAGGGCTAATTTGCTCGAATCCAGGTCGAGCGGACAGTAACAAAAAGTCTGCTTTTCAAGAAAAAATCGAAGCTTTGTTAAAAGACAAAGTAGACACCTTCTCTGGCGGAGGAGTGTCCGGCGAAACAACCTCCGGTTATGCTGGAGCTATCATTGCGCTTAATGGCAAGAATAGCGAAAAAGGCCCGCTGCTTCGGCTTTTCACCGGCAACGGGCAATACACCTACTCCGCCGATAAACAATACGAGCTGAAATCGGTAACCAATGGCGATGAGTTTGCCGTCGATTTTGGCGCGCAAACATTCTCCGCTGAAATGATGTTAGGCTACCAACAAGGCTGGCGGACTGCCTGGGTGAAAATTTTCGCAGGGATAGCATACGAGCATCATGATATCTCCATCACGGCCCTAGCCCTTAAAAACAAGACTTTGGCGCCAGTCGACCCCGATTTTTATCGCATCGGAGCCGGAGATCCAGGCAACGCTTCCAGTGGAGATAACACGGGCGCCAAGATACGCGCGGAAATCTGGGCGCCGTTGAGCAAAAGCGTCTGGGTAAGCGCTGACGCAGCCTTAGCCAGCGCAAATTATGGTTACAGCGGCTTCACACGACTTGGCGTCAAAATGAACCATGATTGGCCCAAATTGCCCCAAGTGACGTTCGGGCCTGAAGTCTCGATTTTTGGGGCAGATGACTATGGCGCGGTTCGGTCAGGCGGTTTCGCCACATTCATGAAACGCAACTACGAGTTCACTGTTTCCGGCGGCATATCGACAGATTATGAGGGCGAAACAGAGGGCTACGGCAACATTGGCGTCTATCGGAAATTTTAATAGCGCGCCGGGCTTAATCTCCGCAAACACAGAACTTGTCGTGAGCCGCCCTGATATTGTCAAATCCGCCGATGAATTTTGTTTTCACTGACTGATACTTCGCCTCTGCGATTGTCAGATGCACAGCTGCTTCGATAAAGGTAAGCGCAGATTTGACGGCGTTCACCACCGCTTTGTCTTCGCCCTTTGCATCCAAAGCGTCCTTCATTACTTTCAGCATGCCGAGTTCGTCAGGGGATTGTGATAAAGCGTCCCTATTCTCGGGCAACAGTCCAGCATACGGCCCAAGCAATAGTATAAGCTGTTTAAGGCCATTCCCTGAGGGTTGTTCCGAGATGGGCAAAGGCTCCAGACCAACGCCGGGATGACCAAGGCCCAGTTGCTCTATGTCCTGTTTCGCGCGCGCCACTTTCTCAACGGCTAGCGCACGGGATTTTGAAGCCAGATTGATAATGGCCTCCGCATGAGATTTAAGGCCTGCGGATTGCTTAAGATAATAATCCGTAAATTGTTTGGCGCCGGTGCACAGGGCGGGATGGGCTGGCTGTTCGAGGTAACCGCGCAAATCGCTTGCCACCTTGCCGCTCACCCATTCGAGCGATCCATTCCGGGCAAGCTTTGCGTCCGCGCCACCGCTTCGCAGAAAGGCGCCTGCGCGCTGCAGAATCTCTCGCTCCTCCTTGGATGAGGCCGTTACGTTCAAAGTCTCCTTAACGTCGTCCCTGCCTTTATACCGCACACAAACGCGCCTGTAGCCAAACTCATAAGGGTCCCACTGCCGCTTGTAACGAAGACAACGACCTCCGCCTGATGGGGTCGGCATGGTGACGCGGAACAGCGACGAACGGGGTAGAGATTTATCGGGCGACCGCAATTCCGTCAGCAATTGGCTCAGTTGCGTGGCGCCGGACGTCGCGATGATCTGCAGTTCGCGGTAATAGTCTCCCGCACAATCTAGCGCCGCCCATTGCAGCTCAGCGGTTTTCGAGGCGGCGCCAGTAAGGTCTTTCAAGGTGATTTTCAGCGCGTTGATCTGCTTGCCAGTGGAGGCTTGAAGGCGCATTTCAACCAAGACTATTGTCTCCTCGCCAGGTTGCAGACGGGCAATTTGTGCTGTGGCCCGGAATCCGTTTATAGCGGGCGTGACGCTATCCCCGGTGACGTTGACGATTTCCCCATTCGGCGCTTCAAGCTCGATGGTTGCCCCAGGCCCAGCGGGCGTTTTGCTACGCTTCTTATTTTTTCCTTTTGGAGACTCAAGCGCCCCGCTCATTCTGATTTTGATGGATACAAAAGCGGAGCTTCCAACCGCTTGCGGCGCCGCCCGTCCACTATCGTAAATCTCCGCGCGCAGCTCTCCGGCTGCCAAAGTATCCGTGGGAGACTGCGCCGCTGTAACGACATCAAGCGAAGAGCCAGTCTGAGACTGTGCCACCAGCGGGCTAATCAGCGCCGCGTCTGCGACAAGCAGGATAATGCCAAGGAGCAGCAATTTCAGCGGCATGAGCGCGCCTTTTTTGTTGTGGACGAGAAATGTGCACTAAAATATAATTACTCAACGCAGGGGTGCAGTAGACTGTCACCGGAATGTAAACTCAACTTATGTTTGTGCGAAAGCTTGATTATTCAGTTAAAAAACGCCGCCGGGATTCCCCGACGGCGCTGAACCCCGCAGATTATTATTATTGACTGCCCAAAGAAACCTGACGCCATTTTGGTGGAGCGGCTCGTGGGCTTTTTCTTTACCCTTTGGAAAAAACCGATGGCTTGAGGCAAAACAAAATGGCCTGCCACATCGGGTAGGAACAGCAGCATACTCAACGCAAATGACATTACAAAGGGATTCCATGGTTCGCGATTTGGTTTTGGCTGATCTGTATGCATAGTGTCGTTAATGAAACTTGTTTTCCGAGCCTTAGCCGATCTAGCGTCACTCCCTCTGGTTGACTTGATCCAGAGTTACAATTACCGGCACTATGGGTTAATGCGAGGCGAACACGAAGAAGGACAATCGTTTACCCATGCGAATGCTAAGACTTATTTAATAAGAATCTTAGTGTAGTAAAAAAACGTGAAGAACCTTATTGAAGCATTTGAATGTCGATTGATGCAAAAAAGCTACATCGAGTATATTTTCGTGGTTTGTAACGTGTGTACAACTTTGTCGATTAACCGAAATTAGCACCGGTTAATTCCGAGACCGCGCTCTACGGTCGCGCGGGTTCTGCGGCTCTGCTTTTACAGGGTCTTCAGCCGTAGTCGTTATGAGCCAGGCGTTAAACGCTTCGGAAATGTCGGCTTCATTGACTCTCCACCAGTCTTCATTGGCCGCCAGAGCACGTTTCATGTTTTCCGGCGTTGTTGACAGATGGACTTTCATGTCGATATTCAGTTCTGAATGCTTGCCGACCTGAGCCAATGCGGAGACGCGGACTGGCCCGTAGGGTAAATAACGGGTCTGCGCGGCGAGCCTTTCTGGCGCAGACGCGAAACGGATAAAGTCGAGCGCCGCGCTTAAACTTTGGGCGCCCTTGGGAATGGCCCAATAGTCCATATCGTAGATCTGGCCATCCCAGATGACGCCAATTGGTTGCTGGTTCGCCATTATCGCATGAAAGGCTCGCCCGTTGAATCCAATGCCCATGGCTGCTTCCGCCTTGCCTACCTGCGATACAGGCGTAGCGGCCATATCCCACCAGATAATCGCTTTTTTGATTTGATCCAGCTTGCGGAAAGCGCGCTCTAAACCTTCTGCCGTTGCGAGGGTTTCGTAAACTGCGGCTGGTTCGACGCCGTCCGCCATTAATGCGATTTCGAGGTTGTATTTAGGCCCTTTCGGAAGCGCTCGCTTGCCGGGAAAGGCTTTGAGATCGAACAGGTCTTTCAAAGTTACGGGGATGCGCTTGGCAAATGTGTTCTTGTTATAAATCATGACCGCCGACCAGGCGACGCTGCCGACCGCGCAAGGCTTGATGGCGCCAGAAATAAAGTCAGCCTCGCCGCTATCACCGGTGTTGAGAAGGCGCGCTGCGTCGAGAGGCTCAAGCAGGCCCTGTTCGCATGCCTGCGCAGCTACCGCGCTATTCACGTCAACAACATCCCATGCCGAAGACGCACTCGCCGCCTGCTTTTGGACAGATGCGAGCGTCCCGTCATAGCGAGCCATCTCGATCTGATCGCCGCTTGTTTTTTCGTATGGCGAAAATATCGCGCGATTTTGCGCCTGCCCGTAAGCGCCGCCCCATGTTGCTATTGTCAGGGTGACTGGACGGCGCGGCGCGTTTGGCTGCTCCGCCTGTTGCACCGGTGGCGGCTCGGTCGCATCTAAGGGCGGCGGCGTTTCAACCGCAGGCGTTGGCGTTGCGCTATCGATAACGGGAGGCACCTGTTCGGTGACAGGCGTCGTCTCTACGACCGGTGGCACAACCTCTTGGGGCGCCGCCACCGGCGCATCGCCAGCCTCCGATGGCGCGCCTTGCGGCTGTTGGGGCGTCTCCTGAGCAACCGCTGATCCCGGTAGCATGGCGGTAAACAGCGTCGTGATTACAATGGCGATATTTGCGAGGTGGAGCAAATTTGGGGTTTGCATGAGCTTTCCTTAGCGATTAGGTAAAAAGCGATTTAGCAAAATTAAAAGGGCGCAACGCCATTGGTCTTGTTGAGTGCGATGGGCTTTCCGTTAATCTCGATTTCCGGATTAGCCCATGTACCTTGCACCCTGAGGACCTGAGAGAAGTTACCTGGCGCAGGCGATGCAATAATAGAGGGTGAAGCGCCGCCGTTAGAAGCATTCGCAAAAGCTGAACGAATATCGAAATGCATATCAATGGTGCCGTTTGACATATCGGTGTTGCCTTTGCCAGCAAGGCTCGATCCATCCCCGTTCATTTCAAGCAAGCGCGCCGCAACCATACCATCGACCGCGCCGAACTCTCCTCTTAACCGCAAAAATCGGGAGGGCACGATTTCTGCTAACGCTGGGGAGCCATTCGTTATCGTTGAAAGCCGTTCGACTGTCTCCGAACCCAGCGATCCGCCGGATGCGAAATTAATCTTGGCTTGGCCGTTTATCGATTTCATCGCGTCCATGACCGTCAAACCTTGGGCGCGCAGTTCTATATTCGCGTTCGCCGCACCCTGAAGCCAAACGCCCATATGCGCTGAATCCGTGATGCGGCTGACATCTAGCTCCTGACCCGTGGCGCGCACTGTCCACACCGGCGTGTGGCCCGAGAAATCAGCTTCCAAATTTCCGCGCAAAACACCGCCGAACACTTCTAGCTCCGCAATGTTCGCGGTAATTTTACCGTTATGCACGTTAACAGCCGCAGCCGTTGGCCCTGCCCGGACACTTCCCGCCGTAAGTTTGTCTGCGGAGATACGCACATCGGCCTTTAAACAGGCCTGGACTGGCGCCTTCACAGCCTCCGGCGTTATGAAATCGGACAGATCGAGAGACCGGAACGCAAGGTCACCCTCAACGATGGGACAGGCTTCGCGGGTTCTCAGCGAAATCGACCCGTCAGCGTCATTCCCATTGATGGACATGTTGGCATCCTCCAGCAACGCTAAGCCGCCAGACCATCGCAGCCAGCCAGCCACTGTAACGGCGGAAACAGTCTCCGGCAATGTCCAGCCCAGGTTAAGCCAGGATGGAAGCGCGCTCGCCTCAGGCGTGGTGAATTCAAGGTCGCCTTTCAATGCAACCTCAGGGGACAAACCGAGAGAACCCGTAAAATTGAGGTTCATGGCAAGGCCTGAGATTTCCAGATTTAGCGGCGTTACCAAGCCTTCGGCGCCTTGGGTCTTACGCCCACGTCTCGCACGGAAATACATGGCCTGATCCTTCCAGACGATGTTGCCCCTTGCGGAAAGACGCCGCCCATTTCCAGAGCGGGAGAAGCGCACTCTTGAAATCTTTAAAGGAGTAAGCGTCGCATCGCTGTAAACCGATCCATTCGTGAAGCGGATCGTTTCAAATGGATTGGATTCTAACGCCGCCATACTTTGTAAGAAGCTCTGGGTATAATCAGGCTTCGTAGCCTCGGCATCGGGCATCAGCGTTATCTTTGCCCCGTCGATAGCAAGTTCGTCGAAGCGGCGCCGCCCGGCTATCAGATCGCCCCAACCAACTCCAGCCGTAACCTTGCCGGCGTGAATGCCGCCGATCGGACCCAGATTTTTGACGTTGACGACCTCGACATCCTCAGCCTGGATGGCGAGCGTTAAAAAACTCTCTAGCCTGACGCGGCCTTTGATCTTTACGTCGCCACCGCTAAACTGGCTAAGACGCGCCGCAAGGGTGTTCCGAAGCAAGGAGCCGTCCACATAAAACGGCGCCAGCGCTATGGCTGCGAAAATGAGAAGCAGAATGCCTGCGGTGGCGGCAAAAAACTTTTTGATAAGAGGTTTTGAACGCATGCCTGTCTGTTATGATTGGGTTAGTTTTGACTGAAACTGTTGCGGCGAACCGCAGATAAATATTTCTTCGATCCGGTTATAGCGGCAACCTGGCGGGATGCATAATGAATATCGCGGACGGCGATTGCGTGCGAAGAGGAAAGGTGCATCCGTGACAAAACCACTGTGGAAACCGCCGCATCCTGAGAGCACGAATGTCGCAAGGTTCGCGCAAAAGTTTGGGTTTTCGGGGAGCGGCGCGCAGGTAACGGAAGCTTTGCATCGTTTCTCTCTGGAGAACGCAGACAGTTTCTGGTCGGGGCTTTGGGACTTCTGCAATGTTATCGGAGACAAAGGCTCGGAGCCGTTCATTCAAAATGCAAAATTGATGCCTGGATCTGCCTTCTTCCCCAACGCTTCATTGAATTTTGCTGAAAATCTGCTAAGGCGACGCGATGACTTACCCGCGATTATTTTCTGGGGTGAAGACAAAGTCAAAAAAAAGTTGTCCCATTCTGAACTTTACGCCCAGGTTGCAGCAATACGGCAGTTTCTCGTGAACTCTGGCGTCGAGGCTGGCGACCGGGTGGCGGCGCTGGTTCCAAACATGCCACAAGCGGTGGCGGTAATGCTGGCGGCGGCATCTATTGGCGCGGTGTGGTCGTCATGCTCGCCGGATTTCGGTGTGCAGGGCGTGCTTGACCGTTTCGGCCAGATCGAGCCGAAGGTTTTCATTGTCTGCGATGGCTATTACTACGCGGGTAAAACCATCCGCGTTGGTGAGAAAGCCGAGGCGATTTTGCGCGGCTTGCCGAGCGTGCTAGCCACCATCGTCATTCCATATATCGGCAAGGCCGATGCGCTCGCTGCGAAGTTGTCTGGCGGGGTGACATGGGACGCTGCTGCGGCTACGCCCGCGCCTGCGGAGATCGCGTTCGCGCGGCTGCCGTTTTCGCACCCGCTATACATCCTCTACTCATCGGGCACGACGGGGGTCCCCAAATGCATCGTGCATTCGGCGGGCGGCATCCTGCTCCAGCACCTGAAGGAGCATCAGTTGCACTGTGATATGCGGTCGGGAGACAAGCTATTCTATTTCTCCACCTGCGGGTGGATGATGTGGAACTGGCTGGTCTCCGGCTTGGCCTCAGGCGCGACGATCATGCTTTATGACGGCTCGCCGACGCACCCGGACGCCAACATCCTGTTCGACTACGCCGATGCGGAACGCATGACCCATTTCGGCACGTCCGCCAAGTATATCGACGCGCTGAAAAAGCAGGGGCTGCGGCCGCGCGACAGCCACAACCTCGCAAGCGTGCGCATGATTGCCTCTACAGGTTCCCCGCTCGTTCCTGAGTCGTTCGACTACGTTTATGAGAACATCAAGCCCGACGTGCATCTCGCCTCGGTTTCCGGCGGCACCGACATCTGCTCGTGCTTCGTCATCGGCAATCCGCTGTTGCCGGTATGGCGCGGCGAAATTCAAGGGCCGGGCCTTGGTATGGCGGTGAACGTGGTGAACGAGGCGGGCGAGCCTGTCGCCTTCGGCAAGGGCGAACTGGTGTGCACCGCGCCGTTCCCCGCCATGCCCATCGGCTTCTGGAACGACCCGGACGGCATGAAATATCGCGGCGCCTATTTCGAGCGCTTCGACAACATCTGGCACCAGGGCGATTTCGCCGAATGGACGGAGCATGGCGGCATCGTCATCCATGGCCGCTCGGACGCCACGCTGAACCCCGGCGGCGTGCGCATCGGCACGGCTGAAATTTACCGGCAGGTGGAGCAGTTGCAGGAGGTGAAAGAGTCCATTGTCATCGGCCAGGATTGGGATAGCGATGTGCGCGTGGTGCTGTTCGTGGTGCTGCGCGATGGGCTGACGCTGGATGAGGAGATGCGTGCCAGCATCAAGCGCCGCATCCGCGAGGGCGCCTCGCCGCGCCACGTGCCCGCCGTCATCGTGCAGGTGCCCGACATCCCGCGCACCAAATCCGGCAAGATCACCGAGATCGCCGTGCGCGACATCATCTCCGGCCGTGAGGTGAAAAACAAGGAGGCGCTGGCGAACCCCGAGGCGCTCGACCACTTCCGTGGTTTGCAGGAGTTGCAATATTGAAGGAAATCTCAGGAATTAGCGTATTAGTGGTAATATTACGTGTTCGTATAAATAGCTTGGAAGATGCCAAGGTTCTGTTGGAGAGTAAAATTTATCACTTATAAGTGAAGCATCTTAATCCGTACCTTTGTGAAATGTGCTATCGATAACAGGCGGAAAAGAAGGTGCGCGTGTTAATTATCTGTTGCACCGTGTTGAAGGTTACCTAACCCATAAGGCATTAATCAGTGACGAAACGGAAGTATGAGAAACAGCATAAAAGTGATATGTTCCTTGGAGAAACTTTAGAGCGCTTCGCACAAACGGATGTTAAGGAAATGGGTGAGGCATCAATTGTCGAGCTTGTGCCTCTTGTCGAGGATGATAGCGGTCATCGTTTTCTTGTTTATTTTACCGACAAGGGTATCAGGACCGATCTTCGCTATGAGGGAAATACCTTCTGGGCATCGCAGGCCCAAATGGCCGAAATGTTTGGAGTAGACCGTCGAACTATTGGCGAGCATCTGGGAAACATTTATCGTGAAAACGAACTTGACGAGGTGGCAACTAGCCGGAAATTCCGGCAGGTTCGACAAGAAGGCAGCCGACTCGTTGAGCGAGATATCGAGCACTGTGATCTCAATGCGCTTATTTCAGTCGGCTATCGCGTAGGTTCAGTCCAAGGAACTATGTTCCGCGTCTGGGCGACGGACAAGCTATTCCAGATTCTGACAAAGGGCTTTTACATCGACAAAGAGCGCCTGAAGAACCAAGGCGAGCCGGACGTGCTTGACGAATTTCGCGAAATAGCCCGAGAAATTCGCACCTCAATCCGTAACTCCTATCGTGAAGCTCTTCGTCTCTGCACTTTATGTTCCGACTACGACGGAAGCAGTCAGACTGCTCGCAATTTCTTTATGGAAATGGAAAACAAACTGTTATGGGCGTCTGCAAATAAAACGGCCCCTTAGCTTGTCTTAGAGCGATGCAGCGCAGAAAAAGAGAACCTTGGCCTAACCTATTATGCCGGAAAACGTGGGCCGACTCAACGAGACGTAGTGACTGGCAACAATTATTTAGCCATTGGCGAATCTGAGCGCAAAAACAGGGCGACCGAAATGTGGTTAACTTACGTTGAGTAACAACTGGATCAGGGCAGGCTTCCAACAATGTCAGTTGTCCGCGAGAAATTACACAGCTTTATAAAATTCAACCAGTGGCCGCTACTGGAGGGCAAGGGAAAGCATTCTCGCAGAGATGCCGACACTCATGCTTTAGAGCAACTCGCGGTATGCCGAAGAGAATACATTGTCTAGGCCAACTACTTAGGTCAATAATAGGTAAAAGCACGCGTAATTATCCTTTTCATGCTAGAGCCAATCGCCCTTACCCGCGACCTCATCCGCTTCCGCACCATCAACCCGCCGGGCGATGAGCAGCCGTGCGCGGAGTTTCTCGGGCGCATCCTGGAAGGCGCGGGGTTCGAGTGCCGCTATGTGCCGATGGGCGAGAACCGGGCGAACCTGATCGCGCGCATTGGCGGCTCGGGGGATAAACTCCCGCTGTGCTTCTCCGGCCATACCGACGTGGTGCCGCTCGGCGCGAAACCATGGACGGTGGAGCCGTTCGCCGCTGACGTGGACGGCGACCGCATTTATGGGCGCGGCGCGACGGACATGAAGGGCGGCGTTGCGGCGTTCATCAAGGCGGCGGTCGATCTCGCGCCGCATCTGGCGCGCTCGCCCGGCCTCGTGCTCGTCATCTCGGCGGGCGAGGAGCGCGGCTGCGAGGGCGCGAACTTAATGGCGCGCACGCCCGGCGCATTGCCGCAGGTCGGCGCGATGATCGTCGCCGAGCCGACAAGCAACCAGCCGCTCGTCGGCCACAAGGGCGTGCTGTGGGTTGAAGGCCGCGCGCTAGGGGTCACCGCGCATGGCTCGATGGCTTATATGGGCGACAACGCGGTTTACAAGGCCGCGCGCGTCGTGACGCGGCTTGAGGGTTTCAAATTCCCCGGCAATTTCCACAACTCGGGCGGCGAGCCGAGCTTGAGCGTCGGCTGGTTGCGCGGCGGCATGAACGTGAACTCCGTGCCGGATGAGGCGAAAATCGGCCTCGACATCCGCATGGTGCAGGGCATGGATGAGGACGCAGTGCTTGCAGCGCTGAATGAAACCGGCGGCGGCGAGGTGGAGTTCGTGAAGCTGTCATCCGCCGCGCCGGTGTGGAGCGACCCAACCGACCTGTGGGTGCAGAGCGTTTTTGACATTTGCGCCCGCACGCTTGGCGAACGCCCGGCGACCGCCGTCGCGCCCTATTTCACCGACGCCGCCGCGCTGAAACCCGCGATGGGCAGTCCGCCGACGCTCATCTTCGGCCCCGGCGACCCCGAACTCGCCCACCAAACGGACGAATGGGCCAGTATCGCCCGCATCGAGCAGGCGTCAGCGATGTACGCCGAAATCGCGCGGGCGTGGTGCGGCCTTTAAAACAGTTCCAGTTCCCCAAGTCTGACGCCGAGTTCTGGCAAGCCCAGCGGCGTTAAAAGCGCGTTCTTGTCCGCTTCGGGGATGGTTTTATATTCACCGTCCACAGGATCGCGATGGATGTGCGTAAGGAGTTTGCCCGCATCGATCACCCACATCTCGCGCACGCCGAATCGAGCGTAAATGCTGGCCTTAAGACCACGATCATAGGCAAGGCTTGTCTCCGCCACCTCGACCAGCAGCGAAATATTATGGCCGCGCAAATCCGCCCAACGCACTTCGCGGGGATAGAAAATGAAGTCCGGCTCCACATAGGTGTCGTTCGCTAGATACAGCCCCGTTTCCGGCGCTAACCGGTAGTTATCCGGAGTGCGTTTCGCCCAGAATTGATTCAGGGCAATTTTTAGCATCTCATGCCGCGCGCCTTTGGCAGCCATAGGTTTCAACTCCCCGCCGATGAGTTCAATGCGTTCGTCACGCCCGATAATGCCGACCTCGACCATGCGGCGCAGGTCGTCCGTGGTGAACGGGCGGCGCGGAAAGCCCTCGGCAGCTTGCGTGGTTTTGGGCGGGCGGGCGATGTGGTTCATGGCTTACCTCTCGTTGCGCAAGTTTAACGCGAGCGCTTAACGTTTTCAATGATAGCGAAAAGCCAGCATTTATTCGTCAAGCGCCCTGCGCGACCTTCCAAGATAGGTCGCCCCATAGGTTTTAGCGCATTACTTCTTCTTGCCAGCGCCCGCGAGATGGAACCCAGCCTTCACGCCCTCTTTCTCGCACATGTATGCGCCCTTTTTAGTCTTGCCGTAAAACTCGCCGCCCTTGGCGTGGAAGGCTTTGGACTTTTTGTTGAGGTTGACCCATACGACAGGATCGGCGGCGCACGCTTTCACGGCGTCGGGCTCGGCGGCATATTGATTGGCGGCGAGAACGGGGGCCTCGGCCTTGGCGGCTTCCGGGTCTTTCGCCCAGGCTGGGCAGGCTGCGGCGAAAATCATGGCGGAGATGAGTACAGCGCGGATGGTCATGGTTGCTCTCTTTTTGTTGTAAATACTTTGGCGTTATACGGTGAAAAACGCCCTCGTCGCAATTGCTCTCCAATCAAGGTGAAACGGCGGCGGCGCAGGGCGCCGGAAAGTTCTATATTACGGATGTTCGCGCTGGATTTTAAGCCGTGGCTGCGTTAGCGGGGAACTACAGGTTTTCGCAGCCTGTCAACTTGCGCACTTTGAGCCTACAAAGAACCGAAAACATGGCAGACCTCCTTCTCGAACTTTTCTCCGAAGAAATCCCCGCGCGGATGCAGGCTCGGGCGGCTGATGATTTGGCGCGGCTTGTCGGCGAGGGCTTGCGCGATGGCGGCCTGGCGTTCGACCGCGCCGAGGCGCATTCGGGTCCGCGTAGGCTGACGCTTCACATTGAGGGGCTGCCCGTTAAATCGGCGGATGTGCGCGAAGAAAAAAAGGGGCCGCGTGTCGGCGCGCCGGAGCAGGCTTTGCGGGGCTTTCTCAAAAGCGCGGGTTTGGCCAGCATCGGCGAGGCGCAGAAGCAGTCGGACGCTAAGGGCGAGTTTTACGTCGCCGTGATCGAGCGGCCGGGCGCTGCGTCGGGTGAGATCGTGGCGCGAGTGGTGGCGGATGTGATCCGAAAATTCCCCTGGCCGAAATCCATGCGCTGGGGTGCCGGGCGGCTGCGCTGGGTACGCCCGCTGCACTCCATCCTGTGCGTCATCGACGCCAAACCGGTCGAGTTCGAGGTGGACGGCGTCAAATCCGGCGGCTGGACGCTCGGGCACCGCTTTCTCAGCCCCGGCGAAATAGCGCCCAAAGACTTTGGCGACTATCAGCGGGGCCTCGCCAAGCACAAAGTCATCCTTGCGCGCGATGAGCGGTTGCAGCGCATCCTCGCCCAAGCACGCGAAATCGCCGCTCACGAAAGCCTGACGCTGGTCGAAGATCAGGCGCTGCTGGAGGAAAACGCCGGGTTGGCCGAGTGGCCGGTCGCGCTTGCCGGGCGATTCGACGAGGAATTTCTGGACGTGCCGCCCGAGGCGCTGATGACGGCGATGAAATCGCACCAGAAATGCTTCTCGCTGCGCCGCGCCGACGGAGCGCTCGCCAACCGCTTCATTCTCGTCTCCAATCTGGAGGCGCAGGACGGCGGCAAGGCCATCATCGCGGGCAACGAACGGGTTATCCGCGCGCGTTTGTCGGACGCGAAATTTTTCTGGGAGAACGACAAGCGGCGCGGCCTTGAAGCGATGCGGCCCAAGCTGAACGAGATCACGTTCCACGAAAAGCTGGGCACGCAAGGGGAACGCGTCGAACGAATCGCGAAACTGGCGCGCGAACTGGCGCCGCTGGTTAGCGCCGATCCGGACATGGCAGCGCGCGCGGCGGAGCTGTGCAAGGCCGATCTGGTGTCGGAAACGGTTGGCGAGTTCCCCGAATTACAGGGCGTGATCGGGCGCTATCTTGCTCTGGCGGCGGGCGAAGATGCGAGCGTCGCCGACGCCATCGCCGAACACTACAAGCCGCAGGGGCAGGGCGACAGCGCGCCGTCAAACCCGGTCTCCATTGCCGTCGCGCTCGCCGACAAGCTCGATATTCTCACCGGCTTCTGGGCCATCGACGAAAAGCCGACCGGCTCGAAAGACCCCTACGCCCTGCGCCGCGCCGCCCTCGGCATGATCCGCGTCATTCTCGATGCAGGAATTAGATTACCGCTTACAAGCTTGATAACTGGGCATTATCCGAAAATTTACCGCCGAATTCATCTTATTAACCGGCTTCTTGTAAGAAACCAAGAAGGCATATTTAGAATACCCGATTTTATGGAAGATTTCTCTTACTATTACGACGAGGAGGCGGATGAGATTCACTGGCCTCTGGAGGATATTTCGTTTGCAGAAGAACAGGATATATGGATCTTCAATAAGAAGATCAAACCTGACGATCCCGAAAACATTCTTTTCGTGCAATTGCTTAAGCACGAAGGGAAGATTGCAATCGATAAACGCGATGAGCTAGAGAAGCAGAGTTGGAAGATTATCAACCTGCGTGACACAAGATGTGATTTACTGGTTTTTTTTGCTGATCGCCTCAAAGTTTACCTCCGCGATCAGGGTGCCCGGCACGACCTAATAGACGCGGTGTTTGCGCTCCCCGGACAGGACGACCTGCTCATGATCGTACGGCGGGTGGAGGCGCTGGGGCGGTTCCTCGAAACCGACGACGGCGCGAACCTGCTCGCTGGCGTAAAGCGCGCCGCCAACATCCTGCGCATCGAGGAAAAGAAGGACGGGCGCACGTTCGACGGCGAGCCTTCGCCCGCGCTGCTGAAGGAGCCGGAGGAAAAGGCGCTCGCCAAGGCCGTCGCGCAGGCTTCCGCCGAAATCCGCGCCGCGCTCGCCGAGCCCGCGCACCCGGATAAATCCGCGACCGCAAAACCGGCGAAGGGCAAAGCCAAACCTGCCTTCGTTAAACCGGCGGCGAAGCAGGGCGCCGCCAAAACCGAGCCAGATTTCGGGGCCGCCATGGCCGCCCTCGCCAAGCTCCGCGCGCCGGTGGACGCCTTTTTCGAGCGCGTCACCGTGAACGCGCCTGAAGCGCCCCTACGCGAAAACCGCCTCAAGCTGCTAGCCCAAATCCGCGCCGCCACCCTCGCCGTCGCTGACTTCGCCAAAATCGAGGGCTAACCGCCGCCATCGACAATGTCATGGCCGGGCTCGACCCGCCCTCAAGTTATTTGCGATGGTGGATTGCCGTATTTAAGCGATGACTAAAAGGCGGCGAGATTGGTGCGCTTCCGTTAGACGCACATATTTATCGAAGGGCTTTACAGTCGACTAAGTTCACTATACGTTCTATATCCAAGGATATAATAAAACGAGCGATGAGTCAGCTCCAATCCCCGTGACAAGGCTGCGCCAATCGCGCTACGCTTGGCCGCAACACAAGAAACGGGGAAGCGCATGGCGAATGTGGCGGTAGTCGGCTCGCAATGGGGCGACGAGGGTAAAGGCAAGATCGTCGACTGGTTGTCGGAGCGGGCGGACGTCATCGTGCGCTTCCAAGGCGGGCACAACGCCGGGCATACGCTGGTTATCGACGGCGTAACCTACAAGCTGTCGCTGCTGCCGTCAGGCGTGGTGCGGCCAGGCAAGCTTTCGGTGATCGGCAACGGCGTGGGTTATAGACCCGTGGCATCTGGCCAAGGAAATCGCGGATTTGCAGGGCAAGGGCGTCGCCATCTCACCCGAAAACCTGCGCATCGCCGAGAACGCCACGCTGATTCTGCCGCTCCATCGCGAGCTTGACGCTATGCGCGAGGCGGCGGCGGGCGCGGGCGCGATCGGCACGACGAAGCGCGGCATTGGCCCGGCGTATGAGGACAAGGTCGGTCGGCGCGCCATCCGCGTCATGGATTTGCAGAACCTGAACACGCTGAAACCGAAGCTTGAGCGCATTCTGACGCATCACAACGCATTGCGGCGGGGCCTCGGCGAGCCGGAAGTGGCGCTCGATAACCTCTACGCCGAACTTGTGGAGGTGCGCCAGGCGGTGCTGCCATATATCGACACGGTGTGGCAGTTGCTCGACCGGCTGCGGCGCGAGGGCAAACGCATCCTGTTCGAGGGCGCGCAAGGGGCGATGCTTGACATCGACCACGGCACCTACCCATTCGTCACATCGTCCAACACAGTGGCGGGGCAAGCGGCGACCGGCTCAGGCCTCGGGCCGCGGTCGGTGAGCTACGTGCTCGGCATCACCAAAGCGTATACGACGCGCGTCGGCGCCGGGCCATTCCCAACAGAGCAGAGCAACGAAACCGGCCAGCGCCTCGGTACGCGCGGCCACGAGTTCGGTACCGTAACCGGGCGCCCGCGCCGCTGCGGCTGGTTCGACGCGGCCCTCGTGCGCCAGACCATCAAAACCGGCGGCATCGACGGCATCGCGCTCACCAAGCTCGATGTGCTCGACGGCTTCGACGAACTCAAAATCTGCGTAGCCTACCGGCTGGACGGCAAGGAAATCGACCACCTCCCCGCCGCCCAAGGTGCCCAATCCCGTGTCGAGCCGATCTACGAGGTGGTGAAAGGCTGGCACGAGTCGACCGAAGGCGCGCGGAGTTGGGCGGACTTGCCCGCTCAGGCTATCAAATACGTGAAGCGGCTTGAGGAGTTGATTGAGGCGCCCGTCGCTATGCTGTCCACCTCGCCGAAGCGGGAAGACACCATCCTCGTCCAAGACCCGTTCGAGGATTAAACCCTCAGATGTTAAACGCGGCGAGGGCAGCCATATTCACCAAGTCGCTGTCGCCAGCGCCAAGCTGGGCAATTTGCACCGGCTTCGATAAGCCGAACAGCAGCGGGCCGATGACGGTGCCGCCGCCCAGTTCCTGCAGCATCTTGGTCGAAATGCTGGCGGAATGGAATGCGGGCATGATGAGCACATTCGCCGTGTCGGACAGGCGGCAGAACGGATACAGCGCCATCGATTTTTTGTTGAGCGCCACGTCCGCGCCCATCTCGCCGTCATATTCGAAATCGACGCGGCGGCTATTGAGGATGGCGACGGCCTCGCGCACCTGATCGGAGCGCTCGCCTTTCGGGTGCCCGAAAGTGGAATAGGCGAGCATGGCGACCCGGGGCGTGAGGCCGAGCTTTTCAGCGACCTCCGCCGCTTCGACTGCGATGTCGGCCAGTTCCTCAGCGTTCGGCATATCATGGACGGAGGTGTCGGCGACGAGCACCGCGCGCCCCTTCGACAGGATCAGCGAGACGCCAATCACGCGCCGCCCAGGCTTGGGGTCAAGCACTTGCCTGATGTCGGAGTAAATTGTTGACCAGTTGCGGGTGACGCCTGTCACCATAGCGTCGGCGTGACCGAGCGCCACCATACAGGCGCCGAAAATGTTGCGGTCATTATTGACCATGCGCTGGCAGTCGCGCAGCAGATAGCCCTTGCGCTGCAGGCGCGTGTAGAGAAACTCGGCATATTCGGCGTTGCGCTCGGACAGACGCGCGTTGTGAATCTCGAACGCATCGCGGTTGCTCACGCCGGCGCTGATGCACGCCTCTTTCACTTTGTCCTCGCGCCCGATGAGCACCGGGAAACCGAGTTGCGCGTTGTAAAAGGCGTTGGCCGCGCGAACCACCAGCTCCTCCTCACCTTCTGCAAAAACGACGCGCTTGGGGTTCGAGCGTAGGCTCTCGAATATCGTGTTCAGGAAGCCCGCGACCGGATCGAGTCGGGCAGAGAGGCGCATTTTATAAGCGTCCATATCGACAATTGGCCGCCTCGCGACGCCTGAATCCATCGCCGCCTGCGCGACGGCTGAGGGGATAGCGCTGATAAGGCGCGGATCGAATGGGGCAGGGATGATATAGTCGGGTCCATACCGCAAGCGCCTGCCCTGATAGGCGGCGGCGACTTTATCCGGCACATCGGCGCGGGCAAGCTCCGCGATGGCGTTGGCGGCGGCGATCTTCATCGCATCGTTGATGGTGGTCGCCTCCACGTCGAGCGCGCCGCGAAAAATGTAGGGGAAGCCCAGCACATTGTTGACCTGGTTCGGATAGTCCGAGCGGCCGGTCGCGACGATAGCGTCATCGCGCACCTCATGTACCTCCTCCGGCGTGATTTCCGGATCGGGGTTGGCCATGGCGAAGATGATCGGGCGCGGCGCCATTTTGGCGACGCAGGTTTTTGGCAGCGCGCCGGCCGCCGACAGCCCCAGAAACACGTCCGCGCCCTCGATGATCTCCGAGAGCTGACGCGCCTTGGTCTTGCGCGCGTATTTCACCTTATACTCGTCCATCAGTTCGTTGCGGCCCTCATAGAGCACGCCGATGATGTCGTTGACGAAAATATTCTCCTTGCGTAGCCCCATTTTGACTAGCAGATCGAGGCAGGCGAGCGCCGCCGCTCCGGCGCCGTTGCACACGAGTTTGACGTCGCGCCAGTCGCGGCCGGTGAGTTCGAGCGCGTTCATCAGGCCAGCCGCGACAATGATCGCCGTGCCGTGCTGGTCGTCGTGGAAAACGGGGATGTTCATAAGCTCGCGCAGGCGGGTCTCGATGACGAAGCACTCCGGCGACTTGATATCCTCAAGGTTGATGCCGCCAAATGAGGGGCCGAGATAGCGCACCGCGTTGATGAATTTCTCCGGGTCTTCCGTGTCGATTTCGAGGTCGATGGAATCGATGTCGGCGAAGCGTTTGAACAGCACCGCCTTGCCCTCCATCACCGGCTTCGAGGCGAGCGCGCCCAGATTGCCCAGCCCCAGGATCGCCGTGCCGTTGGAAATGACGGCGACGAGGTTTCCCTTGCAGGTGTAATCATAGGCAAGGCTCGGGTTCTCGGCGATGGCCTCCACCGGCACGGCGACGCCCGGCGAATAGGCAAGGCTCAAATCGCGCTGCGTCGCCATCGGCTTCGTCGGCACTATTTCGAGCTTGCCGGGGCGCCCCTGCGCATGGAACTGCAGCGCCTCCTGCCGGGTGAACTGCGCGGCGGCGGAGCGGGTGACGCCGGGCTTTTTCGGCGCGGCGTCTTTGGTCGGCTTCGAGGGCGGCGTCGCTGAATCGCGAATGATCTTGGACATCGGTATTCAATTTCTATTGAAATGCAAGAATAATGAGACGGTGACATTACTTGCGCGCACATAGCTGCACAAGCGGTGCATGAACCTCCGCCTTCGCTTTCCCGCCCTAGTCATGAGATTTTTTGCGATATCTTGATTTCACGCTGGCGTGATCATTTCTGTATGTATTAGCATACCTAAACTAAATGTCTTGATGTGAACAGTTCCCCGAATGCTATTCGATGAGGCAAGCTTCCAAAAGTTTGACGACCTTTTTAATCATATTTTAGAAGTAGAAAGCGAGCCAAGAAACCACTGGGACGAGAGCTGGGACGAGCCGCTCAACGCGCTGAAAGCTCGGTTCGCTGCGGCGAGACCGACGCATGATCCGGTTACATGGCGGGCGGTCGTCATTCAGGGCCGGGCCTTGCGAGCTGCTCTTGAAGTGAACGAGGGCCACGAGCACCGCCTTTACGTCGCTGCGACCCGCCTTACTGACAGTATTGACGGAGGTTTGGACGCCGCCGCTCGGGATGGGCGCGGAATTATCCCCCAGGAGCATCTTGAGCGGCTCATGGGCCGAGTCGAAAGTATGGAAAAGACGGTCATCGAAGATCGCGAGGAACGCCAGGCATTTGAATTAGACGCCAAGCGTTTGCTCGACGAGGTTTTAAGCAAGGTCGGTAGCGCCAAGCGGGCGATCATTAAACTTGAGAATGTAGTTCTCAAGCCAAGCTTCAGTATTTTGAGCACGGGGTTGGCCGAGGTCCTTTTTCAGAGAGGTGCGAGCGCGCTTTTCGGCGCTGCGGCTAAAGTTGGGTAAAAGCAAAGCTGAGGATTATTTATCTGGCGATAAGGAGACTGGCAAGCCGACGGCAGGGGCGGGCAATCCACTGGCGGCGGGCGGATATGAGGACAAGGAAAGACAGCTCATCCGCATCTTGGAAGGGCATGCGGGTGGGGTCAACGCCGTCGCGCTAGCGGCGGACGCCAAAACCGTCGTCTCGGGAAGCTCGGACAAGACTGTCAAGTTGTGGGACGCGGGAACGGGCAAACTCATCCGCACTCTCGAAGGGCATGGGCGTACGGTCTACGCCGTCACGCTGGCGGCGGATGGGAAAACCGTCGTCTCGGGAAGCAAGGACAAAACCATCAAGCTGTGGGACGCGGGCACGGGCAAGCTCATCCGCACCCTCGAAGGGCATCGGAGTACAGTCTATGCCGTCGTGCTGGCGACGGATGCCAAAACTGTCGTCTCGGGAAGCTCGGACAAGACTGTCAAGTTGTGGGACGCGGGAACGGGCAAACTCATCCGCCCCCTCGAAGGGCACGGAAATGCGGTCACAGCCGTCGCACTGTCGGAGGATGGCAAAACTATCGTTTCGGGAAACGAGGACAAAACTGTCAAGCTGTGGGAGGTGGGCACGGGAAACCTCATCCGAACTCTTGAAGGGCATGAGGACGCGGTCAGGGCCGTCGCGCTGTTGCCTGATGGCAAGACCGTATTCTCGGGAAGCTGGGACTACACCGTCAAGCTGTGGGACGTCTCCGAATGGACGCAGCGTTAACACCCCGCCGCCGCTTAGTTCATCTCGCTCCGTGAGGCGTGCCTTACGGAATGAATGATAATTTCATTTTCCGCTGGTTCATAAAATATCAGGTATGGAAAAGGCCTTGCCACCAGCCGGCGGATTTGCGGGTCATCCGTTTGCTGACCCAAAAAGGGGTCAGACAGTAACAGGTCAGTTAAATCGATAATGCGGGTTTGAACTTTTCGCCGCGCCTTGCGGCGAGCTTTGCTGGATGTATTCTAGCACCGCATCAAGCTCCAAGCTGGCCGGAACGGTGTGTCTAAGTTTCACAGCCCGTACTTGGCCCAGATGGCGCGGACGATTTCATCCTGCCGCTTCGGCGGTAAGCGGCGCACGGCCTAGATGGCGTTTTGGAGCAGTTTCGTCATATCCGTACTATACCCAAAGGCGGACGGCAATGGAAGACATTGCTCATAACCGTGCATGACGGCGCCTCATACTTTGCAGGCGCCGATTCGCGCGGATAAACTCGCGCGCATGAAACCCGAGAAAATCATCGTGGCATCTCCCTCTGCCGCGAACGCGACCCCGATGATGGCGCAGTATTGGGAGATCAAATCCCAGTATCCGGATTGCCTGCTGTTCTACCGTATGGGCGACTTTTTCGAGCTGTTTTTCGCCGATGCGGAGATCGCAAGCGCCGCGCTTAACATTCACCTCACAAAGCGAGGCAAACACTCGGGCGAGGATATCCCCATGTGCGGCGTGCCGGTGGTGCGAGCCGAGGATTATCTGCACAAGCTCATTGCCCAAGGGCATCGCGTGGCGGTTTGCGAGCAGCTTGAAAACCCGGCGGAGGCGAAGAAGCGCGGAGGCAAGTCCGTCGTACAGCGCGGCGTCGTGCGGCTGGTGACGCCCGGCACCATTACCGAGGACGGGTTACTGGATGTGCGCGCGAGCAACTTCCTCACCGCTGCGTACTGCGAACCGGGCGTAGGTTTCGCGCACGCCTCGCTCGATATCTCCACGGGCGAGTTCCTCATTGGCAGCGGGGCGGAGCAATCCGCGCCCGGCGAATTCGCGCGCCTCGCCCCAAGCGAAATCCTGCTGAGTGACGAGGATGGCGAAACGGGCAAAGCCGCCGCGCAGGCAGGCTTCGGCGAGACTGCGCAAACGCCGTTGCCGCGTGCCTATTTCAGCGCGATGGCAGGCGAGGCGGCGATGAAATCCGCGCTGGGCGTCGGACATCTGGATGCTTTTGGCACGTTTAGCAAGGGCGAACTGGCGGCGGCGGGCGCGCTGTTGAAATACGTCGAGATTACGCAGATGGGCAAAATCCCCGCCATCCGCCCGCCAAAAAAGGCCGAAGCCGCCGCCACCATGTCCATCGATGCGGCGACGCGGGCAAATTTGGAGATGACACGCTCGGCCAGTGGCGCCAAGGGCGGAAGCCTGCTGGAGGCCGTCGACCGCACGCTGACGGCGGCAGGCACGCGCGAACTGGCGCAACGCTTGTCCGCCCCGCTGATTGACCCAGCGCACATCACAGCCCGGCTCGATGCAGTCGCTGCATTTGTCGAACGTGGCGCGTTGCGCGATCAAATTCGCACCTCCCTCAAACGCTCGCCGGACATCGCCCGCGCCCTGTCACGGCTAAAGCTAGGCCGAGGCGGCCCGCGCGATCTTGGCCTCATGCGCGATGGCTTGACGACTGCGCGCGATCTTCATGGCGGGCTGGCTTCCCTTGCGACGCAGTTTTTAGATAACGCGCCGCCGAGCGAAATCGCCAGCATTCAGCAGCGGCTTGCATCGGCGAGTGGAGCCGCGTCGCGAGCGCTTGGAGAGGCGCTTGCGGACGATTTGCCGATCCTGCTGCGCGATGGCGGTTGCGTGCGCGTAGGCTTCCGCGCCGATCTGGATGAAGCGCGGCGATTGAGCCAGGACGGCCGCAGCGTCATCGCAGGGTTGCAAATGAAATATGTTGAGCAAACCGGTGTCAAAACGCTGAAGGTGCGCCATAACAACGTACTTGGCTACTTCATAGAGACGCCCACCAGCGCCGCGCGCGCGCTTGGCCAGCCGCCACACGATGCGCTGTTCCAGCACCGGCAAACCGTGTCGAATGCGATGCGGTTCGCGACGGCTGATCTTACCCAGATCGAGGCGCGCATGGCAATCGCGGCCGAGACGGCGCTTGTTATAGAGGCGGAAGTATTTGAAGCGCTAGCCTCCGCCATTTTGGCAGAGGAACGGGAGCTCGGCGACTTGGCGCAAGCGTTGGGCGAACTGGATTGCATTTGCGCGCTCGCCGCGCTCGCCGAGGAACAGGGCTATGCGCGGCCCCTGGTTGACGCCTCCTGCGCATTTCACATCGAGGGCGGACGGCACCCGGTTGTAGAGCAGGCGCTGCGGCGCGCTCGCGGCCCGGCGTTCATCGGCAACGATTGTCAACTCGGCGCGAACGCCCGGTTGTGGATATTGACCGGGCCAAACATGGCTGGTAAATCGACGTACCTGCGTCAGAACGCCGTCATCGCCATCCTCGCGCAGATGGGATCGTTCGTGCCCGCAAAGGCGGCGCACATTGGCGTCTTGGATAAGCTGTTCAGCCGCGTCGGCGCTTCGGACGATCTGGCGCGCGGCCGCTCCACCTTCATGGTCGAGATGGTGGAGACGGCAGCGATTTTGCATCAGGCGACGGAGCGCTCACTGGTTATCCTCGATGAAATTGGTCGCGGTACGGCCACGTTCGACGGCCTGTCCATCGCGTGGGGCTGCCTTGAATATCTGCATGACGTCAACCGCTGCCGCGCATTGTTCGCCACGCATTACCATGAACTCACCTCGCTCCCGGGTCGGTTGGCTGCCGCCGCCAATGCCACCATGGCGGTGAAGGAGTGGAAAGACGACATCGTGTTTCTGCATCAGGTGAAACCCGGCGCCGCCGACCGTTCTTACGGCGTGCAGGTCGCCAAACTTGCCGGGCTTCCAACAGCGGTCGTGGATCGTGCTCGTGTTCTTTTGACGGAGTTGGAGGCCCGGGCAGGCCGCAACGCCCCGGCCGAGGCGTTGCCCCTGTTCGCCGCTGCGAAAACCGCCGCGCCCGAGACGCGGCCCAACCCGGTAGCGGACGCGGTCGCTGCAATCAACCCGGACGAACTGACTCCGCGCGAGGCGCTCGACGCGCTTTATCGCTTGAAAGCGCTGGATGCACTATAAAGCGGAGCCGAGCAAAAACCACTTTACTTGTAATCTACATCCTATTTAACCGATTAATTGCATTAATCGATTTATTGAATCGGGTCTAAAGGCCGAGAGTAGCGCTTAGTTCGGCGTCCGCCGCCTGGGGCCGCTGATGCGCTGGGCGGGCCGTCAAACGCGCAGCATAGGCTGCAAACTCTGGACGCTCCGGAATAAGTTTGAACATCATGCCCCACAACACCATCGAACCAAACACGACATCAGCGGCGGAAAAGCGCTCGCCAAGCATATACGGTCCTGCAGCGACAGCCCCTGCGGCGACGTCCATGGCGGAG
>JAWXCE010000036.1:0-43467 GCA_034440495.1 Hyphomicrobiales bacterium | reverse complement strand
GGCCATCCAACTTTTATTACTCCGCAGCCGTGGCGGTCGGCACGTAATCGGGCGTATCGGTCGATGTGTAATCGAAGGTTATGTCTTTCCAGACATCCAGCGCCTGCCGCATCGGGCCGCACCATTTCGCCGCCTCATTCAAAATCTCCGGCCCTTCGCGGAAATAATCACGGCCTTCGTTGCGTGCGAAAATCATCGCCTCCAGCGCCACGCGGTTAGCGGTCGCGCCCGCCTGGATGCCCGCCGGAGGGCCGATGGTGCCGCCGCCGAATTGCAGCACGTTGTCCTCGCCCAGATAGTGGATGAGCTGGTGCATCTGCCCGGCGTGGATGCCGCCCGACGCCACAGGCATCACCTTGCGCAGGCCCGCCCAGTCCTGGTCGAAGAACAGCCCATGCTCCAGCTTCATGGGGTTGTACGCCTCGCGGCAAATGTCGTAGTAGCCGCGCGCGTGGTGAGCGGGTCGCCCTCCAGCTTGCCGACGACGGTGCCCGCGTGGATGTGATCCACGCCCGCCAGCCGCGCCCATTTGTTGATGACGCGGAAGGAAACGCCGTGGATTTTCTGGCGCGTATAGGTGCCATGCCCGGCGCGGTGCAGATGCAAGATCATATCGTTGCGGCGGCACCATTTCGACATGGATTGCATCGCCGTCCAGCCGATGACGAGGTCGATCATGATAATGCACGAACCGAGATCGCGGGCAAATTCGGCGCGCTCGTACATATCCTCCATCGTGGCGGCGGTGACGTTGAGATACGTACCTTTCACCTCGCCGGTTTCGGCCTGCGCTTTGTTCACGGCCTCCATGCAATAGAGGAAGCGGTCGCGCCAGTACATGAACGGCTGGCTGTTGATGTTTTCATCGTCCTTGGTAAAGTCGAGGCCGCCTTTAAGCGCCTCATATACCACGCGGCCGTAGTTGCGCCCCGAAAGACCCAGCTTGGGCTTTACTGTCGCGCCCAGTAGTGGACGGCCGAACTTATCCAACCGCTCGCGCTTTACCACGATGCCGGTCGGCGGTCCATCAAAGGTTTTCACGTAAGCGACAGGGAAGCGCATGTCCTCTAGCCGCAGTGCTTTCAGCGGCTTGAAGCCGAACACGTTGCCGATGATGGACGCCGTAAGGTTGGCGATGGAGCCGTTCTCGAACAGATCGAGGTCGTAGGCGAAATAGGCGAAATAGGAGCCGGGCGCGTTCGGCACCGGATCGACGCGATACGCCTTGGCGCGGTATTTCTCCGCGGCGGTGAGCCGGTCCGTCCACACAACCGTCCATGTGGCGGTGGACGACTCACCGGCGACAGCCGCAGCCGCCTCAACTGGATCGACGCCATCCTGCGGCGTGATACGGAAGCACGAAATAATGTCGGTGTCCTTGGGCGTGTAATCCGGCTCCCAATAGCCCATTTTCTTGTATTCCATGACACCGGCCTTGTAGCGGTCCTTGCCGGTCACTGTCTTGGCGTCGGTATCCATGGTTTTTTCCTATTCTTAACCTTTGTCATTGCCGGGCTTGACCCGGCAACCCAGCCTCTGGATGCCCTGGTCATGTCCGGGCATGACGTTAAACGGTTACGCAGCGGCGGCGCTCTTGCAGCCGATCTGCGGGTTGAGCGAGCCGCTCGCATAGCGTTTGGCCATCTCGGATAGCGGGATGACGCGGATTTTCGATGCCTGCCCCGCCGTGTTGAACTGCTCGTAGCGCAGCTTGCACAAGTCGCGCATCGCCTCCATTGCCGGCTTCAAATATTTGCGCGGATCGAACTCGCCCTTATCGGTGTTGAGGATGCGCCGAATCTGGCCAGTCATGGCGAGGCGGCAATCCGTGTCGATGTTAACCTTCCGCACGCCATGCTTGATGCCGCGAATGATCTCCTCGATCGGCACGCCGTAGGTTTCCCGGATTTCACCGCCATTTTTATTCACAATTTCCAGCAATTGCTCGGGCACTGAGGAGGAGCCATGCATGACGAGGTGGGTACCGGGCAGGCGCTCGTGGATCGCCTCAATGACGCGCATGGCGAGCACATCGCCTGTTGGCTTGCGCGTGAATTTATAGGCGCCGTGGCTCGTGCCGATGGCGACGGCCAGCGCGTCAACCTTCGTCTGCGCCACGAAATCCATTGCCTGATCGGGGTCGGTCAACAGTTGATCGTGGCTCAACACGCCCTCCGCACCATGCCCATCCTCCGCCTCGCCATGGCCCGTTTCGAGGCTACCGAGGCACCCTAATTCGCCCTCAACGGAGCAGCCAACGAGATGCGCGGTTTCCGCCACGCGCTTGGTGACGGCGACGTTATAGTCGTAGGATGCGGGTGTCTTGGCATCCGCCTCAAGAGAGCCGTCCATCATCACGGAGGTGAAGCCGTGCTGGAACGCGGTGTAGCAGGTCGCTTCGCTGTTGCCGTGGTCGAGATGCAGGCAGATCGGGATCGTCGGGTAAATCAGTTCGGCGGCTTCCGCCATTTTCGCCAGCATGATGTCGTTGGCGTAGGAGCGCGCGCCACGGCTCGCCTGAATGATGACAGGCGCCTCAACGGACTTCGCCGCCTCCATGATCGCGTTGATCTGCTCCATGTTGTTGATATTGAAGGCGGGCACGCCATAGCCTTGCTCCGCCGCGTGATCAAGTAGCTGTCTGAGTGTTATCCGCGCCACGATTGGTTCTCCATAGACGCCTTGAGCGATTTTTTGAGTACGGCGACGCCCGGCAAGTCCTTGCCTTCCAGCCATTCCAGAAAAGCGCCGCCCGCCGTCGATACATAAGTGAAGTCGTCAGTCACGCCAGCCGCATTGAGCGCGGAAACCGTGTCGCCGCCGCCCGCGACCGTAATTAGCCGTCTCTGTTTGGTAAGCCGTGCCGCCGCGCGCGCCACCTCGAAGGTGCCGCGCCCGAAAGGCTCGATCTCGAACGCGCCCAGCGGGCCGTTCCATAACAGTGTGCGGCAAGTGTTAAGCCGCGCCGTCAAATCCTCTACCGAGCGCGGGCCAACGTCCAGAATTAGCCCCTCGCCCGACAGCGAGCCGACATTCTCCACCCAGTTGCGCGCGCCCGGCGCAAACGCCTCGCCCAGCGTTGCATCCACAGGGATAACGATGGTTGAGCCGCGCGCGCTGGCCGCAGCGATGATCTCGCGCGCCTTGTCCGCGTAAGCCGGTTCGGCGAGCGATTTGCCAATATTGTGCCCCATGGCGAGCAGGAACGTGTTGGCCATCCCGCCACCGATGATGAGGACGTCCACGCGGTTCAGCAGATGCTCCAGCACCGCGATTTTTGAGGAAACCTTGGCGCCTCCCACGAGCGCGGCAACCGGGCGCTGCGGGATGACGAGCGCGGCGGATAGCGCCTCAATTTCAGCCATCATGGACGGCCCCGCGTAAGCAGGCAGGTAAGCGGCGAGGGCGTGCATCGAAGCGTGCGCCCGGTGCGAGCAGGAAAAAGCGTCGTTCACATAAAAATCGCCTAAGGCCGCAAGTTTTTGCGCGAACTCAGGATCGTTCGCCTCCTCGCCGGGATGAAAGCGCACGTTTTCCAGCACTGCGACGCCGCCGTAAGGCACGCTGGCGACCTCCGCCGCCGTCGTTTCGCCCGCGCAATCGGCGATGAATTTTACCGGCTCGCCCAGCGCCTCCGCCAGCGCGCCCGTGATGGGGCGCAGCGAGTATTTCATCTCCGGCTTACCGTCCGGGCGCCCGAAATGCGACAGGATCACCACGCGCGCGCCGCGATTGGCGAGAATTTTCACCGTCGGCGCAAAGCGGTCGATGCGCGTGGCGTCGCTCACCTTTGCGCCATCCATGGGCACATTCAAATCCGCGCGCACGAGCACCGTGCGGCCCTTCACGTCGGCATGGGTGATGCTGCGAATGCCTTCCATCAAAGCCTCCGTCTATCCGTTGCGCTCCGCGCAAACTTCTATCCGTTGCGCTCCGCGCAAACTTCTATCCGTTGCGCTCCGCGCAAACTTCTATCTGTTGCGCTCCGCGCAAACTTCTATCTGTTGCGCTCCGCGCAAACTATCCGTTGTTATCAGCGATGGTCGCCTTGGCCGCCGCTACAACCGCATCTGCCGTGATGCCGAAATGCTTGTAAAGATCGTCTATAGGAGCGGATGCGCCGAAGCCCGTCATACCTATAAAACGCCCCTCCGGTCCGATGAACTGATCCCAGCTATCGCGCACCGCCGCCTCAACGGCCACGCGCGGCGCTTTGCCCAGTACCGCCATGCGATATTCGCGCGGTTGGCGTTTGAACAGCTCAAACGACGGCAGCGAGACTACGCCCGCGTTCACGCCTTCAGCGGAGAGTTTCTTTGCCGCGTCCATAGCGATGGCGACCTCGGAGCCAGTCGCCAGCAATGTCACATCGCGCGCCGCACCCGGTTCCGCGATCATGTAACCGCCAAGCGAGGTAAAGTTTTCGGCGGAATTCTCCCGAAACGTCTGCAAACCCTGGCGGGAGAGACAGATGATGCTTGGGCCGTCTTTGTTTTCCAGCGCGCATTGCCAGGCTTCAGCGGTCTCCACGGCGTCGGCCGGGCGAAACACGGTTACGTTCGGCATGGCGCGCAGGGCGGCCAGATGCTCGACGGGCTGGTGCGTTGGGCCGTCTTCGCCGAGGCCGATGGAGTCGTGTGTCATCACGTAAATCACGCGCTGGCCCATAAGCGCAGAAAGGCGGATTGCTGGGCGGCAATAGTCGGTAAACACGAGAAATGTGCCGCCATACGGGATAAAGCCGCCGTGCAGCGCGATGCCGTTCATGGCGGCGGCCATGCCGTGCTCGCGGATGCCGTAGTATATATATCGGCCAGAGAAATCCTCCGGGGTGACGCCCTTCATGCCCTTGGTGATGGTGAAGTTCGAATGTGTGAGGTCGGCCGATCCGCCAATGGTCAATTCGGTCGCGTCGTTGATGACCTGAAGCACCATCTCGCCAGATTTGCGGCTGGCGAGCTTCGGCTTCTCGGCTGCAAACTTCGCTTTCAAATCCTCAATCGCACGATGCACGTCTGCGCCGACATCGCCCTTGAGCGCATCGTCATACACTTCCCGCTGATCCGACGGCAGCGCATTCCAGCGACCCTCCCATGCCTGGCGCAGCTTCTGGCCTTTGGCGCCCGCCTCGCGCCACGCGGCGAGAATGTCCGCAGGCACAGTAAACGGCTCGTGCGGCCAACCGAGATTTTTGCGGGTCTCAATCATTTCGTCAGGCCCGAGCGCCGAACCGTGACTTTTCTCCGTTCCCTGCCGGTTGGGCGAACCTTTGCCGATGATGGTTTTGCAGGCGATCATGGTAGGCCGGTCGCTTGCCTTTGCGGCGGCGAGGGCGGCAGCGACGGCGTCCGTGTCGTGGCCATCGACGCGCATCGCGTTCCAGCCCGCCGCTTTGAAGCGCGCGACCTGATCCATTGAAGTGGACAGGGATGTGGGGCCGTCGATGGATATGGAGTTATCGTCGAAAAGCACTACCAGCTTGGACAAACGCAAATGCCCTGCGAGGTCGATGGCCTCGTGGCTGACGCCCTCCATGAGGCAGCCGTCGCCAGCGATGACATAGGTATAATGATCGCAGACCGCGTTGCCGTACCGTGCCGCCGTTAAGCGCTCGGCGATGGCCATGCCAACCGCAGTCGCTATCCCCTGGCCCAACGGCCCGGTGGTCATCTCGATGCCCGTCGCGTGGCCATACTCCGGATGACCTTCGGCGATGGAGCCAAGCTGTCGAAAGCGCTTGATCTGCTCAATGGTCATGTCCGCATAGCCCGTGAGATGCAGCACGGAGTAAAGGAACATCGAGCCATGACCGGCGGACAGTACGAAGCGATCGCGATCCGGCCAGTTGGGCATGGTTGGATCGTACTTCAAAAACTGGGTGAACAGCACAGCGCCCACGTCGGCCATGCCCATTGGCATGCCTGGGTGGCCTGAATTCGCCGCCTCCACAGCATCCATAGACAGAGCGCGGATGGCGTTGGCCATATCTTTGAGCGATACATCGCCTTCGGTAAGCGGCGGCGCTGCTTCAGCTTTTGCTAAATAACTCGTCATGCTTCTTCCTTAATGCGCGCGCCGTTTCTGTTCGACCAGTTTCATAATCATCGGCGTCAATATCAGTTGCATCGCCAGATCCAGCTTGCCGCCGGGGATGACGATGGAGTTGGCGCGGGACATGAAACTGTCGTGTATCATGGCCTGCAGATAGGCGAAATCGATGCCGCGCGGATTTCTAAAACGGATGACCACCATGGATTCGTCGGGCGTAGGGATCCAGCGCGACACGAACGGATTCGATGTGTCAACGGTTGGCACGCGCTGGAAATTCACGTCAGTTTCCGAAAATTGCGGGCAGATATAGTTCACATAATCCGGCATGCGCCGCAAAATCGTGTGCGTCACCGCTTCTGTTGAATAGCCGCGCATATCGCTGTCGCGGTGAATTTTCTGTATCCATTCCAGATTTATCACAGGCACGACGCCGATTTTCATGTCTGCATACTGCGCGATATTGAGCGTTTTCGTTACGACAGTGCCATGCAGTCCTTCATAAAACATAAGGTCGGTTTTCTCGGGGAAATCGCCCCATTCGGTGAATGTTCCGGGCGGCGCGCCGTACTTTGCCGCCTCAGCCGCGTCGTGCACATACCTGCGGGTGCGGCCCTTGCCAGTGTGACTATACTGCCGGAATGTCGCCTCCAGTTCTTCGAGCAGATTGGCCTGCGGGCCGAAATGGCTGAAGTGGTTGTTGCCGTTCGCCTCTTCCTCAAGCATCACCCGCTTCATTTCCGTCCGGTCGTAGCGGTGGAATGCGTCGCCCTCAATATCGGCGGGAATAACTTTCT
Organism: Hyphomicrobiales bacterium; assembly: GCA_034440495.1. Taxonomy (GTDB): domain Bacteria; phylum Pseudomonadota; class Alphaproteobacteria; order Rhizobiales; family Rhodomicrobiaceae; genus JAWXCE01. The sequence continues at coordinate 36,622 of JAWXCE010000036.1, read as the reverse complement.
CGCGCCTGAAAATTGCATCGAACGTATTCTTAACCGACGTTGTGCCAGCCCCGGAAGACCCTGTAACCGAAATAATAGGATGCTTCACCGACATTAAGTTTGAACCTACGTTCTAAACAACCCGCGCCTAACGAAAAGTGGTGAATTTTCGCCCATGGCTGGCGGCGTGGTATGGTAATGGCCTGCCTCAGCTACTTCATTACGGGAGCCAAAAATTAACGGCGTGCGCTGATGCAGCGATGTAGCGCGCACATCCATAACCCGGCATGTTCCATCTATACACGACCCGCCCGCCTGTTCGATAATCATGGCGATGGGCGCGCCCTCGTAGAGCAGCCGAAGCCGTCCGTCGCGATATCCTTTGCGCGCGTCGCCGGGATAGAGATAGATGCCACCTCTTGTCAGAATGCGGAATGCGTCGGCGACGAGCGAGCCAATCCAGCGCATGTTGAAATCCACCTTGCGCGGTCCGTCGGCGCCGAGCTTTAAATCCGCGATGTAGGATTGCATGGGCGCGTCCCAGTGACGGAAATTGGAGCTGTTGACGGCATACTCGCGCGTTTCTGGCGGGATAATCACATTGGCCTTGGCCAGCCGCCATTCGCGCGTCTCTGGATCGACCCAGAAAATCTGCGTGCCTGCGCCGACGGTTAGCACCATTGCGGTTTGTGGGCCATAAACGATGTAACCTGCCGCCAGTTGCGCCGTGCCGGGCTGCAGAAGCGAACCGGGGCCAGCAGCGGGCAGGATGGAGAAAATTGTACCGATGGACACGTTAGTGTCGATATTGGACGAACCGTCTAGCGGATCAATATTAACAGCGAGCGGTGCGCTAGCGTTGAGCGTTATGGCGGCTTCGTCTTCCTCAGACCCAACAAACGCGACCGGCGAAAGCGTGAGCGCCTCAAGCACCATTTGGTTCGTCAGAAAATCGAGCTGCTTCTGGCTATCACCATCAGCATGCGCGCCCAGAACCTGGGCCATTTGCCCTGCCAGCGGGCCTTTGGCGATCAGCGCTGCGATTTTTAGGCCAGCGTCAGCGAGCGCGGACACCGTATGCAAGACCGCGAGGCGTTGGGCGTCGCTTCCCGCCCAGTTCGACAGATAGACATTCAAATTCGGAAAACCGGTCATGTTGTCCTGAGCTTCCCTAGTAAGTTGTGAAAGAAACCTGTAACCAAGCTAAATAACCGAGCCAAGCCAATCTTCCAATATTCATTTTCTTTTATGATCCATGGAATGGCGAGATAAGCAAATGTGAAAAAATTACAAATGGCATTAAACTTCTCTAAATATAGCTCATGAGAAACATAACTCTTAAACAGCTCCGGGCATTAGCGGCAGTTATAAAAAGCGGTTCCATGACGGGCGCCGCGCGCGAACTTAACGTCACGCCCCCCGCCATTACCATCCAGATGCAGCTTCTGGAAGCGGCAATTGGCATGTCGCTCATCGAGCGCTCGGGCGATGGCCCGCTGGCGACCCAGGCCGGCGAAAAGGTGCTGCTTGCCGCCCAGCGTATCGAGGCGGCGCTTGCCGATTGTGAGCAGGAACTGGCGCTTTTGAAAGGCCTGAAGGGCGGAAAGGTGCTGGTCGGCGTTGTCAGCACGGCGAAATATTTCGCGCCTCGGGCACTGGCGGCATTTCAAAAACTACATCCGCTCATAGAGGTGCGCCTCAGCGTCGGCAATCGGGGCGAAACCATTCGCGCGCTGCAGAACTTCAGCATCGATGTCGCCGTCATGGGGCGACCGCCCGAGTCGCTCGACGTGCAGAAGGAAATCATCGGTTTGCATCCGCATATCATCGTGGCGCCGCCTGACCATGCACTCATCAAGAAAAAGCGCCTAACGGGCAAAGAACTGGTTTCCGAGATTTTCCTCATGCGAGAGGATGGCTCCGGCACGCGCGCGCTGATGGAGAAATTCTTCCGCGATCTGAATTTCAAGCCGCGTATCGGCATGGAGATCGGTTCGAACGAGACCATCAAGCAGGCTGTCATGGCGGGGCTTGGCATCTCCTTCATTTCCGCGCACACCGTCGCGGCGGAGATTGGCGACAAACGGCTGGTGCAGTTGCAGGTTGAGGGTTTGCCCCTTATGCGCGAATGGTATGCGGTGCGCCGCAGTGAGAAACGGCTGCTGCCCGCCGCCGAAGCTATGTGGCTTTTCCTGACATCGCAGGGCGCGCACTTTCTCCCCGATGCACCCGGCATGCGCACCGCAACAGCTTAAGGCCGCAAAATAACACGGATACGGGCGTAACCTGCACCTGCATAGGCTAATCTGCTGATTCGGCGGCTTGGCGTTTGGCCGTTCATAAAACTGGAAAACTCATGAAAGACGATAAGCAGCGCACAATTTACCTCAAGGATTACCGGCTATCGGACTACCTAATCGACGCCGCCGGGTTCGATATTGCGCTGCACGCTACGCAAACCCGGGTTACATCGACGTTGAGTCTGAGACGCAATCCAGCCGCCGGGGAAAAACCCGGAGCTTTGGAGCTGAATGCTGAAAATCTTGTAATTGAAAGCATTCATATTAATGGCGCGCCGGTAAGCCCTCCCGTTTATCAAATTGACGCGGCATGGTTGACAATTCATGAGCCGCCATCATCGCCTTTTGTCCTGACGATCGTCTCTGTATGCGATCCACAATCGAACAAGGCGCTATCGGGGCTTTACCTCTCGCGCGGCATTTACTGCACGCAGTGCGAGGCCGAGGGCTTCCGGCGCATCGCGCCCTATCTCGACCGGCCGGATGTGCTGGCCAAATTTCGCGTGCGTCTGGAGGCGGACAAAGCCGAGGCGCCGGTGCTGCTTGGCAACGGCAATCTGATCGAGTCTGGCGATCTGGAGGGCGGGCGCCATTACGCCGTCTGGGACGACCCGCACCCCAAGCCATCCTATCTGTTCGCGCTTGTTGGCGGCAATCTCGCGCATATTCGCGACGAGTTCAACACGGCGTCAGGCCGCAAAGTCGATCTGCGCATTTATGCCGAACTGGGCAAGGAGGAGCGGTGCTGGTGGGCGATGGACAGCCTGAAGCGCTCGATGGCGTGGGATGAGAAGCGGTTCGGGCTTGAATACGACCTCGATATTTTCATGATCGTCGCCGTGTCCGATTTCAACATGGGCGCGATGGAGAACAAGGGCCTTAACATCTTCAACGACAAACTTATTCTCGCCGCGCCCGAAACCGCCACGGATAGCGATTACGAGCACATCGAGGCCGTTGTCGCACATGAATATTTCCACAACTGGACGGGTAACCGCGTCACCTGCCGCGACTGGTTTCAGCTTTGCCTGAAAGAGGGGTTGACGGTGTTCCGCGATCAGGAATTCACCTCAGACGAGCGATCCCGCGCAGTGAAGCGCATTGGCGATGTGCGGCTTTTGCGCTCCCGGCAATTCCCCGAGGATAGCGGACCGCTGGCGCATCCCGTGCGCCCGGACTCGTTCATTGAGATCAACAATTTCTACACGCTCACTGTTTACGAAAAAGGCGCCGAACTTTGCCGGATGCTGCAAACCTTGGTTGGCGTTGAGGGCTTCCGTAAAGGCATTGACCTCTATTTCGAGCGGCACGACGGACAGGCGGTGACGGTTGAGGACTTTATCGCCGCGATGGCGGACGCCAATAACGCCGATCTTGGTCAGTTCAAGCTTTGGTACAGCCAGGCTGGCGCGCCTGAGCTGAACGCGCGCTTCACCTATTCCGCCGCCAAGCAAACGGCGCGCTTAACGCTCACGCAAACGCTTAACGCATCGCCCGGACAAACGAAGAAGAAGCCCCAGCAAATTCCAGTAAAACTAGGGCTTGTTGGCAAAAACGGGGATGATTTGCCGCTGCGGCTTGAAGGCGGTGGTATCGTCGAAAACAGTTTGATACAGCTACGCAAGAGGCGTGAGACTTTCATCTTTGAAGGCTTAACCGAGCGGCCGACGCTGTCGCTGCTGCGAGATTTCTCGGCGCCGGTCAAGCTTACCACCGACCTGAAAGACGCCGACCTGCTGTTTCTGATGGCGCATGACTCCAACGCCTTCAATCGCTGGGAGGCGGGGCGCACGCTGGCGATGCGGCTTCTCATTACAGCCGCCACCGGTTTGGCGCCGAAGTCGAAAATGCAAAGCGCGTTCATCGAAGCCTTGGGCAAAACGCTTGCTGACGAAAGCCTTGACCCGGCATATCGCACGGCTTTCGCCACTTTGCCTTCGGAACTCGATGTGGCTTCCGCCATTGGCCACAACGTCGATCCGGAGGCGATTCACACCGCTAGACAGGCGTTTCGCGCGAAAATCGGCAAAGTCCTGGCCGCGCCGCTAATCAGCCTTTACGAAACTTTGGCCGCTATACCCGGCGAGACATATTCGCCGGACGCGGCAAGCGCAGGCGCCCGGGCCTTGCGCAATACGGCCCTCAGCTATCTCGTTGCAGGCGGCGGTAAGAGCGGGCTGAAAATGGTGAAAGCTTACTACGACACCGCGCGTAATATGACCGACACAATGGCGGCGTTGAGCATCCTGTCCAACGAGGAAACGGCTGCAAGCAAAGCCGCATTCGCGGATTTCTACGACCGTTGGAAAGACGATCATATCGTCATCGACAAATGGTTTGCCATGCAGGCTACGTCGCACGCCGCGAATGCCGTATCGCGCGTCCGCAAACTTACGCAGCACCCACTGTTCAACATCACCAACCCAAACAAAGTCCGCTCGGTTTATGGCGCGTTTGCTCATGGCAACCAGGTGCGCTTCAACGATGCGAGCGGTGAGGGTTACGCTCTCCTTGCCTCGGCGATTCTCGAACTCGACGGATTTAACCCGCAGGTCGCCGCGCGCATGGCTGGCGCATTCGAGAACTGGCGCATGTTTGAGCCGGGGCGTCAAGCGCTGGCGCAGAAAGCCATTCAATCCATCGCGGCAAAGCCCGGCCTGTCGCCGGATACCGACGAAATTGTGAGTAAAATCCTGAGTTAGATCGCTCCGGCTACGCTTCCGCTAGACTGTGCTTGATTCGATTATACGATCAGGCGGCATGGCCATTAACAACAGCGACAATGGATGCGACGGCGCCCGGCGCAAGGCGAAGGTCTGGCGCGTTGGCGCAGCCTGCCTGTTCGCTGGCGCATCGGCGGCAGCCCCCGTCCTGATTGCGCAAAGCCTCACCACAATTGACCCTTGGGTTCTAACGGCAATCTGGTTTGCGGCGTTCGCTCTAGGCGCGCTCTGTCTCAGGCTTGTATCCAGCCCCGCAAGCCAACCGCCGGACGGCCGAGCCGTGGAGTTTTACGGCAACGCCGCGCTCAAGCATTTCGGCGCGTGGATGTGCCGTTGGGAATTAATGAGCGGCGCTATGCAACTCCCGCCAGACGTCATCGCGAAGCTTAACCTCAAGCCCCGCAGCGATGACGGGTCAGTCCACTACCGGCAGTTCCGCGAGTATATCCGGCCGGGCGACGATCTTTACGCCGCGCTGACACAAGCGCTAAAAGCTGGCCAAGACAGCCTCCAGGTGGATTTGCTGTTAACCCTGCCGCGCGGCAAATGGCTCACCGCAGCGGTCGAGGGGCGCATCCTGCGTGACGAGGCTGGCAAGGCAAAATCTCTCATCTTCCTTCTTATCGAGCGCGGCGGCGCCGTTCAAAACACCGGACTGCCAGCCAAATTGCTGCCCATGGTCGATTCGTTCCCGGAGGCGTTTGCCGTTTGGGACGAGGAAGATAGGCTGACGGTTTGCAACGCGAAGTTTCGCAGTCTTTATGGCCTGAACGAGAGGGACGTAAAAGCTGGCGCAACGTTTTACGCCATCGCGGCGCTTTGCAGTGAGCCGCTGCTTCAAGGGCCGCTAAACCGGGAGGGGCAGAAGAAGACTGGCCCGAGAAGTTACATGGAAAGGCTGTCTTCGGGCGTTTGGGTGCAAATAAGCGAACGCTACGTGCCGGGTGTTGGCTTCATCAGCCTTGCGACAGACGTAACCGCGCTGAAGACGAGCGAGCAGCGGTTGACAGAGCGCGAGCGTGAGTTGAAAGCCTCGGTCAGCGATCTCGAATCCTCCCGCCATCAGCTTCAGCACCAAACGCGCCAGCTGGTCGATCTCGCGGAGAAATACGCGAATGAGAAAAACCGCGCGGAGGCTGCCAATCGCTCCAAATCGGAGTTTCTCGCCAACATCAGCCACGAACTGCGCACGCCGCTTAACGCCATTATCGGTTTTTCCGAAATGATGGCGCAGGAAATGTTCGGGCGCATCGGCAACAAAAAGTATGTCGAGTACGCCGGGGATATTCACAAGAGCGGGGAGTATCTGCTCGACGTCATCAACGACATTCTCGACATGTCCAAAATCGAGGCGGGCCGCATGGCGTTGGTCATGGAGCAGCTTCTATCTGGCGATATCGTTGAAGAAAGCTTCCGCGTGGTTGCGCAGACAGCAGAGCGTCGTCACATTGCCCTTAGCCATGCTGGCGCGAAATCCATTGAAATTATGGGCGACCGCCGCGCCCTTAAACAGGTCGTCATCAACCTGCTATCGAACGCGATCAAGTTCACGCCGGTTGGCGGCATGGTAAGCGTGCGCGCCTATCGTTATAAAGGCACCGTGCGCATCGCCATCACCGATACCGGCGTCGGCATTCCGAAGCCGGATATCGCGCGGCTTGGCCGGCCTTTCGAGCAGGTGGAAAACCAGTTCGCCAAAGTTCACAAGGGCACGGGTCTAGGGCTTGCCATTTCCCGATCGATCGTGGAGCTTCACGGCGGTCGACTTGAGATTAAAAGCCGCGTTGGGGAAGGCACCACTGTGACATGCATACTGCCAGCAATGCATAACAGCGAGATGCAGGAAAGCGAGGCTGCATGAACCGCTAAGGATTTGGCTTTTATTCGACACAGTGTTCGGGTTAAATCTTGCTCTCACAAGCAAAATCCCGGATAACGCGAAGCATGGTCACTCAATCGCCAGGTGAAATATCTTTGTCTCCCGCCTCAGAGCCACTCGTACATAGCTTAGCGGTCGAGCGCACATCAACGATCTTTTCCCGGCTGATACGGGAGAACATTGCGCCTCAGGTCGAGGTGCGGAACATCGTGAATGGGCTGAAGGATCGCAGCTTTGGCGTGCTAATGATTATGTTTGCCATACCTAACGCTGTCATTCCAGGCATTTCCTTTATCCTCGGCGCGCCTATTGTGCTCTTCGCGCTTCAGATCGTCTGGGGCCGCAAGCAGCCGTGGCTGCCGGAGTTCATGCTGAAGCGCAAACTCAGCCAGGAGCTGTTCACCGCCATTTCTCGGCGCGTGTCGAAGTTTCTTGTTTGGACGGAGAGATGGCTGAAGCCGCGCTGGCTCTGGATGTCAAGCCGCACCGCGCAAATTATCCTCGGTTTTTATCTCGCCTTTATCGCGATTATTCTGATGGCGCCGATCCCGTTCGGCAACGCCCTCCCCGCTTTCGGAATTGCGTGCATTTCGGCCGGATTGATTGAAAAGGATGGCGTCGCAATTATGCTCGGCGTGGTGCTCGGCGCTCTCGGTACGATTTACATCCTCGGTTCCGTCGGCGCGGTGATATTCGGAGTCTTAAAGCTTTTGGGGTTCTCGTAATCCGGCCTGGTGGCAACACTTGCGGCGCGGGTTTGCCATTTGGCAGTGTCATCGTTGACCGTGTCTGCGGAAGGGTCTAATGGCGGGAGGACTATCGCCCCGCGCCCTCCGGAGAATTCATGATGGAAAACTACCTGCTTGCCGCCCTGCTTGGCGTGATCGAGGGGTTGACGGAATTCCTGCCGGTGTCCTCAACGGGCCATCTTATTTTGTTTGTCGATTTGCTAGGCTTTAAAGCGCCGCCGGGACAAACCTTTGAGGTGATGATTCAGCTCGGGGCCATCCTCGCGCTGGTCGTGCTTTATTTCCGCAAAATTTGGCAAACGCTGACCGGTTTGCCCAGCGATCCGGCCGCCCGCCGCTTCGCTACAGTCATCGTCGCCGCTTTTATTCCCGCCATGATTTTGGGCGCGGCGTTTCACAGCCAGATTAAAGCAGTGTTGTTTTCGCCGGTGGTGGTCGCCATAGCGCTCATCGTAGGTGGCGTTGTGATATTGATCGTCGAACGCATACAGAAGCGTGTGCTTTATCAGACTGTGGATGACGTGCCCGTGCGCACTGGCTTTCTAGTGGGTCTCGCGCAGGCGATGGCGCTGGTGCCGGGCGTTTCGCGTTCGGGCGCCACGATCATCGGAGGGCTTCTGCTGGGCCTTGAGCGGCGGGCGGCTGCGGAATTTTCGTTTTTCCTGTCGATGCCCACAATGGGCGCCGCGTTCGCCTATGACGCTTACAAGAACCGCGATCTCTTAAGCTTCGACGATGCCGGGGTGATAGCAGTCGGCTTCATTGCCGCGTTTATCGCCGCATTGCTCGTCGTCAAGCCGTTCCTTGCCATTGTGAGCAATATTGGGTTTGCCCCGTTCGCCTATTACCGCATCGCGCTCGGCGCGCTCGTTCTTGGGCTTGTCTACAGCGGCGCGGCTGTCGCCTAGAAAGTTGCGTAGGCGGCGGGCAAGCTCATCTTTGTCTCTGATTTCGCATTCCCAGACAACGAGCGACGCCCAGCCCATTTGGGTCAACTGAGCCGCAGTTACGGCGTCGCGGGTTTTATTGCGGGCGATTTTGGCGCTCCAATAGTCCGCGTTCTGCTTTGGCGGACGGGCGCCACGGGGGCAGTCATGTCCGTCCCAGAAGCAACCATGAACAAGCACAACCTTCCTGCGCGAGCGGAAGACGATATCCGGTTTGCCCGGCAGATCGCTTGCATGAAGACTATAGCGATGCCCTAAGGCGTATATAAGCCGACGCACAACCATCTCCGGTCGCGTGTTTAGGGATTTCACAGTGCGCATCGTTTTCGAGCGCAGCGCTTTTTTGTCCGGCGCGGTTTTTGTTTGCATCACCAATCCGAGGGTTGAGCGCACGGACGCTCGTTACTTTAAAGCCATCAAGACAAAATGGCACACCGCATGCGTTTACGACATGTGGGCTATGACGTCGTCGACGTTTGCTACGCGACCTTTCACCAGCCATATCAATGAAATGATAACGACCATGACACAAAGCCGGGAAGGGGATCGCATGTATGAATCTCAGATCTGGGGAGGAATGGTACGGAAAATGTGGCCGACGGAGCTGGAAAAATTCCGCGACCACCTGCTCAGACTGGATAAGGAAAGCCGCCGACTTCGTTTCGGCATGCCAGCCTGCGATGATTTTATCCGCGACTATGCCGATCGCACCAGCAGCTTGAATAGTTTGGTCTACGGTTACTACCGCGATGGCGTGATGCGCGGCGCGGCGGAGATGCGTCAGATTGGAGAAGGCTTCTCTACGACCGCAGAAGGCGCTTTTTCAGTCGAGAGCGATTACCAGGATCGCGGAATAGGATCAGAGCTTTTAGGCCGTCTCGTGCGCTCGGCGCGCAATCGAGGCATTTCCCGGCTATACATGAACTGTTTGGCGGAGAACCGTAAAATGCAGCGCATCGCCAAAAAATTTTCGGCTGAACTGCACTTCGATCATGGCGAGGTAGAAGGGCGTGTGCTTCCTGCGATGCCGACCTATCTGTCACTTTGGAATGAGGTGATGGACGATAGCCGAGGGTTTGTAATGGCCGTTCTCGATTTTCCCCTAAGCCTTAGACCCGCAGCTTAACCGGATAGCTCTCAGTCGCGGGAAAACGGCTTGATGTACGCCTGCTTTGTAACCGGCTCGGGAGAAATGCGGGATGTTTCCGGCAAGTATTACACTCTGTAAACCGCCGAAGAACTGCTCGTTATTTTCGAGCAGCAGCCCCGTTTGAAGTTCGCATCAATGCCACACAAAGTGACAAACGAGTTCGGAGATCCCCAGATTTTGTTTCGCATTTTTGCATCTAAAAATAACACCATAATGAATTAGAGGACGTTTCTTTTAACGCCGGATAACGATCCGCGTTGCGCCGCGTCCATAGGACTGAACGAGCGAATAAAATTCACGTGCGCTCTCCGGATGCAGTCGAATGCAGCCATGCGAGGCTGGTCGCCCAAGTGCCCGAACTTCGTAAGTTCCATGGATTGCGTAACCGCGATGGAAAAACACGGAATATGGCATCGGCGCTCCGCCATAACGGCTTGAACGGTGATTCCGGCTTAGAAACTTGGGGCGAAAAGAACCTACTGGCGTGTTGTACCCGCCCCGTCCGGTGGAAATCGACCACGAATACGCATAGGAACCGTTCACATAAACGGTCATCACCTGTTGCGATTTATCGATTTCCGCGACGACGCCAGCCGAAGCGGCGCTGCTGAGCAGACTGGCTATTACAACAAGGGCAAGACGATACATCGGTACTTTCTCCATGTACGAAACTGGTATAATTATAAGCTTACTTTCGAGGTGTTTTAAAAAGATGAATGCAATACAAACCAACAGATATCTGTAGTCCCCTGATTACCTGTTAATCCAACAATTGTGCAGTGTCCGGCTGTTGAAATCATTATCAAATCGTGGTGATCTCGAATTGCTACCTCAAGTCGCAGCTTATAGTAATGAACAGCGTCAGAACTGATTTATGGAAACATTAGAATGCAACATCAATTAGCTTTCACTCTGGTTATGTTATTTGCCGTGTTTGCCGCGAGTTCTGACGGGTTGAACGGAGCGGAGAAAATCACACCAAAAGCAGCCGCGCAGGCCCTTAAACCTGTTCCCGCACGCGAGCTGTTTGGCCGTATAGCGCAGGCCGTACCCATGACGGCGCGCTCGATTGGCGGCTATGCGCGCGGATGTATGGCGGGCGGCAAAATGCTGCCTGTGAACGGCCCCGCCTGGCAGGCCATGCGTCTCTCGCGCAATCGCAACTGGGGGCATCCGCTGCTGGTAAAATATGTGGAGCGCCTGGCCACAGACGCCCGACAGCTTGATGGCTGGCCGGGGCTGCTGGTCGGCGATATGGCGCAACCCATGGGCGGGCCGATGCTGACTGGGCACGCCAGCCACCAGATTGGCCTGGACGCAGACATCTGGCTTAAGCCCATGCCGCCGAAAGAACTCACACGCGAAGAGCGGGAGAATATCTCCGCTGACTCCATGCTGGGCGATGACAAACTCACCATCAATGGCAAGCTCTGGACGCCGGGACATGTCAAACTCTTGCGCCGTGCGTCACTCTATCCCGAGGTCGCCCGTATTTTCGTACACCCGGTCATCAAAAAAGCGCTATGCGGCGCGGCTGGCGATGATAGGGGCTGGCTCGGCAAAATTCGCCCCTGGTGGGGGCACCATTATCATTTCCATGTTAGGCTCACTTGTCCGGTGGGTAATACGGGCTGCATGAACCAGCCAGCTCTCGGAAGTGACGATGGTTGCGGCGTCGAACTCGACAACTGGTTCAAGCTGCTGACGCGGCCTCCCGCCCCGCCTGACCCTAATCAGAAACCGCCCAAGCCTAAGCTGCCGCTCACCCTCGCTGACCTTCCAGCGGATTGCGCCAAGCTTATTGGTGCTCCCGTGCAGGCTAGTGAGGCGCCCGCCACAGCCGACATAGAGCAGCCGGAGGATGCCAAACCCACCGCCACTGGCGAGTGAAAGTAGTGTCTGTCGGGAAGAATTTATATAGGCTTTACAGCAAACGCAGCCTGCATTTCATCGAGAACGGATTGTATCGCCCTGGCCGGGTCTGGGCTTTGCGTGATGGGGCGTCCAATTACCAGATAGTCGGCGCCAGCGCAAAGCGCCTCGGATGGCGTCATGACGCGAGACTGGTCGCCGGTGTCCGCTCCGGTCGGCCTGATGCCTGGGGTGACGATGAGGAAATCGCGGCCGAAGCGTTGCTTCAGGGCTGCGGCTTCCCAGGGTGAGGAGATCACGCCGTCAAAGCCCGCATCGAACGCCAGTTGCGCCCGTTGTAACGCCAGTTCTTCCGCCGTCGCCAGATGCCCCTGTTGGGCAAGGTCATCAGCGCTGAGGTTGGTTAGCACGGTAACGCCGAGCAATTTTAGATTTGAGCCTTCGCGGCCTCGCACCGCTGCCCAAAGCGTTTTTATATCGCTTGCATGAACCGTCAAAAACGTGGCTCCAATTGCCGCTACACTGGCGCAGGCGCGCTCTACTGTATGGCCAATGTCGAGCAGCTTGGCGTCGAGAAAAACTTCGCGGCCTGCCGACACTAGCTCGGCGACGAGAGGCAATCCGCCTGCATAAATCAGCTCCAGCCCGATTTTATAGACGATGGGCGGAGCGCCGATCCGCATGATGAATTCCGAAGCGGCTTTTGGCGATGCAAAGTCGATAGCGAGAATAAGCCGGGTTTCTGCGTTTATGGTCGCGCCGGTTTCCACAAGCTTAAACCGCAAGGCGTTCCGACGTGGCGATGAGCTTTGTCACGACCTTTTTCAGCATCGCCGCCATGCGCTCATCTTTAAGTGCGCCATTGTCGTCAAACGCCTGCATCGCGCCCGGTAAAGCAATCTGATCGGGAATCACGAATGCGCCTAGCCCAAGCTCAAACACTTGCCTAAGCGCGATAAGACCACGCATGCCGCCATAACCACCGGGCGACGCGGCGCCAAACGCGAAAACGAGGTTCTTGTACGCGGCGAGCGGCTCCTCGCCCGCTACTTTCACATGAGACACCCAGTCGATGGCGTTTTTCAGGAATGGCGACATGGACGCATTATATTCAGGGCTTGCGATGAAAATGGCTTGGTGCGCCTGAAATATCGCCTTCAAGGCGATCGCCGGCGCGGGCGGGCCATCACGTTCCTCCAGATCGCCGTCGTAAAGCGGCATGATGTAATCGCGCGGCTCCAGGACAGTCACTTCCGCACCCGCCTCCGTTGCAATGGCGCCCGCTGCGTGCGCCAGTTTCCGGTTGTAGGACGCGGCGCGCGTGCTGCCCGCCAGGCATAAAAATTTCACCGGCTGCGCCATAGGGATCCTGCTAAGTTTGCGCTGGTAAAGCTGCACCTAGGTTTAGTCGCTTTTTTGAACGCCGTCCCAGAACACTTTGATGCGGTTCAGAAAGCCTTCAGCCTCGGGATTGTTCTCGCTGGTGGATGCTTTCTCGAACTCGCGCAGAAGCTCTTTTTGCTTGCGCGACAGGTTTTGCGGCGTCTCCACCTCGACCTGAACATTGAGATCGCCCACGATCTTCTGCCTCAGCACCGGCATGCCCTTGCCGCGCAGACGGAACTGCCGCCCGCTTTCGGTGCCCTCCGGGATTTTCACCTTGGCGCGCCCGCCATCGATGGTCGGAACCTCGATCTGGCCGCTAAGCGCCGCTGTAATCATGGTGATCGGTACCCGGCAGAACAAATCAGCTCCGTCGCGCTGGAAAATCTCGTCTGACGCGATGGAGAGAAAAATATACAGATCGCCGCCGGGGCCGCCGCGCATGCCAGCCTCTCCTTCGCCCGCCAGCCGGATGCGTGTTCCGTCCTCAACGCCCGCCGGTATGGTAACGGACAATGTGCGGTCGCGGTTGACACGGCCAACGCCGGCGCAAGTGCGGCAGGGGTTTTCGATAACCTCGCCGCGTCCCTGACAGGCCATACAGGTGCGCTCAATAGTAAAAAAGCCCTGGCTGACGCGGATTTTGCCGTGTCCGCCGCACGTTGTGCAGGCCGTCGGCCTTGAGCCTGCTTCCGCGCCAGCGCCGGTGCAGCTTTCGCAAACAACGGAGCCGGGCACGCGGATGTGTGCAGTTTTGCCAGCGAAGGCGTCTGCCAGCGAAATTTCCAGGTTGAAGCGGATATCCTGGCCGCGTTCGCGCGAGCCGCGGGTTCGTCCCCGCCGACCTCCCATAAATTCGCCGAATAAATCGTCGAAAATATCGGACATCGAAGTGGCGAATTCATTGCCGAAGCCGTGTGGTCCCGCAGCTCCGCCATGACCTTCAAACGCCGCATGACCATACTGATCGTATGCCGCACGCTTTTGCGGATCTTTCAAAATTTCGTAGGCTTCGTTGACTTCGATGAAACGTTTTTCCGAGTCGCCGTCCCCAGGATTTCGGTCGGGATGATATTCCTTGGCGAGGCGGCGAAAGGCGTTCTTTATGTCCTGGTCGTCCGCGCCTTTGACTATACCTAGAGTCTCGTAATAATCACGTTTCATATTTTTCGCGGGCCAATTCTTTTACATAAAACGCAAGCAAAGCTGCAACGAATTGATAGTCCTACGCAGCTAAGACAAAGCCCAGCATAATACCGGGCTTTAAAAACAACTTAGCTTTGTATGGTCAACCTTCATAAAACTGGCATATAGTGAGCAACTGCGGAAGATGCGGGTCACTTCGGTGATTAACCTTGCGAGCGCTTCCGGTCATCGTCCTTCACTTCCTCGAAGTCGGCGTCGACTACACGATCTTCAGTCGCACCGCTTTCCGCTGGCTTTGGCTCGGTGTCCCCGGTCTGGCGATACATTGCCTCTCCGAGTTTCATCGCAGCGCGTCCAAGCTCTTCGGATTTGGCGGCGATTTTGTCCTTGTTATCGGTGTCCATGACGCCACGCAGCTCGGTGATAGCCGTCTCTACAGCAATGCGGTCAGCCTCCGAGATTTTATCGGCGAGATCGCGAAGGGTTTTCTCGCTGGAATGAATCAGCGCTTCACCCTGGTTTTTAGCTTCGACAAGCTCGCGTTTTTTCTTGTCGTCGGCGGCGTGGGTCTGCGCCTCCTTCACCATGCGCTCGATATCGGCATCCTGAAGACCGCCCGAGGCCTGAATGCGGATCGATTGCGCTTTCTGCGTCGCCTTGTCCATCGCGGACACGTTCACGATGCCGTTGGCGTCGATGTCGAAAGTCACCTCGATCTGAGGCACGCCACGCGGCGATGGGGGGATGCCGACAAGATCGAACTGACCAAGCATCTTATTGTCCGCCGCCATTTCACGCTCGCCCTGGAAGACGCGGATCGTTACCGCATTCTGGTTATCCTCGGCGGTGGAGAACACTTGGCCCTTTTTTGTTGGGATCGTCGTGTTGCGGTCGATGAGGCGCGTAAACACGCCGCCAAGCGTCTCGATGCCAAGTGACAGGGGCGTCACGTCGAGCAGCAGCACATCCTTAACGTCGCCTTGCAGCACGCCAGCCTGAATGGCGGCGCCCATGGCAACCACTTCGTCCGGATTGACGCCCTTGTGCGGCTCCTTGCCGAAGATGTTTTTCACGGTCGCCGCGATTTTCGGCATGCGGGTCATCCCGCCGACAAGCACGACCTCATCAATTTCCGCCGCTTTCAGTCCAGCATCTTTAAGCGCGGCTTGGCATGGCTCAATAGTTTTCTGGATCAGGTCGTCAACCAGGCTCTCCAGCTTGGCGCGGGTCAGTTTCATGGTTAGATGCTTAGGCCCGGTCTGGTCGGCGGTGATAAACGGCAGGTTGATTTCGGTTTGCTGGGTTGACGACAACTCGATCTTGGCCTTTTCAGCCGCTTCTTTCAGGCGTTGCAGCGCAAGCTTGTCGCCGCGTAAATCAATGCCATTCTCTTTTTTGAATTCAGCGGCAAGGTATTCCACGAGGCGCATGTCGAAGTCTTCGCCGCCGAGGAACGTGTCGCCATTGGTGGATTTCACCTCAAATACGCCGTCACCAATTTCGAGAATGGAAACGTCAAACGTGCCACCGCCAAGATCGTAAACCGCTATTGTTTTCGATCCCTCGCGCTTGTCCAGGCCATAGGCAAGGGCGGCTGCGGTGGGTTCGTTGATAATGCGAAGCACTTCGAGACCGGCGATTTTACCCGCGTCTTTGGTAGCCTGACGTTGAGCATCGTTAAAGTAAGCGGGAACCGTAATAACGGCTTTGTCTACTTTTTCGCCGAGGTAGGATTCTGCGGTTTCTTTCATCTTCTGCAGAATGAAAGCTGAAATCTGAGATGGCGAATATTTCTTGCCATGAGATTCGACCCACGCATCGCCGTTGTCGCCTTTAACAATTTTATAAGGCACTAGCTTCTGGTCTTTAGCGACCAGCGGATCATCGTACCTGCGGCCGACAAGGCGCTTGATGGCAAAAAATGTGTTTTCCGGATTGGTAACACCCTGACGCTTGGCTGGAAGGCCTATCAGGCGTTCACCCTCGGCTGAAAACCCAACGATTGATGGCGTTGTGCGCATACCCTCCGAGTTTTCAATAACCTTCGGTGCCGCGCCCTCCATCACGGAAATGCATGAGTTTGTGGTGCCGAGATCAATTCCGATTACTTTTGCCATACTATGTATCCCTAATCCAATTTAAGCTGACCGGCCGGACCTTCAAAGACAGCGTCCGGTTTCTGAAAGGTTCTGCAGCTTCCAGCGTGCAAAACCACACATTCCGGTCCCTCAAGACGCCAAGCTATTTCGAAAACATATAGGAGAGGCATAACTTTCGCGCAAGCTGCGCTAATTCCAGACAATCATATTGGTGCAACATTTATGACACTCGCGTCGCCCTAAAGCCGTTCCAGATAAATGTTGCGCGATTTTCGGACAAGAACGGCTCTGTTTATAGTTCTGAAGCCGATCCTGATTTGACGGACTCAATCAAAACAGGATCAGCCTAACAAAATAGGGGTCGGCCTACGTTTGCTTTGTCAGTTTTCGTCATAATCGGCGTATTCCGGATCCTGTGAAACGGCCAAAGGTTTTTCGCTCTGCGCCTGCGCCGCCTGTCCCATCACCGGACGCATAACGGAAGACGACTTTTTCGTGGATAAAACGCTGGTGGTCGCGGTTACCGGACGGATGATCTGGGCGCGTCGAGGTGGCGCTTTCTCCGCCGAGCCGCGCCGTTGCATGTTCAGCACGTTGGCCCCGCGCGCATCGGTTTCATCTTCGCGCTGTAGAGTTTCGGAAATGTCGGTGGTTGGCGCCTCAGTGACTTCTGACAATGACGAGGCGGCCTTCTCTTCTGAGCTGGTTTCTTCACTGCGAGACGCCCGCGTTGGCCCACCTTTAGGAGCCTCAACCCCGGCCTTGGCGACAACCACTGCGGCTGCGCGCAACACACGCTCTCCGAGCATATAGCCTGCCTGGAAGACTTGGACTATAGTTTCAGGCGGCTGGGCCGATGTCGCCACATGCATCATTGCTTCATGCACATGCGGATCGAATTTCTCGCCGACGGGATTAAAGCGCACGATATTCTGACGCTCCAGCACCTTAAACAGTTCGCGTTCAGTGACTTCGACGCCTTCGAGGAGCGTGGAAAGGGCCGGATCATTCGCCACGGCGTCTTTGGGAACGGCGTCGATGGCCCGACGCAAATTGTCGCCGATGCCAATCACATCCTTGGCGAATGAGGATATGGCGTATTTGGCGTTCTCAGCAATCTCTCGCTCGGTGCGGCGGCGCAGGTTAGCCATCTCGGCTTCGGACCGTTTCCAGCTATCTTCAAGCCGGTCTTTCTCGCCCTGGAGGGTTTCAGCGGCTGCTCGCAAGGCGACGTTTTCTGTCGTTAACGCTTCCAGCCGCTCCAGCGTGGCCTGCAACTCAGCGGTGCTGAGCCGCGCCTCATTTTCTAGGTTGGTTTCGACAACATTCTCTACGCTGACAACTTCGTCTTTTTGTAAATTATCTTCGGGGTTCTGCATATCGTTCATTAATGCGCCCTTTCTCCACGGCGAAAAAACGGCTTCTCGTCAGAAGTTTTGCTTGCCTACGGTATCGGCCTGTTTGCAGCATTAATCAAGTCAGGAGGCGCCCCACGAGCCTTGCCGTATAGTCCACCATGGGGATAATCCGGGCATAATTAAGCCTCGTCGGCCCAATCACGCCCAAAACCCCAACAATTTTACTCTCTTCGTCGCGGAATGGGGAAACGATCAGCGAAGAACCCGACAGGGAGAACAACTGATTCTCCGAGCCGATGAATATTCGCACGCCGTCCGCCTGTTCAGCCAACGTGAGCAATTGCACAAGCTCTTTTTTAGACTCGAGATCGTCAAAAAGCATGCGGATGCGGTCAAGGTCTTCTACGGCCTTTAAATCGTCCAGCAAATGCGAACGGCCGCGCACGATGAGGCTCTTATTGTCCTCCCCGCCGCCCGACCACTGCGCGAGGCCTGATTGCACGACGCGAGCCGTCAGATCGTCCAACTCGGCTTTTCTATCCTGCAACTCCTGCTCAATGCGCGCGCGGCTTTCGCCCAGCGTTCTACCTCGCAGCCGGGAATTCAGATAGTTGGACGCCTCGGTGAGCGCCGACGCGGGCAGACCTTGAGGCACCTCCAGAACGCGATTTTCTACAACGCCGTCATCACCCACAAGTACAAGCAGCGCGCGCTGTTCGTCGAGGCTGACAAACTCCAGATGTTTAATGCGCGATATGTGTTTTTCGGATATGACGACGCCCGCGCAACGGGACAGACCAGACAGCATTTCGCTTGCGTCGGACAGCAAATTTCCAGGCTGCATGCCGGTAAATTTCGCGTCGATCTGCGCGCGCTCGATGTCGCTCATTCCGCCGACTTCCAGCAATCCGTCCACGAACATCCGGAGGCCGGACTCAGTCGGCACACGCCCGGCGCTGGTATGCGGCGCATAGATGAGGCCGAGCGCCTCGAGATCGGACATCACATTGCGCACCGACGCGGGAGAAAGCGCCATGGGCAACACGCGGCTAAGATTACGCGACCCTACCGGTTCACCCGTCGCAAGATACGAATCAACAATGTGACGAAAAATTTCCCGGCTGCGCTCGTTTAACGCCAAAAGGCTCCCTGATGCCGAGAGAAGATCAAGCGGCGGGGACAAAAAATCGCTGCGTGGCGACATTTTCGATTTCGGATCAACAGGTTTCATGCTGCGCAATGATATGGGTGTTTGACGAATGTAGTCAAACCATGCGTGGCGCTTTACGAGCCTGACCTGCTTATTTATGATAAGACCGGTAGCGGAGCCGGGCATGGACATTGAAGTTGAAGTCAAAGAGCTAAAGCGGCGCGTCACCGAGCTGGAAAGCGACGCCAAGGGCGAAAAGCTGCTCGTCCGCCGGGTATTCGAGGCCGTGCGCGACAATCAGGAGCACATCCTCGCCGTTTCACGCAAGGTGGACAATCTGCGCGATGACATGGATCAGCGGTTTGAAGGTCTTCAAGCGGAGATGAATGCGCGATTTGAGCTAACGGACAAAAAAATCGATACACTGCGCGAGGATTTGCCTGACATCGTCGCATCCGCCGTCGCCCGCGTGCTTCGCGATGAGAGCAAAGTTTAAGGCGGTGCTTTTTAACCTATCAAACCACTCCGCTATTGATCGCTCACCGCGCCTCACTTAGTGTGCGGCTTCACATTCAAGCCGCCTGGAGCTTTTTGCACAGGCCATTTCACCGGATCGGTTAACGGCATGCGCCCCTCAAAACGCGAATTCGACCATCTTCGCCCGGTCACTATCGAGCGCCACGTTTCGGCGCATGCCGAAGGCTCCTGCCTCATCAAATTCGGCTCGACGCATGTTCTTTGCACCGCCAGTCTGGAGGAGCGCATTCCGCCATGGCTGAAGGGTCAGGGCAAGGGCTGGATAACAGCCGAATACGGAATGCTCCCTCGCGCCACGCACGAGCGGATGCGGCGCGAGGCGACGGCGGGTCATCAATCGGGCCGCACCCAGGAAATTCAGCGTCTCATCGGCCGGTCGATGCGCGCGGTCGTCAACATGGTCGCGCTTGGCGAGCGGCAGATCACCATCGACTGCGACGTCATCCAGGCGGACGGCGGCACCCGCACAGCGTCGATCACCGGCGCATGGGTTGCGCTGTACGATTGCATCGAGTGGATGAAAAAGCGGGAAATGGTGAAGGACGGCGTGCTGATCGACCAGATCGCCGCTATTTCGTGTGGCATCTATAAAGGCCAACCGGTGCTCGATCTGGATTATGCCGAAGACTCCGAAGCCGACGCCGACGCGAACTTCGTCATGACAGGCTCCTCCGCGCTCGTGGAAGTGCAGGCTACCGCCGAGAAAAAAGCGTTTTCTGACGAGGAGTTCGCCGAACTGATGCGGCTCGCGAAAAAAGGCATTAAAGAACTCGTCAGCCTGCAAAAGCTTGTGGTCGGATGATAACGCGCCTCAAATCCGGCGACACCCTCGTGCTGGCCACCCACAATCCGGGCAAGGTCTGGGAGTTTCAGGCGCTATTCGACCCATTTGGCGTGAAACTCGTCGCGGCGGGCGATCTGGGCGTCCCGGAGCCAGAAGAGACCGGCACGACGTTCGAGGAAAATGCCCAATTAAAAGCGGCAGTAAGCGGCTTTGCGACTGGCCTGCCAGCGCTCGCAGACGACAGCGGCATAGAGGTTGAAGATTTGGGCGGCGATCCCGGAATTTATGCCGCGCGATGGGCCGGGCCGACGCGCGATTTCGCCATCGCCATGCAGCGCGTCCAGAACGAGTTAGAGGCGAAGAGCAAAGCGGATGGCCTGCGCCGCGCAACCTTCGTTTGCGTGCTCGCGTTGATGATGCCCGGCGAAAATCCAGTTGTATTCGAGGGGCGCGTGGCCGGCCGCGTCATCTGGCCTCCGCGCGGAAACAACGGCTTCGGCTATGATCCGATGTTCATCCCCGACGGATATGATCTGACATGGGGCGAGATGGATCCTGCGAAGAAATACGCCATGAGCCATCGCGCCGTAGCGTTTGCAAAATTCAAGGCGGCAATTTTAATCCATGACGGCTAACGCGCTCGCGCTTTACATCCACTGGCCCTATTGCGCCGCCAAATGCCCGTATTGCGACTTTAACTCCTACGCCCGCCAGACGGTGAGCGAAGCGCGTTACCTCGCGGCGGTTCTGCGCGAGATCGATCATTACGCGACGCTGGCGCCAAGCCGCACGCTCACCAGCATTTTCTTCGGCGGCGGCACGCCTTCGCTGATGAGCGCGCAGGCGGTGGGCGCCATCCTCGATCACGCGGCTGCCCGCTGGAGCGTTGCGCCCGAGGCGGAGATCACTCTGGAGGCAAACCCGTCGAGTGTAGAGGCGTCGCGCTTTCGCGGCTATCGCGCGGCGGGCGTCAACCGCGTGTCTATCGGGGTGCAGTCTCTGCGCGACGACGCGCTGAAATTCCTCGGGCGCTTGCATAATAGTGCTGAAGCCATCGCCGCTATCGAAATCGCCGCAGCCACATTTGACCGCGTATCGTTCGATCTGATTTACGCGCGGCCCGACCACAAGCTGGCCGAATGGCGAGCCGAGTTAGTGCAAGCGCTGGCGATGGCGCGCGGCCACCTTTCGCTCTACCAGCTCACCATCGAGGAAGGCACGGCGTTCTTCGATCTGGAGCGGCGCGGCCGCTTGCGCGTGCCGGACAGCGATGATGCGGCCGCGCTTTATGAGTTGACGCAGGAGATGTGCGGCGCGGCGGGCCTCCCCGCGTATGAAATCTCCAACCACGCCGCGCCAGGCCAGGAGTCGCGGCACAACCTCACCTATTGGCGCTATGGCGATTACGCGGGGGTTGGCCCAGGCGCGCACGGCCGTCTATCGATTGGCGGCGGTCGAGTCGCATTTTCAGCCGCGCTCGACCCAGCCGAGTGGGTTGATCGCGTCGCACGGCTCGGCCACGGCGAGGCGGACAGGCAACCGCTCGACACATCGGAGCAGGCCGTGGAGATGACGCTGATGGGCATGCGCCTGAATGAGGGGCTAGACCTTGTCGCCCTTGCTCGCGAGACAGGACGTGCTGTCGATCCTGAAGCGATCAAGCTTCTCCGAAGCGATGGCCTGCTGACACTCTCTCCCGGGGGCGATTTTCTCTCAGCCACTGCGCGCGGTATGCTGATGCTGAACCGAATTGTTGCTCACCTATCTGAAAATCTGATGGTCATGCACGCCGCTCCGAAAAAAACCGGCTTCGAAAAGTCCGAAATCCGAGTTTAGAGCAACGTGTGCTAATTCGGAATCAACGTCTTTGCGAGCAAAAAAAGCAATCCAACCTTTTGCGCGTGCTACAGCGATGGATCACCACGTCCTCAACAGCTGCCTCGCGATGACCACTCGCGTAAGATTACACGCACGAAACTTAGCCCGTTCAACAAACCGCGTAACACTTTTCTAAACGGCTCTAATATTGCGCAGGCGCACCGCTAAATGCGCTTGGCGCCGGATCGGCGATTTGTGCGCCATAACGCTGCACTTCAAGCACGGCAAGACCGCGCTCCACGCCGCCATCTGGTCGCAACCGGAACAGGCCGTCAACGCCCGCAAATCCGCTCGCGCGGGTGAGTTCTTGTGGCGAGAAACGTCGCCCCGGCGGGTTGCCGGAAAGCGAAACAGCAAGGCTGACGGCGTCATAGGCAAGGCTGGCAAGGCGAGGCGGAACATCGCTGTAGGTCTCCACGTAGCGCCTGGTAAAATCCTGCCAGCCCTTGGGGTCGGGTGCCGCGTACCACGCGCCGAGAAGCGATTGTTCTTTTCCGGCGCTAGGGAAATCCCATCCAGAGGTTCCCAGCAGTTTCACGTTCGCCGTATCGACGCTATAGTATGGCATTAGAGGAGCAAGGAACGGGAGCGTATCGGTGGCGGCGGGCATGAAAATGGCGTCGATCTGCGCAGGCTCGCCTTTTTTGGCCAGCGCCGCGATCTGTTTGACTGGCTCAAGCATGCCGTTCGCGTCAGGTGGATATTGCTGCGAGGCGATGATCTGACCACCGCTTTCCCGCACCGCGCGAGTGAAAACCTGCTCGACGATACGCCCGTAATCTGTTTGCGGCGTCAGGGTGGCGTAGCGTTTTATGCCGCGCGAAGCTGCATAGGAAACGATTCGCGGCACGTCGCCGCCCGCCAGAAAGCTCAGGAGATACACGCCGTCGCCAGCGACTTTCTGATCGCTGGAAAAAGCGATGACGGGAACACCCGCGCGCTTCGCCTCGGGCGCGACCGCGGCGACCTCGTTGGCGAAGAGGGGACCAATAATAAGCTCGGCGCCCTCGCGAATAGCGTCGCGGGCCGCCGCCTGCGCGCCTTCCGGCGTGCCGCGCGTATCCTTCGAGGCAATCTGCACATTTGGGTTATCAAAATCGAACAGCGCCAGTTCGCCAGCCTGTTTCAACGCTTTCGCAATCTGCTGGGCATTGCCCTGCCCGGTAAGGGGCAGCAGGATCGCGACCTTAACACCTGGCCCGACGCCGCGGGTTCTGCTTTCCGCGCCTGTACTCGAAAGGCTAGCGTCTGGCGCACGGGAACTGTTGATCGAACAGCCCAGTGTGGCCGTTAGCGCCAGCAAACCAGCGGCAACCGTTTTGATCATAGTCTGAAACGTCATCGCCCCGCCCGGACATTTCGATCTGTGAAACATATACTAGCTTTTTCAATATGGCGAAACGATTGTATTGCCTAACAGTTCTTTCTTTTCCTAACGACAAGAGACGTCAAAGCATGCCAGCGGAAAAAACCGGCCAAACGGAAAAAAAACCGCCGACAGTCGGAATGACAGGCGCAATCGTCGCCGCGCTTTATGACCGGTTGGCGAAAGAGCCGCTCGCGCCAGGGCTTTATCTTGTTTCGACGCCCATTGGAAATCTGGGAGATATCAGTCCGCGCGCACTATCAATTCTGGCGCGGGCCAGCGATGTTTATTGCGAAGACACCCGTCATAGCCGCAAATTGTTCGCGGCCTATGGCATTGAGCGCCGTCTTCACGCCTACCACGATCATAGCGACGGCCGCGACCGGCTGCGCATTATTGAGCGTTTGCAGGCGGGCGGCGCTATCGCGCTCATTTCGGACGCGGGCACCCCGCTAATCTCCGACCCGGGTTTCAAGCTCGTGCGCGATACACTCGACGCGGGCGTGCAGGTATTTCCCATCCCCGGCCCTGCCGCCGCCATCGCCGCGCTAACCATGAGCGGCGTCCCTGCCAGCAGATTTCTGTTCGCTGGTTTCCCGCCGCCCAAAAGCGCTGCGCGTGAGGAAACCTTTAGAGAACTGGCGTCCGTGCCCGCTGCGCTGATCTTTTACGAAGCGGCGAACCGCCTGCAGCAGACGCTTGCAGATATGGCGCAGCCGTTCACGGGACGCGACGTCGCCATCGCGCGGGAGATTACAAAGCTGCATGAGGAATTGCGCTGGGGCCGGTTTCCAGAGTTCGCCGCAGAAGATTTCACCGCCTTCGCACGCGGCGAAGCGGTTATTATCGTTGGCCCGCCTGTCGCCGCCGCAGCGCTTGAGGACGAGGAAATCGCCGGGAGACTGGCGGTCGCGCTGAAAGTAATGAGTGTAAAAGACGCTGCGGATACGGTTGCATCGGCGCTTGGTGTAAAACGTAAGCGGGTGTATGATATGGCGACGGAAATGAAGGATAGGGAATGCCGGGAATGAAAGCAGAACGACGGAAAAATTATAAGTCTGGCGTTGACGCCGAGGCGCACGCCGCGCAAACGCTGGCATGTAATGGCTACACCATCCTCAACCGTCGTTATAAAACCCCCGCTGGCGAGATCGATCTGGTGGTCAGCCGTGGCGATGAGCTAGGGTTTGTCGAGGTCAAGAAGCGGCGCAGTCTTGAAGAAGCGGCTTGGTCCATAACGGAGCGCCAGCAGCGGCGCATCATTGACGCCGCGAGTTACTGGATGCAGAATTTCCCCGATCAAGGCGCGCAATCAATCACTTTCGACGCTGTGTTCGTTTGCCCCGGCCAGCCGCCAGAACACGTTGTCGACGCCTTCCGGCTATTTTAAAAGCCCAACAGAAAAACGCCTGTTGAAGGTTTTGCAGGCGTGGCATAGCCTGCCGTCAGGAGGCTCTCATGACGATGAATGTCGCCTTTCAGATGGACGCCATCGAAACGCTGTCGATCAGGGGCGATTCAACCTTCGCCCTGATGCTGGAGACGCAGAAGCGCGGCTTCGGCATGTTTTACTATACTGCTCAGGCCTTGAGCATGCGTGACGGCGTGGTGATTGCGTCCGGTCATACTGTAAAGGTGACTGATGAGCAGGGACGGCATTTCGAGCTTGGCGCTTTAGAAACCCGTCGCCTTGCGGCTTTCGACGCGGTGTTCCTCCGGCAAGATCCGCCCTTTGACATGGCGTATCTAACGACGACATATATGCTAGAGCGCATTCATCCGCAAACGATTGTCGTGAACGACCCCGCCCAGGTGCGCGGGGCGCCCGAAAAACTGTTCGTCACGCAGTTCCCGGACCTCGTGCCGCCGACGCTTATCACGCGCAGTCTGGACGATCTGAAAGCATTCAGGCGCGAGTATCGCGATGTCATCGTCAAGCCGCTTTATGGGAACGGCGGCGCGGGGGTTTTCCGCCTGCTGGAAGCGGACACGAACGCTGGCGCGCTTGTCGAGATGTTTCAGGCGGCGTTCCGCGAACCGTTTATCGTTCAGCAATATCTCCCGCAGGTGCGTGACGGCGATAAAAGGATCATTCTGATCGAGGGCGAGGCGGCGGGCGCCATAAATCGCGTGCCAGCCATCGATGAGACGCGGTCGAATATGCATGTGGGCGGCAGGCCGGAGGCGGTGGCGTTGACGGATCGCGACCGGGAGATTTGCGCGGCGATCGGGCCGGAGTTGCGTCGGCGCGGGCTGATTTTTACCGGGATCGACGTGATTGGCGATTATCTGACCGAAATTAACGTTACCTCACCGACGGGGATTCGTGAAATCGCGCGCTTCGGCGGCGGCAATCTAGCCGCGCAGATCATCAACGCCGTTGAGGCCCGCATCGCGGTGATAAAAAAATAATACTGTGCATATGTTCATGGATTGTTCTTGAATCTAAAACGGTGATGAAATAGATTTACTCGAGTCATTTCATTGTATTGCGCAAGGCTAAATATGTTCGCCCAGGTCGCCACCGTCGCTTTTCAGGGCATAGAGGCCAAACCTGTCGATGTACAGGTGCTCATAGCGCCAGGATTGCCAGCGTTCACTATTGTCGGCCTCGCCGACAAGGCTATTGCTGAGAGCCGTGAGCGGGTTCGTGCGGCCTTGACAGCAATTGGACTCGGTTTACCACCCAAGCGTATCACCGTTAATCTCGCGCCAGCCGACCTGCCGAAGGAAGGCACGCATTACGACCTGCCGATTGCGCTGGGTTTAATGGCGGCGTGCGGCGCGATCCCGGGCGATCAGCTTGAGGATTACTGCGTCATTGGCGAGTTGGGACTTGACGGGGGCATTGCACAGGTCGTTGGCGGTTTGCCCGCTGCAATTGGCGCCAACATGCGTGGGAAAGGGCTGATCTGCCCAGCGGGGTCGGGGCCGGAGGCGGCATGGGCGTCGAGCGATCTCGACATTCTGGCGCCGGATCACATTCTTTCCCTGGTCAACCACTTTAAAGGGTTGTCGAGTCTCGCGCGCCCCAAGCCAGCTATGAAAACTGGTAAGGTCGGATATTCTGATCTACGTGAGGTGAAAGGACAGGAGAACGCGAAACGGGCTTTGGAAATTGCGGCCGCTGGTGGGCATCATATGCTGATGGTTGGCCCGCCCGGCGCTGGGAAATCCATGCTTGCGGCGCGTCTACCCTCCATTTTGCCTCCGCTTGAGCCGCAGGAATTGCTGGAAGTTGCGATGATTCACAGCATGGCGGGCACGTTGTCGCCGTCTGGCCTCAGCGACAAGCGGCCGTTTCGCGCCCCCCACCACTCAGCCAGCATGGCGTCTCTGGTCGGCGGCGGCACAAAACCAAAACCGGGCGAGGCGGCGCTTGCACATCTCGGGGTACTGTTTCTGGACGAACTGCCGGAGTTCAATCCGCAGACGCTGGATGCGCTGCGCCAGCCGCTCGAGTCGGGCGAAACCATCATCGCGCGCGCCAACCATCGCATTACTTACCCTTCCCGCCTGCAACTCATAGCCGCGATGAACCCATGCCGGTGCGGGCGCGCGGGCGACCCCGGCGCCTCCTGCAAACAGGGGCCGCGTTGCGCCAGCGGATATGCCGCACGCATTTCAGGCCCGTTCCTCGACCGTATCGACCTTAAAATCGAAATGACGGCGGTGCGCGCCATCGACCTAGCCCTTCCCGCCTCCGGCGAAACCAGCGCGGCCATTCTCCAGCGCGTCAGCGCGGCTCGCGCCATTCAAATGCGGCGCTTTCATAAGGCAGGCCTCCCCAACCTGCGCGTCAACGCTTATTGCCCAGCGGCTCTGCTTGAGGGAGATGCGGCGTCCGACGCTGAAGGCGTCAGGTTTTTCAATGATGCGGCATGTCAACTGCAGTTGTCGGCACGCGGATACTACCGCGCTTTGCGCGTTGCCCGGACGCTGGCGGATCTGGACGGGGAGGATCGCGTGCGCCGGATGCACCTGGCGGAAGCGCTCAGTTACAGGGGCGAGATGGCGGAGCGAGCCGCCGCCTAGGGTCAGCGCAGCGATCAGCATGCGGGACATGTTTGCGTAATGGCGCCAACCTTTTCCATCGCGAATTAGATATAACTGTATTAGTATAGGGAGAGTTGAGAATGGCGACGTTATCTCATAACTGGTGTAATTAAGCATTTAAAATCAGTGGTGTTCGCAGCGTTCACACAGCGCATATTGGCGTTATTGTTACGACGTGTATGAGATAAACCGGATAGATTATCTTGTCGGCGCGCTTACGCCAATTCCTGTATGGCATGCCCCCGCCTTTTGATGGAAACTTAGTATGGTTTTGAGCCCGCGCCGGATTGTAAGCCGGATGAAGCCGACGCGGCGGCTGACCGGGATTCCCAACGGCCTGTTTCCCTTCTTGCGTAAAGGCGCTCCCAAGCCCAAGCGCCCCGCGCGCCTGCCGATCATGCCCTACGGGCGCCCCATGAAAATCTATGGTGGCCTCGGCAATCTTGAGGTGCGCCTCGCCCGCACGCGAGGCGATTTACGCCGCGCCCAAAAGCTGCGCTATCAGGTCTTTTACGAGGAAATGGCGGCAATCCCCGGCCTACGAGCGAAACTGAGCCGACGCGACGAGGACAAATACGATCAGATATGCGATCATCTTCTGGTTGTGGACAAGGGCGCGGCCACGCAGAAGCAGAAAGCCTGGCTGCGCCGCCAACGTGTGGTCGGCACCTACCGCGTGTTACGCCAGGAGATGGCCGAACGTCACGGAGGGTTTTACACACAGGGCGAATATGACATCGCACCTCTCATCGCCGCCAAGAGAACAACCCACCGTTTCGTCGAGCTTGGCCGGTCGTGCGTTTTAAAGCCCTACCGCAACCGGCGCACCGTCGAACTCCTCTGGCATGGCCTGTGGACTTACGTTCGCGAACACGGCGCCGACGTTATGATCGGCTGCGCAAGCTTCCCCGGCGTAGACCCAAAAGAGCATGCCCTCGCCCTGAGCTTTTTGCATCACCATGCGCGCGCGCCAGAGGAATGGCGTGTCAAAGCTCATCCGAAACTTTTCGTCGATATGAACATGTTGAAAGCCGATCAGATCGATCTCAAAGCCGCGCTTAGATCACTCCCCCCGCTCATTAAGGGCTATCTAAGACTAGGCGCTTATGTAGGCGACGGCGCTGTTATCGACAGACAGTTCGGCACAACAGATGTGCTTATCATGATGCCGATTGAGGCAATAGACCCGCGCTATTTCTCACATTTCGGCGCCCCCGGAGAAACGACTTCGGAGCTGGAGCGCTCGTAAAGGAGCTGGAGCGCTCGTAAACGCAACGCTAAAACCGCGTCAGGGCAGCTTTTTTCCGTAAAGCCCCGGAGGAGCTTCACTATTTAAGCAACTCAGGTCGTGGCGGCTAATGGAGTTAACAGGTCTCGGCCCATCCCCCAGGTGACGGGCGGAACCGTGTGGAGAAAGCCAAGTTTTGGTATAATGGCTTAGCGCTCATAATGCCTCAATGATAAAAACAGGTCGTTGCCTAATTTTAATGATTAGAAAAAGCGACGGCAGGAGCTGAATGAAGGATTTATCATCGTTTTTACTGGTGGTCGCACTCTGGCTGGCGGCCAGCGTCGGGCTCTGGTGGGCGGATCGACGGGGACTGGCGCGTAAACGGCGTCGCCAGCGCGAGTTCGTTGCTCAGGTGTGGTCGAAAGTCCGCGCGGCCCAGGAAGTTTTTGATACAATCCGCTTTGAAGATAACGAACGGGCTGGGGCGCTGCAAACCGCAACAGAGGCCGCCGCTTTGGTTTCCGGCTCGGAGGCCCTGCCGCCCGCCGGCGCCGCTGTAATCCTGCGCAACCAAACGACAATGCTTTTGCGGCGCATTCAGGAGGTAGGCCCCTATTTCGATTCAGTTCGCGCCCTGCATCCCGAATTAAAGCGCGTCCTCGAAATCGAAAACTGCTCCCCGCTTGCCGAAGTTTTGCAAATCCGGCGCGATCTGTGGGCCGCATCTGAAATCGTCCTCATCGACGACGTGACAACGCTGGGCGATGCTTTCGCCGAGCCAAGTAGTTATGAGCGGTTCTGCGAGGAAGCGAGACGCCTGCTCTTTAAAGGTCAGGCCGAGGCGGCGGGCGAGGATGATCTCATAGACCTGCGCCTGTCGGTTGCGCGCACGGATGTTGAGGCGTTCGCCGCTGGTGTGGAGGAGGACATTTTGGCCGCCGAGGAGCGCGAACGTTTCCCGACGCTGGCGGAAATCGTCAGCTATCCTGTCGCCGCCGCCCGCGCTGTTCCTGGGCAATGGCGAACGTTCCGGGCTTACGCCGCCGAGTCCATCGATCACATCCGGCTGGCCGCCCGCAATTTGCGCGAATCCCGAACTGTCGCCGAGGCGCTAAGCGAATTGCGCCGCGCTCGCGGGGAGTTCCCTGGCCTCGTCAACGCTTCCATGGAGAAAGCCGCAGCCCTTGCGCGGAACGGGCGTGAAAGCATCGTCGCGCACCAGCATCTGCTGGCGAAAGCCTACGATCTCCAGGCGAAATATCAGGAGGTCTTGCAGCGCGCGCCGGAGCTAACGGACCGCGGGCGCCAGTTTATCGCCCGGCTGGAGTTGACCAAACGGTCGGAGCAGCTTCGTGAAACTTCTAAAGGAATGCTGGATGACGGGCGGCGTCTGGCGGTTCGCGGGCTGGCGCATCTGATCGCCGGTTTGGTCGCGTTGCAGGAGCGGCTGGCCGTGCGTGACAATCTTCCCGCCACGATGAGCGCCAGGTCTCCCGAAATACTGCCGCCGCAAAAGCCAGCGTTCACATTATCTCCACGCGCTACGTCGGCGCCTAAGCCTGGTCGATTTGTTGCGGAAACAGGTAAGCCCCAAGCGGCGAGGCCCATTGTCGCGAGTTTTGAAACTGGAGCCAAACCGCCTCCTGTTCGACCCGAAATAATCCCCGCGCGCATCGAAACGCAACCGATAAGCGAGCAGCCAAGCGCTGAAACGCTCAACCGGCTAAACGCGCTTTTTAGCAGGCACCCTCCTGCGAAACCTCGGCAGGCGGCAGCGAATGCGCAAAGCGTCGCCCCCTCGCCATTGCGCGCGTCTCAGGAAAACCAACCGATTTCGCCGGTGCGGGCTTCAGACTTGAGTGATCCAAAGCCCCCGGCCGCTACGCAAGCCAGCGGCTCCGTGCGTCGGCTTTGGCCTGCGCTCGATAAGCTTCGCGATGCGCCGGTTTCGCCAGCATCTCAAACGACGAAAGACCTCCGCGAAGATCGGAAAGCGGCTTCGGGGTCTCCAGGCGCTCAAAACACGCCAGGTTCCGCCGCAATCGCCAGCACTCCGCCGTTAGAAAGCGTAAAAGCAACCCCGCCTAAAGACGCAAAAAGCTTTTTTGGCCGCAAGAAAGGTCGCGACATCGAGGTTATTCCGCCAGTAAAGCCGGTCAAATCGCCGATTGGCGGCGCAAGTAGCGGTCAATTGGCCCGAGCGCGCGACGAAGGGTCAATTGCGGAGATGCTGGCCCGGCTACGGCTTGCGGACGCTGAGCTTCTGGAGGCTGAGGCGTTCGGCGGGCCACGGCCAGCGCCGTTAAGGGCGCCGTCGTTATTATCGAAGTTATCCACTGTCGGCGCTAGCCAGTTCGACGATGGAGCCACAGTTGTTATGGTTCAGGCGCCCGAGCGGACGCACAAAACTAGCGAACCGGCTTCAGCTCCCGTCCCGGTCGAAACCGTGCGGGCGGATGAGAAAAAGTCTGCACGGTTTTCAATGTTCCGCCGTAAGTAAGGTACAGGCTGATGTTTCTCAACTTCTTCCAGGAACTCCGCGCCGCCCAGCTTCCGGTGAGTGTCAAAGAATATTTGATATTGATGCAGGCGTTAGAAGCAGATCTTGCCGACAAGAGGATCGAGGATTTTTATTTCCTGTCGCGCGCGGCCCTCGTCAAGGACGAGCGCAACCTCGACAAGTTCGACCGCGTGTTCGGCCATGTCTTCAAAGGGTTCGAGCGGCTGGACGATGTAGCGCCGCAGGCCATTCCCGACGAGTGGCTCAAAGCACTGAGCGAACGCTTTCTGACAGACGAGGAAAAAGCCGAGATCGAGGCTTTGGGCGGCTGGGACAAAATCATGGAGGAGCTAAAAAAGCGCCTGGAGGAGCAGAAAGGGCGTCACCAGGGCGGCTCCAAATGGATTGGCACGGGCGGCACGTCGCCATTCGGCGCTTATGGTTACAACCCGGAAGGCGTGCGCATCGGCCAGCACGCAAATCGCAATTTCCGCGCCGTAAAAGTGTGGGACAAACGCGAGTTCAGGGATCTGGACGGCACGCGTGAGTTGGGCGTGCGCAACATGAAAATGGCGCTGCGCCGCCTGCGCCAGTTCGCCCGCTCCGGCGCCGAGGAGGAACTTGACCTCGACAGCACCATCAAGGCGACGGCTAACCGTGGCTATCTCGATTTGCAATTCGAGCCGGTCAAGCACAACGCCGTCAAGGTGCTGGCGTTTTTCGACATCGGCGGCTCGATGGACAGCCACGTCAAACTTGTCGAGGAGCTGTTTTCAGCCGCGCGCTCCGAGTTCAAGCACCTCGAATATTACTATTTCCACAATTGCATTTACGAGGAGGTCTGGCGCGACAACCAGCGCCGCCATGCCGACCGCACCCCGACATGGGACGTGCTGCACACATACGGCTCGGACTATAAGGTCATCTTTGTTGGCGACGCGGCGATGAGTCCCTATGAGATCGCCCTGCCCGGCGGGTCGGTGGAGCACTGGAATGAGGAGGCGGGCGCCATCTGGCTTGAACGCATCACGCAGATTTACAAAAGCGCGGTCTGGCTAAACCCGACGCCGCAGGCTTACTGGGACTACACACAGTCAATCGGTATGATTGCCAATGCATTGGCCGGACGGATGTATCCGCTCACGCCGGACGGTGTGGAAGCCGCCATAAAAGTATTATCGCGAGGCTAGACGCCCGTTTAGGGGCACCGCCAGATTTGCACGGCCGCAGCGGCCATCCATTTCTGCCGCTGGTCGATCTCCTTGGGGGTCCATTTCTCCGATTGCGCCACAAGCCGGGTTATCTCCAGCGCATCTTGGCTGTAAACAGTGCGCTTCTCGTCAAATCCGGCGTTGCCGATTTTCTGGTTTTCCCCCGGCGCCATCAGCGTCATGTTGCCGAGCCGATAGATATAGCCGCGAAAGCCATCCCGGAATTGCCGCCGAACCTGCAACCATACAACGGAAGGATTCTGCGGCAGAATATGGTCGATGCTGGTCGACTCCGGCGCTAGCGAGGGCTCGCCGCTGGCAATCGACATTGAGTCATTGATGCTGGCGATCAGATACCGGCAAATAGCGTTATCCTGGCTCTGTTTGTTGCGGAATGCGGCGACAAAGGTTTCATCGTCCGGGTATAACGGCGCCAGAAACTTCACGAAAATCGCTTCAGGCTCAAAATCCTGCTCACGCCGTATAAACGCCGCCGCTTTGGCGTAGTTCGCGGCAAGGCGGCTGGGCGGAAGGCTGCAAATCGTGGTGTAACGCACTGTAAACGAGACGAGCAGCCGCATTAGTTGCGCAAACTCGGCGGCTTTTTCTGGCGCGGCGTCCAAGGTGTCCAGCGCCGCGAGGAGCATCACGAGCGGCTGCGTCGCGCCAAGACTACGAAATGCCCGCACCGAGCCGAGCACATCACGCTGCGCCTGATCGGGTAGCTTTCGCCAATAAACATATTCCGGGTCATGCAGAGCGGCATAATGCGCGGACGAGCGCTCTAGACTTTCCAAATACAGCATGGCTTCTCGCCCATCCGTGATACCCCGCTTCAACTCCTCAAAGAGATGTTTCTCCTCAATAATCTTGCCGCGCGAGACCCAATGCTGGCGAAGGAACGCCGAGACGGAGGCGCTGCGTAAATTGTTTTCAACGGTCACCCAGGCGGCCAGCGCGCGCGCCGCATTCGGGCGCGCCAGCGTCAGCAGATAATTTTTCATGATATCGAACTGCGAAAGCTCAAGCCCGCGTTCATTCAGCGTTTCAAACAGGGCGAACGCATTCAGATCGTCAGCAACGGAGATGTGGATCAGCGTCACACGGTCGTTGAGCGAGCGCAATACCTTCTCCGCCAGCTCCTCCAGAGTGCAGCCATACAGACGGCGGGCGAGGCCGATCTTTTTGTGCATGAACATAAAACAACTGAGGAGCAGCGCATTGGTGTTCGACGAGCGTTTGCCGTTCTTCTGCTCATGCACAACACGAATTTCAGACAGCTTGTAGATATGGTCGTCGAATGTATTCTTGTTGGCGACGTTGAGATTGAATCGCGCGCCAGGCTGGCCGGTGCCGGGATCGACGCCGCGCAGAAATTCGTCTTCGATGCGCGCCGCGAGTTCGTGCAGATTGCGGGCGCGCAAATGATGACGCATCGCCGATAAAAGGATAGCGGCAGTGGTGAGGCGCTGCTGGCCATCGATGACCGTGAGCTGCCGCGCGCCGCTTTGACACGATGACGGCCGGAAAACGCTAGCGCCGATGAAAATTTCCGCGCCCGCGTCGTCGAATGTGCGCGCTAGATCATCCCAGAACGCGCTGTATTGCTTTTCGCCCCAGGCGTAATTGCGCTGAAAAGGGGGAACGAGAAAGCAGTCCGTTGTGCTGATGAGACGCCCAAGCGTGACGACCTCGCATGAAATGGAACGCGGCATTTTATAAAAACTTTATACAAATTTAAATATGCAGTATGCACTTGGATGACATACGGCGGCAAGCAAACCTTGCCAAGCAAAATTCAGGTATTGGCGGCGCTGGTCGTAATGAAAAAACCGCGCCGCCAGCTTTCGCTATTTCACTGTAATGGTCACGACTTCCGAAGCAAGAGGGGGATTGTAGGGAACGTGATTATGGTCGCCCATAAGCAACTGAAGCGTATGCTGACCGGGCGTTAGCTCGATCGTCGCTTGCGTTTGTCCGCCGCCGAAATGCACATGGTTTTTGTCGGCGATGAGAGTTTCGTTGAGTTCGGCCGGGATTTTTGTGTCGATTAGCAGGTGGTGGTGACCGGTTTTAGCCTTCTCAACGCCTGCTGGCGCGACGCCTAGGCCTTTCAGCCCGAAAAGCACCGTTACCGGGCCACTGACCGTTTCACCGCTTTTCGGCGAGATGATATAAACTTTAGCGTCCGCTGGCCACGGGCTTTTTGCGTCTTGCGCATTGACCGTTACGGAGAACGCGGCGGCCACGAGCGCCGCCAGTATTGCTATCCTGTTTTTTTTCATGGTTTCCTCCCGAGAGACAAAAAACGAACGCCCCGGTAGGAGCGCTCACTTGGTAGACTATCACAGCGTTGGCTTTTGGGAGATGCGGCACCCTGCCTTTTTAGGAGCGCCGGGATCATTTTCGCGTGGATGAGGCTTAATTGCCGATCTGGTTCTGCGCGACCACCGCCAGCGCCCGGATAGCGTCTTGCGGCAGGAAGCCGGCCAGCACGAAGCTTACGCCGCCCGATGCCCAACTCACTGTTCTCACGTCCGATTTGGCCAAATCGGCCATGCGGGCGTCGGCGCCGCCTGCCATGATATAAAGCGCAACCGGCTGCTCCTCCTTGCCAATATAGGCAAGCTGCATGAACCGCTGACCCTGATAGTTCATCACCTGTCCCCGATTAAGGGTAAGGCCGTGTTTTGAAAAATCAGGCAGGGCAACTGGCTTTGCGCGACGGACAAAACGGCTGAGTTGGACCGCAATCACATCCCGATTGGTCTGGCCCTGTTCGGGCGATGAAAGCGTATCGCGGGAGATGAACGAATGAAGATTGGCGACCTCGGACTGCCAGGTGGAGGCGGCTGGCGCATCGCTCAGTCGCTCCGCGACTTTCAGAGATGGCGCGGAGTCTTCGCCGCCCATGGAAAAATAACCGATTGCAAGGATCGCCGCCAACGCGGCTGCAATAATATGCATAATGTTAAGGCCGAAGAAGCCGTGCGATTCCGGGGCATCGTCAAGCCGGATAACCGTGTTCAGTGGCTGGGCCTGGTGCGTGCGTAGAATGGCGCTAAAGCTCTCCATCAAGCGGCCTTGCGTTTCCTGCAGACGCTTCACGCGGGAAGCGATGTCGTAATCGTCGCGCGCGAGCTGGGCGACGGCGCCCGCTTGTGGCCGGTCAAGCTGGCCATCCACATAAGCCAGCAGCAATTCATCGGAAAGTCTTGTCATGCCGCCTGCTCCTCATAATCATGTGCATAAACCCGCCGAACCGGATGCTGAATGGACGGCGCCGCATCCGGCGCGGCTCCAAGTCCGCGATGCTCCATCCAGCGCGACAGCGCCTTATGACACCGCACCAGACGGGTCATGATGGTTGAAACATGCACTCCGTAAACTTCCGCGGCTTCGTCATAGGAAAGCCCGAGGCCATAAACAAGCGTCAGGGCGCCGCGCTGCTGGGCTGGCAAATGCGCTATGAACTTTGCGAGTTGGGCTGTTGCGGGGCCGCCGTTGTTGGCTTCAAACGCGCCATAAAATAGCTCTGGCTCGGCCGGGTCTTCACGGCGCGGCTTGACCCGGGCGGCAATCCTTGTCATCCAGAGCGTATGCATCTCGGTCAGCGCCCAAAGAGAAAGCTGCGTCTGACCTTTCTCACGGTGCGCGCGCGTCAGCACGATATGACATACGGCCCGCGTCAGATCGAGGCTGGCGTGCCGGGTGCCGGTTAGAGCTGCGGCGAAATTGTGCAGCCGTGGCAGTAGCGCCTGCAACTCGGATTGAATGGACGGCTGCCTATCACTCACATAGTCCATAGGACAAACTCTCTACTGTCTAACTTCGACACAACTGATAATACTTCGATGCTTCACTATGAGCGGAAAAGGGTTACTAAGCGGTGAACGCGAAAGGCTTGAGGCAAACTTTTACAACCTGCACTTGATGTGAGTTTGGTGCTAGCGCCCGTTCAGCAAAAATCACATAGTCTTTCCTACCCACAGCAGACAAAATATGCGCAGGTCCAAAAAATGGCTGTATTCGCAGACTAGTTTTCGGTTAATGTTCGGTAACTCACGGCAGGCTGGATAAGTCCATGACTCAGGAATTAAAAAAGGCTGGCGGGGAACGCTTAAGCCGTTTTTCTCACGCTGACCGGCGGAGCTGGATTCCAGATCAAAATACTCCACAAACGGTTTACCCAGAGCCGCATCTCAGCTTGGACACCACTCCAGCGCCAATACCCCATTTTTCATCCGAACCTACCGCTGACTGGCTACAAGGCCTAGACACGGTTCCTTTGTTTGAACCGGCGCCAGCCGCTCCAATTGCGGCG
>JAWXCE010000035.1:0-12682 GCA_034440495.1 Hyphomicrobiales bacterium | reverse complement strand
GGCGTGGCTGACAGCGCCCGCGCTCACCGGGCCGCTCATGGGGTCGCCGCTTGGCGGGTTCATCACCACGTACTTCGACTAGCGGTGGATTTTCTTTATCAACATCCCCATTGCGCTGATTGGTCTGGCGCTTGCCACACGCTACATCCCCGACATTCGCGAGCCCGAACGGCCGCCGCTCGATGCGCGCGGTCTTGCGCTATCCGCCGTGGCCCTGTCCGGCCTCGTGTTCGGGTTCGCCGTGCTCGGCCAAAACCTGATTCCCCTGGCATATTTCCATCGCTATCACGCTGGCAGGCGCGGCCGCGATGGCGCTGTATGTCTGGCATGCAAGGCGCACGGCGCTTCCCGTGCTCGATCTGGCGCTGCTTTCCATTCCCACCTTCCGTGCGGCCGTCATCGGCGCCTCGTTTTTCCGCATTGGTGTGGGCGCCGCGCCGTTTCTGCTGCCGCTGATGCTGCAACTCGGCTTTGGCCTCACGCCGTTCGCATCCGGCATGATTTCGTTCGCGGTCGCCGGCGGCGCGTTGTTGATGAAACCACCGCCGCGCCGATCATCCGCCGCGTGCTTATCTCGATGGCGCTCGTCTCCGGCGGCTTTCTGGTCACCAACGCTTTGTTCACCGCGCAGACGCCGCATTGGGTCATCATTTGCGTTCTCTTCACCGCCGGGTTTTTCCGCAGCCTGGAATTTACCGCCATCAACGCCATCGCCTACGCCGACATTGAACCTGGCGCCATGAGCCGAGCGACGAGTTTTGCCAGTGTCGCGCAGCAGGTGTCCATATCGATGGGCGTCGCCATCGAAGCGGCCGTGCTGGAAACCGTGCGCGCTCAAAGCCGAGCCGAGCATTGAGGCGGGAGATTTCGGCATCGCATTCATTATTGTCGGGTCGATTTGCGCTATTTCCGCGATTTTTTTCGCAAGGCTTGCGCCTGACGTCGGCGCTGCACTATCGGGTCGGGTTGGACAAAGTGAGCCCGCATCGCAAATTGGCGATGCTAAGCAACCATAAGGGATGCAAACTGCGCGCCCGCTATTATTGCGCAAGCATTAGTGGCAAAATCAGCGCTGTTGCCGGTTCACCTCATCTGCGTGCGGATCATTTTGCGGGAGCACATCGCGCACAATATCGAGCCGCTTCCACTCCGGTATGGGTGAAGGCGCGTCGGGCCGGGGCGGATAAATGGACGGCTTGTCCGCTTTCATACTAGGAGCATATCGCGGGCAGTTGGGGTAAATTTCGCATTCAATGCGCACAACCAGTTTCGCGCCGTAGTGCCGCGCAAGCGTTTCCGGGTTGCTATAGACTGTCGCCCGTCCGTTGGCCCGCAGCTTCAGGGTTTTACCGTCGAATTCCATGAACAGCAGTCCCACCGACGAATTTTTGCTAATATTGCCAAGCGTGCGGTAGGTCGAGTTGCCGTCATATTCAGGGTACTCGATGACGCCCGGCCCGACAATTTTAACAAAACCTGGATCCCCCGCCTTGATCGAGCAGTCGACATATTCGCCCCAGGCAGAAGCGATGAAGAAAAACGGCGCGGCTTCGATGAGCTTACGATCGTCTTCTGAAAATTCATAATGTTTGGTAGCCTGATCCAGCCGGTCTGCCAGGCGACGGCCATCAAACTGCTCCTGCAGCGCAATCATGCCATCGTGAAAAAAGGCGCGTTCAAACATACGTCCTCCATCTCAAATTGCTAAAATCTTAACGTTTTTTTTGATCTAATCTGCACTTTAGACGTATATAATACGTATCATTTTGTATAACTCGTCTTCATTTTTTACCGGGGTTACAGGTGAACTTGTGTCGGCTTATTTACTTCAGTGAACAAAATCCTTTAGTCAACGCCGATATCAAAGATATTATCATGACAAGCCGCCGCAAAAACGCGGCTGCTAACGTGACGGGTATATTGTTTGCTGACGGCGGCTATTACGTGCAGGCTTTGGAAGGGCGACGTTCCCGGGTCACGAAAACCTATAACCGCATTGCGTCCGACGTCCGCCACAGCAACCTCCTTATAGTATCTTGCATTGATATTCGTGAACGCATGTTTGCCGGGTGGTCGATGGCCCTCCATGGCGACATGTCTGCGTCCGTTCGTGAACAGATGAGAGGATTTTTCTCATTGAACAGTTTCGATCCGGAAAACATAACCCTTGAAAGCCTCGTTTATTTTTTACAGATACTTGCTGTGGATATGCGAAGACGAAACAGCCCTAGTTAGTTTCGCGCTAATTTCCGACAAAATAGCAACTTGCATGGACGGCTTGGTTTAGGTTGTGAATGACACTCAACTCTTATTTGACTTTCAATCCATGAGAGACTAGAACATAAGAGGAACGGGAACGCAAGCGTCGGCGATGTTAATGTGGATAAGACCGTCGCGGCCACGTCAGAATCGAATTGCGGCGTTACGGTAAACGCTAATTTCGACGATATCCGGAGTTTTAGAGATGGCTGGGTCAGTGAATAAGGTGATGTTGATAGGCAATCTTGGGGCCGATCCTGAAATTCGCCGTACGCAGGACGGGCGTCCTATATGCAATCTTAATATCGCGACATCGGAAAACTGGCGTGATAAAGCCACTGGCGAGCGCCGTGAAAAAACCGAATGGCACCGGGTCGTGATTTTCAACGAACCCTTGTGCAAGGTCGCCGAGCAATATCTAAAAAAAGGCTCCAAAGTATACGTGGAAGGTCAGCTTCAGACACGCAAATGGCAGGATAAAGAGGGGCAGGAGCGTTACTCCACTGAAGTCGTGTTGCAAGGATTTGGCGGGCAACTCACTATGCTCGATGGTCGTCCGGGCGCCGCCATGGGAATGCGTGATAATCCTCAAGATGGCTACGAAGATGGCGCAGCGCTGCCTGCAAAGCGCGCGGGGCGCAACGAATCTAGACCTGCGAGCAGCTTTGACAAAGAGCTGGACGACGAAATTCCGTTCTAATTTCGGATCACAATTGCAGGTTATTCAATTCTTAGACCAGTCTATTCATTAAAGTGAAAATCTTCAGTGGCGGATAAGAAAACTGGCTTAAACAACGGCGATGCTGGCGGCTCGGATATCCGGCCGGTGCTCATCACCGATGAAATGAAGCGGTCTTATCTCGACTACGCCATGAGCGTTATCGTATCGCGCGCTTTGCCCGACGTGCGGGACGGCCTGAAGCCCGTGCACCGCCGTATCCTATATTCCATGAGCGAAAACGGGTACGACTGGAATAAGCCGTATCGTAAATCTGCCCGGGTCGTAGGCGACGTGATTGGTAAATATCATCCCCATGGCGACCAGTCCGTCTATGACGCGCTTGTGCGCATGGCGCAGGATTTCTCAATGCGTTTGCCGCTCATCGACGGGCAGGGCAACTTTGGCTCCGTGGATGGCGACCCACCCGCCGCCATGCGGTATACCGAAGTACGTCTGCAGCGCGTTACGCACTCGATTATCGAAGATCTCGATAAGGACACCGTCGACTATCAGGATAACTATGATAGCTCGGAGCGCGAGCCCGTGGTTATGCCAGCGCGTTTTCCAAACCTGCTTATCAATGGAGCGGGCGGCATCGCGGTCGGAATGGCGACCAATATTCCGCCGCACAATCCGGTCGAGGTGATAAACGCTTGCATGGCGTATCTGGAAAATCCGGAAATTACTGTTGACGAACTTATAGAGATCATCCCGGCGCCCGACTTTCCAACCGGCGCCTTAATCCTCGGTCGCTCCGGCGCGCGCTCCGCCTATCATAAGGGACGCGGCTCTATCGTCATGCGATCCCGCGTGCACGTCGAGACGATCCGCAAGGAGCGCGAAGCTCTGATCGTCACTGAAATTCCCTATCAGGTGAACAAGGCGCATATGATTGAGCGCATCGCGGAACTGGTAAAGGAAAAGCGCATCGAAGGCATTTCGGATGTGCGCGATGAGTCCGACAGGCAGGGCTATCGCGTCGTCATAGAACTTCGCCGCGATGCTGTGCCTGATGTGGTGTTGAACCAGTTATATCGCTTTACGCAGTTGCAAACGGCCTTCAACGCCAACATGGTAGCGCTTAATGGGGGTCGGCCAGAGCAACTGAATCTTAAGGATTTCATCCAGTCGTTCTGCCAGTTCCGCGAGATTGTGGTTACGCGCCGCACCAAGTTCCTACTGGGCAAAGCGCGCGATCGGGCGCATGTTTTGGTCGGCCTCGCCATCGCCGTCGCCAATATCGACGAAGTTGTGCGCATGATCCGCGCCGCGCCTGACCCTGCCGCCGCCCGTGAAGGATTGATGGGCCGCGACTGGC
The DNA here is from genome assembly GCA_034440495.1 of Hyphomicrobiales bacterium. GTDB lineage: Bacteria > Pseudomonadota > Alphaproteobacteria > Rhizobiales > Rhodomicrobiaceae > JAWXCE01. Next base: position 8,384 of record JAWXCE010000035.1, on the reverse strand, counting down.
CTGCTGTCGATATCGCGCCGCTCGTGGCGCTGATCGCCGATCCGCGTCACCGCATCAGTCCAAATGGAACGATACGGATGTCCGAAGAGCAGGCGCGTGCGATCCTTGATCTGCGTCTGCAACGCCTCACCGCGCTTGGCCGCGACGAAATTGGCGACGAGCTTAAGGGGCTTGGCGAGAAGATTATGGATTATCTCGATATTCTGTCATCGCGTGCGCGGGTGGTGGCGATCATCACCGGTGAACTGACGGAAATACGGGATACTTTCGGCTCGCCCCGCCGCAGCGAAATCCTCGATGTCGACTCCGAGGTTGAGGATGAAGATCTCATCCAGCGCGAAGATATGGTTGTGACGGTCAGTCATAAGGGATATATCAAGCGTGTGCCGCTATCGACCTACCGCGCTCAGCGTCGGGGCGGCAAAGGCCGCTCGGGCATGGCGACCCGTGACGAGGATTTCGTCACCCGCCTGTTTGTGGCCAACACGCATACGCCCGTGCTGTTCTTCTCATCACGTGGTATGGCGTACAAGATGAAAGTATGGCGTCTGCCTCTGGCGGCGCCTCAGGCTCGCGGCAAAGCGCTCATCAACTTGTTGCCGCTTCAACAGGATGAAATTATTACATCAATTCTGCCTTTGGCCGAGGATGAAGTAAGTTGGGGACAGCTTAACGTGATGTTCGCCACCCAGTCCGGCGACGTGCGCCGCAATGGCCTTTCCGATTTCGCCGAGGTTCGCCAGAATGGCAAAATCGCCATGAAGCTGGCGGAGGGCGACCATATTGTCGGTGTGCAGATTTGCACTGATGCGGACGATGTGCTTCTCACAACTGCCGATGGCCAGGCTATCCGGTTCCCGGTCAGCGACGTGCGTGTATTTAAAGGCCGGGAGTCTACGGGTGTGCGCGGTATCCGGCTGGACAACTCCGACACAGTTATTTCGATGGCCATCTTGCGGCATGTGAATGCCACTCCGTCCGAGCGCGTCGTTTATCTCAAGCAGGCCGGGGTAATGCGTCGCGCCATGAGCGGCGATAAAACCCCGGTGGAGGATGTCGATCTTGGCGAGGATGCGCTAGAGCCTGCGGAACAGACAGAACTAACGCCAGAGCGGTATGCAGAGCTGGGCGGCGCCGAGCAGTTTATTCTGACGCTGTCCGAAAATGGCTTCGGTAAACGCACTTCGGCTTACGAATATCGCGTATCGGGCCGCGGCGGCAAAGGCATTATCGCGATGGTGGTAAACGATCGTAATGGTAAGCTTATCAGCTCGTTCCCGGTCGATATTAGTGAGCAGATCATGCTGGTTACGAATGGGGGCCAGTTGATCCGCTGCCCTGTCGATGGAATTTCAGTGGTTGGACGGTCGACCCAAGGTGTAACCGTGTTCAACACGGCTCAAAACGAGAAGGTCGTGTCGGTCGAACTGGTCACAGAAGAGACAAATGGCGGCATCGAAGGCAATGGCGGGGATGCGGCCGGCGATGATGGATAATTGCTCTCGCGCTTACCGCATGCGAATTTCGGGAAAGCTCCCGCAATGAGCGTTGATTTATATATCGCTTTTATACTGGCGTGCGCCTTGTTGTCGATCACGCCGGGGCCGAATATGTCGCTGGTCATTGCGAACGCCGCCAAGGATGGTGCGCGCGGTGCGCTCATAACGGTTTGCGGAACAGCGCTCGGTAATGCGGTTCTCGTTACCCTTGCAGTCGCCGGAGTTATGGGGACGGTGACAGTTTTCGCCGACTGGTTTGATTGGCTGCGCTGGCTCGGCGCTGTTTATCTAATATGGCTTGGCGCGATGCGGCTACGGGCGCTATCTCAGCCCCCAGAATTAGACGCGCCACCTGCGGCCCGAGGGCGCTGGTTTTTGCAAGGTCTTTCTGTGTCGCTATCGAACCCTAAGGTGTTTCTGTTCCTGGGCGCTCTATTTCCGCAGTTCGTCTACCCAGGTGCGCCGCTTTCGTTGAATACCCAGCTTGTCATTCTCGGCGTAACATTTGCTTTTATCACCACGGCAATAGACGCGCTTCTCGCGTTCGGCGTCGCCTCGACCAGAACATGGCTTGATGCCGGTAGGCGGCGCGCTGTTGACGGTGTGAGTGGGGTATGCCTGATTTTGGGCGGCGTATGGCTCGCCATGGCCGGCCGGGCATCATGACAAAGGCAAGTCCTGTTTCTGGTGCAAAATGAACCGGCTAGCATTTTACCCTGGCAGTTTTGACCCCGCCACACTAGGGCACATTGATATCATGGCGCGCGCAGCCAGGATATTTGATGGTGTGACGGTAGGCGTTGGCATGCACCACGGAAAGCCGCCGTTATTCTCCGAGCAGGAGCGGATTGCAATAATCAAGGAGGAAGTTCATCGCCTCGGCTTGATCGCCACCGTAACCACCGTCACCTTTGACGGATTAGCTGTGGACGCCGCACGCCGCCATGGCGCATTGGTTATCGTGCGCGGCCTGCGTGACGGTTTGGATTTCGACTACGAAACCCAAATGGCGGGCCTCAACGCCGCCATGGCGCCCGACATTGAAACCATCTTTTTCCCCGCCGCGCCAGGAACGCGCCATCTGGCGTCCACTTTTATCCGTCAGGTTGCAGCCATGGGCGGCGATGTTTCTCCTTTTGTGCCCGCGTCCGCCGCCATTCGATTGACACAAAAGTTTAAGACCTAACATTAAAGTTTCACTTCCTACGGGTCATCATCGTCACTCATAGTCTTGCTGGAGTTCCCAATGTCTTTGCGCACCACATTTTCTGCGTTCTTTGCTCCGATTTTTGGATTGTGCCTGCTTATGGCGTCCAGCGCCACCGTCAGCGCCAATACGCAAAACACGCTCTATATGGAGCTAAAGACCGGCCGCGTCGTGATCGAACTGCGTCCAGACCTTGCAGCCAAGCATGTCGAGCGTATCAAGAAGCTAACCCGCGAAGGGTTTTACAACGGGCTGAAATTTCACCGGGTCATCTCCGGATTCATGGCCCAAACCGGCGATCCAACAGGAACCGGCACGGGCGGCTCTAAGCTTCCCAATTTGGAGGCTGAATTCACCAAAACACCGTTCAAGCGCGGATCGCTCGGCGCCGCCCGGACAAATGATCCCAACACGGCGAACAGCCAGTTCTTCATATGCTTTGAAGAGGCGGGTCATTTAAATGGCAAATATACGATGTTTGGACAGGTTGTAGAAGGCATGGAGCATGTCGACAAGATAAAAAAAGGCAATGGCGACGGGCCAATCTACAACCCCGATGTGATCGTCAAAATGCAGGTTGCAGCCGACGTCCGGTAAGCCACCACAAAGCCGATATCTATAGGGAGACTATTAATGACACTAAAAGACGTCGAAAACGCGCTGATTCTGGAGACCAGCAAGGGCAGGGTGGTGATCGAGATGCTCCCTGATCTTGCTCCAAATCATGTAGCGCGGATCAAGGAGCTTACGCGCGAGGGGTTTTACAACGGTGTTGTCTTTCACCGCGTTATTGATGGGTTCATGGCGCAGACAGGCTGCCCACAGGGCACGGGCACCGGCGGCTCGGGCAAAAAACTGAAAGCAGAGTTCACCAAGGCGCCGCATCATCGTGGGGCTGTCTCTATGGCGCGCGCGGCCAGCCCGGACAGCGGCGACAGCCAGTTCTTCATCTGTTTTGACGACTCTTCCTTCCTGAACGGGCAATACACCGTCTGGGGGCAGGTGATCAAGGGCATGGAGAACGTCGATAAAATCAAACGCGGCGAGCCGGTTCGCGATCCTGACAAGATCATTTCCATGCAGGTCGCGGCGGACATCAAATAGCAAGTCGGCTTCAAGATGCGTTACGCGGCCGTGGCTTATACGTTTTCGTAAAGATCGGCTGTCGCTGTTAGGCGTTGCGGAAGCCGCAGTCACAAGGGGGCGCAAGCCGTAGCCGTCGTTACCTTTGTGTCGCTTAGCGTGTGGCGCTTGTTTTGCCAGTCTGTTAAGCGCCAATTGCAGCCCGGACAAGAACGCGATTATGCGCGCTGATGACTTCAATTTTCACCTCCCGCACGATAGGATCGCGTTGCGTCCGCCGTCGCCGCGCGGCGCAGGCCGTCTTCTACACATCGATCCTTCACAAGTTCCCCGTTTTCAGGATCGCTGCGTCAGCGATTTGCCCCTCCTACTGCGACCTGATGACATTCTAGTGCTAAATAACACAAGAGTTGTACCCGCTCAGTTGCGCGCGAGGCGTCATGCGCGCAGCGCGGATGGCGAGACTGCGGAGATAAGCCTGACAATGCATCAGCGCCAGGGCGACGGGGTGTGGCGGGCGTTCGCGAAACCCGGCAAGCGGTTGCGCGTTGGCGATGTGCTTGGTCTGACCAATGATGACGCCGCGCTTATCGTGCGGGAAAAACTCGATGACGGTGAATTCGTCATCGCTTCCGCCACAACCCGCAGCCTTGATAGTCTGATCGAGGCGCATGGAGTGACGCCGTTGCCGCCCTATATCGCGTCGCGCCGTTTGGCGGACGCGCGCGATGTGGACGATTATCAAACCGTATTCGCCACCCGCCCCGGCGCCGTGGCAGCCCCCACGGCAGGCTTGCATCTCACTCCAGAATTGCTTGCCACGCTGACCGCGCGCGGCGTCGCCCGAGCGTTCGTAACGCTGCATGTTGGCGCGGGGACGTTTTTGCCGGTGAAAGACGAACTGGATACCCATGTCATGCATGCCGAATGGGGAGAAATCAACGCGGATTCGGCGGCCGCCATCAACGCCGCCCGCGCGAAAGGCGGCCGCATCGTCGCCTGCGGCACCACCGCGCTGCGGCTACTCGAAACCGCCGCTGTCCCGTCTGGCGAAATCCGCGCATTTTCCGGCGAAACCAGCATATTCATCAAGCCGGGCCACACCTTTCGCGGCGCCGATCTACTAATGACAAACTTCCATTTGCCGCGATCGACGCTGTTCATGCTTGTCGCCGCATTTTCGGGCCTTGCGACCATGCAAGCCGCCTACGCACACGCGATCGAAGCGGGCTACATGTTCTACTCTTACGGCGACACGAGCCTGCTGCATACCGCCAGCCTGCCGCAGCCGGAAGTCCCCCGATGACCAAGGTTTTTTCGTTCGAGCTGTATGCGCAGGACGGCGCCGCGCGTCTGGGCCAAATCACAACTCCGCGCGGCGTCATCCGCACACCTGCGTTCATGCCCGTCGGCACCGCCGCGACGGTGAAGGCCATGTTCCCCGAAACAGTGCGCGCTACAGGCGCGGATATCCTTCTCGGCAACACCTATCACTTGATGCTCCGGCCGGGAGCCGAGCGGGTTGCGCGGCTTGGCGGCTTGCACAGGTTCATGAATTGGCCGGGGCCGATTTTGACGGATAGCGGCGGCTTTCAGGTGATGTCGCTGGCGGCGTTGCGCAAAATTTCTGAAAATGGCGTTACCTTTCAATCCCATATCGACGGCTCGTCGCACGCGCTGACGCCGGAGCGCTCCATTGAAATCCAGTGTCTGCTCGGCGCGGACATCCAGATGCAGTTCGACGAATGTACGCCGTTTCCCTGCACGCTGGAGGATGCGGAAAAGTCTATGGAGCTGTCGCTGCGCTGGGCTGAGCGCTCGAAAGCATCGTTTGCAGCTCACGGCGCTGAAGGGCAGGCGCTGTTCGGCATCGTGCAAGGTGGAATTTATCCGGAGCTGCGTGAGCGCTCGGCCGCAGCGCTCGTCGATATGGACTTTCCGGGCTATGCCATTGGCGGGCTAGCGGTGGGTGAGGGGCAGCCGCTGATGCTTGATATGCTGCATCTCACGCTGCCCTTGCTGCCGCAAAGCAAGCCGCGCTATCTGATGGGCATCGGCACACCAGACGACCTCATCGGGGCGGTCGAGAAGGGGGCGGATATGTTCGATTGCGTGATGCCGACCCGCGCCGGTCGACACGGCCTCGCCTTCACCTGGGAAGGCAAGGTCAATATCAAGAACGCCATTCATGCCGAGGATAAACGCCCGCTCGACGAGATCAGCCAATGCCCCGCCGCGCGCGACTATTCGCGGGCTTATCTGCATCATTTGTTCAGGGCGGGCGAGTTTCTAGGGCCGATGCTGCTCAGTTGGGCCAACGTGCACTTCTATCAGGACTTGATGGCGGGGATGCGCGGCGCCATCGCGGAGGGGCGTTTCGCCGAGTTCGCCGCTCATGTCCGGCGCGTGTATCCAAGCAAGGCTTCTCGTAGCCGCAGCGCCAGCCACGCTTTGTAAAAAAGCCGCGACAAGACGCCTATTTCGCAGCATTAAGTGGCCAGCGCCTTGACGTGGCGGGCATGCGCTGCTTATTGTGCGCACAACTGGTGGGTCGCAAATAATACGCTCGCTTGCATCGCTGCTGGCGAGCGTCTGCATTATGGCCCGAACGTTTAGAGAGCCTATAGCTCAGCCGGTAGAGCAACTGACTTTTAATCAGTAGGTCGATGGTTCGAATCCATCTGGGCTCACCAAATAAATCAATAACTTACACAAAAATTCCGGCCTGCCAATCTGATTAACCTACCACCGGCATACCATTTTACGAGTTCAATCTATCTAGATGCAGGTCGGTACCGGTACTCTGATGTCGAGGCGTAGCCGAATCCCCCCAGCCATGTTTCGAGGTCTTCACGGCGATAAACGACCTTGGAGCGCTTGCCCGGCCCCAGCTTGTAATAGCTCAGCCCGTTGCCGGTGACGCGCATGTCTTCAAGCGTGCGCGGCGAGAGGCGCAGATACTCCGCCGCCTCGATAGTGGTGAGCAGGCCAGAGACCGCCCGCAGCGCGCCCGTCATTTCCGCTTCCTTTGCGCGCGATTCGTCTTTAGGTTGTTGTATCAGTCAGATACACTTGGTGGAAGTCATGACCGACGACACCGTCGCTCTGGACGTAAAAATCAGGGACGCTTCAGAGCGTTACCACGCGGCCCGCAGCCGCTTGCTGGAGGTTTTTCCGCTCATCGACGAAGATACCTTTTACGCTGTGACCTGCGCGGCGGAGGAATTCGGCGCGCGTCACACGCGAGCGCTGATCGAACAGCAACCCGGACTTTACGGTTTGCCGAAAGATGCCTTTGCCAAGCAAGAGGCGTCCATGGACCTGAAGGCCCGATTGCAGACGTTCGTCGAGTTAAGCGAGGCTATGGACTGGGCGGTAGCGGATCAGGAGTCCACGCGGACGGAAGACGAGCCGGTGTGGTTGATTGCGCTGCACGGGCGCATTGCCGAGCTGCGCCTCGATGATCAGACCCTTGCCTATATCGACGCCCCCGGCGAGCGGCTTGCTTTCGAAGTTGCACTGGCAGGCGATAACCCACAGCCTACCCCCACACAGAAAACGATCCCGCGCCCGAGGGCGTCAGTAGCGTTTCTGATCTCGCACATCGCTAGATATTGTGTATTATGCATTCAAAGAAGGTCTTCTTCGGTGAGTAAAGCGTCATGTCTAGGATCCACGCTTATGTTGGCGCGAAATCAGAGCCCGCCGTGCGGCTTTGGAGATTTCTCCGGGCGCGCTCGCCAATTACCTCAATATCTCTGTTTCGGATCTTGCCAGCTACGAAACCGGCAAAAGCCGCGTCTGCGTCTCACTGCTATTTGCGTTCGCCAATGTTTTGAATGTTGAGATTGGATACTTCTTCAGCGGCATGACCTTTGCGAGCGACCAACGGCTTCTGCCGCCGCGCACGCGACACCTGCAGATGGTTCATTAACCCAAGTTGGCATTGTTGATGCATGACGCTGAAGTGGAATGAAATCCGCCGGGCCATGCTGCTGAGTCTCGCCACCAACGACCGTGGCGATGAGCGCATTGTCGTCCTGCCGTTTGGCTCCGTCGCCGTCTACTTCACACCCTCCCGAAACGGATGCAGCAGTGTGCCGGGCAACGGCATCAGTTGCAGTGGCGGTTGCGGCTGCATAAGCTATCAAACTTCTGAAGGATCGCACTGCGACTGCTTTTGCTCTCATGCCCAGGTGTCGTCCGGCATGCCGAAGTTTTCCGCATCGGGCCTCACGAGTGATCTGCTCCCTCCAAAAACCGTTCCAAATATCACCGAGCGACTGAGTAGCGAAGCGCTAGCTTGCTTAAAGAGCTTGAAAGAAAAAATCTATTTCGAGATCATCGATACGTCGCGAGATGGGGCAAATAGGCTGATCAAAGGCATTTGCGGTCAGGCGCAATAAGTAAAGACCCTTGGTATTCAGAGATTGGCTTGGACTATCATGCTCGTCGCGAACGTCAAAGGTGTACGAATTCCGCCAAACGCGGCGGGTCGCGGCATCACCCATTCCGAGCGAACGGCGCCGGAGCTGCGCGCGAGCGGTGAGGCCAAGCTGTTCGGCATTCAAAGCTGGGTGGCGCTCTCCGCCAAG
>JAWXCE010000034.1:0-68956 GCA_034440495.1 Hyphomicrobiales bacterium | reverse complement strand
GCGGATGTGTACTGATGACCCCCGCCGCCATACGCACTACGTGCCCTTATTGTGGAGTAGGATGCGGCGTGCTTGTTCGGCCTGATAGCGTTGGCGGCGCCGAAACGAAGGGCGACGCAGATCACCCGGCCAATTTTGGGCGGCTGTGCTCCAAAGGCTCGGCCCTGGGCGAAACGCTAGGGCTGGACGGTCGGCTACTTTACCCGCAAATCGACGGGCGGCGTGTGGAGTGGGATACAGCGCTGGATCATGTCGCGGGCGAGGTGACTCGCATTCGCGCAGCACACGGCCCAAACGCCATAGCTTTCTACCTCTCCGGGCAGTTGCTCACCGAGGATTATTACGTGGCCAACAAGCTGGCCAAAGGCTTCATCGGCACGCCGCATGTAGACACAAATTCGCGGCTGTGCATGGCGTCCTCCGTCGCAGGCCACAAGCGGGCGTTCGGCGCTGACGTTGTGCCGCAATGCTATGAGGATCTGGACGAGGCCGATCTGGTCGTGCTTGCCGGATCGAACGCGGCTTGGTGCCATCCGATCCTCTATCAGCGCATTCAGAAAGTGCGGGAGCGCGGCGCGCGCGTGGTCAATATCGATCCGCGCCGCACAGCGACGAGCGAGGGCGCCGACCTGCAACTCTCTATCGCGCCCGGAATGGATCAATATTTGTGGAATGGCTTGCTAGTCTGGCTGGCCGACAACGGCGCGCTCGATCAGGGTTTTATCGAACAGCATACCGAGGACTTTGCTGAAACGCTGGTCGAGGCGCGCGCGCAGTCGCCGGAAGTGGCCATTGTTGCCGACGAGACGGGCCTGAGCGCTTTCGATGTTGAGACATTTTACGAATGGTTTGCGCAAACGCCGCGCGTGGTGACCTGCTACAGTCAGGGCGTTAACCAGTCGGCGCAAGGCACGGACAAGGTCAACGCCATTCTCAACTGCCATCTGGCGACGGGGCGCATCGGCAAGCCCGGTTCGGGTCCACTATCGTTCACCGGACAGCCGAACGCCATGGGCGGACGCGAGGTGGGCGGCATGGCGAACATGCTTGCCGCGCATATGGGCTTCTCGAGGGAAGACCTCGACCGGGTGGCGCGCTTCTGGCAGGCGCCCAACCTTGTGACGGGAGAGGGGCTGAAAGCGATTGAAATGTTCGACGCCATCGCCGATGGGCGGATCAAGGCGCTTTGGGTAATGGGAACGAACCCGGCTGTGAGCTTGCCGGACGCGGACCGCGTGGCCGCATCGCTGAAAAAGCTGGAGCTGTTTGTTGTCTCCGAAAATGCCGCCTCTAACGACACCGTTAACCTGGCTCCCGTTCGTTTACCGGCCGCCGCTTGGGGAGAGAAGGACGGCACGGTTACAAACTCGGAGCGCCGAATCTCGCGTCAGCGCTCGTTTTTGCCTATTGCCGGCGAGGCAAGGGCCGATTGGCGCATCTTGTCCGATGTCGCCGCGCGCATGGGATGGAGTGGCTCATTCTCCTATCGCGGCCCGTCCGACATTTTCCGCGAGCACGCCGTACTTTCAGGCTTTGAAAACCATGGCGGGCGCGCTTTCGACATTTCAGCGCTCGACGCTATCACGCCAGATGAGTACAAGGCGCTTGCTCCATGTCAGTGGCCATGGCCTCGCAGTGGCGGACAAACCCTGCGGCTGTTCGCTGACGGCCATTTTTTCACCGCGACGCGCAAAGCGCGGTTCATCGCAACCGCTCCGCCGAAACTGGCGAGCGCCACATCCACGGAATGGCCGCTAGTGCTGAACACGGGCCGCATCCGTGACCAGTGGCATACCATGACGCGCACGGGCAAATCTCCCCGGTTATCGACCCATATTGCCGAGCCGTATGCGGAGCTGCACCCGGACGATGCGGCGCGTACCGGGGTTCAGCACGGTGAGTTGGCTTGCATTCAGACAGCCTTCGGCAGTGCGGTGGTGCGGGTGAACGTGAGCTTGGGGCAAAAGCGCGGTTCCGTGTTCATGCCCATTCACTGGTCGGCCGAAAATGCATCACAGGCGAGAGCGTCGGCCCTCATTCATGTGAAAACTGATCCTTTCTCGGGCCAGCCGGAGGCGAAAGCGACGCCCGCGCGGGTATCGGCGCAAGCTGCAGGATATTATGGGATCTCCCTATCTCGCCAGCGCCTAAATTTTCGCGATTGTTGTTATTGGGCAACCTCTGAAACAAGCGCTGGCTATGCCTCCCACTTTGCCCTAACCGCCGCTCCTGATGACTGGATGGCGTGGGAGCGGAGCGTTGCTGACGATGGCGAGGCGATTACTTTTCAGGATAGCGAAGCAGGGGTGTTCCGGTTCGCCCTGATGCAGCAGGGCAGGCTTACGGTGTTGATTTTTATAGACAAATCACCGGCGCTTCCGTCTTTGAGCGCACTTGAGGGGATGTTCGGGCAGGATCTTATTGCTCTTGAGCATCGGCGCGCCCTTATGGCTGGCCGTCAAGCGGGAAATGGGGCAGCGGATAGCCCCGCAATTTGCGTGTGTTTTCAGATCGGCGTGGCCAAGCTATCTGCCGCCATCGCTTCCGGGGCAAACTCCGTTGAAGCAATAGGCGCGGCGCTCAAGGCGGGCACGAACTGCGGTTCGTGCATTCCTGAAATCCGCCGTCTCATAAAATCCGCCGCGCCGTTAGCCGTAGCGGCGGAGTAAGGCTTACGAGTGCGAATGTGGCGTGCTGGTGCCAGCTGCTGAAGCTGCGCCGTTCAGGTCTTCCGTCCAGCGCAGGGTGCCGTCATAACGGGTTCCCATCTCGATGCCGATGCCCTGATGATAAATATCGCTTTCCACATTGGCGGTCGAATGCAGCATGACGCGCTTACCGAAAATCAGCCCTGTGACGCGGCCGAGCACGATAACCTCGTTGTTAGCGACGATGCGGCCTTTAACCATGCCGGTTTCGCTCACCATCAGCGATGTGCAATGCAGGTCGCCCTCAATCGTGCCGTCCAGCCGGACATTGCCCCTTGACGTCACATTCCCGATGATCGTGAGGTCCGCGTTAATCGCTGACTGGCTCTGCATATCTTGGCCATTCGGGGCGGCTGGAAAAACTCCAACGCGCGGCGCTCCACTATCGACTTTGTTAACAATCATATGATTACGCCCCTTGGAACAAATTACTTGCGATCTCTCTTTGTAAACGTCCCGCTATGACAAAATAAAGTGAAATTTTTAACCACGCGGGCTTTTTGGTTTTGTGCATGCGTTTTTAAACTAAGAGTATTCTTAGCGCATCACACATTTGAAACGCCGGTGTAGAAAAACCGGCCAAAGCCTATTGCGAAAATCAGCATTCCATAAAGACTGTGCTCCAACGCCACCGCCCAGAATGAGCGCGTCTCATCGTAGCGGTTGGCGAACACAATGCCACCAACAAAGCTGATAAGCATCGCTCCTTCCCAACGCGGGAAGAAAGCGTGGGCCAGACTGAAAAATGCTGCGGAAGTCAGAATGGCAGCCCAGCGCTGGCTTCCGAAGATCGGCCCATAGCGCTGAAAAAATAATACACGGTACATTAGCTCCTGCACTGGTACGGATAGTAGGCAGTACATCAGCATAATCTGCACGTAAAGCTCGGGCAGGCGCTGTGGGAAGGTAAAAAAAGTATTGGGATAGAACGCTTTAGCATACCAGGTGAGCGAACCGCCCAGTACTGTAAAAAGCGCCAGGATTTGTATCAGCGTTTTGAATGTGAAGCCGCGCAGCAGCGTTTCACGCCAGGTGTGGCTGCGGTCAATTGTTAGCAAAACCACGAAGACAAGAAAAAACCAGGGCAGGATTTTAAAAAGTGAATACCTGTTTTCAAACACCAGGACGTAAAGAATAAAAGGGGCCGCAAGATAAAGCACGCTCATTTCGGCGATCAGATAAACGGCGCGCAAGGGCGTAACTGCAGGTGCTGTTGCCATAGTCAATACCGGACATGAGAGTTGCGCCTGAAACAGGCGTTAGGACCTCGCGGCGCGAAGCTCGGCGGCGCTTTCCGCCTCCTTGTCGCCATCCGCTTGCGTTTGGTTCAACGCCTCTTCCGCATCGGCATGATCGAACAACGTCTCGTCGTCAGGCGGATCTTCGCCGGGTTGTAGGGCGAGCGCGTCGGTTGGCTCGGGGATAACAAAGCCGGCGGGGAGGTTGCTGTCGAGCAGCCCGGCACCTTTGAGTTCGGCGAGGCCTGGCAGGTCTTTGATGGCGTCGAAGCCGAAGTGCTCCAGAAACTCGGGCGTGGTGCCATAAGTCACGGGGCGGCCCGGCGCTTGGCGACGCCCGCGAAGCCGCACCCAGTTCACCTCCAGCAGCACATCAATCGTGCCTTTAGAGGTGGAGACGCCGCGGATTTCTTCGATCTCGGCGCGCGTCACCGGCTGGTGATAGGCGATGATGGCGAGCGTTTCCAGCGCCACGCGCGACAGCTTCTTCTGCTCGGTCGAGTACCGTTCCATGAGGAACGACAAATCCTCGGCGGTGCGGAATATCCATTTGCCAGCTACGCGCACCAGATTGACGCCGCGCCCGGCGTAAAGCCCTTGAAGCTCATCCAGCAGCGCTGGAATGTTGTCGGTTTCGGTTAAATGCTTGCGCAATTCCAGTTCGTCCAGCGGGTGAGGAGCGGCGAACAATAACGCTTCCAAGATGCGCAGCTTTTCATGCCGCCCCGCCGATGGCAGTCGCGCGATGCTGGCGGGCAATGGTAGGCCTTGTCGCGCGGGGGCAACGTTGTTTTTATTCTGGCCGCTCATGCATTATCCTTCGCCTGATTTGCGTTATGAGCCTCAAGGGCGGTGGGGCGCTCCGCCCCCCGCCAACGCAAATACAAAGGGGCAAATGCCTCCGCCTGCCTGATTTCGAGATAACCCTCGCGGGCCAGTTCGAGCGACGCGCCGAATGTGCTGGCCGTCACCGTTTTTCCAAGCTCGGCCTGACCGAAATACTCCTCAAGATACTGGTCGATCTCCTCCCAGTTTACGCTGGCGCCGATTAACATCGACAATCGCTCCCGGGCCTGCTTGATCGACCACACCTCGCGTCCACCCCACTGTACGGATGTAACCGCCGTGCGTTTACGCTGCTCCGCATAGGCTTTTAACAGATCGAAGACGTTGCCGTGATAGATGCTGGAGCGGATGAGCTTGATCGTCTCAGGCATGCCGCGCGCGAAAAAATCGACGCCTAATTGCTTGCGGCCCATTATGCTAGCGACTGCGTCGCGCATCGCCTCTAGCCGTTGCAGCCGGAAGGCAAGTTGTGCGGCTAACTCTTTACCGCTCTGGCCCTGCTCGGGTTCAGGGTCGTGAGGCAGCAGCAGTTTGGATTTGAGATACGCCAGCCACGACGCCATGACGAGGTAATCCGCCGCGATTTCCAGCCGTAAATTTTTGGCGGCGGCGATGAAGGCCAGATATTGCTGCGCAAGGTCGAGAATAGACAGCTTTGACAGATCGAGCTTCTGCGATTTCGCCAGACCCAGAAGTAAATCTAGCGGCCCCTCAAAGCCATCGAGCGCGATAACAAGGGTTTCCGATGACGAGCGCGTCTCCGCGTCCGAAGTCCATGTCTCATTGGCGGCGTCAGGCAATGCTGTTGCTCTCATATCTTGTCCTTGACTGGTAAACTTTACCAGACGTGACAGAATCATGGCTGATTCATGCGTAGTCGGCCAGAGTTTCTCTCACCAGCGCTTCCGCGCGTTCCACATCGAACTCCGGCGGCGGTGAAAGTCGCGCGATAGCCGCTCTATAGCGGCGAAGCGCGTCGCCGAAGAGTTGCGGCGCTTGCGCGGCAACCTCGATCATTTCGTCGAAATGGCCATTGCAGTGAAGGGCGATATCGCAGCCTGCCCTCAGTACCGCCCGCGTGCGCTCGCCAATTCCGCCGGTTAGAGCGTGCATGCTCACATCGTCGCACATAAGAAGGCCATCGAAGCCGATGTGGTTCCGGATTATGCCATCAATGATGCGCGGGGAGGCGCTGGCGGGTGTTTGAGCGTCGATATAGGTCAGTAGAACATGGGCTGTCATTGCGATCGGCATGTCGCGAAGGTCGTGAAAAGGGCGGAAGTCGGCCGCTTCCAGCTCGGCAAATGATGCATGGATAACAGGCAGATCGAGGTGGCTGTCGGCGTTCGCTCGGCCATGGCCGGGGATATGTTTGATGACGGGCAAAACGCCGCCATCGAGATGGCCCTGCGCCACCGACTGGCCGAAAGCCGCGACAGTCGCCGCATCATCGCCGTAAGCGCGGTCGCCGATGATGTCATGTGCGCCTGGCGCCGGGATATCCAGAACAGGCGCACAATTCATATTGACGCCGACCGCCCGCAGATCGTGCGCAATTAACCTTGCACCCCAATAAGCGGCTTCCAGCGCCTTGTCCGTCGCGCCGCCGCAAGAGTCGCAGTAAGTCCGCGCTGGCGGGCGTTTAACCCAGTGAGGGGCGGCAAGACGCTGAACGCGCCCGCCTTCCTGATCGATGAATATCGGATAGTCGGCGTAGTCGAATAGATTGCGCAGGCTATCAGTGAGGCGGAACACCTGCTCTGGCGTATTGCAATTACGGCTGAACAGGATAACTCCGGCGGGTGCCCACTCGCGGAGGAACGCAATTTCTGCGGCGTTAAGAGTTAAACCCTGAACCCCGCAGATAAAAGCGCGATAATTCAAACTACGCCCCCGCGTTTCATGCAGACGTCAGCCTTGGCTTTCCGCGCGGACGAGGCAATCTTTCAAGCCTGCCGCCTTCAGCTTTTCGCACATGCCAGAGGCTGTGTCTTTCGACTCAAAACCAGTAGCGCGAATTCGAAACCACACGCCCTTATCGCCCAGATCGACCGACTTGATGTTCAGGCCATACGCTCCAAGCACGCTAGAATATTTTTGCTGCATATCCGCCAGCTCTGTCTGCGCTTTAGCTTGGTCATTGGCGGATTTTAGCTGAAGAAAATATGCGCCTGCTGGAGCGGCGACTGCTGTGGCGGTCTGTGCATTAGCGGCAATTTGTGGCTGAGGACGCGGCGCTGGAGGTGTTGCTTGCACAGGTCGCGGCGCTGGCTGTGGCGCGGCTGGGCGAACCGCCTGCTGCCGGGTATCGGCCGGGCGAGGCGGAGCAGCCGACGGGCTTGCCCCAAGATCTGCGCCTGTTACAACGATACTGGTGTCGACACTCGGCTGAGATGACGGCAACTGCGAGCCATCGGGGCCATAAGTATAGGTCTTCACAGGCCGGGGATCGTCCAAACCAGGGGAGCGTCCGCCCACAGGTGCAGGATCGCTTTCACCGGGTTTGCGGGCCTGACGCAGCGCTTTCTCTATGCGATCATCAAGCGAACCGCTTTCCGGAGCTGTCGAAGCCGTGGTTAAGGCGCTGCCGCCTTCCGCAGCTCCTTCGCCTGTATCGAGCCGCTCATAAATTTTCTTGGACTGGTTCGGAAACTCGCGTCCGCCCGAACTTTCAGGCGTCTCCTTTATCTGGCCAGCGTCGGCGACAAGCGTGGGCGGTTGCCCGTCGCCAGACGACCCACTCTCCATCATGGTGAAATAGTAAGCCGCCCCGCCGCCAACGACGAGCGCGCCCACAAACATTGCCGCCATGAGGGCCTTGCCGCCGCGCTTTTTCTGTTTCAACTCAGCCGCAGGATCGAAATCCTCGTCATCGAAGAAGTCTGCGTCGAGAGAGTCCTCTTGCTGACGGCGCGGGGCAGGGGCAAGGTTCGCGGGAGCCAATCCAGAACCCAAAGGATAATCGTCAAACTCATCCATGTTGAGAGAGTCTTGCGCGTCTGCGTATTGCCGGTGCTGATCGCCCGTCACGTGCGCCGGAGCACCACGACCACCCTGAGCGCGTAGATTGACTGGCTCATCGTGCTGAAAATAGTCTTCATGCTCCTGCATCAGATCGGCGGACTGCGCCACATTCGACGGTAAGAAAAGAGGCGCGACATTACTTGCCGCAGCAGGATACTGAGTCGCCCGCTCATGATGTTGGGCCGCTCCATAATCATCGTGCATATCCTGATGCGGATCGTAGGCCGGCTGATAGTCGCGGGCTGAATATTCTTGCGATTGAGCCGAGTGATGGGGGTCGTCATATAGATCGTTTGTGTGTGGAGTCTGTTGCATGTAAGCGGCCTCGCGCGCCCGCTCCGCATCAACCTGTTGCCGCTGCGGTTGATGAAACTGGTCGCCCATGTAGGCTTGCGGCTTCGGTTGACGCGCCTCTATCGCCTGAGCAATTTCATCCTCCGAGCGGCGTTGATCTTGCTCATATCGCATTTCATCCCGTGGCGCTGGAGCGGCTTGCCGGGGTTGCGGCGCTGAATGCTGTTCCCGATACTGGGCGCGCTGTGGTTCGGCTCGCCGCTGCGGCTCCGCTGACTGGCTGTACTGATCGTAAGCGCTTCGCGCCGGTTCGCGCTGCGGCTGCGGCTGGCGATAATCTGGGCGCTCATTGCGCCGAGCTGGATCGGAGGCGACCGGATAACCTTGCCTGTTGTTCGGATTGCCGCCGCGTGGATTCGTCGGATCGTCAGACCTTGGCATTTGTTAACTTCCTTAGCTTCTCAAACGTACTTTTACGCATTTGAGTTTTCGCATCTCCGTTGCTGGGTTACGCCATACAACACTCATCAAGATGCTATGATTCGGGCAAGATAACCCACAGGCGCAACAGACACGACTGCAGTTTTTACGTCACTATCAACAAGGAACAGCAAAATGTGGCCGATGTTTGTAAGTTTTTGCCTCAACCCCGCCGTATGAATGTAAAACTGTCCGCATAAGTACGTATGCATTACACGACTTTAGAGGCGGTGATGCAAGTGCGCATAATGCGCATGGTAAAGCCTCGATGGCGCAGCGCTATCTATCGCATTTCTTTTGCTGCTTCAACGCCCAGAACGCCAAGACCCAGTGCAATGACGCGCGAGGTCGCCATCACCAAAGCCAAACGAGCCGCAGTCACCGTTGCATCATTTTCGACAATGAAACGCAGATCGGGTGATTCTTTGCCGCGGTTCCATAAGCCGTGAAAATCGCCCGCCAGATCATATAGGTAAAAGGCGACGCGGTGCGGTTCGTGCGCCTGCGCGGCCTGCTCCACGAGCCGGGGGAATTGGGCAATGCGCTTCATGAGCGTCACCTCGGCTGCGTCGGTTAACTTGTCGAGCGCCGTAGTCGCCAGCGCCGCCGGTGACGCATCCAGCCGCAACGCCAGTTCGGCCGCTCCGCGCAGTACGGAACAACAACGCGCATGGGCGTACTGCACATAAAACACCGCATTGTCGCGAGACTGCTCCTTTACCTTGGCGAAATCGAACTCCAAGGGCGCGTCGTTCTTGCGGAATAGCATCATGAAGCGCACCGGGCCGACGCCCGCCTCTTCCACCACCTCGCTCAAGGTTACAAACGAGCCGGAGCGCTTCGACATTTTCACGGGCTCGCCGCCGCGCATCAGCTTTACCATCTGGATGATTTTGACATCCAGCGTGGCCTTTCCGCCTGACAGTGCTTTTACCGCCGCCTGCATCCGTTTCACATAGCCGCCGTGGTCGGCGCCAAAGACATTTATCATGTCCATGAAGCCGCGCCGGATTTTGTCGCGGTGATAGGCCATGTCGCCCGCAAAGTAGGTGTAAGAGCCGTCAGATTTGACGAGCGGGCGGTCTACGTCGTCGCCGAAGTCCGTCGCCTTGAACAGAAGCTGCTCGCGGTCTTCCCAGTCCTCCGGAGTTTTGCCCTTGGGCGGCTCCAAACGGCCCTCATAAACGAGGCTGTCGCGGCGTAACTGCGCGATAGTTTCGCCCACCTTGTCGCTGGCGCGGGAGGTCAGTTTGCGTTCGGAAAAGAACACATCATGCTCGATGTTAAGCGCCTTCAGGTCACCCTTGATCTCGCGCATCATCGCCTTGATGGCCGTCTCGCGCACCAGCGGCAGCCATTGAGTTTCCGGCATATTCAGGATGTCGTGACCGAATTTCTTCGCGAGCGACTTGCCTACGGGTTTCAGATAATCGCCAGGATAAAGTCCGGATGGAATCTCGCCGATATCCTCGCCCAGCGCCTCGCGATAGCGCAGATACGCCGAGCGCGCCAGCACGTCCACCTGCGCGCCCGCGTCGTTAACGTAATATTCCCGCGTAACGTCATAGCCCGCGAAAGCGAGGAGGTTGCACAGCGCGTCCCCGAACACCGCGCCCCGGCAATGTCCCACATGCATCGGTCCGGTCGGATTAGCGGAAACATATTCCACGTTGATTTTCGCGCCATGCGGCACGCCGCGCCCGAACGCCTCCTCCTGCAACGCGGCTCGCAGCACTTTCGGCCAATAGGCGTGCGACAGCGTGAAATTGATAAAGCCCGGCCCCGCTATCTCGACCTTCTCGATGCCCTCGGCGCCCGTGAAATGCTCGGCGAACGCGCGCGCCAGATCGACCGGCTTCATGCCCGCCCCTTTGGCTAGCACCATGGCCGCGTTCGTGGAAATATCGCCATGGTTCGCGTCGCGCGGAGGCTCCACCGTCAACCCTGCGCTCGAAGCCGTCGCGGGCAAGACGCCTTTAGATTTGAGGGCGTCTACAGCGGTGTGCATCCGCTGCTCAAAGTCGTGGAAGATGTTCATAAACTTTTTACTTCTAAGGTTCTGTGCAGAGCAGGCGCTAGCGCAATTTCGGTGTCTCGTCAAACAGGCGCTTGTGCGTCTCGATGGCGAAACGATCGGTCATGCCGGCGACGAAATCGCAGACATGGCGTGCGCGTAAAGCCGGATCGGTCGCATCGAGCGAGCGGCGCCACTCTTCCGGCAGCTCATCTGGCGCCGAGAGGTAGTGCGCGAACACATCGCGCACTATGCCTTGCGCATCGCGCATGATACGGGCTATCTTCGGGTGCATATACAGCTTAGCGAACAAGAACCGGCGTAGTTCACCCATAGCCCGAAACATTTCTTCGGAAAATGTCGCCGTGATGAAGCCCGCATTGCGGATGTCGTCCGATGATTGAGGCCGCAACCGGTCTAGCCGCCGCCCGGTTTCGGCCAGCACATCCATGACCATCGCCGTGATGAGGCGACGGTTTACCTCGTAAATCAGCCTGTCCTGCGAAATGCCGCGATGCCGCGCTTCAACCTCAGCTATAAGGCGTTTCGTGAGCGGAATGTCGCGTAAGGCGTCCAGTTTAAGCAAGCCCGCCCGCAAACCGTCGTCGATGTCGTGATTGTTGTAGGCGATGTCGTCCGCGATAGCGGCGATCTGCGCTTCGGCGGATGCATAAGTAGAAAGTTGCAAATCATGGATCGCCGCATAAGCGCGCAATGCGTGAGGTAGGCCGACTTTGCCATAACGCCCGACAGGCGCTCCATCGGCATCGGTGAGCGGTCCATTGTGCTTGGCCAGACCCTCCAGCGTCTCCCAGGATAGGTTTAGCCCATCGAACGCGGCATAG
This sequence comes from Hyphomicrobiales bacterium, assembly GCA_034440495.1. GTDB lineage: Bacteria > Pseudomonadota > Alphaproteobacteria > Rhizobiales > Rhodomicrobiaceae > JAWXCE01. The sequence continues at coordinate 57,507 of JAWXCE010000034.1, read as the reverse complement.
CGATGCTCCAGTTTGGTGACTGTGCGGAGGCTTTGCGCGTTATGATCGAAACCGGCGTAATCCCGCATGGCATCATGCAGCGCGTCCTCGCCAGCGTGGCCAAATGGGGTATGGCCAAGATCGTGCGCGAGCGAAATCGCCTCGGCCAAATCCTCGTCCAACCCAAGCGCGCGGGCCATGGTGCGGGCGATTTGCGCCACCTCCAGGCTATGCGTTAGCCGCGTGCGAAAGTGATCGCCTTCGTGGTAAATAAAGACCTGCGTTTTGTAGGTGAGACGACGGAATGCGGCGGAATGCACGATGCGGTCGCGATCGCGCTGATACGGCGTGCGCAGCGGGCAGCCAGCCTCAGGATGCAGGCGTCCACGGCTTGCATCAGGATTGCAGGCGAATACCGCGCGGCTCGCCGCCGGTTTTATGACCAAATGCTCCACTTGCCCCCGCAAGCTCTACATCGCCGCTGTCTTTTTCCGGTCCTCAATGACCGCGTCGCATGCAATGCATGGAATTGACAAGACTCGTAAACGGCGTATGCATGGTTATATAACACGACTTGAAGATGACAGATAGGCTGCACCCATGCCCCAATCCGTGAACCTGACCGAACGCGCCGCGCACCGCATCAGCGAGATCGTGGCGGGCGAACCCGTTGGCAGTGTTCTGCGAGTCAGCGTGAAGGGCGGCGGTTGTTCGGGTTTTTCCTACAGTTTTGATATTGTGTGCGATCGGGATGCGGATGATCTGGTGCTGGAGCGCGCTGGAGCGACAGTGCTGATAGATAGCGTTTCGCTGCCGTTGCTGGATGGCTCAGAAATCGATTTTGTGGATAACCTGATCGGCGCGTCGTTTCAGATCCGCAATCCGAACGCGACCGCATCATGCGGCTGCGGCACTTCTTTCGCACTGTAAACCTGTGCCGCTCCGCATCGCCACGTGGAATGTAAACTCCATCAAAAGCCGTCTTGAGGCAGCGTGTGCTTGGATTAAGAGCGCCGCGCCAGACGTATTGTGCTTGCAGGAAATCAAGTGCGAGACCGGCGCGTTTCCGGCTCAGGCTTTTGAAGACTTGGGCTACAATGTTGCCGTGCATGGCCAGAAGAGTTATAATGGCGTTGCGCTTCTTTCAAAATGGCCGATGGATGACATTATCACGGCGCTGCCTGGCAATGAGGCCGATGCTCAGGCGCGTTATATTGAAGGCGTGGTCATGGCGAATGGTGCGGCAGTGCGTGTCGCTTCGATCTACCTGCCCAACGGGAACCCGGCGGACACGGAAAAATACAGCTATAAGCTTGCCTGGATGGCGCGGCTGAAGGCACACGCCCAAAACTTATTTCAGCACGAGGAAGCTTTGGTGTTGGCTGGCGATTACAACGTCATTCCGCAGCCCGAAGATGTTCATAATCCGGCGTCGTGGGTGGATGACGCGCTATTCAAGCTAGAGACGCGGAGCGCATTCAGGGAAATCATCAATTTAGGCTTTACAGAAGCTTTCCGCGCGGTCGATTGCTCTGTAAAACGCTACACGTTTTGGGATTATCAGGCAGGCGCATGGCAAAAGAACAACGGCCTACGCATCGACCATCTTTTGTTGTCGCCAGAGGCCGCCATGCGGCTTATTGCATGCGAAATCGATAAATCGCCCCGAGGTGCCGAAAAACCATCCGACCACACCCCGATTTGGGCCGATTTGCGCACATAAACCAGATTACGTAACTTAGAGACTAATAAAAGCTATTTGGCGGGTTGTTGTTGATCTAGGCCGAAGCCTTGGCCACCAGATGCTGGTGGAGAAGTGTTAACAGGCGCTCTTTCACTGGTCATCTCGCCTGTGCCTGCGTCTTTCATCACCATGTCTTTCCCGGCGTCTGGCAACTGTTCGATCCGTAACGGCGGCCCATCCGGGCGCACCCGAAGCGCCTTATAAATTGTTTGCAATGCTTCCTCTGCCTGGAGGATGGTTTCCTTGTCTGCTTCTCCAGTTGCATTGGCATAAAACGGTAAGACAAACTCACGCTGATCGTCATCGGCGTTATCAAGAGCTAGGGCAATAAGCGCCAGACCTTTCACAGGCGCAAGTTTTACATCCTTGCCGTTCCAAAGCATGTCGCCATATACGGCTTGAGCCGGTGCGTAACGTTTGCGGGCAGAATTCACGAGCCAAGCTATTGCAATTGTTGGATTTTTCTCCACGCCCTCGCCGTTTAAAAACATGGTTGCGAGTTCATATTGAGCCTCGCGCTCGTGGTAAATGCCCGCCGACTGTAGCATAAGGCGCGACGCTTCCACAGGGTTGGGCCTCAGATCTATCGATTTTATTCCATTGCGCAGATAAGTCGCTGTCATGCGGAAGGCTTCGGCGACGAACTGCGCAAGCGCATGACGGCGATCGACATCGGCGTAATCGTTGGCGATGCGTTTGTAATAATGAAACGCCTTGGCGTCATCGCGAGGCACGACATCGCCCTTGGCATACATCCGTGCAACCTCGATACGGGCGCCGAGCACGCCGCGCTGCGCTGCAAGTTCTAGAAGTTGGAAACCGTCCGCAATTCGTTTCTCCGTGAAGGCGCGCTGGGCGTTTTGATAAATCTCGATAGGCGTTGATGGCGTGAGATCGCCCTTGCGCGAGGGTTGCGCCCAGCACAGCGTTGGCGTCAAAACAAAAATCGCCATTAACTTCAGAGCCAGTAACTTCAGTACCGCGTGCATCTCAAATATCCGCATAACACTGAACTTCAGCGCGACCGCCCGGGTGCGTCACCGCGCCCTTAACGGCTGGCCCGACTTCCTGAGCGTATTTCCACAGCACTCCACTTTGATACATCGTATGGCGCGGCGTCCACACGGCGCGACGGCGAGCAAGTTCGTCCGCGCTCAACGAAATGTCGAGCGTTCCCTTATCCGCGTCGATAACGATAATGTCGCCATCCCGCAAAAGCCCGATAGGGCCGCCAAGCGCCGCCTCAGGCCCAACATGGCCAATACAGAAACCGCGCGTCGCGCCAGAAAAGCGCCCGTCCGTGATGAGCGCCACCTTGTCGCCCAAGCCTTGGCCGTAAAGCGCAGAGGTGGTGGACAGCATCTCACGCATGCCGGGACCGCCGCGCGGGCCCTCATAGCGGATGACGATCACTTCACCTTCATTTATAGCGCGCGTGTCAACCGCATGAAATGCCTCCTCCTCACTGTCGAAGCAGCGGGCCGGGCCGGTAAACTGTAGCTTTTTCATGCCCGCCACCTTGACGATGGCGCCATCGGGCGCAAGCGTGCCGCGCAGACCCACTACACCGCCGGTTAAGGACAGCGGCTTGGCCGTAGGCAGGATCACATCTTGATCTGTCGGGAAGATAACGCCTTCTAAGTTCTGCGCGATGGTTTTACCAGTGACTGTGAGGCAATCGCCGTGTAAAAAACCGCCATCGAGAAGCGCCTTCATGAGCACTGGCATGCCGCCGATCTCGAACATGTCCTTGGCGACATAGCGCCCGCCGGGTTTTAAATCGGCGATGTAGGGCGTTTTACGGAAAATTTCGGCAACGGGGAACAGGTCGAAATCGATGCCCGCTTCATGAGCCATTGCGGGCAAGTGCAGCGCGCCGTTCGTGGAGCCGCCAGTGGCCGCAATCACGGCCGCTGCGTTTTCGAGCGCCTGTCTCGTCACGATGTCGCGTGGACGGATGCCCTGGGCGATAAGCTGCATTACCGCGCGACCAGATGCGACTGCGTATTCGTCGCGACTTTCGTAGGGCGCAGGCGCGCCAGCGGAGCCCGGCAGGGCGAGACCGATAGCCTCGGATACACATGCCATGGTGTTCGCGGTAAATTGACCGCCGCATGACCCCGCGCTCGGACACGCCACACACTCCAGCTCGTGCAACTCCTCATCGGACATCTTGCCCGCCGAGTGGTTGCCGACCGCCTCAAATACGTCCTGCACGGTGACATCGCGGCCCTTGAAGCGGCCCGGCAAAATCGAGCCGCCATACATGAACACGCTAGGCACGTTCAGACGCAGCATCGCCATCATAATGCCCGGCAATGATTTGTCGCAGCCCGCGATACCGACCATGGCGTCGTAGCAATGGCCGCGCATGGTGAGTTCGATGGAGTCGGCGATGACTTCGCGGCTGATGAGTGAGGACTTCATGCCCTGGTGGCCCATGGCGATGCCGTCTGTCACTGTGATCGTACAGAATTCGCGCGGCGTTCCGAAAGCGTCAGCCACGCCTTTTTTTGCGGCTTGGGCCTGGCGCATAAGGGAGATATTACAGGGTGCGGCTTCATTCCAGCAGGACACGACACCGACAAACGGCTGATTGATCTGCTCTTCAGTCAAACCCATCGCATAATAATACGAGCGGTGCGGCGCGCGCTCCGGCCCGACTGTAACATGTCGACTTGGCAATTTGGCCTTGTCGAAAACCCTCGCATCCATTCGCTTCAGGCTCCCCGCCGCAATCAAACTACGCTCGCAGCACAAAGCCACGATAAAAACCGCCCCCGGTTTCGTTAGAATTCAGCCGACTTACGCATTTCTTTAGCTAGGCCACTGCTTTACGCCACTTGCGCCCGGCTGGTTTGCCAACCTGATTTTTCGCATACTCTTATTATTACTTATCTTATCAATCTGCGCGAGATTTATGGCCTAAAGTTGGCGCGTTTCGCCCACACCGTGGCGAAACGGGTACAGTCGATATGCAATTGAAGGTGTTTCGCGTTCAAATTGATAAACGCGCGCTCAGGTTGCGTCCGGCGCTGCATTTTGTATGCCAGAATTTCTCATCGCACTGTCCTTCGTCCTCAACACGATAGCGCCGTTTTCTGTCTCATCCCAATATTCTCGGGAAAAACAGGCGTGCCATTATCTAAAGAGAATTTCATATTCATTCTGACTCTGAAAACAGGTATACTTTGCTATTATTGTTTCACTAAACAGCCGCCTCGATGCGCTTCAAGGCTTCCGCCAGCTTGGCAATGATGGCCTCGTTGGCGGCGCGGCGCTCGCGGTTTTCCTCCACCACTGCCTCGGGCGCCTTGGCGACAAAATCGGCGTTGCCGAGTTTGGCGTCTACCTTGGCGATTTCCGCTTGCGCTTGCGCGGCCTGCTTGCGGATGCGCTCGATTTCCGCCTGAACGTCGATAAATTCGCCAATCGGCAGCGCGGCGATAGCCCCGTCGAGCACAATCTGCACGGAGCCTTTCGGCACGGCGTTGCCGATTTCAACGCCTTTTAGCCTGGCGATGCGGGCGATCTCGGCCTTCCACGTCTCTACCCGCGACTTCGCTTTCGCGTCGGAGGCAATAAACGCCGCCTGCACCTTCGTGCCCGCCGGTAACGTAAATTCCGCGAGCGCCGAGCGGATTTCGCTCGTCGCCGCGATCACCCAGTTGATTTCGGCGGCGGCTTTTTCATTGGCGAGGCCGGAAAGCTGCGGCCATTCCGCCAGCGCCAGCATGGAGTCGCGCCGCCCGCCCGCCAGTTCGGCCTGCTTGTCCCACAATTCTTCCGTGATGAACGGCATGAAAGGGTGCAGCAATTTTACGATCTGCTCCAGCGTCCATGCGGTCATGGCCTGCGTTTCGGCTTTGGCGGCGCAGTCCGGGCCAGTCAGCACGGGCTTCACCAGTTCTACGTACCAATCACAGAATGTATTCCACACGAACTGATATGCCGCTCCCGCCGCTTCGTTGAACTTGTACGCCTCCAGCGCGGTAGCGATGGCGTGCGCGGCGGCTTCCGTTTCGCCAGCTATCCAGCGATTGACGGCCAGCTTTGCGTTAAGCGGATCGAACTTTGGATCGCCGATGCAGCCGTTTATCTCGGCGAAGCGCGAGGCGTTCCAGAGTTTGGTCGCAAAGTTGCGGTAGCCCTCCACGCGCTGGGTGGACATTTTCACGTCGCGCCCCTGCGCCGCCATCGCCGCCATGGTGAAGCGCAGCGCGTCGGCGCCGTATTCGTCGATGAGGCCGAGCGGGTCCATAACGTTGCCCTTCGACTTCGACATTTTCTGGCCTTTCTCGTCGCGCACCAGCGCGTGGATATAGACCGTGTCGAAGGGCACCTCCTTCATGAAGTGCAGCCCCATCATCATCATGCGGGCGACCCAGAAAAAGATGATGTCGAAGCCGGTGACGAGCACCGCGCCGGGGTAATAGCGGTCAAGTTCCGGCGTCTTGTCCGGCCACCCGAGCGTCGAGAACGGCCAAAGCGCGGAGGAAAACCACGTGTCAAGCACGTCGGGGTCGCGCCATATATGCACTTTTCTTGTATCAAGCTGGCCTAAAGCTGCGTTGAATGGACTATCAGCTATCGTGGGAGTTTCGCCGTAGAGTTTAGTCGCTTCATCCAAAGCTGCGGCCTCATTCTCACAAGCGAAAATTTGAAAATCATTCACAGAGGCAGACGCGGCAAATGACTCGACGAGTAACTTTTTTACTTGTCCATTTTCGTCAAGTTTTGGTCCATACCAAGCGGGAATTTGATGTCCCCACCAAAGTTGGCGCGAGATGCACCAAGGCTCGATATTGCGCATCCACTGGAAGTAGGTCTTCTCCCAGTTCTCTGGAATAAAACGAGTGCGGCCATCCTCTACAGCTGCAATTGCGGGTTTTGCTAACTCCTTAGCGTCGACGTACCACTGATCCATAAGCCACGGCTCTATTGCTGCCCCCGAGCGATCGCCGTGAGGGACTTTGTGAGTGTGAGGTTCTATCCTGTCTAAGAGGCCTTCCGCCTCCAAATACTGAACGATGAGTTTACGCGCTTCAAAACGATCAAGGCTGTCAAATTTGTCTAAAATCTCAAGATTTTCCTCACTTAGATCGTCGAGATCTGGATTGGTCATACCAATTCGTCTGATAAGAATTACGGCTGTTCCCGTCAGAATATTTACTAGTTTTAGGTTATGCCGCCGTCCGACCTTAAAATCATTTTCGTCGTGCGCGGGGGTGATCTTCACCGCGCCAGTGCCCTGTTCCGGGTCGGCGTAATCGTCGGCGATTACGGGGATTTCACGGCCCGTAATAGGCAAAATCACAATCTTGCCAACATAGGCTTTCCAGCGCTTGTCATTCGGGTTCACCGCAACTGCGGTGTCGCCCAGTATTGTCTCGGGCCGCGTCGTCGCCACGGTGATGAACTTGTTTTTCAGCCGTCCAGGGTTTTTGATTGGATAACGGAAATAATATAAATGCCCGTGCGGGTCGCGGTCGATAACCTTGTTAAACGCCGCCGTGTCGAGTGGCTTCGGCGTTCCATCCTCCGCCTTGTCGTCGCGCGACCACGCAAAGCTGCCGCGCTTTTCAACTGAAATCACCTCCAGGTCGGAAATGGCGGTGAGCAGCTTCGGATCCCAGTTGACGAGGCGCTTGTCCTTGTAGATCAGCCCCTGATTGTACAGCTCGACAAACACTTTCGTCACAGCCTTCGACAGGCCCTCGTCCATGGTGAAGCGCTGGCGCGACCAGTCGCAGCTTTCCCCAAGCCGCTTCTGCTGCTCTACGATAGCGCCGCCGGACTCGGCCTTCCACTCCCACACGCGCTTCAGGAACGCCTCGCGCCCCATCTCGCGCCGCCCGGGAAGCTGGCGCTCCATCAATTGCCGCTCAACCACCATCTGCGTGGCGATTCCAGCGTGATCCGTGCCCGGCTGCCAGAGCACGTCGCGACCGCGCATGCGCTCGAAGCGCACGAGGATGTCCTGAAGCGTATGGTTCAGCGCGTGCCCCATGTGCAGCGAGCCGGTGACGTTCGGCGGCGGCAGCATCGTGCAGTAGGGCGCGGCTTTGCCGACGCGATCCTTCGGCCCAGCCGCAAAGCAGTTCGCGTCTTCCCACGCCCGAGAGATGCGAGCCTCGATGTCCGAGGCCTCGAAGTTTTTAGGCAACATATTCCAACCGGATGAAATTAATGTGGTTATCGCGGTTTAGGACGGCGTTGCATGCCGGTCAATTAAAACCGTCTATTTTTTAACGCTGCTGGGGCTGCTGCGTAGCCGAGGGGTCAAGTGCGTTTCAGCACTGAACGCCGCTCCATTTCCTGCTGAATACCGCTTTCTAGAAGCCGGGGCATATTTTCGTTCAGCCAGTCCGTGAGCATGGGTTTCAACAGCTCTTTGAAGCCATCCTCGAAGGATTTTTGCGCATTCGGCATAGCTTGCAAGGTCTCTGATGCTTGTGAGGGCGTTATGGCGGCTTTCGAGAGGTGGACCGTTGTCGCCGGCGCCTGCGGTGAATTTAGCTGTTCCTCCGGCACGGCGTACAGCGCCGCGTTTTCGGCGCTTTCCTCATTCAGCGGCGACGGCTCGTTCATAAATGCGGAGTTAGACGTCGTTTCGGCAAATGACTCCGCAATTGTTCTAAGTTCGGTACGTTGCGCCCCGGTTAAGGCCTTTTGACCTATCTGGGTAAGTTCTCGATCGCCCAGTCCGTGAACGGTGGCGCGCACAAGCTCCTCGGCCATAGCCTGGAAATATTGAGGGTGGCCACCCGCTTCACCGTCCGCAGAGATCGACGAGATTGGGCCGTTGGAAAGCGAATCGGGCAAGTGCGGCATTGAAACGGTAGCAAGACCGGACTGTGTAACCGGCGCTGACAAGCGTGACTGCAAGGGGGGCGGCGCCGGAATGTTTTCCACCGGCGCGGCTGGCGCGGGCGCCATTTGCAACATTGGCTCTTTTGTGGCTGGCGCTTGTTGTTTCCGTGGAGCTTGCGTGTGCAGAGCTATAGTCAGAGCATTGGTATCTAGGTCTGGCTGCGCCCAGAATGGTTCGCCAGAATTCTCTTCGAGGCCAGACGCGGCTCGGGGGCGCGGTTCAAAACCTGGCGTTGAGTCGCGGCTTATTTCACGGGGGCCAGCCCAACCCTGGCGCGATGGCGGACGTAAGGGAGTTTGGTCGATAGGTTTCGCGCGGAAATCAGAGCCAGAAGCGCCGTTTGAAAATGCTGGCGCAGGCTGTGGCGCCGGAGTGGATTGAAACGAGTCTGGCGCTAGCTTTTCAAACGAAGCAACACGGCTTTGTAGCGGTTCCATCTCCGTTCTTTGCGCCCTCAACGGTGTCGGTGGCTGACCGTCCCATAAACGACGTTCGTCGGCTGGCGCTTCAGCCTCGGGGACATTGCGTGACTGCTCAGATGGCGCCCCAAGAATGGGAGACGGCGTAAAACTGCGTTCATGCGCCGAAGAGGAGAGATTAGGCTCGATGCGCAGCGTCGGCTCAGGCGCATTTCTGCGCGTTTCGGTCTGAAAAGGGGAGGGCGCGAGAAACGGGTTGTCGAATTCACCTTCGGCAACGAGAAAATCCTCGCTCAGATCCATGATATCCTCGGCCGCAGGGAACTGTGGTTGCGTTTTAGAAAGAACCTCGTGCTGTGTCGCGGATTTGCCGAGGTCAAAAAACGGCTCACCTACAAAAGCCGCTTCCAGATTCCCAACCTCAAGACTCGTGGGAGCTCCGACAGGGGAGCGCGGGTCCAGGGCAACGCCGCCTGCTTCGTCGTCTGCAATAATCTTCCGGATCGATGCAAGGATTTCCTCCATGCTGTCGTCACGGGCTTGATCGGCATTTTTCATCTTAGTCTCCGCATCGGCGCAGAAGCGTTCTAGTCAATGTGTCCGCACCTTCATGACTAACCGCTCAAGGTATGGGCTGCAACCTCAAACCACGTGCGCTTGAAGCGCTCCCAGCGCTGTTTAAAGCAGAATGTCATAAAAGCCTTTGTGTAGGCCAGGGTCACAATCTCGCAAGTCGTTATTGAGGTCATTCCGAGACGCTTGTTGGGGAGCTAATGCCCATATAGCCCAAGGAGAAAATTGGTTGAGCCAATGGAAAATATTTAGCGCGTGTAAGCAGGCCCATCGCCGTAACGCTGACCCGGTGTAACGCCCGGTGCGGTGACAGGGGCAACCTGAGGATCTTCCATAGCTTCAACCGATGTACTCCAACCGTAAGCTTTATTCCGCACACGGCGATAATTTTGCGTTGCGTCGTAAAGTTGGACAGAAAGCCCAAGCTCGCTGGCCGAAAGGCGCCCAATCGAAGATAAAAGCGCGTAAGCTGCGACTACATAGTCACGTTTTGTGGAAACAAGGGCAACTTCCGAATTCAATAGTTCTTGCTCGGCGTCCAAAACGTCAAGAAGGGTGCGCTGACCAACTTTTTCTTCCTCCCGGACACCAGCTAGGGCGATTCGGTTAGCCTCCACCTGAGCGCGCGCTGACTCGATCTGAGCGCGTGATGATATGTATTGTCCCCAGTTAGAGATAACGTCAGCACGCACCTGTTCGCGGGCCTCGTCAATGAGTTGGCGGAACTGAGATTGAGTTTCTTTGGCTTGCCGGATACGGGCGGAGACTTCACCTGCCTGATAAATCGGTACAGTTAGCCTACCGGTAACAATAGTGTTGTCGGACTCCTCCGTGTTTTTGGACGGGTCGATGCCTTTCGTGTAGCTTGCTTCAACGTTTAGCTCAGGAAGCAACTCTCCCTTAATCTGACGAACCAGGTGCTCGCCCGAGCGTTCACGGAACAGAGCTTCCAGGATAAAAGGGTTTTCACCTTCGCCAATGCGAACCGCCTCTTCCTGGCTGCGGGGTATCATTTTCAAAGGCGCTCCCGGATCAGAGACGCCAGACGGCATCGATCCAATCAAACGCTGGTAAGACGAGCGGCTGAGGGCTAGGTTCGCTCTAGCGGCGCTAACTTGCGACACGGCGCCACTTTGACGGGCTTGTGCTTGCGCCACGTCCGTGCGCGTAACTTCGCCGACTTCAAAGCGGTCTTTAGCGGCGCGGAGCTGTTCCGTTAAAACCCGCTGATTGTTCAGTTGAAGCTGCAAAGTAGCTTCGTCGCGAAACACATCCATATATGCTGTAACGGCGTTCAGTAATACGTTCTGTTCAACGCTCCGCAGGTTCTCGCGTGAGGCCTCAACGATCGCCTCTGCCCCTCTCACAGCGTTTACCGTCCGGAATCCGCGAAAGATCGGCTGCGTTATTCCGATGGAGTAGTTCTTTGGATAGTTTGTTCCTGTGCCTGGCGAGTCGGGGCGAGTCGTTTGATCCGTAAACGAGTTTTCGATTGTGCCTGTGATTCTTGGGCGAAAACCAGATTTGGCGATCGGAACTTCTTCATCGTTCGAGCGCAGCTCCGAACGCTTCGCCTTGAGTGTTGGATTAAAAAGATATGAGGAGGCAAGAGCATTCTTCAGGGAATCTGCAAGCACGGAAGCAGGCAGCAAAAGCGCCATAGCAAGCGCCACGCCATAGAGAGCGGGACGTGTCAATCCTGAGCGGGTCGAAACCTTCATTTCTGCACAAGTCCTAATTTTTATACGCGCAAAACAGGCTTCGTTTTGGCCGCATGGCGCTAGAATTACGCACCACCCCAAACATTCGACGTGAACTTAGCGGCTCAGAGCGTCACAAGGAAGCCTGGCAGGCGCTAACGGACTGTTTTGTATCCAATGCGTTGCACTTTTGCCGCGACCTTGACGCGCGTTAAAATAGAAATCCGGATTTTTCCGCAAATCCGGTCAGAGGTGGCGCGGACGCATCCCAAACAACGCTCCGCCGCATCACCTTGTTTGTCTTCTCAAACACAACAAGACGATTTTCGTCTGGCCGTGTGATAACGCAGGCAAGCCTTCCATCATCGGCCAAAAGCTCAAAAAGCTTCTCGGGCGGCTGCGGCACGCCGCCATTGACGATAATCACGTTATAAGGCCCGCCGAACAGACCGTTACCAGTAAGAGGCGCTATACGGACAGAGGCGCCGGTCACCCCTTGATCGGCTAGCGCGCTTTTTGCAAACGTCGCCAGAGTTTCATTTTCTTCCAACGCATCCACGCGGTTTGCCAACGCGGCGAGCAGCGCGGCCGATACGCCGCAACCGCAACCGACATCCAGAGCCGCGTCCGACTTCGTGATGCGCACCGCTTGCAACAGCCACGCCTGCATCATCGGAGATAGACAGTAACGCCCAGGAGCATCCACAAATGCGGGACTGAGCAATAGATGATCGTCCATATAAGCAAGAGGCTTTAGCGCGTTCGGCAGAAACGCCTCACGCGACGTCGTGGCGAACGCCCGCAACACGTCTGAAGACGTGACCCGGTTTGGGCGAAGCTGCGAGGCGACCATCGTTTCCCGCTGTGCGGCATAATTCGCCATGACGTTCCTCCAAGCCTCGAAGCATTTCCCGGTTTAGCGCACGCGCCGTTAAGCCGCTAGAGGCGGGGCGTCGCATTCAAACATATTTTCAAAATGGATTAAGCCGTGCTATGAGTTCCTTAAGGGGCCTCGTGGCGGAGTGGTGACGCATCGGATTGCAAATCCGCGCACCCCGGTTCGATTCCGGGCGAGGCCTCCATTCACATTTTTTCAATGTTTCGTCACACCAAAGTTAGTTGTGTGACCTTTGCGCGTATGAGACGTTTCTAATGCACCTCAATCCTTAATAGAGTGGAGCGCTTCTGTGATTTTTTATAAACAGCTTTTGCCGGTTGCCTGTCTGGCGGCGGTAGCCATGTTTGCTGCAAACTCACCTGCAAACGCTGCAATTCAGTGCGATGGTAACTTTCAGATCGTTCGCGGGCAGGGCAAAATATCAACGCCCTATTGCGCTGACGCCAATGTCGCCTTCGTGGCCCAAGAATATGGTATGAAGGTTTCGGCTCAAGCCGTCCGCCAAAACCCATCGGTTAAAGAACGCGCCTGCCGCTTGGTCGGTGACGACATCCGTGTGCGTGACGCCTGCATCGGTTACCGGCCTGATGGCGGCCGCAACCGCTTCTGATAAGCTTATGTCACAGTTCCGGTTCGAGGCGGATAAGCTTCGGCCGGAGTTTGGAATACTGTACGGTTTTAAACTTACCAGTGTTTTTTGTTAGCTTATCAAGTCCAATATAAAATTTGGGCCATTGGCAAACGGGAAGCAATTTCTGCTTCAAAAAACGTTTTTAGAGTTTTCATGATTGGTGCGTCGTAGACGTGCTTGACAGAACCGAATTTGCTTCGTTTTTCAGACCGGCCTTCGCTTCCCATGTCGAGACTCGAACCTGGATACCAAGACTCAAGCACCGTTTTCGAGTTGGCTGAAAAGCGGTGAGTGATGAGTTCGACAGTCAAATCGGGATCAGGTACTCCAGATAAAGCAAGCGCCACATCGGCGATTAGAGCGCTGTAAGCTTCACGCCAGCCTTCCGCCGCTATGATAGGCGCAATGGTCAGCCCGATACGGTATCCAGCCTGCGCCATGCGCCGCAATGCGGTAAGCCGTTGCGCCACTAGACTAGTGCCGCCCTCAAAACGCGCATAGGCAGCCGGATTGATGGATGCGCGCATTCGAGTCCGTCCGTTGTGGGCAATACCGAGCAGCGGTTCTACGGCGTCGAACTTGGTCGTAAAGCGTAACTGAACCTCGGCATCCCAAGCCCCAAAATGAGAGATTATCGCGGACAAAGAGCCGGTGAGATGTTCAATGCCTAAAGGGTCGGTATAGCAAGATGCTTCAAACGTCGTACCTTCATGTGCGCGCGCCGTAGAACGGGACGTCACTTTGCCCTGGCCTACATAGTTCGGAAGTTCGGCGAGTATCTCCGGTAAATTGGCGTAGACGCGGGTTATGGGTGGGCCTTTTAGCGAACCGGCGAGGTAGCAGTAGCTGCAATGCGCAGGACACCCTTCCGCCAGATCGACTCGCCAGTCGGCGCTCGGCGCTATCGGTTGCAGCTTACGCCGCGATGGCGACGCCGCAATAATTGCAAGGGTCGCCTTGGCGTCGGCATAACCGCCACGGGGGCCGTCCTGTAGCGCGGGCGTAACCTGGTCGGAGGCAAGCTCGATCACCGGGATGCCCAACGCCGCCGCGCGCTCTGCTATCGAGCGCCCATGCGCCCACCCCAAAGCAGAGCGCGTAATCAAAACACGCCGGGGTTTCCACAACCTTTGCCTGTTGCCGCTGGCTAAGGACTGCGCGGCGGTTAGAGTTTCGCTAATGTTTCGCGGCGGCTTTCTTGCCGCCCTTCTTGCCTAATTCGGCTTGCGCGGCGGATGACTTGCGCGGGTTATCGACGCCTTCCTTCTCGGCTATCGCATTAGCCTTTTTCGCAGCGGTGCTGCCTTTGCCTTTAGTATCGGGCATTGGTTCTCCTTTGGTTAGGAAAAGCAATCGCTGGACAGCGGTGGGCGTTCCATCATCGGTGTAAAAACGCAAAGAATTGTGATGATTATTCTATAACGGCGCGAAATGTTGTTTTAGCACTAACGCCATTAAGTCCAGCGGTATTTGGAATAAATCGTGCCGACTGGTTTGTGGGGCGGCTTCATACGCCGCATAGTCCAGACCCTGCTGGTTCGAGATGATCCAAAAGTTCGCGGTCGCGTTATTCGGCGCGCCGTAGGGACCGGTGGCGGCGGGGAAGAACTCTGTGACCTTGGCTCCGGCGCGCATCCAGGCAATGTGCGCCAGCCCGGCGCCGTGCGGCGCTATAACGGCTTCCGCTTCTATAAATAGGCGCACCTGATCGGCGATGGGCATGCTCTTAAGGATGATACTTTCAAATCCATGCGCCGTGAGCATGGGGCCAAGCTCCGCCTCATTCGCCACGCGGCGTAGCTTGGCGTCATTGCGGCTGATATAAAGGCGCCGTCTCGCGCTTGTGTCGACTTTGTCCCAACTGAGATGCCTTCCCAGAGCTGCCAGCGCTTTCAGGCCTGCGGGCGCCTGCATAGCGCGCGGGGCGAACGGCTCCAGCACGGACGTGGCGATGCGAGGGGCAAAAGCCGCTTCATCGGCGCTCACGCCAACAGGCGCCAACAGTCCGTAATGTGCGACCAGAAAATCGAGCGTGCGGCGCTGGAATTCGGTAAGCTTGCCGTTCACGATGGGCTGCACCGGCTCGCGATCCGTGCGCTCCTCCAGCCATGTCATGAACGGCGTCACGTAATCGAAAAGCCAGTGAAACACATGCCCGATTGCTGGCACGGGCGGCATCAGCAGATAATGCAGTACGCCGGGCTGTAAATTGCGGCGCGCATAGTTGCGCGGGCGGAGGGAAACGGCCCAGTTTGGATTGGGCCGCACCGCAAGCAGCTTTCCATGCTGAATCAGCGCGCCGGACTGGCCGATGACCGTCGCATCATGGAATGTGTAGACTTTTTGAACGCTTTTTAACGGCGTGGGCCGTTTTACCAGACGGGCGATAGGCGCGGGCGGTTGGGCGTCGATCACAAGCGTGTCGAATGCGGCCGCGCTGACGGCCGCCTCGGCCATCGGAACTGCATCCACAGGAAACATCCAGCGCTCGCGCAGGGCAGGAAACAGCCGCACCATCTGATCGGCAGCAGCGTAGCGCAGAGAGCGCGCAGATAATTTATTCTTATGGATGCGCTGTTTGTAACGGATTTTCGCCATGGTCTTGCGCCGGTCTCTTGTAGGGATGGCATACGACAGGCGCGGCGTCCCTTTCAACCGCAAACGCCGGAAATGCTTTAACAGTTACGGTTTTAAAGGCGGCGCGGAAAGAAAGTGGCTGACAAAGAGCGTGAACGCTTGTTATAACTCTGGCTCAAGCGGCTCAGTCATTGAGCGCAAACGCATTGTTCCTCGGTAGCTCAGCGGTAGAGCAATCGGCTGTTAACCGATCGGTCGTTGGTTCGATTCCAACCCGGGGAGCCATTCACTCTATAATCGCGTACGGCATGCCCCGCATTAACCCCGCGCCAGCGGTATAAGTTGATGCGCCGGACATATCCTTGGCCCGCTTCAAGCGGGTGGACGTCACGAGACGGGCACGAAGACGACGCGCTACATCGCGGGCGGGGCGCTGGAGATCGTCACCGTCGGCGTGGCGGTCATCATCGACACCATCGGCTCGCAATCGACCACCGAGACGCGGTATCTGATGAAAGATCATCTGGGCAGCACGGCGCGAGGTTGCCTGGGCGGCGTTCATGCCCGTGCCCGCCAAAGCTTACACTGAGTTGCAATGTTGTTGGCCAGGCAAGCCAGACCAGCTAGCCGCCTTCGATCGCGGTCAAACTAAATGCGTTCCGTCTAAGCAAGTGAGAGCCTCCATGGAAATAAGGGAGTTTCGCTTGCAATCGTAACCTATGAAAGCACCGCCACGAACTCCTCCACGCCCAGCAGGAACACGCCTGCGCCGCCGATGATGAAGTGCGACACGCTCGCCGCCAGCAGGGAGTTGGTGCGCGCAAAAATCCAGCCCCACAGGATGCCGGGTAGAAACGCAGCCGCCGCGAATTCCAGGCTAATATGCGCGTGCGCGGAGGAGAACACGAGCGTCGAGACGAAAATCGAGATCATGCGGCGCTTCACCTCGCTGCCGTCCAGAAAGGCGTAGAGCGGCGCCTGGATGCCGCAGCGTGCAACGAACTCCTGCAGCGGCGTGAGGATGAGGTATAGGCACACCGCCGCCCAGTACCATGGCGACATCATGGCGGGCTGTTGCGCCACCTGCACGTCGGCG
Organism: Hyphomicrobiales bacterium; assembly: GCA_034440495.1. Taxonomy (GTDB): domain Bacteria; phylum Pseudomonadota; class Alphaproteobacteria; order Rhizobiales; family Rhodomicrobiaceae; genus JAWXCE01. Next base: position 41,016 of record JAWXCE010000034.1, on the reverse strand, counting down.
AAGGAGATCACTGTCATGCCGGAAAGCGATGGCGAGAACATGATGATCGCCCATTTCACCGCCACGCCCAGCGCCAGGAATATGCCGGACGCCACCAGCGCGCACGTCATCGCATAGCGCCAGTTGTCGAGCCGCATACCGAAAAACGCCAGCGGAAAGCCGCTTCGCCGGATGACGGGAAAGAAAATCAGCGCGAAAAACACGATGATGAACGGGCTGGCGGCGAAGTTGACCTCTAGCAGGTTTTCAAAGCTGGGGATAAGGCTCAAGGCCAGCGTGTAAACAGACAGCATGGATAGCGCCGCCACCAGGATGTTGCCGACCGCGTAGCGGTAACGGGCGAACTCGGCCTCCTGCTGCAGGCTGGCGACTTTGTCGTCGATGGAGGCGCGGGCGCGGTCGGCGAGGCGGCGGCGCAGATCGCTGACAATGGCGTTGCGGATGCGGCGCGCGGGCTTGTTCATGCCGTCGCGGGCAAGGTCGAGCACGGCGATGGTAAGCGGCGTTTTCGCGCGGACTGTGACAGATGCGGGCTGGCCGTCTAGCACCGACATGGCGCCGAAAATCTCGTTTGGCCCGCGAACGCCTACCATATACTCGATGACGGAATCGTCTGCCGCCGAGCGCCCGCTTTTGATGAGCGCCGCCTCACCGTGCACGATGATGAAAATGCTGCCCGGATTGTGCGCGCCTTCCTCGCGGACGACGGCGCCCGGCTTATATGTCTCAACACGAAGTAGATCGCGCACCGAGGAGCGCTGGCGGTCGTTGAGCCGGTCGAAAAGCGGGATGTGTTCGAGACGCAAATCGAGCAAATGCATAGCGGCGGGCGGCTCCGGGGGGAAATATCTAATGCTGCACCTTCGCACACCCGCGTTAAGACATTACGTCACACGCCATCACGTTTCGTCGACTATCTGCATGCAATTTGTGCGGAGATGTATCTGGCGCTATCATTCCGCACTTTTACTCAAGGTTTTCTCAATATCGTCGGTGGTTGAATTTGTGAGCGTTTTGGCAATCTCGGCCACCAAAGCATCCTGAACCTCTTTATGCAACAGCGGCCTAATTTGCCCCAGGGTCTGCGGGTCGGCGATGAGAACGAGCGCCGCGAAGTCGCCCTTGTGCGCGCGCCGATACAGTTCGTTGGCGAGCAACTTGGCGAATGTCGCCTCGTCCGTCTCCTGCAGCGTCGACTCGGGAGGGCGCTTTCCCGCAGGCCCTTCGCCTTCAAGATCGGACGGCTTGAACTCGCCCTCGGCTGTGAGCGAAATCGTGTCCTCGCGCCCGGAATTGCGAAAGAATTTTGCCCCCGTGCCATCCGCCACCACGATCATCGCCTTGTGAGGTATCTTTAGCGTCATGTGCGTTCTCCCGGTGTTACAAGCTGCATGAACGCGCGACTTTGCGTTATGTTCGATCCTGCCGTTGCACAAATTAGCTGTATGAGTATTTACCCTGACTCTAAATTTATTCGGATATTTCTATGCCTAAATGCCCTTATGTCGAATTAGCCGTCGTCCATAACGAAAAAATCTGCGGTTATTTGCTGTCAGGGGCACATCCATCTGGTCGATACAAAGCTGCGTTTTTCTCAGCGCTCGGATTTCGAACTCATGAATGGCGTGTTTTCGCGGAAGCTCTAATAAATCTCGCGCAAAAGGAGGAGGCATTTGAAACACAGACAGAATTCGGAAAAAAGTATAGAATAGAGGGAAATTTGCTAGCGCCGGATGGCCGCGCTCCGCTGATACGATCAATATGGATTTATGATGAGCGTCAAAACGAGCTACGTCTGAGCACGGCATACCCTTTGAAACAAAGGATCGAAAATGAAGGAGCATGACACAGTAGTGCTAGTCACCGACGTGCCCGAACAAGGTTTGATGATTGGGGATATCGGCTGCGTCGTACACGTTTACGAACACGAAAAAGGCTTTGAGGTTGAGTTTGTGAACCTTGCTGGGGAGACCCATGCTGTTGTGACACTCGCTGCAAGCAAAGTCCAGCCTGTCACACATAACGATCTCAGAACGGTTGTCCGGCTTCGGCGTGATTTGCACGGGCCAATAGCTAATAACGATCCGGCTTTATATCTCCATGAAACGCTGCTTGATATGAAGATAATGGCAGACAGATCAGGGATGAGGTTTTTGTCTGCTCTTATCGAGGTCGCGGCGGAAGAAGCTCGAAAAACTCAAAAAAATTATCAATCGTCTGAAATTCCCGAGTTCAAGAAAGCCTAAGAGCAGCTCACGAAGGGCAAGTTATTCTCATTCGGATAAGATATGAAACAGATTATCACGGAACTGGAGCGGCGGCGGGCAGAGGCGCGTCTTGGCGGCGGGCAGAAGCGCATCGACGCGCAGCACGCGCGCGGCAAGCTGACGGCGCGCGAACGCATCGAGCTGCTGCTGGACGACAAATCGTTCGAGGAATACGGCATGTATGTCGAGCACCGCTGCACCGATTTCGGCATGGCGGCCACCAAGTTCCCCGGCGACGGCGTGGTGACGGGCTGGGGCACCATCAACGGCCGCTTGGTTTACGTATTCGCCAAGGATTTCACTGTGTTCGGCGGATCGCTGTCCGAGGCTCATGCTGAGAAGATGGTGAAAATCCAGGATTTGGCGCTGCGCAACCGCTCGCCGATCATCGGCCTGTTCGACGCAGGGGGAGCGCGCATTCAGGAGGGCGTCGCGGCGCTCGGCGGCTATGGCGAGGTCTTCACGCGCAACGTGCTCTCCTCTGGCGTCATCCCGCAGATCAGCGTCATCATGGGGCCATGCGCGGGCGGCGACGTCTATTCCCCCGCCATGACCGACTTCATCTTCATGGTGAAGGACACGAGCTATATGTTCGTGACCGGCCCCGATGTGGTGAAAACCGTCACCAACGAGACCGTAACGGCGGAAGAACTCGGCGGCGCCATCGTGCACACAACGCGCTCCTCCATCGCCGACAAGGCTTACGAGAACGATGTCGAATGCCTGCTGCAAATGCGGCGGCTGATGGATTTTCTGCCCGCAAACAACATGTCAGGCGTGCCACAACTGCCGACCCGCGACGTCTTCGACCGCTCCGAGCCATCGCTCGACACCATCATTCCGAACAACGCGAACACGCCTTACGATATGAAGGAACTCATCGTCAAAGTGGCCGACGAGGGTGATTTCTTCGAAATTCAGGAGGCTTACGCCCGCAACATCATCACCGGTTTCGGGCGCATCGAGGGGCGCACGGTCGGGTTCGTCGCGAACCAGCCCATGATGATGGCGGGCGTTCTCGATTCGGACGCCTCCCGCAAAGCCGCGCGCTTCGTGCGGTTCTGCGACTGCTTCAACATCCCGCTGGTCACATTTGTGGATGTGCCCGGCTTTCTGCCCGGCACGGCGCAGGAATATGGCGGACTCATCAAGCACGGCGCCAAGCTGCTGTTCGCGTTCTCGGAAGCGACCGTGCCGAAAGTAACGGTCATCACGCGCAAGGCTTATGGCGGCGCCTACGACGTCATGTCGTCCAAGCATATCCGCGGCGACGTGAACTACGCGTGGCCGACCGCCGAGATCGCCGTGATGGGCGCAAAAGGCGCAGCGGAGATTTTATACCGGCCCGACCTTGCCGATCCGGAAAAGATAGCGGCGCGCATAAAGGAATATCAGGATCGCTTCGCCAACCCATTCGTCGCCGCCGAGCGCGGCTACATCGACGAGGTGATCCTGCCGCGCAACACACGGCTGCGCATCGCCCGCGCGCTGAACATGCTGCGCGAGAAGACGGTCGAGAACCCGTGGAAGAAGCACGATAATATTCCGCTTTAACCGAAATGTGATTTCGCGTTGATGAGCGTACGATCGTAACCGTTAGCAAACGTAGCTGACGGAGACAGAATGAAATTCTCGGCAATATTCGCGATTGTCGCGCTGATCTGCGTATTCGGGGATCGCACCGCAGCCCAGGATAAAAAACCAAATATCATTCTGATTGTAACCGATGATCAGCGCGCCGATACCCTCGCATACATGCCAAAGCTCAACGAACTGCTTGTGCAGCGTGGGACATCGTTCACCAACGCGATTATCACGACGCCCACCTGTTGCCCGTCCCGTGCGACCATTCTCACCGGCCAATACGCGCACAATCATGGGGTTCGCCAGAATGAGAAAGAATTTACGAGAGAATTAGACAAACGAGACAGTCAAACACTAGCTACCTGGCTAAAGACTGGCGGTTACAAAACAGGTTTGATCGGAAAGTATTTGAATGGTTACTCTTTTGGTTATATTCCCCCCGGCTGGGATACATTCCAAGCATTCGGTAAACGCCACTACTACAACTATAAACTGAGTAATTTTATTGATGGCGTATTGAAAGACCCATTGATTTACGGGTCTGCGGAGGCGGATTATTCGACGGACGTACTGGCGGTAAAGGCGGTGGACTTCATTAAATCGGCTGACAATGGCGATGAGCCTTTCTTCCTTATGTGGACGCCAAATGCGCCGCATCGCCCAGCAGTCCCAGCGCGGCGTCACGAGCAAGCCTTCGCTGACCTAGCGCCGCACCGTCCATCGTCTTTCAATGTTAGTGATAAAGGGTTTTGGGATCGTAAATGGTGGTCTAAAGGCGGTCGCACGCTGTCCGCAAATCGGATCGCTAAGATCGACGCTCTGCGAAAGAGCATGTTGCAAGCCTTGCTTGCTGTTGATGAGGCTGTAGAAAAAATTGTCGATACTTTGATCACAATCAACAAACTTGAGAATACGGTCATCATCTTCTTGAGTGATAACGGTTTTCATTGGGGCGAACACCAAATTACCGACAAACGGAGCCCATATGATGAGTCTATACGCGTTGGCATGGTCGTTTTTGATGGGAGAAACCAGACTAAACGCACCAACGACGCCCTTGTCGCCAATATTGACCTCGCACCGACAATTTTGGATTATGCGGGCTTGAAAACCCCGAATAACGTCGATGGCGTGTCCCTACTGCCCCTTTTATCAGGCGAGCAAGCCCAGCTTCGCAACCATGTTCTTATCCAAATATTTCCAGAGACGTTCGCTAGTACGAGCAACGCATTCATTGGCGTTCGCGGCGCCAACTCCGTTTATTTCGAACGGGATGGCGTAATCTGGGCGAGTAAGGAGTATTTTGACATGACCAAGGATCCGCACCAGCTTAAAAACCTGGTTACCGATTCGGAGTTCGAAGGCGATGTAGCAGCCCATAAGGCTGCCCTTAACCATTTGCGCTCATGCGCTGGCGCTTCTTGCAATGAAACGCCAAAGGCTGAGTTGCAGCCAGTTGCGGCGGATGCTAAACCGCCTTCATGATCGTTAGTCATCAGCACAAGTTCATATTTCTTAAAACGCGCAAGACGGCCGGCACCAGCGTTGAATGTGCGCTTTCCGCGTTGTGCGGGCCGGACGACATCATCACCCCGGTCAGCGAGCAGGATGAAGCCAAGCGTCAGGGTCGCGGGCCGCAAAACTGGGATGTAAACTTCAATCCGCATTGGAAAAATACACTGCGGGCAATGGGATTTTTCCAGAAGGGCCGCAAGCATCGGGGCCACTACTACAATCACATGACAGCAGCCGAGGTGCGCGATCAACTCGGCAGCGATGTCTGGGGCCGCTATTTCAAATTCGCCATCAGCCGCAACCCTTGGGATCGGCAGGTCTCCTTCTATCGATGGCGGACGAAAAATCTGCCCAAGCCTCCAAGCTTCGCTCAGTTCATGTCTAAGGAGCGTGGTGCGCGGCGCAATAACCACGAGATTTTTATGATCGGCGATGCGCTTGCCGTGGACTTTCTGGTCCAGTACGAAACGCTAGCAGAAAATCTGGCCGAAGCCCTTGTAACGGTTGGGGTTCATCAGACGCTAACGCTCCCGAGGACGAAAACCGTAGCGGGCGGCGGCAGGCATTATCGAGAATACTACGATGACGAAACGCAGGCGATCGTGGCCGACTGGTACGCGCCGGAAATCAAAGCCGTCGGCTATGAGTATTGAGCCGATGATTGTTAGCCACGCGCATAAGTTCATTTTCATCAAGACTGGCAAGACGGCTGGCACGAGCGTTGAGTGCGGGCTTTCGGCCTTTTGCGGGCCGGACGACATCATCACGCCGGTCAGCAAGGTGGACGAGGCGCTGCGGCTCGGGCGAGGCCCGCAGAATTGGAATGTAAACGTTAATCCGTGGTGGAAAAGCGCGGGCCGGAAGCTCGGCATGTTCAAGGGCCGCAAACACAAGGGGCATTACTATAATCACATGCCAGCCGATGAAATTAAAGCGCGCGTCGGGAACGAGATTTGGCGGAAGTACTACAAATTTACCGTTGAGCGCAATCCGTGGGATAGGCAGGTATCGATTTACTATTGGCGCCAACGGGATGATGCGGCGCGTCTCCCATTCAACGAGTTCATGCGCCGCGAAGACCTGGCGCGGGGCAATAACTTTTATATGTATTCGCTTGACGGCGCGGTGGCGGTGGATAGGGTTTGCCGCTACGAAGATTTGCGCGCCGAGGTGAAGTCTGCGCTGGAACAGGCGGGCGTATCTGGCGAGGTGACGCTGCCGCGCGCGAAAGGCGGGGCGCGCAAAACGGAGCGCCGCCATTACCGCGATTATTATAATGGAGAAACCCGCGCCATCGTCGCCCGCTGGTACGCGCGAGAAATTGAAGCCATGGGATATGAGTTTTAAGGCCCGCCATGATTGTCTGCCATGAGCACAAGTTCATTTTCCTGAAAACCCAGAAAACGGCGGGCACGAGCATCGAATGCGCGCTCTCGTCCTTTTGCGGGCCGGACGACATTATCACGCCGGTAAGCAGCACGGACGAGCATCTGCGTCAGGGAAGGGGGCCACAGCATTGGCGGCTGCCGAACGTTCCATGGTACAAAACCATGTTGCGACCGCTGAATTTGTACAAGGATCGCACCAATCGTGCGCGCTTCTGGCATCATATGCCGGCGGAGAAAATCCGCGCGGAGATAGGCGAGCAGGTCTGGAAGTCGTATTTCAAATTCTCGGTGGAGCGAAACCCGTGGGATCGGCAGATTTCGCTTTACAAATACCGCAAGCGCAAGAAACGCCGCGCCGACATAACGGTGGAGGAGTTCATGAGCGAGGAGCGCATCGCGCGGCTGAAAAACTTCCATGTTTACTCGATTGACGGCAAGGTGGAGGCGGATTTCGTCTGCCAGTTCGACAATCTGGCGGAGGATGTGGCGAAGGCGCTGGCGCAGGTCGGCATCATCCAGCCGCTCAATTTACCCCGCGCCAAAGGCCAATACCGCAGCGGCGACCAGCGCCCTTATCGCGACTTTTACACGGACGAGACTCGCGCTATCGTCGCCGACTGGTACGCGCCCGAAATTAAACACTTCGGCTACCGGTTTTAGCAGTTGCTAATTAGACTGAATAAACGAATGCGTCGAGAAACAATCAAAACAAATAAATATGTAAACCATACCGTAGTCGCCAAGCTGGTATTCATCGCTTAGCGAGTCAAGCTGGGCGTAAAAACTCATTCTTGTGTGACAATGAATACAAAACGGCGTTTCAGTTTTTGCACAAATGTTGGTTGACCGCCGATCTTGTGCCGACGTCCGATCTCGGGTTCCGCCCACTGAAATGGTTGCAAAGCCTTTGCTTCGGGGTCCAAAGCAATTAACTCTAAAGTAAACTCAGGAATTGTTTTAATCTTTAGTTGCCAAACACAAGAATAGCGTTGAAGGCGCGGTGCAACGCGTTGTCGAACTCGGGCATCGTGGCGGAAACGCCAAGCGCGTGCAAGCTTGTGACGCCGTGCTCGCGGAGGCCGCACGGCACGATCCCGGCGTAATGCGATAGGTCGGGCGCGACGTTTACGCTTAGGCCGTGAAATGTCACCCATCGCCGCACGCGCACCCCGATGGCGGCAATTTTATCCTCGCGCCCGTCGCAAGCCACCCACACGCCGGGGCGGTCCTCGCGCGCTTCACCGCGCACTCCGAACTCCGCCAGCGCCGAGATAACAACATTTTGCAGCGTAGCCACAAAAGCGCGCACATCGCGGCCGCGCCTATTCAGGTCTAACATCACGTAGGCGATACGCTGACCCGGGCCGTGATAGGTATATTGTCCGCCGCGCCCTGTCTTATATACGGGAAAGCGCCCGTCGATCAAGTCCGCTGGGTTGGCGCTTGTGCCAGCTGTGTAGAGCGGCGGATGCTCCAACAGCCAGATCAGCTCGGGAGCGGCACCGTTCGCAATAGCGTCGGCTCGAAGCTCCATGGCGGCAACCGCTTCCTGGTAACCGACCGGCGCCACGCTGATAGCCCAACCCGACAACGGAATATCGAAACGCGGCATTTTATGAGATAACTTTCAGTAGCTTTGGTTTACTTTACCGAATTGTAACTCCATCGCATCATAGTCTAGCTTGTGTCCCGCGTAAGGGCGGCTAGACGACCTTGCACCGCGTAAAGTCTAGCGGCCCGTTTGTTTTGCGATCGATTGTCCGGCTGGTTCGCCACTGTTTGCGGCGGACCAGCGGATATCGGCAATTGCCTCTAGTCAGCAAGTCATCCGCTTGCATTGGGCGACTAGCTTTGATACCACATCATTCTCGATTCAAAATGCCCTTTAAGAGGAGTGTTTTATCGTATGCGGTCATGGCGGAATTGGTAGACGCGCAGCGTTGAGGTCGCTGTGGGGCAACCCGTGGAGGTTCGAGTCCTCTTGACCGCACCATCAGGTTTTCACCGTGTATATTCTGGCCTAACATCTTGAACGGCAACGATAAATCAGCCGTTCGATAGCCTGTATTCTTGTTGTAATACAAAGGCTTGGCAAACACGAGTTTAAGCACCGTGCGACGGTCCTCCAATCGCCCGGAACTCCAGAGATTCCAAGGGTTTGACAAAAACTCCATGGCTCGTTCTAGCGATTTCTCGAATGTGCTTTTCGGAGCGCCTTGCGAGCCTAGTTTTTCACAAATCAACAGCTTGCTTTTTTCCAGAGCTTCAATTTTGTTTTCATAGGCTGCGATGACGGTTGGCACCCGGGCATCCATTACCCGCTCCAGCAATTGCGCGACCTGCTTTTCGATCTTGGCAAGTTGGGACGCCAGCGCTTTGGCTTGAACCTTGCCTTGAGACATACGACGATCCCATAGCTCTTCAAACATCGCGCGGGCGACCTTGAATAGGCTCGCGCTTGGCTTGACCGTTAGAAGCAAAGCCTCGAACGCGCCTTCGAGATCGTCCCGCCGGATGGATTTGCCGTACATTTCGCAGCCGCGCTTCTGGCACAGATAATAAGGATATCGCCCGTGCGACCCCGTAGACCAACAGGATGTATACGGCGTCTCGCACACCGCGCAGCAGACATAGCCGCGAAGCGGAAATCCCTCATTGAGATTGGACCGCTTGGGCGTCCTGTTCACTCCATTCAAACGATCCTGGTTCTTCTGGAACACTTCGAACCCAATCAAACCCTCATGCTGCCCCTTCCTGAGGCTCACGCCCCAATCCGGAGCCTCGACATAACCGGCATAGACGGGGGATCGCAACAGATCGGCCACGCGCTGGCGGCGAACCAGCCCGCTGGCGTCCTTGGTATACAAAGGATGATCTTGTAAAAACCGCGCCACATCCGCCTGCGTGTCGAACCGTCCCGAAGCGAACCCCTCTAGGGCTTCCTCGATGACACAGGAAACTTTGTCATCCCTGATAAGCACGCGCCCTTGGCCGGACACGCGCTGGTAGAGATATCCACTCGGAGCCTTAAACACCCAATACCCGTTCAGAATACGCGCCCGCATTCTGTTTTTGGTCTGCTCGCCGTTTTTCTGGCGCTGATGCTGGGAGACGCTGGCGAGAAGATGCTCGACCAATTGCGAGTCGGAATCGTCGCCAAACTCGATGGAAGGGGATTCGAGAATCCCACCGGCTTTGGCGATGGACGCCCGGAGTTCGAGATGCGCCGCGATACCGCGCGCCAGGCGCGACACATCGTCGATAATAACGACCGTGCCGCCGCTCCGGCGGCTCTTCAAGAACGCGAGCATTGCCTTCATAGCCGGACGCTGGGTCAGTTTGCCGGACACATCGTCCTTGAAGGTCTGCAATACGGTGTAGTTTTTGCCCTTGGCAAACTCGCGTCAGCGGGTTTCTTGCGAGTTAAGGCCGTCGCCCTCACGAACCTGTTTTGCGTTTGATACGCGGCAGTAGATAACAGCCTGTTTTTGTCCTTTCTCGCTCATGGTGTTTCCTCTCTAGTCGTCGTGTTGTCGGATAGCGTCTCCGTAGCTGATGAAGGGTCGGGTTCTACACCGGCAGCGCTTGTCTCCGAGTGGTCTTGGACCTGTGTCAGAAGTTGCGCACAGATATCCACGGAGAAGCCAAGCTCGACAAACGAGCGCATGATCGACCATAAGGTGCGAAGAAGCTCGACCTTTTGCGTCTCGGTCATATCGAAGTCCGCCATGTCAGAGAGGTATTTGGCGGGATCAAGCTCCAGCGGAGGAAAACCCGGCTGTTCGCTGTTGGTTTTGTCTATGTGGGCATAGGAGCCCGTCTGTATTTCGTCGGTCACGCTTCGGACTCCTCTTGCTTTCCGCCACTAAACTGGATAAAGATATATAGAACAAATTAAGAACAGTCAAGGAATACTGTCCTATACTGGCATTTGACGCAGTAATCCTGTCCTCAATGCCATAGAGCACAAAGGTATATGGTTGTCTAAGCGGATCGCGTACCGATACATTCGGGCTTGCCGCGTTTTTATTGAGTTTCTTTGATGGATGGATTGTCGCTGATCTTGAGAATCGTGGCAATAAAGAAAGTGTTAACGTTTTCAAGCACTTAGGCATAAAAATTGCGTAAAGTTTTAATTGCATCAGTAGGTTACGATGTCTGTCTTAAACCGCTGTATAAAGGTAAAAAATGGTTAACGTGAGCTGTGGGGCTGATAATCGGTTCGATACGCTATAAATCGTGACATTTCGGGTGCCATTCATACCAAACGCTTGGCGTTTTCGGTGAAGCGGAAAGCCAGAACAGCCGCTGACTGCGGGGTGAAGCCGATCGCCCACATATTAAATTGGTACTGAAAGCGAACCTTTCGGAGTCGCCATGGGTTGTTACTGCAGAATGATCGCGGGCGGATACTCTGAGATTCATCCCCTTCGCGGCCAACCCCTCAGAGGTGGAGATCGTTATGACAGCGAAAGCGCTCGTGACCGCTGAGAAACTCGCCGATAAGGTGAATAACCCTTTTCCTGGCCAAAGCGATCATTATAGCGTCGCACGTCGCGCCCTGCTTGCCGAGGAAATAAAATTCCGCCGCCAGATGACACGGCTGGCCGAACAGCGTCGCTCACTTCCTCAGGGACCGAAAGTTAAGAAAGACTATCGCTTCCACGATGCCAACGGTGCCGATGTCGGTCTGCTAGACCTGTTCGCCGACAAGGAGACTCTCGTCACATATTTTTGGATGTATGGCCCGCAGCGTGAGCGGCCATGCCCGATGTTTGAACACTAACTGTTCCCGTGTTTCGGCAGTATGTGCAGAACTGTGCTGGATAACTTCGTCGCTGAGCGGGTCATTACGATTTGGAATAAACAAGCCTTCTAGCAGTGAAAACAGCGCTTTTTTGATGGCGCTTGCTGTCAATGAGTTATCGAAGCCGTTTGATTTGGGGCATTCTCTAAAGACGTTGAAAGAGTGCCGGGTTGCCTCTTACGAGGACTTCGACTTTTGTGACGATGACACCTCTCTCAGTGCGGCAGCTATTGAAGAAGGCTTGGCAGTGGTGGCGCAGCTCACAGTGGCTGAACGCGTACCGAATATCTCAGAAAATGATGAGTCCACGTTGCGGGCAACACTTGCCCAACGCGCCTCCGCTCTTATGCAGGGTCACCTCGATGATCCAAGCCAACTCTATGTCACAGCTATTCGTGCCTTTAATGAATCGCTCGCTTTGCATGCAAGCGACCATGGTGACCCACTTTCCGCTTTTGCCGTAGTTGCAGATCTGGCCCTAAACCCACGTCTTCCACCGATGACGCCGGTCGATCCAGGCAAGGTGTTTTCGTGGGATGACGTGCTACCGTCGCGGCGCTTTCGGCGTCTTCTTAAGGCTCTGCCACAGGTCGGTCTACCCAAACGAAATTTGGCAACTTGCGAACCAGGAGAAGCTCTTGCATATCGGCAAAGGCTGATGACAGTGACTGGCCTAAAAACGTGGGAGATTGCAGAAGCGCTTCCCAATCTTCAACAGCATCTCAATGCCTCTTGGAAGACAATGCCACGCGTTAATGCTGTTCCGATGCGCTTTCTAATTCGCGCCGCGTGTAAAGCAATAGGCCTGCGGCAGGCGGTACCGTATTTCTTTGCAAATCCACCAGACATATGGATGCGCAAGAGTTGGGCGTTTGTTTTTACCGCGGATACATACGACCTCGCATGGCGACCTCCACTCATTTCCGTAGAAGGGCGCTCAATTGCCAATGGCATACACAACCAAGAGTTTGATGAAGTAGTGTTTTCACAGTCCGCTATTCGTACCCTCCTCGATTGCGCGACCACTTTGGGTGAACCCAACTACGACGGCTTTCCAACCGACCATCGTTTTAGTACTTTGCGTGATCAGATCAAGCCTTGGCTAATTAATCGGTATAATAGTCACTTTAGTTATTAAGTCACAATAAGGCGTCTGCTAATAGAGCAGTTTGCCAGAAGGTACGCCGCTATCATTTTACGCAAGATGTGCGGGGTAGTACCCGCATCTTGGCAAGGGGGCCGCTGCGCACCCCCGTTGCATCCCCCAGGCATGGCGAATCCACGGCATTGAGCCTCGCTTCGCCGGTAAAACGTCCGCCGTTTCATCGCGCTTGGGGAAGGGCGTTCCTGCCCCTTGCCCCAAGACCCCATCCAGACCGAACGTCATCGCCGTTAGATCGCGACACAAAGGCGTGTGCCGCCCTTGGAACCCTACACCATGCTTTTGCGGATGAAAACGAACGAGCGGAGAACTCCCTCGGTTCCTATCGACGACGGGCGATCTGCTTTCGAACCCGGCCTTTTACAGGGGCCAGTCGCGCGTCGGTGGATGCGGAGGAATTATGAGCGGCTTGCTTCTATTGAAGATTATTTTCGATGAAACTAGTTAACAGTGGCCGAAGCCTTTTTCGCGAACCAAATTCGGAAGGCCTTTCCTGCTGGTCTGGTTCCGACGTAGACTGCCTTCCTACCAGACACATCGCCAAATGATTGTCTGCTGTTTCTCAGCTTGTAGGCCTGTAAAGTTAACTTTGGCGGTTTCGGGCATTTGGTCTTTATGATCGGCCAGCGTAGAGCCGTCTTCAAACGTCGTATTGTAGTCCTTTAACCAGTCATTGAAAGGTGACAACGTTTGTTGGTCATAGCTGTAACGAGCCACTGAAAGCGATTTTCTCAGTGTAGTTGCCGCGTTTAAAAGAGCGTGCTTTTGCAAATGCTCGCGATAGAACTCGTATCGATCTGACCGCTCTCTACGATACCGATCAAAACCAGGAAAGTAGTCCATGTTCTGGGCTTTCGGCCAACGTTTCTTAAGTTCCTGCGCTATTGCATCGGTACTCTCGCCATCAGATATCCTGCGAGCGAACTAGAGAATTTTTCAATCGTCTTGCGTAGATACGACGCGGTCACGTTACCGCCAGTAGTTTTATATTTAAATTGCGCCGTTTGCACGATGTCGGAAGTAGCGAAGTTTTCGCCGTTCCCGTAGTATAGGACGAGATCAGCGACCTCTTCAGCCTCTAGGCCTGGATCAGCGGTTTCGCTTGTTGATAGTCCCTCAATAGCGATTGCATTTAAGCGGTCCTGCGGGAATATTAGTTGCAGCGCTCTGCGTGCTGCCCAACGTTCATGAAAAGTGTGGCCGCCACGCGAAGCGCGTACAGTATTAACTATCTGATTTACTTCTTCTTTCCATTTTTTCAAATCTAGCCCCTAACATACAATCGCATCAGAAATAATTGAAACACTTATCCAATAAAGTCGAAAAATATACTCAATAATAAATTACAACGATTTTTTGGATTTACGTTGCCGCCTTTGTTAAAGACTAACCAATAAATTAAATAACCTACATTATTTATATTTATATCCTGCTGACCGACATCTTTTGTTGCAGTCATGAGAGTTTTTTTCTGTCTAATTCAAGACCGGAAAGAGGATCGCGCAAGAGAGGGTAAATATTCTTTCCTGTATGATTTCAGATTCTCGTTTAATCGAAATTACAAAGACGCGTTTTCCACGCTTTTACAAAGAAAGAAGCAGATAAATAGATAATTAAGCCTCTTCTAGTTTGTCAGGGAAAAGACCCGGCATCCAACGCGAGGCAAGGGTCGCTGGAAATGCAAGTTGCAGCGGCGCACGCGACGTTGCCGAGGTAATCACGCCATAATCGGTCAGAGTGCTAACAATGCGCCGCGCTTGTCTCTCCCCGATTCCCAAAATCTCCGCCACATCGCTGCGTAGCAGTTCTCCGCGATATTGTAGCGCCTCTAAAATATCCTTGGCCTTCGGGGGAAGTTTGCCGAGCCGCGTTTCTTCTTCCGCCCAAATCGCAATCCGAACGCGTAGTTGATCGGGTTTTACCAGACCTTCCATAAAATCCACCTGATCGATGCAAATCTTGAGGAAGAAGCAAACAAACTCCGCAAGGTTCTCTTCGCTGAGCGATCCACGCCCGTCCAGGTCGTTGCGGCGGGGTAGATCGCAGGCTGCAAGATGACCTTTATACTCCTTTACGTTACGCGCCAGTCCCCGCGCAACCGACCATAAAGCGCCGGTATCGAGTTTTTCCAGAAGCACTGCGTGAGATATGAGACGCGCTACACGGCCATTGCCGTCTAGAAACGGATGCAGCCATAGCAAACGATGGTGAGCCGTCGCAGATGCAATGATCGAGTCCGTTTTTCCCAGACGCGTATAGGCTTTTTCAAACCGGCTCATAAATCTTGGGACGGCGGCGGGACTGATTGCATGGTGTCGCCCGACCTGCACATCGTGTCTTCGTAATTCGCCGCCGATTAGCGGGATGCGTTTTCCGGTATCGGGATTTTCAGCCCATAGCATGTCAGGGGGTAAAATCTTACAAAATCTGAGATGGGTTTCGCATATACCCTCCGTCGTGAGCGCACGACCTGTCAGACCGCCGCCATCGATCCATTTTTGAACGGCGATATGCGCCTTGGCTTCTAGCTGAAGATCCCGCTTTTTTGCATCGTCGCTAAAGTCTTCTTTCAGAGCCCGCTCGATATCGATAGGGTGGGTGTCATGCCCTTCGATGAGATTGCTGTAGTAGCAGTTCATCGAGCGCACCAGATCGGCCAGCGAAGCTGCGATATTGGGCTGAAGACTTCGACGGAACCCTGTCGCTTTCGCCGCCAGCTCCAGCGCCAGATCGGTTAGTTCGCCTCGTTTGCTTGAGCTTTCGGTGATAAGCATAGGCTCCATGAGCCCGACTGTTTCACCTCGGTCCGCACCCTCTATAATGTCCGGTTCTATGTCCGATTCTTTCGATGTCATGACCCAATGATATCAATATTTTACCAAAAATGACAGCATTATATAGACCTTGAAAATGTCCGGCAATAAGACCGTTTGGAAAGCCTTGAACTCGGTTATGTCTCACTTGCGAACGGCGCAAAAGCAGCCGAAAACCGTGTCGCCTCGCTCAGAATTTGGTAGAGAGCAAAATTCAATCGACGAGGTTACGGCTCCCAAGGCCGTCATGCCGATCCAATTTCAATCGCACGTCCGTTAGATGACCTATTAGCGGATGCTTCGCGGCAGGCTCACCAAGAATGACGCCACATCGTCAGTCCTCCGGCATCCGACATCATCTCTGCAACCGGGCCTCATTCTTGCCCCCGTCTTTGAGGGCAAGGATGAGGCCCTTGAGGATGCACCGGCGACGGGCGGCTCCTTTAATGCGGTACTGTCAAGCTATCATCGCCAACTTTTTTCAATCTTTTTCATACTTGCTCCAGCTCACCAGAGGGATGACCACCAGCCCCTCCGCCGTCATCCCCCGCTCATGGGTAAGCGGGCGATGGCGGCTCCGGAGGGATGGCGATCATCCGCACGATTTCACTTTCCTACAAACTCCAACATCTTGGGGTTCACGCCTCTAGCAGGGATCATGCTCCTTTACGGGGTCGGCGCGGGGCTGCTGCTCGCTGCCCGTCAGGACGCCGCCACAAGTAACGATCCAATCAAAGAGGGAGGGGGGAACTTACTCCGAGACGCGATGCTCAGCCTTACGGCTAAGCCGAGTGAATTCAGCCAAACATGAATATCGTCCGGCTCTGATGGAACTGTGCCTTCCCGGACAATATCGCCCTCTTGATTAACAATGCAGATCGATGTGTTTTTTAAAGATACGTCTAAACCACAAAAAATTTCATAGGGCCTCCTATTGTATAGCGTTAAAAAACTATTTTCGTCCTGAAACGTCTATTTTGTTTAGTATAAGCCCGGACTTATCCACTCTCAGGATGAACGGCAGCATTACTGTTACTCCGAGAATGACGCTGAAGCTGCGATTGTCGGCCTTTAGTCAAGTTTAAGACCTACTTATGTTAATCGCTAATTTATACTTGTCACAATAAGTCGTTTTCACTATGTTCTTCTTTTGCTCTAACAAAAGGAGATTAATTTATGAACAATACAACCATCACTTTAAACGTTAAAACCCCCGTTAAACTGCGGGATGTCTATGTTATCGAACGGGTGACCCACCAAGACCGGGAACGATTGGCCATAAAGACCAACCTTCCTTTAGGCCGGTTCGATGTGTTCCACAGTAATGTCCGCTTTATCGAAGGATCGAACATCCTTGCCACGCAGACCTTCGAGGAGATCATGGCCAAAGCGGATCGTCGCTTTATCGCCGTGCGCATCGATAAACTCGATAAAAGTCGGAATCAAATCACCCAGATTGTGCCTATCGACGCCATCCGCCATTTTGAATTTCTGAATAAGACGGATCAGCAGGCGATCAAAACCCGATACCCGGACACAGACCCCGTTAGGATCGACGCGCTAAAGACGCGGATTGTCTATTTCGGCCTTGATCACAAAAGCGTTGAAGCCGCCAGACCGACGCCGTTTCGGAAGATATTTCCCATCGACCTCAGGGCAGATATCAAGGGTATTCAGAAACTTGACCTTATCGCGCTTGGTCATGGCCGGATGGTGCTTGCGGATGAAATTGTGGACGCGGTCAATCTCAGCGAGGCCGAACTTCAAAGCCTGTCCCGCAAATACAATTTGCGCTCCGGCACGGACGGCCCTTTGACAACCAGTGTCAAACTACGCGGCGGCGATCTCATTATGTCCAGCTTGCCAGCGGACGAGCTAGCAAAAAAGATCAAGCGCTCACTTCCTTCAGTGTCGCCACAACCGGCGCTTGTTGCAGCGCTTAGGTAGCGACACAGCCTTATCACTCCTAAAGCCTGTGCGGTTCAAACCGTCCAGGCTTTTTCATCGCCCAAAGTCAAAACTTCCTGACTGTCACCTAGCTTGAAATCTTTACTAGCCTATATTTTATCTCATAAAGCGTTGAAATTACTTATTAAAAACCTATAAAAACCCTGTTCTCGCTTCCGCTGCAATAAGAATATTTGTGAAATATGCTTATTTTTGAGATAATCAAAATCAGGAGTTATTTAATGGCAACCATGACAATTTCCCTGCCCGATCCCATGAAAGACTGGATCGAGGCCCGCATCAAAGAAGGAGAATACGCCAGCTCTAGCGATTATGTGCGCGATCTTGTCCGGCGTGACCGCGAGCGCAGGGCGCATCCTGACCTTATTATCGACGATCTTCGCCGCATGGTCGCAGATTCACGGGCGAGTGGCATCGGAAGCGAGACGGTTTCAAGCCTTCTGGCAGAAGCAAAGAAGAAAGCCCGGACAGGTGATCGCCGCAAGGGCTAAATTTTCCTTGACGATACCGGCGGACGCCGACCTCTTTCAGACGATCTAATTTTTTTCCAGGGCCATTTTTATGCGAATCATCGTAGCACTTGTTTTGCTTGCCTGTACGTCGATACCCGCCGCCGTCGAAGAAGATTACATGGAAGTGCAGCGGTGTGTCTGGCGGTGCCTTGCAGGTTCTAAAGGAGCCGACGATCCGGCTTACAATGCCTGCGTTGAGCGTTTGTGTAGCGGCAACCCTTCAAAATCTGAGGAGTGGACATTCAGCGAGCATCCGGCGCTCGGGCTTTCCGCCCATGTTAATATTGGTTCGGAGGCGTTCGGTATCGCCTGCATGGGAACGGATGCAAACTCAGATAGCAACTATGTGGCTTCGCTGAGAATGACTCGTGGGCTTGCTCCAGCCACAACAAAAAGACCCGGAATGGTGATGGTTTTTGTCCAACCATTCTACATTGCCGGTCAGGGCATATTTACGGAGAACCCTCTTGGTTTTGTTGAAACTCTTGGCGGTTATTGCTCAGCGCAAATCAAGGAATTGAGGAGTTCAAAGAAACTTCTTTTTCTGAGGGAGAAGATTATTCGGATGAATTATTCTAATGCCGGAAGCACCCTTATTGTTCAGAAAGACGGCCCACCTGTCTCAATTCAATCCGTCAGGGACCTGAATAATCTGGCAGAGGCTATTGCGGTGCCGCTGAAAGGAGCAAGAAAAGCCATCGACCAGCTTCTTAAAACTTGCCCTTCTGTCCGGCGCCTGATGAATCAGGATTGTACGGGCGGCCACTAAACTTCGCCATCTTGTATGGAAACAGGCCTAGTCCCAGCCCTTGGCACTCAAGGCAGATTGAGTGCCAGACATATGAAATTCTGGCACTCAAAGGAGTCGAGATACACAAATAATTTGAGTCCCAAAAAATCGCCCGCGATACAGAAAAAACGTGATTTTGGCGAGCCAACACGCCTATTGCATTAGCTCCGCCCAGTTTTGTCCGGCATAGAACAGCCTCAGAATGACAACGCGCTCATCCTCCACAACGAAAGCGATTGTCACGCGGTTCTCGAAGCCGACAATGCGCAAACCAGGACGGATGTCCTCTCGCAAATGCCCGCACTCGGACGCGACCTCGAAACCTTGAATGTAAGTCTCGATCCGTTCGATATAAGAAAGGGCGGTTGCGGGACTCGTGGCTTTGGCGATCCAGTCGTAAAAAGCGATCATATCGTTTTTTGCATCTTCCGCAAGTTCAACGGCGCGAAGTTTCACGAGGTCTCGGTGGCTGCATGACGTGCGCGGATTTCTTCAAAGACGGTGGTTGCGGGATAGGTCTTGCTCCGCCCCGATTTTACATCGTCATAGGTTGATGCGACTTCGTCACTAAGCCAGCGTTCGATAGCGGCATCACGTTCCTGCAAAGCCCGCAGTCCTGCCCGAACGACTTCACTCCCGCTCGCATAGCCGCCGGACTTTACCTTCGCGTCGATAAACGCGGCGTGTTCGGACGGGAGGCTGAACGTTCGTTTTTCTGTGGCGGACATGGGAACCTCTACAATAAGTATGATTTAATCATACCAGACGCCAAAAAGGGAAGCAATCTTTGTGAGCCGGGCTTCACTGTCACCACCGTCGCATGGTCACGGCCTTCAGGGTCGGCCCATGACAGGTTGGCGATACGGGCCATAAAGCCCTTACTTTTTGATTATAAAGCCCGCTTCTTCACATGTCCGGGCGACGGTATCCCGCGCCGCATGCCGTGATTTTGAGAGGTTGTTATCTCGTTCATAGCAACCCCGATTGATTGATTTTATCAGGATCGTTGATCTTGGCGTTGCCTAGAGAGCCGCTAGGATTGGCGATCAACATTTCTTGGAGCTGCGCGGCGGCGTGGGCTTCCGCCCGGTCCCGCGCAATCCGCGCTTGCGCCGCGTCCTTCCACGCAAGGCGCTGCTGCGAATGGGATTCGATCATCCAGAAGAATTGATAAACCTCGACAATACTCCGGAAGCTCATCCGCCATGCACCTCATCATCCCAGCTTGCAAACTTAAAAGGAGCGGGAGGCGTTGCCGGGGATTGCGGCGGCGGAGCGATAGCGGCGGGAGGCGGTGTGCGCAGTTCCCGCACGGGTGAAGATGACTCTGCGTCCATGCTTTGCAGAATCGCAACCCCAAGTGATCCCGCCGTATATCCGGCGATCAGGATATAAGGCCACAACCACTCTTCGACCCGGCCTCCGAACAGAATGCAGAAGAACCCGACGAACAGCGGCAGCAGGATGGCTCCGCAGATACCCCGCCCAACAAAGTCTTGTGCTTCTTCGGGGTGGATCGTCATCTTGCCGATGGTGAGCGGCCTGTTCCAGGCGCACAGACTTAAGATGCTCATCACGAGGGCGATAAACGCCAGGACGGCAAACATAATCAGCAAGGCATAAAAGATAGCGGTGGCGATCACCGCGAACACGAGGATGACGCCCCCGTTTCCGTCGTTTCGGTCAGACATGGAAGTCTCCTATGGCGGTTTTGCGTTACCGTTCGAGTTTGAGAGACAGGCTGGCGGAGCGGCTTCGCTCGGTGGTTCGGGAATCCCCGCGCGTCAGTTTGAGATAGCGGCCCACATCCTCGCGCAGACTTAAGAGCTGGGCCGCTTGCCGTCCGCGCAGTTCCTTGAACTGTTTTTGAATGAGGCGGCGCTGTTCGAGCTGCTGCTCGATCAGCTTTTGCCGCTCTTGCGCATGCCGCGCGAGCGTGGCCCGGGCTTGGGCTTCGTTCTGGCTGCGTACTTCCTGGTATTTGCCGGTGAGGCGGTGCCACAGACCGGCCAAGCCTTTGGGAAGCCGTGCGGCCCGTTCGCGCGATTCCAGGCTCCATTCAACGCTTAAGCGTTGATCGAGGGTGCTCCGCGCTTCCCGGTGACGATGGGTCATCTCCATTTTGGCGTGGCCGAGCGTTGCGGAGCGTTTTTCGAATTGCGCCCGAGATTCTGCGACATGGCGGCGAATGGCCGGAGACATGCGCTCACCGATGGTTTGTTGAGTTGCCTCCACGCCGGGGAGATCGTCGCCATCGCCAAGCCTAGTGCGCACGTCCCTGGTTTTAAGATCGAGCATGCGCGGCAGGGAATAAACTTCGCCGCTATGGTCGAGAACGACGTGGCTGCGCTTGTCGCCCTTGGCGAGGAAGAAGCCGCGATCCTGCAACGCGCTTTCGAAGGCTTTGCGGCTATCGGCGTTTTTCCAGCAATCCTGCAGGACTTGTTTCGTCCAACGCGGGTCATGGCCCAGCCGTTTGGCTTGTTGCCATTCGGCAAGCGTGAAGTTCGTGGGATTGCGGGCGCTTGCGTCGATCATGCCGGAGGGCATTTGCCAGCCATGATCGAGATAGAGATCGCGGGAGACTTCCATCAGCTTGTTCTTGAAGAAGGGCAGAGGTTTCGCGGTCATGCTCTGCGCGTCAATGCGGCTCCAGACGCAATGGGCATGGCGGCGGCCTTCCTTCTCATGGAAAACAACCGCGCGGGGCTGTCCGTCGAGGCCGAGCCGTTGCTCGATACGGTCGATGGTTTGCGCGAAGACGTCCGCGCTTACATTCTCTTGCTCCGGCGGGCTAAGGCTTAAGGAAAACAGATACTGGCGGCACTGTGTGCCGCGACTGATCGCGTCCACTTCTTTGAAGGCTTCTTTAAGCGTACCGGAGGCGAAGCCGCGCAGTTCATACACGTGGACGTGTTCGTTATCGTCAATGCGCATAAGATGAACGGCGAGGTCAGCGCCCCCGCCGCGTTGGGAGGCTTTGAGGATCATGGCGTCGCCTCCGGCTTTAAACCGAGGGCCGTGAGAAGAAGACCGCGCATGCGGCGGACATCCGACAACGCCGCCATTAGTTCGGCTTCGGTTTCCGGCGTCACCAGCAGAGCGCCGATATGAGCGGCGTGGGCGAGTTGGTTCAGGTTGCTGGAAAGCCGGGAGCTACCGAGCAGGGCCAGCGCTTGGGCGAGGGCTTTGCGATCCTCAACGGCGAGGCCCGTCCGGCGCATACGTACCGGAAGAGCGTTGCCCAGCAGTTTCGCTTTAATGTATGCGCCGAGCGGTGCGGCTCCGGCCTCATCGATCAGGCGGGCGCGTTCGGCCTCTGACAAACGAAGGCTGAACGGCGCGGGGCGTTTTGATCGTTGATTTTGAACGGGGTTTTGCGTAAAGTCCCCGGCACTGGGCGGTCGGAACGCATCGCTTAGGGACATGGCGGCACCGCCGGGTCTGATGACCCACGGTGCTCCAAAACAGCGTTCCATTCGGTCAGAATCTCAAACAATTCGTTCGAGATTTGTCCGTCTAGGCGCACCACTTTTTAAAACTGTCCCAAATTTGTTCTGATTCTGTTTCACGATCGGGTCACATGTGAGGCGAAAGCGCCTGCTGGTCGTCAACGCCATATTCGACCGCTTTCCGTATCAGTTCCGCAAAGCTGCGAACCTCAAGACGTCGCATCAATCACGCACGATGCACCTCGACGGTGCGCTCGCTGATGCCGAGAGCATATGCGACCGATTTGTTCTGCTGACCGAGTAGCGAAAGGCGCAGCACGTCCATCTCGCGCGGCGTGATTAATTTACATAAAGGCTGGCGATGTTTTGGAGTTGTAGGCTTATCCTTCGGCTTGACCGACTGAGCTTCCGCAATGGCATCCTTCAGGCGTGCACCGTCGCAAGGCTTGTCGACGAAATGCCGCGCTCCCCGCTGCATGGCGCGCACGACAATTGGGATGCTGCTCTGGTTCGACATCATGACGACGGGCCAATCCGGCCGGCGGCGGCTTAAAAACTCCATAACCGACAGGCCGTCGATGCCCGGCATTCGCACATCCAGCACAACGCAGCCGGGATTAAGGCTGTCGAGAGATGCGAGAAAACTCTGACCGTCGTCGAACGCGCGCACATTCACGTCAGCCGAAGCGAATATCGAGCAAACCGCGCGCCGGTCGTCAGCATTGTCGTCGACAACGTAAATCCACAGGGCGTTAGGGGCGGGCTTTAAGCGGGCAAAAGTGATGGTTTTCATATTATTTTCTCCGCCTATACAACCTCAACGAGCAAAAGTTTATGACAGGCAGGAGCGGTGAAGAAAAAAAAAGCATTTAGGCTGCAACTTTTAAGTGTATCAACTGATAAATTTCACAATATGTGTACAAAACCTAGTTTTTCTTGATCGTGCAAAGTTGCATCACTTTGCTGGCTTTTCGGTAGCGAAATACAGAACGTCGACCCGCGTCGGGCGCCGGGATTGGAAACGAGTAAAATCGCGCCGCCTTGTGCTTCGATGGTTTTTTTTAACGATGGCGAGCCCAACGCCGCTTCCTGGCGTCTCTCGCGATGCGGCCGTTTTCTGGAAAAGTTTGAAGACGGCGTCATGTTGCGCCGGATCGATGCCCGGCCCGTCGTCCGCCAACGTGATCTCCCAGACATCCGCACAATTTACGACGCTGATCGTTATGGCGCCGTGTCCGCAGTCGTGATGCTTGATGGCGTTATCGAGAAGGTTGCGCAAGGCAAGATCAAGCGGTGCAATGGCGGCGGATATCACCTCCGGCGCCCCGCAAACGCGAATGTCGAACCTGTCCGCGCCGGGGAGCGACGTAATAATCTCTCCCACAAGCCCGACTAGGTCAATCTCGGCAAAACTCGCGCGCTGGCCGCCAACTCGGCAATAGTCCAGCAAATCCGAGAGCATGGTTTCCATCCGCCGGGCGTGAGCAAGCGCTCTACGTGTATGGTCGCCAGCTTCCTGCGGGGACTTTCTCGCCTCGTCCAGAGCATACTGGATGGCTCGCAAGGGAGCGCTCAGATCGTGCGCTATAATGGACGCAAACCCCTCAAGCTCCTCGTTAGCGCGCACCAGATCGGCGTTGCGGTTTTCAAGCTCGCGGCGATTTTCGACGGTTTCGGTCAACAGCCCGCCAAAGGCAATGGCGCCGCCAATGCCGCCATCGGTTCGCCGCCATGGCTGATGATCGAAGCGGGCCCACTCGCGACGGCCATCGGCGACCTCTATTGGAGCCACGCCGGTTGCCGCTGGCGCGCCACTTAGGCACTCATCAAGAAGCGCCAGATGGGGCGCGTGAGCAAACGGCGGAATATCCTTGTAGGATCAGCCGAGCAGCGGCTCCCGTCCCAGCCCGAAATCCTCCGACCATCGTCTGGTTGCGAAAACATAACGTTTTTCCCGGTCGAACATGGCGATGGCAGCGGGCGCATAGTCGATCACAAGGTCGATCAGTTGCTGCTTCTCGATCGTCTTTTCTTTGGCAAGTCGGTAATTATCCTCCGCTATACGGCGGGCGCGAATTTGCTTGGTCAGCTCGAACTCAAGCTCCATCGGCGCGCCGAGGCGCGAGATAACAAGCAGATAAGTTTCGTCGCAACTCCGCCAGAAAACTTCCATCGAGACTTTGTCGGCCTGAACTTTCAGCGCGCTGAGGCCGATTTTGGGTAGGGCAAATGTCGTTTTCGCATCATCCTGCATGGCTAGCAGATCAGTCTCAAGGCCTATGAAAGCAGGCGTTACGGAGCAGATGGGCTGTTCGAGCGGTATCCATTCGGCAAGCGCCCCGTACTGCCAGCGCGCCACAAGAGCGCTATCAAGCGCCGCGAATGCCATATGTCCGTCATCGACAGGGCGCGCCGCAGAGCGCAACAGTTCCTTTTCGTTGATGGACACGCTCACAGCCCGATCCTGTGGATGGCTTGCACCAAGCCGAGGAATGCGGCCCGCACATTCATCCCGGATTTGGCGCTGGTTTTGACCGGATTAAGGCCGGCGGGAAACAGATGGGCCGGAGTGTCGAATGTCACGTCCGGAGCTAGGTCTTCCTTATTCATCACAAAAGCCAGAGGTCGGCCCAGCATTCTGATCTGAAATTCCTTCGAAAACCGCACCATACTCTCGTGGGTAGCGTCACCCCCGTCAACACACTCTGCGTGTTATCGCCAACGCCTTGAACAGGATTTGTAGCGCCATTGGCTGCAACTGGAGTGGAAGTAGACGCGCCCATAGCCCTGCCATTCACCTTCGGCCCTATCGCAGATCCTTTCACGCGCGCCGCCAGATCGCGCACGCTTGCCTCTGCGCTGTAGGGTTCAGCATCTATTGGTCCTGCGGTTAGCGATCTTTTCAGTTCTCCCGCCAGATCGAAGTTGTCCTTACCCGCATTGCCATCGTCTTTGCTGCGGGCTTTCCTCGATTGGCGTTCGTCCTGATCGTCCCGCGCAGCATCGCCGCCGCCGACGCGGGCGGTTAAAACGCGCAAACTATCGCTTAAGGTCTTGACCTGGCGTTTGAACGGCGCCACGGCTGCGTCGCGCTCGACATCGGCGACTTTGATGGAAAGCGCGCTCATGTCTTCAGGGCTGGCCCCCGCATCCGCGCCCGATCTGGATTTCAATCGCGACCGCGCGGCCTCGATATCGGTTTGCAGGGAGGCGACTTGG
Organism: Hyphomicrobiales bacterium; assembly: GCA_034440495.1. GTDB lineage: Bacteria > Pseudomonadota > Alphaproteobacteria > Rhizobiales > Rhodomicrobiaceae > JAWXCE01. The sequence continues at coordinate 15,539 of JAWXCE010000034.1, read as the reverse complement.
CGCTGCAATTTTGCCGACTCGGCGTCATCCGGCGCCCCAAGATTATCCCTTAACTGCTGTTTCAGGGTTTGAAGCCGACCGTCCAGATCGCTGATCGAGCGCTCGGCCGCACCCTGTTTAATGCGGTCTTCAGTCTCGGCAAGCCTTTGCGGCAATTCCGCGATCGGCTTTGGCAGTTTCACGATCTGGCCGTCCGGCGCAGCCACCGCAAGCGACTGCTCCAGACTGCCGAGATGTTTGGTGAGTGTTTCGACCGCGCCAACTGTCTGCGTAACGACATCGGCGGTTGTCCTGACAACGCCGTCCACGGTTTTGACCGCCGTCTGGGTCACGTCTTCCGCCAGATTGACAACAGTTCTTGTCGTCTTATCGACCGTGTTCACCACACCGCGCACCGTACCGTCCGCTACGCCCGTGACCACATTCAGGGTTTCGCCTACAATCTCGTTTGTCGAGGTGACGAGGCCGGTTATGAGGTTGACGGTGACGGGAACAGGCCGCGCCGCTTCCTGGATTGCGCGGTTCAGCGCGATGGCGGCATCCTGTGACGGCGCGACGCCCGACACCACGAACCCTCGGCCGCTTGCCTCCTGACGCACCGCTATCGGAAGACCTTTAAACTCTTCGGCGGCGACCGTTTCGATCTCACGTTGTTTGGCTGATACTTCCATACTTTTGACGATTTGCCGCCCGACCGTCGCAAAGCCCATGAGGCCGACTAGCGCCCCTAAGGTCATGACATAGCGTAGACGACCACCACGCACGGCGCCATCCGCCATGTCCGGTGCAAGCGCTTCGGCCAAACAGTCGGCGAGGGCGGGCAACACACGGCGGACGGCCGATCCGTCGCGCGCGCAGCCGATAGCGCGTCCGAGTAATCCTCAAAAGCGCGCAGCACGGCGCGGTCAATTTTTTTCTCCGCACCAGAACTCGTTTGCCCAACGCATCTTACGGCCACCAGATAGGCTGGCGAGCTGCGCAGGAAGATACGGGCGCTGCCAATGTCGAGGGTGCGTAGCTCGCTCTTGCCGTCGGAGAAGGCTTCGCGCGCGAAATCCGTGATGGCGGAAGGCATCCCGCTCTGGAGCGCCGGATTTTGACTTGGCGCACCGGCCTCGTCCGGCTCGGCTTGCCCGCGGTCGACAAGCACGCCTGAGCCGCGTTTTAGCAGCAAAATGTCCACAACCTTCACCAGATTTCGTTCGCGGAGAACCAACTCGTGAACAGGTACTCCGGTAAGCGCGCTTTTGATACGCAGCCGCCATCGCCTTGGCGATAGGCCGCTTTCCAGGCGGCGGTCGGTCTGATGCAGGAAATCGCGCAGGCCATTTGTTACATAAGCCGACATCATCGACCCCATCATCGGGTGCATAGCGTCGATGAGGTCATTCCGGGAGTTCAGGATTTCGCGTTTAACGCCCGCCATGACGAGCGGCGATATGGTGGCGGCGAGCTGTTCATGCTGCTTGATCTGTACGTCGCGCAGGGCCAGTGCGATGATGTGCGAGACGCTTTGCTGAAGCCGGTCGTCCGTGCCGATGCGTTCGTCATGTCGTGTGACAAGCTGTTGGACTTCCGAAAGGAGACGGCGTTCTTCGCCGAATAGCAAATCCTTCAATCGACCGACATCGCCCGTTTTCAGCGCCAGATCAGACATAAGCGGGGGAAATTGGCGCGCAGGATTGTCAACTACTGGTAACGCTTGCGCTACGTGATCTCAAGGAACAGTTTGGCCTGAAGTATGACGACATCATCGAGATGTGTCCGGATCTGAACTGAAAGCGCACTTGTTGGGCATTGTCCAGCGGAGCCACACATTCCAGCCTTTAATACGTTAAGCGCCATAAAATATACAGCTAACCGGTCTGCGGGGTTCGGTTAGGCTGGCTGGATTGTGTGGTTTCTTTTACTTTGAAGGTTTAATAAGGCGTACGCCAACCTATTAATAGGGCTTATTTTTTTGCTGTGTAGAACCACTAACTGGAGGAGCCTCGGTTGACAGTAAAACTTCATTCCCCGCTACGCCTTCGCCAAGCCTTGGGCTACCCGGGGGGCGTTTTGCAACGATTGTTGCTGGACGATTGGGCTGTTTATGGAAGACACCATTTACAAAAACACGCACCGTGCGCGCGTAGTCAACGGCGCCGCCCATCTTGCTCAAATCAATTACAGGCTTTTCGCCTATAGGTTGCCCGGTAAATGCAACAGTGCGTATCGAATCCTTGAAGTTAATTTTTGCAAGAAGTTCAACGTCTGGAAGATAAGACGTATTTGATACGACATGCACGACCTTATATCCTTCGGCTTTCAGACGAATCAGGAAGTTTTCCAGTCCGTCTACAGTCACTTTCTTGATGTCGTGAAACAGGATAATTCCGCGACCCATTTTCCGGATGCGGGACATCGTGTCATCCACAAGCCGTTCTGGCGTTACATCAGCCACCGTGTCGCCCGACACAACGTCAACAGACCATACACTAATGTTTCTGGACGCCATGTAAGCGTTCAGTTCTGCTGACCAGTTCAGACCTGGATAACGGAAAAAAGGAGCGATGGGCGCGCCTAACGCATAGCTTACGGCTGCGAAGCCTTTTTCGATCTCGAGCTTTGCTTCATCGAACGGAATTTTGCTGATATCGCGTTGATGTGACCACGTATGGGTCGCGATCGTGTGGCCGCGCCGCGCAATTGATTTCAGCGTTGGAGCGTTGAAAAGCGCCATGCGTCCAACTGCAAAAAAGGTAGCCTTTACGCAATATTTGTCGAGAATATCAAGCACTCGCCCGGTGCTGCCAGGGAGTGGACCATCGTCAAAAGTCAAAATCACTTCTTTATCACGGAGCGGCGCGGTTTGGCTGAATTGCAGTTTTCCAAAGCGCGCGCCGTCTTCTGGCTGGATTGCAATCGTGCGGACAATGCCTGACGTTGCGGCATCCTCGACGCAGTCTTTTGCATAAGCGTTAAGAGGAAGAAGAGTGAAAAGCGCACACATTTGCGCGATGTAAACTGCCCTCATTCCGCCCCCGCAACTCAAAAAAATCGTATTAACTCAGGACAACAATCATAGGGAGCCTGTTCACTGACAAGTATTATTTCCCAAGCGAGGCAGATTGAGGGCGGGTTGTTGACTTTTCGTAACAGGTGAACGTTTGATGGCTTATTCAGGACGAGGGGCCGAGCTTCTCAGTCAGGTTTTCGAACTCCTTGCGCAGGCTTTCGTTTTGAAAAACCTGATCAAATCCAGGCGCCTCCAGCCGCAAAAGCGCCTCGAATGACGTGCGCGCGTCATCCATCAGCGCCCGCAACTCGAAGCTGGCTTCGACGGTTTCGTAAGTGTTATCAGCAATTTCCAGATCATGGATGGTGCGGTCGCGCGCTTCTGCAATGGAGCGGCGCTGCGTCTGCAGATAGTCCTTATAATAGGTTGCAACCTTCTCCGCCAGATTTTGCGACTTGACGTTCGCCTCCAGCGCGCGCCGTTGGTCAGGCCGGTTTTGTCCGCCCAGAAGCTGGTAGCTTTTTTCCCGCGCCGACTTGATCCCTGAAAGCACGTCATTCAGTTTGACCATGTAGTCGCCGTCGATTTTCTCCAGCACAATCGTCTGGGCCTGCAGCAGCATGGCGAAAAGCGCGGCGTGCATTGCGAAGTAACGCCGTGCCGCTTTAAGATCACCGCCAGACTGGGATAACAGTTCGCCCAGCCGCTGATCCACTCCGCGCGACGCCTCAAACGCTGTGACAAGCCGCAGCAGGTCGGAGCCGAGAACGCTATCCAGTAAAAGATTAAGTTGCTCTTTGGAGATGACGACGCCAGACGCGGCCAGACCGGCGCGCACCTTCTCCCGGATCGCGTCAATTGACGCCTCATTAATTTTAATGGTCTGTTCAAGCGCCACGATATCAGCGTCTATCGACCTTTGCGTATCAGTAACAACGCCAGGCAAAAATCCGGATTCCGGAGCCTGAAGCCGCCTCTCGCGCAATGACGAAATGCTGTCTTTAAGATCTCCGATTGCGCGGCGTTTTTGCTTTATCTCCGCCTGAAAAACCACGACAGGAGCGTCGGACACGATTTCCAACGCAGCGTCCAGCAGCGGACGAATGATTTGCTCGCGGTCTTCGCGGGCCTCCGTCCACAGCGGGGGAAAGACGAATTTTTCGCGGCTGGGCAGATCTTTGGCGTCCCCGCGCGCTTCCGCAGCCTGCTTTAGCAAAGCTTCGATGGCGGATAAAAGTTTGTTCGATTTCTCAAAGCTTTTGATTTCTGTGGCTGGCGTCTGAGCGGGAAGCGTTGCAACAGCGTCTTTTGCCGCCTGAGCGGATGACAATGTTGTACCGCTGAGCGATACTAAACTCAGGCACACTAACCATAAAGCATATTTAATCATCAAGTTTCACCCAGACAGTAAAAACGTCATTCATCAAGTAAGGTTTCAAACTGAGATTAACAGCACAGGATCGAGGCTTATCTGTTAGTGTCGCTGATTGAAACTGCTGGATACTCTATCTAGGGTTGCATTTCAGCCTTAATCATTCATTACTAACAAAATAACGTGGCTAAAGGTCTCTCTAATGATATAGCGGAAATTGAACTTTTTTTGATGCATTCTAGCGGTGTAAAGTTAGGTGCCCGACTATGATGGGGCGGCTTGTAAAAAAATCCGGGAGCGTAGGTTGCGCTTTGTTTGCGGCCATGGTGACGTTGGCCTCGTTTGCCCTAAAATGCAATGCCGCCGATGCGGTGAAAATTATAAATCTGTCCCCCGGCGCGGCGCTTCACATGCGCGAGGCTCCTGATAAAAATTCTAAAGTTCTAGCTTACATCCCCGGTTCCTCGAAAGAGTTTCGGATTACAGGTTCATGCGACGAGAAATGGTGCCCCATCTCATTTCGCGGCATGAAGGGCTGGGCATTCCGTCGTTTTCTCAGAATTCCCGGCGACACCCTTGTTGAAACGCCGTCAGACTTTGAAAGTTCTGAGGGATCGGCCGCCACCACCGCGTTTCCTGGTTTTTCAACGGACCAGCTACCCACCGCCCCCCTGACCGCGCCTGAGCCAGACGCGTACCTCGGTCGTTTTTACTCGATTGAGGGCGCAACCGCCGACCACCCCTTAAGCTTGCGTGATGCCCCGGACGACGCCTCGCCAATCCGTGGGTTCATCCCGCATGACGCCCGTCAGGTGGAGGGACTAAAACGCTGCATCGCAAAGTGGTGTCTCGTGCGCTACAACGGCGTGGTTGGCTGGACGCTGCGCAGACACCTCGCTGACGACGCAACCGCAGTCCGCAGGCTTCAGGTTGTGAACATCGATATAGCGGCGGTTTTGCCTGTGAAGGAGTATCCCGGCGACACCGCCGCCGACATCGGCTTTATTCCCTCCTTCGCGAGCGGGGTCGTGCAAATCGGCGCGTGTGATAAAACCTGGTGTCACGTGCGCTATCTCGGCTTTGTCGGATGGGTCAGCAGCCGCTACATAGCGCTTGAACTCGCGCCAAAGTTATAGAGTTTCTGCGTTTTCCCGTGATCCTTGGGAATGTTTTCATCGTCTTGCCTGAATTACGCCGTCTTGCATGCCTCACAGATGACAAATCCGTATTTTCGTGACACATAAGGCTAATGGGCGGCAAACTCCGGGGCAGGCAGGGCAAAGTTTCTCACTAAGAGCGGCAAAGCCTTAAATTTTTTTGAGTATTTATCATGAATCAGGGCTTTTCTTCCGATGATCCTGCTGGCATGGGGGATCAGGGCACCAGCCAAAAAGAGAAAGCTCGCAAACTCCGGAAAAGGCTTCACTCCGGCGATCCATTCATGGTGCCCGAAGCATGGGATGTGGCCAGTGCGCGAATTTTCGCCGACGCGGGTCATGACGTGATCGGCATATCTGCGACGGCCGTCGCCTGGTCGAATGGCTACCAGCCGCAGGAGCGCGTCTCGCTGCCCGAACTGATGGCTGTCACAGAGCGCATTATGGTAAATTTTGCTCCGCCTTTAATCGCCGATTTGGAGGGGGTCTTGGATCGCGCCCCTGAGGAAGTCGGAGAAGCCGCCGCCAAAGTGCTGAGTTTTGGCTGTTCGGGCATCAGTTTTTCGGACGGCGGACGCAATGGCGCGCATGGCATGTCTGCGCTGGAGCATATGGCTGCCTGTGTGAAGGCGGTGAAGGCGGCGGCGGTGGAGGCGAAAATCCCGGCTGTCATCGCCGCGCGCACGGACGCTTTCCTGCTCGGCCCACGCGGAAACTCGCCCTTTGAAACGTCGGTCGAGCGCTCTGAGGCGTATTTTGCCGCCGGGGCGGATTGCGTGATTGTGCCGGGACTTCAGCAAATTCAGATTATCGAGCGGCTGGTGGGTGTAGTCGACGGCCCGCTCGGCATTGCCATTGGCCTCACGCCCGCGCCAGACTTCAAATCGCTGGGCAAAGCCGGTGTCGCCTGCGTGACACTCGGCCCAACACTCATGCGCTCGCTGCTCGGCATGATGCGCCTGCGTGCCGAGGAACTGATTGCGTTTGGCCATTTCAACAACCTAGAACGCGCAATTCCCGAAGATCAGCTCATGATTTTACTTCGGCGATAATGAACGATGTTTTTCACGGCATCGAAAATCCTGTGGTTCTTGGCGCAGCCGTCTAATTTTATCCTGATCGTGTTCTCTATTGGAGCCACGTTTCTTGTCTTAGGCCGAATAAAAACCGGAAGGCTGCTCGCCGTTACGGGCGCATTGCTTTACGTCATTTTCGGGCTTTCGCCAGCCGGACATCTCTTGATGCTTCCGCTAGAGGAACGCTTTCCGCGCCCTGTTCTGGCGGCTGGTTTTGCACCGCGAGGTATTATCGTGCTGGGAGGCGCTATCGATGTTCTCGTCAGCGCCGCCCGACCGGAGGCAGCCCTGAACGATGCGGGCGAGCGCATGATGGAGGCGGTGGCGCTGGCGCGGCGTTACCCGGACGCTAAAGTCGTTTTCACCGGTGGATCGGCTGAACTCATCTATAATGCCGATCCGGAAACCGTAGCGGCGAAGCGGTTTTTCGACGCATTCGGCGTCGCGGGAGAACGAGTTATTTTCGAGAATAGCTCCAGAAACACCCACGAAAATGCGGTGCGCACGCGCGAAGTTCTGGGCGATGCTGGCGCTGGTGACTGGCTGCTCGTCACGTCCGCATTCCACATGCCGCGCTCGATGTCGCTGTTTCGCAAAGCCGGGTTCAATGTGACGCCATGGCCGGTCGATTACCGGACGCGGGGGTGGGTGGATGCGACTCGTTTTTTCCCCCGGCCGTCGGAGGGATTGCGCCGTACCGACCTTGCGGTGAAGGAATGGGCCGGATTGCTAGTTTACTGGCTGTCCGGCCGCACTGACGTTCTGTTCCCCAATAACGGAGTGAAGTCATGACGGCAAAGCCAAGGGTAAGCGCGCTCGATCTGGTCGAGGCGGCCCGGCGGGACATCACGGAAGTGACGGTCGAGGAAGCGCTCGCGGCCTCCGCCAGCGGCGAGGCTGTCATTGTTGACATCCGCGATATTCGTGAGTTGCAGCGTGAGGGGCGCATCCCTGGCTCCGTGCATTGCCCGCGCGGCATGCTAGAATTCTGGATCGATCCCCAAAGCCCCTATTTCAAGCCCGTTTTCGGCGAGGCGAAGTGCTTTATTTTTCACTGTGCCGTCGATTGGAGGTCTGCTCTCTCGACACAGACGGCGCAGGCAATGGGACTTTCGCCAGTGGCGCACCTCAAAGGTGGGTTCGAGGCGTGGAAAGCGGCAGGCGCGCCGGTCCAGGCCTTGCCCGAGCATTCACGGCAGACACAGTAGCGGGGGTAGGCGAGCTACGCGTTGAACGATAAACAATCGATTTGCATTCGCTGCATAGTCAGGCGATACGCTCTTTACTGCATGACTCGCGGCTCAACCAGAGCGTACACGAGCGGGGAACAAAGCAATGCCTTTCTCCTATAACGGCGCCCTGATGCTGCTTTCCGCAGCGGTCATTATTTTTGGCGCATTTACGACGCTGGTGATGACCGCCGACATGCACCGCCGACGTGTTGGCGGGCACTATGTGCGGCTGCTTGCTGCCAGTTTGTGCTTTGGCTTAAGCGCGACGGCGATGCAGTTTATCGGTATTTTCGCAATCAAGCTGCCGGTGCGCGTCTCATACGATCCGGAAATGGCGGCGATCGCGGGAGTGCTGCCTATTGCCGGTGGCTTGATTGCGTTCGCGCTCAGCGGCAGCCGTAAATCCGGCCCAGCGTGGTTGCCGATAAGCGTCGTCTCGCTTGGAGTGTCCCTTGCCGGCATGCATTACATCGCCATGGAGTCTATTTCTGGCGCGTTTACACCACGAAACTCCCCTCTGGGTATTGCGCTTACAGTGTTTATTGCGATCCAGGCGGCGTTTATCACGCTATGGCTGATGTTTCGCGAGCGCGGAGTGGCGCAGACATTAGCAAGTGCGGGCGCCATCGGAGCGGTAATATTTATTATTCATTGCGCCGCCATGGAGACGACCGCTTTCAACGTCAACAAATCTCTCGCTGGTTTTGCTGTCCCGGCTATTTCCGAAACTGTCTTGTCATGGGCAGTGGCGGCGGGGGCTTACATCTTTTGCAGTATTTGCCTTATCACATTCACCATCGTTCAGTTTGGCAGCGATAGCAGGTAGGTTAGCGGATATTGCGCGGCTGGCGCTCCGGCAAAGGAAGCGAGTCAGTTTGGGCAGGCGCGGTGGTGGGTTGAGGCTGATTCTGGACTTGTGGCGTTTCCGGCGGCGGCGCCGGCCTTACGACTGTCTGGGCGGGTTCTCGCCGAGGGGCGGCTGGGCCGGGGTCAAAGCCAGCAATCAGTTCAGGGCGGTATTCGAAGTGGAACGTGTCGAAGTGGCTCCACCGACCGCCCCAGATGAAGCCGTGCTTTTCAAAAATATCCACGATCTCTAACGGGATGCGGTTGCGGTAGCGATACTGGCGGCGTGACCGGCGCGCATTTTGCCAGTTATCGCCAAAAGCCGGGTTGAGGTCGATAGCGGCGGCGTAGCTATGCATGCCAATCCGCGCCGTGCCCGCAATTGGCCGACATGAATAGCCGTCGGAGGGTGGTTTGAGATATTTCATGAACTCGGACGGAAGATCGTCGAGTTCACTGGATATTTTGTTCAAACGTTCATCCACATAATTTACAGTTGTCGCCTTGATTTTGCCGCCCCAGTTTTCAGGCAGCCACACGACTTCGGCCATGCGATTTTCTACATCGCCGGTTTTGCAGTCTCCGTACATTTTTGTGAAAAACGGCTCGAAAATTGAGCGGCCCGGATCGAAATCCGGCGGGGGATTTATCCCGTCGGCGCCGGCCGGATAAGCGTCAAAGAATGAATCCTCCAGGTCGGGCAGCTCCAGGCGCTCGCCGCTGGTTTTGTCCCGCCCGTCATCGAATTGCATGCGCTCGCCGTCGCGCCAAGCCACCGATTGTCCATCATGCGATTGTAGAAATTCCGGATAAGCACTGACCAGCCGGTCAAGCAATCCCGCGTTGCGTATGTTTGCGTTAGTGGTCGGCGCATTCGGGGTGAAGACGCTTGCAGTTTGGTTCGCCGGGTTTTGCGCGGCAGGCGTCAGTGGAGGCGGTTCGGCCTTCTTCATTGAAGGCGAAACCGGCGGCTCGATCTTTGCGGACGTGACAGGCGGCTCGATCCGCTTTTGAGGACGCACAGGTGTTGGCGGTTTTTTGCGAGGTGCTGCCTCCACGTAAGATGTTTTCTCAACGTCAGCGCGCAAAAATGTCAGCGCCAAAAGACCCGCAAACACTGCGTGAGTGAGGGAAACTCCGGCGGTTCTGAGCTTCCTGAAATGATATGGAGATTTTCGAATGGTTATCGCTGCGTCATCAGAAGGGATCACGACATGCCTTAAAAGTCATGGGTTGATAAAGTATCTCAAGGTTCGGTGCATCCACGAGGCAGAGTGAGTTTATCAGACCGGATGGACAACACGAGAAAAAGCAGTGCAATTTTAATCTATTAAATGCATTTACCCTTTGAATAAAATTGTTAAAGTAAGTGTAAGGCGAGTCCGGTGACGGCTTGTGTCATGACGCTTCACCGAGAATAGGCGTTTCACGGAAAATAAAGGTCCGGTGGCGACGAATGTCTGACCATAAGAGTACGACGCAGGGATTTTCAATGGGCGGCGGCGATAGCGTCCAAGCGCCGTTGTCCGGATTGACCGGTTCTCAATCCGTTTTGAAAACGTCTCTTTCCACCCCGGATCAACCTCGAATCAAACAAACAGTTCCCGTCCGCTCCGAGATGGATGAAGGTTTTTTTCCATTTAAAACAGACTATCCGTCCACTGCTATCGCCCGGCCCCAGCCTGTTCGTAAGCCAGACGCCAGGTTTGATGCAGCGCCCGTATATGGTGCGCTGGATTTGGGCACGAACAACTGCCGCCTCATCGCCGTTCGCCCGGCGCATGGCGGCTTTACCGTGGTCGACACCTTTTCCCGCATCGTCCGGCTTGGCGAGAACATGAGCCACACTGGCAGGCTATCCGAACCGGCGATGAACCGCGCGCTGGACGCACTCCAGATTTGTGCAAGCAAAATGGAGCGCGCTGGCGTTAACCAGTTTCGCCTTATTGCAACGGAGGCGTGCCGGGCAGCAGCGAACGGCCCGGAATTCCTGAAACGAGTGAAAAAACAGACGGGCCTCGATCTGGAGATTATCGATCGCGAAACCGAGGCGCGCTTGGCGGTGGTCGGTTGCGCCTCCCTACTGGATTGTGAAAGCGATTGGGCGCTGGTGTTTGACATTGGCGGCGGCTCAAGCGAACTCGTTTGGTTGGATTTCACCGGGAAACAGCGGGTCAAGGTTGACACTCCTGCGGAACGGCTAAGCGCGCTGGACAGCATCGCCGGCTGGACATCGCTCCCGTTTGGCGTCGTCACTCTTGCCGAGCAGTTTGGCGGCCGCAACGTCAACGAGGCGTTATACGAGCGCATGATCGAAAGCCTGCAAGAAAGCCTGCGCGAGTTTGACCGGCGTTCAGACATATCCGCGCGCATTTCGGGCCGCAAGATCAGCCTTTTGGGCACTTCTGGCACAGTGACGACTATTGCCGGAGTGCATCTCAATCTGCCATTTTATAATCGCAAGAAAGTGGATGGCGTGTGGCTGGAGGCGAGCGATGTGCGCGCCGTTACCCGCAAACTGCTACTGATGGGCTACGAGGGGCGCACGCTGGAGCCTTGTATCGGGCCTGAGCGGGCGGATTTGGTGCTGGCAGGATGCGCCATTCTGGAGGCGCTGCTGCGCATGTGGCCGTGTACGCGGCTGCGCGTGGCCGACCGTGGACTACGCGAGGGCATTCTGACCACCCTGATGGCTGAGGACGGCGAGAATGCGTCGCATATGCAGCCCCGCGTAAATGTTGCACCCTTTCAGAGGTGAGCGTTAGGGGTTAGGATTGCCGTAGCAAATCCCAATAAGGCTCAATTCTTATGACGCAAGGGCGGAAAACGCCGACTTCGGGCACCAAAGGCAGCGGGCGCCGCGAATTGACAGTGCGGGTTTTAACCGGCAAGAAGCGCACGGTTTCCTCTAAACTATGGCTCCAGCGCCAACTCAACGATCCTTACGTTTCCGCCGCCAAGCGCGATGGCTTTCGCTCGCGCGCAGCCTATAAGCTGAGTGAGCTTGACGATAAATACCGAATTCTAAAGCCGGGGCAGGTGGTGGTCGATCTGGGCGCCGCGCCGGGCGGGTGGAGCCAGGTGTCGGCGGCGCGCGTGAAGGCGGAGGGGGGCAACGGCGCGGTGATCGCGATTGATCTGACGGAAATCGCCGCCATTCCCGGCGTTGTCATCATCCATGGCGATTTTCTGGAGGAGGCTTCTCAGGCAAAGCTCACCGCACTGCTCGCGGGTCGGCGCGCGGATGTGCTGCTCTCCGATATGGCGGCGCCCTCCAGCGGCCATCGACAGACCGACCATTTGCGCATCATGGGCCTGTGCGAGGAGGCGTTGGCCTTCGCCGCCGATGTGCTTGCGCCCGACGGCGCGTTCCTCGCCAAGGTGCTCCAAGGCGGCGCTGAGCAAGCGCTGCTCGACGCCCTGAAGCGCGATTTTAAGCTCGTGCGCCATGTGAAGCCCAAAGCCAGCCGCGCCGATAGCGCCGAGCTTTACGTGCTCGCGACCGGCTTTCGCGGTGGCGCAAATTACAAAGAATGAAATTCTTAGCCGTCAAGCTCCGCCAGCAGCGCCCGCGCCTCCGCCAGTACCGCTGGCAGGCGCTCTTGCGCAGCCCCAGACGATGCTGTCGTCCACCACGTCGTAGCCGTGCGCGATAAAGTTGCGGAAACCGATGATCGTCCGCCGTTCGCTGATGCGCGCGGCAAGATCGGCGTCAAGCTCTGTTAGACGCTTCAAGGCCTCGCCGATGATTTCAAACTGTCGCTCCACCGCTGAGCGCAGCATGAGGTCGCCCGAGTAATCATCAAAACTTTTGCCCGCCGAGAAGCGCTGGATGGCTTCGCCCCGCGTTGATGATGTCACTGAGCAGTTTAACGTCTTAAGCGGCATAAATCGCCTTTTGATCGTTTTTGATCGACTTAATCAGATAAGGATTTTTCAGCGACCGTAGGGTGAGAATGTCAATCTCGCGGCCGAGCAAAGCTTCAAGATCCTCCTTAAGGCCGAAATAGTCCGTAAAAGCCTTCTGGATGAAAGGCGGGTTGAACTCCACCAGGAAGTCGAAGTCGCTCGTCGCATCGTTGAAAATCGTCGCGTGCGGCCGAGCCGAACACGTCCAGCCGCAGCACGCGATGGCGGCGGCACATCGCGGCGATCTCCTCGCGCTTTTCCTCGATGAGCGGATGCATTGGGCATTTCCTTACCTCGAAATATAGCGCATCTTCGGGCGCTGACCAACAGCCGCTGGCCCGCGCCGTTGTATCTCTTGGCGCTTTGTCGTCGTGGCGCTTGGCAGCCAGCCCGCGTCCGTGTATGAAGCGCATCAATCCCCGTAACGCCCGCCCCCGCGCGGCCCCGAGACATGAGGAGCCGCAACAATGGTTCGGCATCGCGCAAACATACATCCAGACCTCGCGCTGACCTTCGACGACGTGCTGCTGCGCCCCGGCCCATCCGAGGTGATGCCGACGCAAGTTGATGTCTCAACCAATGTCACGCGCTCCATTCGGCTGAAAATTCCCGTGCTTTCCGCCGCGATGGATACAGTGACGGAGGCGAACCTTGCTATCGCCATGGCGCAGGCGGGGGGTATCGGCGTCGTGCATCGGAATATGGAGCCGGAAGCGCAGGCCGACGAAGTGCGTCAGGTGAAAAAATTCGAGTCTGGCATGGTGGTCAACCCGGTCACCATACAGCCAAATGCGACGCTGGCGCAGGCTTTCGACCTAATGAAAAACCATACCATTTCAGGCATTCCAGTGGTCGAAGCGCCGGTGAACGGCGGGCGGCAAGGGCGGCTTGTCGGCATTCTCACCAACCGCGACGTGCGCTTTGCGACCGACCCCAATCAACCCGTTTCCGAGTTGATGACGAAAAATAACCTTATCACGGTCGATAAGAATGTGGATCGCGAGGAGGCCAAGCGGCTCTTGCACAAAAACCGCATCGAAAAACTGATTGTCGTAGATGAAAATTACCATTGCGTCGGCCTTATCACGGTGAAGGACATCGAGAAGGCGCAGCAACACCCGGACGCGGCGAAAGACAGTCACGGGCGGCTGCTGGTCGCGGCGGCGACGACTACGGGCGAAGAGGGTTTCCTGCGAAGTCAGGCACTCATCGAGGCGGGCGTTGATTTGCTGGTGGTGGACACCGCTCACGGACATTCAAGCCGGGTTCTGGAGGCCGTCGCGCGCATTAAGCGCTTGTCGAACGCGGTACAGGTTGTCGCTGGCAACATTGCGACAGCGGACGGCGCGAAGGCGCTCATCGATGCGGGCGCGGACGCGCTAAAGGTCGGCATCGGGCCGGGGTCGATCTGCACGACGCGCATCGTGGCAGGCGTTGGCGTGCCTCAGTTGACAGCCGTGATGGACGCCGCGGATGCAGCACACGCGGCGGGCATACCAGTCATCGCGGACGGGGGGATCAAATACTCCGGCGATATGGCGAAGGCGCTGGCGGCGGGCGCCAGTTGCGTCATGATCGGATCGCTCTTCGCAGGCACTGACGAAAGCCCTGGAGAGGTGTTTCTCTATCAGGGGCGATCTTATAAATCCTATCGCGGCATGGGATCGATCGGCGCCATGGCGCGCGGTTCCGCCGACCGCTATTTCCAGCAGGAAGTTACAAACGCGCTGAAATTGGTGCCGGAAGGTATCGAGGGGCAAGTGCCATACAAAGGCTCAATCGCAAGTGTTTTGCATCAACTGGTGGGCGGGTTGCGCGCCGCGATGGGCTATACCGGGTCTCACACCATTAGCGAATTTCACCAGAAAGCGGAGTTTATCCGCATCACCACGGCGGGCCTGCGCGAAAGCCACACACACGACGTAACCATCACACGTGAAAGCCCGAACTATCCGACGAACTCCTAAACCGGCGATGGGGCAACATGATTATCAAGGCATTAATGGCGCCTGTTTTTATGCAAGTCGCGCTCACGTTTTTCCTGTTGTTCTATATGGGCGGGACACGAGTGAAATGGTTGAAAACGGGCGAGAAAAGGCTGAAAGATATCGCGCTCGGGGGCGACGTATGGCCACCGCACGTAACCAAGATCGCTAACGCATTCCACAATCAGCTCCAGGCGCCAATTCTGTTTTTCGCGGCGGTGCTGTTCGCAGTAGCGCTGGTTAAAGTAGATTACATCTTTATCACGTTTGCCTGGATTTTCGCCGTGTCGCGCCTCATCCACGCTTACATCCACGTCACGAGCAACCACGTGCTCTGGCGCTTCCGCTTTTTCATGATCGGCGCCCTGGCGCTGATGGCGATGTGGGGCTTGCTTGCTTTTCGTATTCTGACTGAAGGAGCTTAAGCGCTTTGCAATTTGCCGGACGGGCGCTCGCCGCCTGCGAAGTCTTGTCCGAGATGGAGTCGCGTCATCGCCCCGCACCGCTCGCTCTTGCTGAATGGGGCCGCAACAACAGGTTTGCCGGCTCTGGCGACCGGGCGGCCATCGGCAACCTCGTGTATGACGCGCTGCGCAAACGCGCGTCGCTTGGCTGGATCATGCAGGATGAAACGCCGTCATCATTGGTTGCGGCCACGCTTAATCGTTATTGGCGGATGGATGTGGAGGCAGTCGCCGCATTGTTCGACGGCGCCAAACACGCCCCACCGCAATTGTCGGCGGCGCAGTTGGAGCGGCTTGCAACTGGCGATCTGGTAGACGCCCCTCCTTGGGTGCATGGCGAATATCCTGAGTGGCTCCACGCCTCATTCGAGCGTAATTTCGGAGAGTTTGCTGCGGATGAGGGCAGGGGGCTGTCCGAACGGGCGCCTATTGACCTGCGCGTGAACACTCTAAAATCGACACGGTCAAAAACCTTGCTTGCGCTGGCGCGCCATGGCGCG